>CAVZOB010000003.1:0-110731 GCA_963776835.1 uncultured Pseudomonadota bacterium
TATAAGCGAACCATCAAAGCAGTCAAAAATAGTGAATTTTTCTTTATTGATTTCGAGACATAACCGTGTGCCTCGTCCCAGCATTTGCACCCAAAGGATACGCGACTTAACCATCCGCATAAATACAACCATTTCAATAGCTGGTATATCAACGCCAGTGGTTAGCATATCGACGGTAACCACAATTTTTGGCTCAGGCCTGTTTCTGAATTGTCGAATTTTTTGCAATGGCCGGTCTACTGTGGGACTACCGGTTATTTTCATGGCAAAATCGTCACCCTTCCCATAGATTTCTTTGCAAGTACGCACAACTTCATCGGCATGGGAAACATGGGGCAGGTCATTCACCGCAAATATCAACATTTTAGGAAAGCGATTATATTCTTCTTCGTGTTTATCCGTGTACTTTTTGATGGCAGTGATGATTTTTTTAGTGCTATCCGGTGAAGTGATTTTTGCTTCTATTTCATTTGCTCCAAACTCTCTCTCATCCTCAAGCTCGTCAAGTTTTTCTGCGCCTGTGCCCCTATCTATTTCGCCGACAAGTTCACCTTCTTTGAGGAATGCACCGTTTATATGAATATCGGATTTGATTTTTACTGCATCATAATCGACAAGATAACCGTCCAGAACAGCCTGCTCAGTACTATAGGTATAGACTTTGTTTTTGAACATCGCCAATGTATGCGTTGCAGGCGTGGCAGTAAGCCCGATTTTTACCGCATCAAAGTAGTCCAATACATATTTCCATTTGCCAGTTTCTTTTGCGGAATAACCCCGATGGCACTCGTCGGCAATAATGATGTCAAAGGCATTAATTGGTATATCCAGTTTTTTGGCCTCTACATCATATTCAAAATCGCTGACAGCTTCTTTACCCAACAAATTAATGGCCATTCTCTGTATGGTTGATACATAAATAAAGGTGTGTTTCTCTTGTGGATTTGTTAAATATTCTTCAGGGAGTACTTGCGGATTAAAGGTGGTATTATCATCCAAATCTTCCCGTTTAAATTTTTGGCTGTAGACTTCATAGTCCTTATCGAGCTTTAAGCCTTCGGGTGTATCAAAGGCAGAAATCGCCGAGATCGTTTGAGCAGCCAAAGCTCTTCTATCTACAAGAAACAAGATTCTTTTTGCGTATCCCGATTTTAAAAACCTGTATATGGAAGAAACAAGGGTAAAGGTTTTACCCGTACCGGTTGCCATAGCCAGGAGCATACGCATTTTACCTTCACACACTCCTTTTTCGATGGCCTCAATAGCTTCAATTTGATACGGCCTTAGGCGGGTAATTTCATTGACGGGCCTCTCTTGAAACCAAGCCTCGGCAGCTTGTGTATTTCGGTTAAACCTCTCCAGCATTGCTTGTGGAGAATGAAAATCAAGTATTTCATAAGAGATGTTCTCTTTTCCTCTCACATCAAGATGGAATATCAATTCACCATTGGTTGAATACATAAAGGGAACTTTATATTCTCGCCATTCTCCTATTGTATTTGGAACGCTTCTTGAGTAGCGTTTTGCTTGTTCAAGTACATTTTCGGCACCAACAGCTATTTTCTTCGCCTCAATAATACCGAGCAGTTTACCATCCACAAACAAAGCGTAATCAGCAGGACCCGTTTCAGTTGGGTATTCCTCAACTGCATGCCGGGTAAGTTTTGATAAATCTTTTACCGTATCATTATGAATAATTGTCCAATTCAATAATGAAGATTTGAGTTTTTGATCAATCCTTTTTTTACGGGTTGCTGCTTCTGATTCTTTCATTTATTTTTCATCTCTTTTTTTAACCCCTCCCCAGCATGGAAGGATGGCATTCAAAACGGCAAGTTTTCATACACATAACGAATAAGGATAGATTGTGGATCGCTGCGTGCTCACAATCTATCCTTATTCATTGGAACGGCTTATGCCTGTTGAGTTTCACGAAAAATAGATCTGTCCCCTTTCCCTCTTCTGTCGTTCATCCTCACAGATCAACTGGCCGATCTGCCAATATGTTGCCAAAAGAATGGTATTGACGGTGCTATAGGAGCGCTTCCGAGCTTCATGAATAATCTGCGCGACAGCAGAAAACAGAGGATTTTGTTCTGTCAGGCTCATTTCAAATTTCCCATATGGGGACAATAGGGCACAGACCACTGTTATCCGAGGCGAAATTTATACACCCCAACATGTTCCGGCATCTCAGCCAGACACCCCACTCCGCTTGGTTGATATTTTTGATACGCATTCCTCTTCGTATATCCTTCGCGCCGTTTTGAGCGTGTTCCGCATGAATAAAGGATCAGGGCGTCGTTTGCCAGGAAATATCAATCTTTCTATGACTTGCAACACAGTCTCGCCAAAAAGATTGATGAGACTTTGATAGGGGACGTCTTTTTTATCGGCCATCATCTTCGCTCAACCGCATCGTGACAGATTTATGATTCGAATAATGTTGCCTTGGTCACGTTCGCAATGACAATCCTCTCTCCCGAGATCAATCACATGATAAAGAAAGTGGGCTAAAAACCGTACTGTAGACCGACTACCCAGGTAACGTCGTTTTTTTTGAAGCCAGGTGTAGGGGTACTCGTGTACTCGTAGATGTTTAGAAAGTTAAGTGACCAATTCCCTGCCAAGGTAGTGCTGAGACCAGCCTCGTTCCGTACTTGAAAGTCGCTCAAAGACTCCAACGATGGGTAGACTGCCAGCCTGTCGCTAAACTGAAGATTCTTCCAAAGCAGGTAACGGAAGTCTGCGCCGAGCTTGGCGGCCATCCAGCTGTTGTCCTCTCCTATATCGTGATCTTCGTTGAAGTAAGCAACACCTGCCTCAAGACCCAAGGCCATCTTTTCTTCTTCCCACACCTGATAGCCAACACCGGGACCGATGGAATAGCGAAGATTGAGATCCTTGAATTGATCTATCAACATATCGGTGCCCAGGTAAGCGTACCATTTTTTTGTAAAAAAATAGTCGTATTTAAGCTCACCGTAAAAGTTCTCTGCAGTGCGGACGCCATCGTCCTTTCCACTGTTATACAGGCCGCGCAAGGTGATCCTATCCATCTCGCTTCTTCTGATTCCTTCGGCGCTGATGGCGGAAGAAGATTTGTCGGTATTGCCACTTTGCATGGTACCTCCAGCAGTTACGCTGCCATGCCAAGCCACCGCAGGGGCATTCAGGGCAGCTACCTGCTGCAGGGGAACTGTAGCTGCGGATCTTCCATCGACAGGCCCTACCTGCAGGTTGCCATCGCCAGTTGAAGACAGTTTACCTTTCAGGATTTCACCGCCAGTGGTCTTTACTTCCACCGCACTGTCTGATGTGATTGACTTGATTTGGTTCGCCTGGAGGTGGATTGGTTCGGAGTAGCTTGTCTTAAGGGTCAAGGTGCCTTCCAATGAATCAACAATCGTTCCAGTCAATCGATCCCCATTCGCGAGAACGACCTCATCGCATTGTCCGGCAACCGGGGCGAATTGGATGACTAAAGGCATGAGTGCCGCAACCAGGTACTTTGCTGTTTCGCTTCTTTTCATACTGGTTCCTCCTTTTTCTTATAAGTATGCAACATTTTCCATCAATCGGGACGTGTAATTTGCACAGGGAAGATGAGAAGAAAATTAGGGATACTTCCCACAAATTTTTGGAATTAGGGAAATGTTATTAGTTTCCTTTTACTAGATTTTAAAATCTGAGAATTAAATAGTTCTTTCCCCATTTTCTTCCGGCGGCAAAAAGCAGAGCGACGAGGAACGCGGGGCGCCGCTTTTTGATGTCCGAGTGAATTTCCTTGTTATGTTGCGCATGCTCATTGGCCGTATACCGACTTTCCTTCCTTCAGATACTTTTCATAAAGAGTTGACGCCTTTCTTGGCGCGTCGGCAAAGTAGCTGCCCTCATCTTCATTCGCCAGGAGATAGTCGTACAAATAGGACGCAGTACTCCGCGCGACATCAAGATTTGGAATGTGCATTGTCTCTTCGGAATCTAGATGAGCGACAAATTTATCTCGATATGTGCGCATCCCTTTTATATACTCATCAAACTCTGCTTCTGTTATTTTGGTCTCATTCATAGACCACCAAAAAATTCGTCTGGTTTAGATATCAGTTTCTTCCAATAATGTGCACCACGAGCATCACCGAAAAGCTTGCACCATTCCATTACACAAATATCTAAAAAATTACCGCTGGCGTTCACCCAGAATTGATCGTTGGGATAATTAGGGACACTTCCCATATATTTATTGCCCAGCGCCATCTGTCCGGGATAGCCCCTCGGCCATTTCCCGCATCAGTTTCAGATTGATCTCCGCCTCGCCGGGGTCAAGGGTGTGGATGGCAAAGCCGGCGTGGATGATGAGATAGTCGCCAACCCGTGGCCAGCGGTCAACGATATCGAGACGGGTCTCCCGGCGGATGCCGTCGGCGTCGACCACGGCGACCTGTTCCGTGAGAAAATCATCGGCGTCGCCTCTGATCTCAATGACCTGCATGGGTATTGCCAGACACATAGCGTAATCCTCCAATAACTGCCTGACCCAGGGAGATTCCCCCGTCGTTCACCGGCACTTCCTGGCCGGTGAAGACCTGAAAACCGTCCTGTTCCAGGGCCTGAAAAAGACCTTCCATGATAATCCTGTTCTGCAGGCAGCCACCGGAGAGCACGACGGTACGGATACCGCTGGTGGCCGCAAGCCTGTTGATGGTGATGGCAAAACTGTCGATCAGCCATGAGTGAAACCCCATGGCCAGCTCGGGAATTGATTTCCCGGCCTGCAGGTCACGGAGCATTCTGCGGATGAACGGGCTGCTGTCGATGATGAAGAGTCCGTTCTCTGCCGCTGGCTCCTCTGCTCTTTGTCTGTGTTCTTCTGGCCCCTGCCATTGGAGGGCGATGGCCTCCAGCTCCATCGCGGCCTGACCCTCAAAATCGGAGTCAAGGCGGATGCCCAGCAGCGCTGCTATCGCATCAAATATTCGCCCGCAACTTGTGGTGAGCGGGCTGTTGAATCCGCTCTGCATCATGGCGAGGACGGCTGCCCTTTTCTCTTCCGCGACGCCCAGAAGTGCGGCCGGCAGGCGGGATGGCTGCAGCCCGGCTTCGCCAAAGGTGTGATACAGGGCCGCAAGCCCCATGCGCCATGGTTGCTCGGCGGCGGCATCGCCACCCGGCAGGGGCAGGGGTGCCAGACAGCCGCGCCGGATACAATCGGTGCGCGTCACCTCCAGGATCTCTCCGCCCCAGATGGTACCATCGGGACCAAGGCCTGTGCCGTCCAGGATAATGGCCAGGACTGGATCCTGCAACCCATGTTCGGCCATCACGGCCACGGCATGGGCATGGTGATGCTGGACCAGGATCCGCGGCAGGCCCAGCTCCCGTTCCAGATCCAGCCCATGTCGGCTGCTCAGATAATCAGGATGGAGGTCGCAGACAACGAGTTGCGGCCGGGTCTCCAGCAGCTCTTGGAAATGATAGATGCTTTCTTTGAAAAAAGCCAGTGATTCCAGATTGGCAAGATCGCCAATGTGCTGGCTGATAAAGGCCATATCGTCCCGCACCAGGCAGAAGGTGTTCTTCAGGCCGCTGCCGCAGGCAAGCAGAGGCGGCAGGAATTGAGAGACATGGGTAAGCGGGATGGGATTCGGCACATATCCCCGGGCGCGGCGCAGGACTCTGGGGCTGCCCTGCATGAGGCGGACAACGGAGTCGTCAATCCGGGTCACGATCTCGCGGTTGTGCAGGAGAAAAAAATCGGCGATATCGCCAAGGCGCGCTACTGCCTCACCATTGCCGGTGCACAGCGGCTCCCCGTTCCGGTTGCCGCTGGTCATGACCAGGGCCTGCGGACAGCCGGGGGTGGCGAACAGCAGGTGGTGCAGTGGGGTGTAGGGCAGCATGATCCCGATCTCTCCCATGCCCGGAGCCAGATTGGCGGCAAGAGAAGCCGTCTCTTTTTCGGGCAGCAGGACAATGGGGTGGGGTGGGCTGGTAAGGGTCTGGCTGGCCACAGGAGAAAGGTGACAGATCCTGCCTGCAGCCTCAAGGTCGGCCACCATGATGGCCAAGGGTTTGCTCCTCCGTTGTTTTCGCCTGCGGAGTTGTGCCACTGCGGCTTCGGAGCCGGCATCAATCACCAGGTGGAAACCGCCCATCCCACGGATAGCAACAATAGAACCATTGTTAAGGGCCTGGATAGTTTCAGTTATGGGGTCATGGCAGTCGAGGTTTTCACCAGTGGCTGCGTGCCAGCTGATCTGCGGCCCGCATTGGGGACAGGCATTGGGCTGGGCATGAAAACGGCGGTTGTCGGGATCGTCATATTCGGCCTGGCAGCTCCTGCATAGTGGAAAGGAGTGCATGGAGGTTCCGGGGCGATCATAGGGGATGGAGCTGACGATGGTAAAGCGAGGACCGCAGTTGGTGCAGTTGATAAAAGGGTAGCGATAGCGCCGGTCTGCCGGATCCAGAAGTTCCTGCAAACAATCGGCACAGAGGGCGATGTCGGCCGGGATCATGGTCTGGCCGGCGTGCTCGCTGCTGCTTTTAAGAATGGTGAAGGTCTGTCTGTCGGTAACTGCCGGCAGTCTTTTTTGGGTGATGGCGGAGATGCGGGCCAGAGGAGGGGCATCATCGGTCAGGGCTCGCAGGAAGCAGTCAAGATCGGCGGTCAGGCCCTCAGCCTGAATTACGACTCCCTGATCGGTGTTGGCAATGGTTCCGCCTATCTTGAATCGTTTGGCCAGACGATAAACGAAAGGGCGGAAACCCACACCCTGAACGGTGCCTTGAACAGTGAGCTCCACCCCTTTTCTTTCCTGTGGAAGAGAATGCGGCTCTGTCCCGAGGGAGGACAGAGCTGTCATTTAATCCTGCGTGGCCTGAATTTGTAGCCGGTAAAGATGGAGGAGGTGATTCCATCCGGGATCCAAAGGTCATTCCATATCACCAGATAGATATGGATAAGGGCAAAGATGATGAAATACCACATCAGGCTATGATGGATAAAACGGGCATGTTGCTGCGTGCCAAAGAGAATCACGCCCCATTTCTGCCAGAAAGCGTTTTCCGGCAGACGCAGGTAAAAACCGCTGGCCAGTTGAAAAAGGGCAGCGATCATGGTCAGGACATAGGTCATGCCGCCCACGACGTTGTGGCCCAGACGTTCTTCATCGTGAAAGTCCTGCAGGTAGCTGTAAGAGCTGAGTGTAGTGGACACATTTCTGGTATTACGCGAGGTGACAGGCAACATCTCCAGGATGCGTTCATGACGATTGCCAAAGAGCAGGAGGAACAGTCTGACCAGAATTGCCGAGGTGAACAGATAGGCAGCAAGTCCGTGAATATTGCGTATGGAGAGCATGGGATAGAGGCCGGTGCCTTCCAGGGTGGTCTGGGCCCACGGCGAGTTGATGTAGAAGCCGGTGATAACCAGCGCGACAACGGCGCTGACAAAAGACCAGTGATACAGGCGCATCAAAATGCTCCAGACGTAGTGTCTCTCATAATATATCATGATTGCCTCCTCTCCTGAAGATGGATTACAGGGCCTTGACCTTGATGGTTTCTTTGCCTTCCGGATCAAGCATATGCACGGCACAGGCAATACAGGGGTCAAAGGAGTGGATGGTGCGCAAGACCTCCAGCGGTTGCGCGGCATCGGCAATGGGGTTGCCGACCAGCGATGCCTCATAGGGGCCGGGCAGCCCTTCCTTGTCTCGGGGGCCGGCGTTCCAGGTGGATGGCACCACACACTGATAGTTCTTGATCTTGCCGTCCTGGATTACAATCCAGTGGGAGAGCGCCCCGCGCGGCGCTTCGTGTATTCCAAAACCTCGTTGCTCGCCCTTGGGGAAGGTGGGTTTGTTGAAGATGGTAAGGTCACCCTTGCCGATATTATCCACCAGCAGTTCCCAGTGCTTCAGGGACAGATCGGCAAGCATGGAGGCGCGAACGGCTCTGGCCACATGCCGGCCCAGGGTGGAGTGCAGGACCTCGGGGCCAACTGTGACCCCGGCCACGGAACTGACCAGGCCCAGGGCGTTATCCACATTTTTTATGATTTCCTGGTGTCCCTGGGCATAACCGACCAGCATCTGGGCCAGGGGCCCGACCTGCATCGGTTGACCGGCAAAACGCGGGGCCTTGAGCCAGGTGTATTTGCCATCATCCTGGAATTCGGTGTATTCGGGGACGGTCTCTTCATCGTAGGGATGTTTGGTCCAGTCGCCTTTGTACCAGGCATGGGAGATGTTTTCGACCACATTGTCGCGAAAATATGCATCGTTAAAGCTGCTGATGGCTTTGACGGTGCTCAGGTCACCGTTCATGATGGTGCCGCCGGGCAGGTCGAACTTGGTGGCCTTGGTGTCCAGAACCATGTCGGGTACTGCCAGGTAATTGGTGACTCCGGCGCCATAGGGGAGCCAGTCTTTGTACAGGGCACCGATGGCCGCCACATCGGGCAGATAGACCTGCTGGATGAATCCCCGCACCTCACCGAGCAGTTGTTTGATCCAGTAGAGCCGTTCCATGTTGATGGCGGAGTCACTGTCCGGGTTGAGGGCGGTGGTCACGCCACCCACGGACATATTCTGGATATGGGGGTTTTTACCGGAGATGATACCGAGAGCCTGGGTGGCCTTGCGCTGATAATCAAGGGCTTCAAGATAATGGGCAACCGCCATCAGATTGGCCTCGGGCGGCAGTGTCATGGCCGGATGTCCCCAGTAGCCGTTGGCAAAGGGGCCAAGCTGGCCACTGTCAACAATCCCCTGCAGTTTTTCCTGGACGGCCTTGAACCGTTTGACGCTGTTGTTGGGCCAGGAAGAAATGCTCCCGGCCAGGGCAGCGGTCTTGACGGGGTCGGCAGACAGCGCCGAGACCACGTCCACCCAGTCCAGGGCCGACAGGACATAAAAATGGACAATATGATCCTGCAGGGCATGGATCGACATGACAATATTGCGGATATACTGGGCGTTCAGGGGGATCTCGAGTTTGAGGGCGTTTTCGACGGCCCGTACCGAGGCCAGCGCATGGACGGTGGTACAGACTCCGCAGATACGCTGGGTGAAGAGCCAGGCATCCCGGGGGTCGCGTCCCTGGAGAATGATTTCAATGCCGCGCCACATCTGACCTGAAGACCAGGCCTTGGTAACTTTCCCGCCATCCACTTCAGCATCTATCCGTAAGTGACCCTCGATCCTGGTAATGGGGTCAATGGTGATTCGTTCGGCCATGGGTTTACTCCTCCCTTTTTTTCAGTATTCAGGCGGTCAGCAATCAGGTTTTATGTCAGAGGCAGCGGGTCTTGTACATAAGGAACAAGTCTGCCGGGTAGTCAAAAAAAGCTGAATGCTCATAGGTCTTCTTTTCTTTCGTCCCTGGAGCCTTTGCTTATCCTCTTGCCGATACCGACGGCGGCATGGATGCCGACGGCGGCTGCGGCAACCCCAAGAATTACTTTACCGGTGGTGTCAACGGAAGTACTGCCGATTCCAGGGATCTTGACATTTGGCAGCCGTTCATAGAATGGGGTCATGGTGTCCCAGAAATGGGGCTCGCTGCAGCCAATGCAGCCGTGGCCGCAGCTGACCGGCCAGACATCGACATCATTGAAGCGGACTGCCGGGCAGTTGTTAAAGGTCTCCGGTCCCTTGCAGCCGAGCTTGTAGAGGCAGTAGCCGTTCCGGTGGCCAAAATCACCAAACTGCTCGGCAAAGCGTCCCTCATCAAAGTGGGCCCGTCGTTCGCAATGGTCATGAATCCGGCGGCCATAGGCGAAAAGAGGCCGGCCCAGCTGGTCGGTTATCGGCAGGCGGTTGAAGGTCAGATAGTGGAGAACGGTGCCCAGAAAGGAAATAGGATTGGGCGGACAGCCGGAGACGTTGATCACCGGTGTCCCCGAGACCAGATCGCGGACCCCTACGGCTCCGGTGGGATTGGGGGCTGCGGCCTGAATGCCTCCGAAGGTGGCGCAATTGCCAATGGCAATGATGGCTGCGGCCTTGGGCGCCACTTCCGCCAGGATATCAACGGCGGTGCGGCCGGCGATCTTGCAGTAGATGCCCTTGTCCTTGGTGGGGATGCCGCCCTCAACCACGCAGAGGAATTTTCCCGCATGGTTGTCCAGGGTGTCATGGAGGCTTTTTTCCGCCTGGTGACCGGCTGCCGCCATCACTGTTTCATGGTAATCAAGGGAGATGATCTCAAGGATCAGGCGGGCGATATCGGGATGGGAGGCCCGGAGCAGGCTCTCGGTACAGCCGGTGCATTCTTGAAAGTGCAGCCAGATCACCGGCGGTCTTTGCGCGGAGGTGGCCGCTTCCAACAGTTTGGGGATCATGGCCTCGGAGATGCCAAGCGCCGCCGCCACCATGGTACAGCCCTTGAGAAAACTGCGGCGGTTGACTTGTAGATCCAGATCCGTCCTCTGTGCTGTGTCTGTCATATCATCCTCCTCGTGCCGTTTTTAACATCCAGATGGCCGCTTTATTTTTTAAAGCGGCTTATGGAACCGGAAACAGAAATTCAATCAATAATATTGATGATATGTGACGACAGCGCTTCTTGTCAAGGAACGGAAGATAAATTTTTATTTTATATTGATCACTAATATTGATCAATATCTTCGCTCGGATTGCTTACAGAGGAGAGGAGAAGGGGAAACTCAGGATTTGCTCTTTTTGGGTTTGGCAGGGGTTGGTTTTTTGAAACCGAAGATACCGCCGGGGGCATCAGAGGTATAGGCCGGCCCGGAAATTCCCGGCCGGGAAGAACGTTTTCCGCTAGAGCTGGGGCGTGGCTTGGCCACAGGGATGGGAAGAGGGGTAATGTTCAGCAGGCTGTCGGGAACGGGCGGTCCGCCAATGGATTCCAGGTAAAAATGATAAAAGAGCAGACTGTTTTTAAAGTAGCTTTTCCGGGTCAGCCATTGCGGCCAGGAACTTTTTTCCTGGTGTTCGAGGAAGATGGGCAGGCTGCCAATGAGGCTGACAATCTCCTGGCGGGTGGCGCGGGGCAGATTCAATTGGGTGCCGATTTTCAGATCAAGGATGGCCCGCAGTTGTTTGCTGAACTGATAGGCCGCTGAGCCTTTCAGCTCCGCCTTGATGAAATCAAAGTGGGAGTTGATCCAGGGGAGCAGCAGCAGGGCAAGCAGGAATTCATTCGGCAGCCGCTGTCCTGCTTGCTCTTCCGTCATCTTGGTGGAGATTCGATCGACAACGGTAAACAGGTTGATCAGTTGTCCCTTGCACGAGGGGTCCGAGTCCAGGATTTCCATATAGGGGGCCAGGATACTGCCAAACAGGCCGGACTCAGCCGCGAGATGAAACCAGCTCAGGAGTGATCCGCTGTGCAGGTCTTTGTAGAGCTCGTCCCGCAGACGGGATGGAGGGCAGAGAGTGAGTTCGTGGTGGTGTCTGCAGATGGCCTGCCAGCTCTGTTGCTCGATGGTGAAGTGGACGCGGGCGGCATGGCGGATGGCCCGCAGCATGCGCACCGGATCGCGGCTGATTCGCTTGTCGGGGTCGCCGACGATGCGGACGATGGCGTGGTTCAGGTCGTCAATGCCGCCCACGTAATCGAGGATGGTGTTGTTTTCTATCTCGTAGAACAGGGAATTGATGGTCAGATCCCTTCGCTGGGCATCTTCTTCCACAGTGCCAAAGGTATTATTGGGGGCCAGCACAGTCTCCGGGCCGTCCAGATCAAATTCACTGAGAGAACGGAGGGTGGAAACTTCGATGTTCTTGCCATGGCGAAAGAAGACCTGAACCAGCCGGAACCGGCGGCCGATGGTCACACTGTTGCGGAAGATCTTGCGGATCTGGCCGGGGTGCGCGTTGGTGCTGATATCGAAATCTTTGGGAGTCTTGCCCAGGTAGAGATCTCGAACCCCGCCGCCAACCAGATAAGCGGAGAATCCGGCATCATGCAGTTTCCGCAGCACTAAAAGGGCGTCGTCGTCAAGCATGCCGCGGGTGATGGGATGCTCGCCGAGTGCAAGAATGCAGGACGTTGCAGGAGGTGACGTCGCGGCTTTTTTTTCAGTTTTTATTTTTGGATTGGACATAAGGTCGTAGGCGGTGCCTCAGCTCGCAGGAGTGAAGCCGCGCCCTTCCTTATAAACGGATTCGGCCTGGGTCACAAATTGGCGGAAGATCTCGGCAACGGGCAGGATCTCTTTCATCTTGTAGGTATTGGCCCCGGAGAAGACCAGTCCTTCCTGGACATTGCCATCTCTGGCCATCCTGAGTCGTTCGCTGATGCAGTAATGGTGGTCGCATTTTTTCAGGCACTTGTAATCACATCTTTTGGTGGAGAGGTCTTCGCCCCTGGCCATGGCCTGAATAAAGGGGGTGCTGATCGCCCGGCCGGGCAGGCCTACGGGAGACGAGGTGAGGACTATGTCCTCTTTTTCGGCATTGAGAAAGGTCTGCTTGAAGCTGTCCGCCACATCGCACTCCTCGCTGAGCACAAAACGGGAGGCTATCTGGATGCCGTCCGCGCCGTATTTGTCCATCATCTCGGCCATTTCATAGCCATTGGTGATGCCGCCGGCGGCAATGAGCGGAACCTTGGTGACCACGTCCCGGATCGGGGGGAAGATCTCGCGCAGGGGGCGATCGGTGCCCAGGTGTCCTCCGGCCTCGCAGGCCTCGACAATAATGGCTGCCGCCCCCAGTTTTTCAGCGAGTTTGGCGAGACCAGGGGTAGAGACGATCATGACAATGGGGGTATTGTGTTCGCGGCCAATCTTGAAGATGTCGCGGGAAAATCCGGCGCCGGTGATGATCATGTCGACACCGACTTCAATGGAGCTCATTACCAGATTGTAGAAATCCTTCATGGCGTACATGATGTTGACCGCCACAATGCCGTTGGTATTGGCCTTGGCCTTGAGGATATCGGCCTTCAGCTCCTCAGTGGGGATGCCGGAGCCGCCGATCACCCCGATGCCGCCACAATTGGCGACGGGTGCGGCCAGGGCGGAGGTGGAAACACGGATGGACATGCCGCCCTGGATCAGGGGGACTGTGGCCGTCAGATTTGCAATTTTCAGTGGTGGTAACTTCATGTGCGTAAGAAACTCCTGTAACAGATAGTCTGATAAGCCAGCAAATATAATGCACTGCTTACCATGTTTTGTCAAGCATCGCCGCTCTAAATTGCAGGAAAGTGAGTTGGGTGGGGGCAAGAGAGATTATTCCGTCTCAATTACCGCTTTTAGGGCGAATCTGCGAGGGCCCGCCGCACCATCCTTGACTTTTTCCCGGAATTACGGTTAATAATTGTGGTTAATTTAATTTTTTCAAGGAACTGATTCGGTTGTCGGTGACAAATGTGAAGGATCTGGAGGATCGGCCTGTGAATATAAAAGCCCTGAACGGCTTTAAAGACATACTGCCCGGAGAGGTGGAACTGTGGCAGCGGCTGGAGGCCGTGGCCCGTGATATCTTTGGCCGCTTTAATTTTTCAGAGATCAGACTGCCCATCCTCGAAAAGACCGACCTCTTTGCCCGCGCCATTGGCGAGGCAACGGATATCGTTGAAAAGGAAATGTACACCTTTGTCGACAAGCAGGTGACCATGCGGCCCGAGGCCACGGCCTCGCTGCTGCGGGCCTATATCGAGCATGGCTTGCATGTGCAGAAACCGGTGCAGCGTCTCTTTACCATTGGCCCTATGTTCCGCCATGAACGGCCGCAGAAGGGGCGGCTCCGCCAGTTTCATCAGATGGACGTGGAGGTGCTGGGCTCAGCCAGTCCGCGCGTTGATGCCGAGATGATGGCCATGGGCGCCATGCTGCTGGCGGAACTGGGCCTCTCTGTCAGCCTGGAAATGAATTCCCTGGGCTGTCCGGTCTGCCGTCCCGGGTTCCGCACCAGTCTTCTGGCCTTCCTTGCTGACCGTCATCAGGCCCTCTGTGATGACTGCAAGAGGCGGAGCAGTACCAACCCCCTGCGGGTTCTTGACTGTAAAAACCCAAAGTGCCGGGAGCAGGTGCTGGAGGCCCCCTCTCTGCAGGATCATCTCTGTGGAGATTGTGCGGATCATTTCAGCGGAGTCCAGGAGGGCCTTGACCAGCTGGGTGTGAACTACACCCTGAATAAATTCATGGTGCGCGGATTGGATTATTATACCCGCACCACCTTTGAATTCATCACCGGTGATCTGGGCGCCCAGGCCGCGGTTGGGGCCGGTGGCCGCTATGATGGGCTGGTCGAACAGCTGGGCGGGCCATCGGTGCCAGGTATCGGTTTTGCCGTCGGCATGGAGCGTCTTGTCCTCCTGCTGCAGCAGCAAGAGGCGCAGGCCCCCTCTTCAGGGGTCGAGCTCTTTGTGGCCGGTATTGGCGCAGGGCCTTTGCGCTATGCCTTCGGTCTGACCCATGGACTGCGCACGTGCGGGGTGCGGGTGGCCATGGACCTGGAGGGGAGGAGCCTGAAGAGTCAGATGAAACAGGCGGACAAGCTTGGCGCAGGCCATGTCCTGATCCTGGGAGAGGATGAAATGGCCGCAGGCAGGGCTGTACTCAGGAACATGGCCACCAAGGAACAGCAGGAGCTCGTGTTGCAGGAGCAGGCGGCAACGGTGCAGGCTCTGATACAACTTACAACTTCTTGAAATTTCATTTTTTATAAAACTTTTACTTCTATTTGAGAACCTCATGGAATCAATGGGAAATTTATGCAGGACCCATTCCTGCAACGATCTGGGCAAGGGAAATATTGGTGAGGAAGTTGTGCTCATGGGCTGGGTGCTGCGTCGGCGCGATCATGGCGGCGTCATCTTTATTGATCTGCGTGACCGCCATGGCCTGACCCAGGTGGTCTTTAATCCGGAGATCAACCCGGAAGTCCATGCCAAGGCCCATCAGCTCCGCAGTGAGTGGGTGCTTGCCCTGCGGGGCAGGGTGACGCCCCGGCTTACGGGTATGGAAAATCCCAAGCTGGCGACGGGCGCAATCGAGATCATTGTCGATGAACTGCGGATTCTGAACACCAGCGAGACCCCGCCCTTTCCGCTCGATGAGGAGACGGAGATCTCCGAGACCCTCCGTCTGCAATACCGCTATCTGGATCTCAGGCGTCCGGCCATGGCGGCCAAGCTGGTCATGCGGCACAAGGCGGTGCAGTCCATCCGCACCTATCTCAACGACAACGACTTTCTTGAGGTTGAGACCCCCATGCTCACCCGTTCCACCCCGGAGGGGGCCCGCGATTATCTGGTGCCCAGCCGGGTCAATGCCGGCAAGTTCTATGCCCTGCCCCAGTCGCCGCAGCTCTTCAAACAGCTGCTGATGGTGGCGGGCATGGACCGCTATTACCAGATCGTCAAGTGTTTCCGCGATGAGGATCTGCGGGCCGACCGGCAGCCGGAATTCACCCAGATCGATATGGAGCTCTCTTTTGTCGATGAGGAGCAGATCATCAGGATCACCGAGGGGATGATCGCCAAACTCTTCAAGGATACCCTGGACCTTGATCTGGCCCCTCCCTTTGGCCGGATAACCTATGACGAGTCGGTCAGCCGTTTTGGCACGGACAGGCCTGATACCCGTTTCGGCCTTGAACTGACCGATCTCACTGAAATCGCCCGCACCTGCGGCTTCAAGGTCTTCCGCGCCATTGCCGACGAGGGCGGAACCGTGCGCGCCATCAATGCCAAGGGCTGCGCCACCTTCTCCCGCAAGGATCTCGATGATCTGACCGAATACGTGGCCCAGTTCGGGGCCAAGGGTCTGGCCTGGGTGAAGATGAAGGCGGATGGCGAGTGGCAGTCGCCCATTGCCAAGTTCTTCAGCGATGAGGAACGGGCAGCCATGGGCCTGGCCCTTGATGCCCGGGAGGGTGATCTCCTCTTCTTCGGCGCCGATAAAAAACCGGTGGTCCTGCAGGTGCTCTCGGAACTGCGGCTGGAGCTGGCCAGGCGCCTCGGTCTGCTGAAGACGGATGTCTTCAACTTTGTCTGGGTCACTGATTTTCCCCTGGTGGAGTATGATGAACGGGAAAAAAGGTATCAGGCCCTGCATCATCCCTTCACCGCGCCCAAGGAAGAAGACGAGGCCAAACTGGAGAGTGATCCGGGTTCCGTCTACAGCCGGGCCTATGATCTGGTCCTGAACGGCACCGAAATCGGCGGCGGCTCCATGCGCATTCATCAGCGGGCCATGCAGAGCCGGGTGCTTTCGGTCCTGGGCATTGGTGAAGAAGAGGCCATGGACAAATTCGGCTTCCTGCTCCGGGCCCTGGAGTTCGGAGCCCCGCCCCATGGCGGCCTGGCCTTTGGGCTTGACCGGTTGATGATGCTGATCACCGGCAGCGATTCCATCCGCGACGTCATTGCCTTCCCCAAGACCCAGAAGGCAACCTGTCCGCTCACGGACGCCCCGGCTTCTGTGGCCAGGAAGCAGCTGACAGAGCTCCATATCCGTCCGGACTGGAAAGAATAAGAGAAAAAGCTGGCCCTTCAGCACGACAAGTCGGATCCCCGATTTGTCGTGCTGATGAAGTTGTCGAATACCCTCCCGAGAAAGCGTCCAAAATTATTTTTCCTCAGCTCATCATATTCTAACAATCCCGTGCTATAGTGCTGTAGTTTGTAGTTTGACTTCAACTAAAGAAAGGGGATTCCCATGCATCACAAACGTCTTATCTGGCAACTGTACCCAAGTCAGCTGCTGATCACCCTTGCGGCCCTGCTGGCCTTTACCTGGTACGGGACATCCTCCATCCGCTCTTTTCAATTGAGTGAGACCGCGGCCAGCCTGGAGGCCCAGGCCCATCTTGTGGCCGGCACTGTTGGCGCTTATCTGGGTCACGATGATCTGGCTGGTCTTGAATCCTTTTGTCGTGAGGCAGCAAAAAAAACCAGCACCAGGCTGACGGTGATTGGAGCGGACGGCAAGGTCCTGGCCGATTCGGACGAAGATCCGGCCCGGATGGAAAATCACAATGACCGCCCGGAGATCATGGCGGCCATTTCCGGGAAGATTGTACCGTCCCTGCGTTTCAGTCAGACCATCCAGGAAAATCTCATGTATGTGGCAATCCCTCTGCAGGATCGGGGAGAGAGAATAGGCGTGCTCCGTACGGCAATCCCCGTGACCGCCATGGACAAAGCCCTTTCGGCCATTTATCAGAAGATTATCTGGGGCTGTCTTATTGTGGCCTTGTTTGCGGCCCTTGTCGCCTGGTTTATTGCCCGCCGCATCAGCAGGCCGCTGGAGCTGATGAGATCGGGGGCTGAACGGTTCGCCAGGGGTGATTTTGCCATGAGAATTCGGGAAGAAGGCGCGGAAGAGGTGGCCAGTCTTGCCCGGGCCCTGAATGAAATGGCGACCCAGCTTGATGGCCGTATCCAGACCATTGTCCGTCAGCACAATCAATTACAGGCAGTCTTTTCCAGCATGGTTGAGGGTGTGATCACCGTGGATACCGAGGAGCGGATTCTGGACGTGAATGAGTCCGGGGCCCAGTTGCTCAATGTCGATCCTGAGAAAATAAAGGGCAAGAGTATCCTGCTGGCGGTGCGCAATACCCATCTGCAGAATTTTGTCAAAAATGCCCTGGCCAGCGCCTTGCCCATGGAAGGTGAGTTCAGCAGCCGGATGGGTGCGGATGGCCAGGAAAAATATTTTTATGCCCATGGTGCCCGATTGCAGGACAGTCAGGGCCATATTACCGGTGCTTTGATCGTTATCAATGACGTGACGAAACTGCGGAAACTGGAATCCATTCGCCGTGATTTTGTGGCCAATGTCTCCCATGAATTGAAAACACCGATAACCTCCATTGAGGGCTTTGCTGAAACCCTGCTGGATGGCGCCCTCGACGATCCTGAAGACGCCCGCCGTTTTGTTGAAATTATCGGCAAGCAGGCCTCCCGCCTGCATGCCATTGTCGAAGACCTCCTGGCCCTTTCACGTGTTGAGCAGGAGGCCAGGCGGGAGGAAATTGCCCTGCAGGAGCTGCCGGTGGTGGATATACTGCATGCGGCGATTCAGAGCTGCAGCCCCCGCGCTGAAGAGGAGGATATGGCAATCAGTCTGGACTGTGCGCCAACGCTTACTGCCGGAATCAATCCCGCCCTGCTGGAACAGGCAGTGGTCAATCTGCTGGATAACGCCGTCAAGTACAGCGGCAAAGGCAGCACGATCAGGGTCGAGGCGGAGAAACAGCGGGACGAAATCTTGATCCGGGTCCGTGACAACGGGGTGGGGATAGGAGCGCAGGATATCTCCAGGATCTTTGAGCGTTTTTATCGTGTTGACAAGGCGCGGAGCGCCAAACTGGGGGGCACAGGTCTGGGACTTTCCATTGTCAAACATATCGTTGCGGCCCATCACGGCCACGTTTCTGTGGAAAGCAGTCCGGGCAAGGGCAGCATCTTTACCATCCATCTTCCGGCCAGGGTTGAGAGGAGCTTCTCTCCAAATCTTATCTAGTGCCTGTCCATAAATGGTCTTTTTGCCCGATCTCTGCGTCATGCTCAAAAAATAATGCTCGGAATATCATTTATATGCCTGCGCTTATTTTTTTCGCAGTCCTTGATCTCGAACAAAAGCCCTCATTTATAGACAGACACTATCTGACGGTGAGCGCCGATTTAATCTTCCGGGCCATAATTTCCAGGTTGGCGACCACATCTTCGGCCAGGGGGTCAAGGGGTACGACCTCGCCGTCAATGGCATTGGCCAGGGCCGCAGCGCTCCTTGGATCAAACTGGGGCTGGACGAAGATCACGTGTGCCTTCATCGCTCTGGCCTGGGTAATCAGGGCGGAGAGCTGTCGCGGGCTCGGGGATTTGCCGCCGGTTTCGATGGCCTCCTGGTGCAGGTGGTAGGTATGGGCAAAGTAGCCGAAGGCCGGGTGAAAGACATAAAAGCTTGCGCCCTGAAAAGAGGCCAGGTCGTGTTCTATCTTCTGATGCAGCCGGTCAAGGATCCCGTTTACCGCCAGCAGATTTTTTTCATAGCTTGATCTGTTCGCAGGATCTTGGGCTATCATGGCCCTGGCCATGGCTGCGGCCATGATCTTGAGGTTCGGGGGGGAGAGCCAGACATGGGGATCAAGCTCTTTCTGATGCAGTTCTCCCTTGTGTGCGGGGAGAGAAACGCTCTGCCCATCTTCATCGTGGCCATGTCCGGTCATTTCAATTTTGGCAATGGAATCCGCCGTGTCAACAAACTGGAGAGTGGGCACTGTTTTTCTGAGCTTGGGGATGATTTGCCCTTCAAATTCGAGATCAAGGGCGAAATAAATCTTTGCCCGGGACAGGGCGGTCAGCTGTCTGGGAGTGGGTTCATAGGTGTGAGGGTCCTGCCCTTTGTCCACCAGGACATGCGTGATCACGAGCGGTCCTCCCAGTTGGTCGCTGAGCCATTTCTGGGGGGGAATGGAGACAAAGACCTCCATCGGCGCGGAAAATGCCCTGGAGGTGAAGCAGAATAATGAGAAGAGGATGAGTGATCCGGTAACAAGTTTTTTATGCATCTGGTTCGTGTTCCTTTTTTCTGTAAATTTGGAGCAAGCTTCGCAGAAGCAGGGTGAGGAATGTTCCGGCAACTCTGCTGTTCTGGTGGTCATGGCTGATCCGATTCGTTTTCCTGCTGCTCTTTCTGGGGAAGCGGCAGAATGAAATAGAAATTATTGCCCTCATCCGTCGCCTCACAGCCGACCCTGCCGCCATGAACCTCAATAACCCGGCGGATAAAGTTCAGGCCATGCCCGGAGCCTTCAATCTCCCGGCTGTTTTTTGCCCGGAAACCTTCCTCAAAGATCCCCTGTCGTTCAGAAGCAGACAGGGCTGGTCCGGTAGTAAAGACATTAAATTTTATTCCCCGGCGCCCGGGTTCAGGAAAATCATCAACCTCTTCAGCACCATAGGCCATCGCTTTGCGTGGCAGCCCCTGGTGGTCGATAATCTCTCGGGTGTAATTGACCGCATTGGAAAAGAGGTTGGCGTAGACCTGGGAAAGAAGGCCAATGTCCACCATCAGCGGGAACTTCTGGGCGTAGAGGTTGCTTGGTTTATTAATGGTGATGCCCTGCCGTTCAAGCTTTTTCTCATACATATCAAGCTGGGGCAGGATGATATCCCGCTCGACAAAACTGCTGGTCGGTTGCAGGACGAGATGGCCTTCGCTGAAATGCTGCTTCCGGAACAGGCTTTCCTGGAACAGGGTGATCTGGTTGTGATGTTTGAGCAGGTCGCGGTGCGTTTGTTCCAGCGCCTTGCGCTTTTCCCGGCAACTGTTGAGGAATCCGACGGTTTTCCCGGCGCTGGCATCATCGCTGACGAAGGCTTTAGCTTCCTGCTCTATCTCTTTGAGATCCTCTATCTGTTTCTGCATCCGTCGCAGCAGATATTTCAGGTACATGTTGGGGATAATGATATTATGACCGATATCCCTACCCAGGTCATTGATGAATTTCAGGTGCTCCAGATGCCGCTTGGCAATGAGGCGGTTGTTGAGCTTGTTACCGATCCAGCGGCTGAGGATGCGGAAAAAGTCTCTGTCCTCGTCACTGATTTGCGCCACCGGCGAGAGAGCATAGAGGCCAAGCAGGGAGTGGCTGGCAAAATAAGGATCCGGGTCATATATATCCTGACCGGCGTGCCAGACCTGGATTTTCTGTTGTGTGGCATCGGTACGGGGGTAAAGGGGGTAAAACAGCTGATCACCATATTCCTGAACTTCACGGCGGTCAGGTGGCAGGTCGGAACCGGCAGGCCGGGGAGGATTCAGCAGACCGTTTTCACTGTCACAAACACAGAGGAAGCGATCCGTTTTTTTTTCATAAAGATAGAAGCGGGTCTGCAATCCTCCTAGCAGCAGGGGTGTGGTGACGCTGACCTGGAAAAAATATTCGAGTGAATGGTTCTCGTGGATGACGTCGACAAAGGCCTTGAGCAGGGAATCCCTGCGGAAATCCAAGCGGATCTGTTCATGCAGTCCCATGGAACGCAGCAAAGCATCCGAAAAGGGCCGCAGCGTATCCGGTATCCGAATTTCCTGTTCCATCACTGACGGACTGTTGATCGCAGGGGTAACCTGATCAGATAAACGATCCCCGGGAGACTCCCGGTCACTGGCTGTTATTGCAGGGTCATTGTTCATTTGCTTCCCCGAAAATCTGTTTTACCTCATCAATTCTGCTAATCCGGACGAGGAGCGTAACCAGATCGCCTCCCTCAATTTTTGTGCCGCCATGGGGTATATACACAGTCCCGTCTGTTCTCTCAATCGAGACCATATTCACTCCATGCGGAATCTGCAAATCGGCCACGCTCTTGCCGACCAGCGGGCTATCTTTCAGTATCCTGATCTCCATGAATTTGATATCAACCATCTTTCTTAACCCCATGCGCTTATCGACGAGTTGGCTATGCTGCCTTCTCATCAGTCCGACCTCGTAGGCCCGCAAGATCTCACTGCGACTGATAAGGCCAACCAGTTTTGTGGGGGCATGGCGTGAAACCACGGGCAATCGGGCCAGATCCCGGGGCGCCATTTTGCGAATCGCCGTCCACACAGGTTCATCAGGGAAAACAGTGACCGGATCCGATGTTGCAATATCTCCAATTTTAAGCTTCCGGATATTATCATGTTCGGACAGAGTACGTTCCATATCCTGGAGTGTTACCATGCCATAAAGATCTTCATCGCCGGACATAACGGGAAAACCTCTCAGGTTCGTTTCCTGAAAGGTCGCATAGAGCTCAGCGACGGACTGGTCCTTATGAACGGTGACCGGGCGAGGGGCCATAACTTCCTCAACATTCACGCCCTGCATCACATCAAGATCCCTGCCGGTCTCCAGGCGCACCCCTCTTTTGCTCAGCTTCAGGGTATAAATCGATTCCGGATGCAGCCATTGGGAAAAAATTGAGGCCACCATGGTGGTGGCCATAAGTGGTAGTATCATATGGTAATCGTTGCTCATCTCAAAAACGATCAACATGGAAGTAAAGGGTGCGTGGGCAGCAGCCGCGAAAACGGCCGCCATGCCGACCAGCGCATAGGTCCCTACTCCTCCTGCAATCTCCGGAAAAATGGTTTTAACTAGATAGCCGAAAGCACCGCCGAGCATGGCGCCGGTAAAAAGTGAAGGCGCAAAAACACCCCCGGAGTTGCCGGATCCCAGGGTGAAAGAGGTGGCCAGCGGTTTTAAGAAAATCAGGAGAAAAAGGAGCAGAAAGGACTCGTGACCCTGCAGCACCTTTTCAATAAAGGTGAAACCGGTGCCGAAAACATGAGGGATGTTTTCAACCAGGGGCATTCCCAGACGAAAATCCTCGGCATTCTTATAGATAGCACCGCCGAGGCGCAGATACCCAAATCCAAGAAGGCCTAGCAGCAGAGCCCCGATCGCCGGTTTAAAGGCCAGTGGAATCTTCCAGTTATCGAAGAGAGTTTCAGAAAAGTTCAACATCCGGGTAAACATGATGCCTACCAGGGCGGCGAGCAATCCCAGGACCACATACAGCAGAATTTCCCAGGACGAGTTCATAACGTAACTGGGCAGATCAAAAGCCGGCCTGGCCCCCAGATAAACCCGGCTGACAATACTGGCGGCGACCGAGGCGATTGCCACGTTTCCGAACATGCTGACCTGCATCTCGATCATTAAAACCTCGGAAGCAAAGGCCACTCCGGCGATGGGGGCGTTGAAGGTGGCGGCAATACCGGCGGCGGCGCCGCAGGCCACCAGATTTTTTATCTGCTCGTTTGAAAGATGAAGCAATTGTCCGGCCATGGAACCCAGGGCGGATCCCACCTGAATGATAGGACCTTCACGGCCTGCCGAGCCGCCTGTGCCAATACAGATTGCCGAGGCCATGATTTTCGCCAGAACAACCCGGGGGCGAATGCGGCCGCCGCGGAGGACAAGGGCCTGCATAACTTCGGGGACGCCATGCCCTTTGGCCTCAGCTGCCCAGAAAGCGATAATGGGTCCTACCACCAGGCCCCCGAGGACCGGAACAAAAATAAAGGCTCCATACCCCAGTAGTGAAGAAAAAAATTCCGCTTTGGTAAAGACGATGAGCTGAATAAAAACGATAAGCTTGATAAAAAAAACTGCGGCCAGACCTGTTCCGGCGCCAACCAGCACGGCGGTAAGCATATGGACGATATTGCCGGGGGGTATATATTGATCCAGTATATTGCGGAGAAATTTTCGACTCATTCTTTTAATTCATTCGTGAGTGTCTGATCACGAAAATAAGCTATTATGACCGGATCTTTTAGCTTCCGGTACGCTTTTAGCCGAACCGACTGGTTTTTACTAGCCGCCTGTCTCAATTGATGGACAGGCATGAGTTGGTTATATCGTCGAAGGCCTTGGATTCATGTTTGACAAAGTCTAAAGTATAGTATGTCATCAAACCTTCATAAATTGCAAACAGTATCATGAGGTTCTGTGTAATGATCAAAATTGGTGCGGCGTCGGGTCTTTTCGTTTTCAGGGTTCTAGCCGTCAGCGGAAAAAAGGGATACTTGTTGTTTTCGACGAGGGCTATTGGGGGATTTTTTTAAAAGGAGACAGATTGCAAGGGGATTTTAGAGAGTGTAACAACATTTCGAAGCAAGGATAACGGGTCGAGCCATAAAAGAGAGCCCCGTCTGTTTTGCAGACGGGGCTCTCTTTGTGGATCAGCAGAGGCAGCGCTGATTAAAACTTGTAGCTGACATCGAACTGAGCGATGCTGACCTGATCCACACTGTCCGCTGGAAAAAGGGCTACATTATTCTCAAAGATGAGATAGGTGAAATCCGTGGACCAGTTTTTGCTCAGACTGTAGCCAAGCTGGACCCTGTGTCCCTTCTTATTAGTCTTGGCGGAGAGGCCGTCGCCGAAATCAGAGTCCGAGAGGTAGCCGAAAAGGGAGTCGGCCTCGACCACCGAGTAGGCATAGCCCAGCTTGAAGTCATTGATCTTGCCCTCTGCACCCAGAACCCAACCCAGGTCATTATCCCCTGGTGCTTCTGTAAGGTCTTTGGCCTGGCTCTGGCCAATCTCCCCGTCGGCGCCGAAGTTCTTCCAAACCTGACCATAGAGCTTCATTTTGACTGGACCAGCGGGAAAACTGACATCGCCATAGAGATCGCCGATACTCAGATCATAGGCGTTGGAATCAACCTGGTCGAGCTTGAAATCGCTCAGTCCTTCACTGATGAGCTCATGGCTGTAGGCGTGATAGCCGGCGGCAAGGGTATACTTGCCTTTTTCGCTGAAACTGCCGTTGTAACCCACCTGTCCCATATAGAGCATGGAGGCGTTATCATCCTCCACCTGCTTGGCATCATAGGCGCCGCCCGTGGCAAAGACGCCTTCTTTCTGGCCGTAGGCCAGGGTAAAACCGGCAAGCCGTACATCGCCATCCCAGAGAACCCAGGAGGACTTGTAGGGATTTTCGGACTGGCCCAGCATCAAGCTGACATCATCCCAGGAATGTTTCGCATAGGCATAGTCAAGACGGATGTCGCCGGTTTCAAAGGGTTTGGCCTCGCTCCAGGTATCATTGGTGCTGGTGGGATCATCACCACCGGTGGCAAGACCGGCGCCAACCTGCCAGCTTTCTTCCTTATTGTCCCAGACACCGCCCAGACGCAAACGGCTCCGAAAGCGCTCGCGGGTTATATCCTCTTTTCCCGATGCTTCCGTGTAGTCCTTGTCCCGCATCTCGTAACGAACGCGAAGATCGCCTTTCAGTGTGATCTGGTCGATGAGTTCATTGCCGGAAACCGCGAACCCTTTTTTCGCCTCAATGGCATCAATATGCTCCTGCTGGGCCGTGACTTTGGTCCGCAGATACTCCATGTCATCGGCAGGCGCTGCTCTTTTTTGCTCTTTGAGCATGTCGATCTCCGCCTGCTGGCTTGAAACCATTGCCCGCAATTCCTGGAGTTCCCGTAAAACTTCGTTATTTCCCTGAGTGCCACCCGCCAGAGCGGCAACGGGCAGATAGAGGCAGAGGCCGAGGGCGGCTGCCGTGGATAATACCTTCATTTTTTCTCCTTTCTCCTAAAAATTTAGGTGCCGTTACAAAACAACCAGTATGATTTCGACCATTTCGTTCCAGCACCTCATTCCATTTTTGCCCTCCCGATGATGGCATCAATGTTGACAACGGTTTAGCTTTTTTCTTCAATTTTCATCACTTACCGATTACCCCCATTGGGCAATGGATTACTGCACATTCATTGTTGATCTTGAATGGTGAACCGACATTACCGGTTCATTTTTAGGATAACGTTAGAGTTATATTAGAAAGTCGTTAATTGTTGGACAGGATGATCGGCTGATAATTGATGAACAGACAGCAGCTGAACTCCTGTTCATCTCCTAACGAATACCTAATCATATCCTAACAAAAGGGGGGCATTGTAGGCGCATCACTTACCGGCAAGGACCCTCCGGGTATAAGCCACAAAAGCCGTTGCAGTAAAATAATGTCGTCCTCGGGATGGCAAAACGGCATAAGGAGCCGTAAACAAAACGATATAGCTGTTTTGTAACGGTTTCTAACCTCTTGATAAGGAGATGCAAAAATGAAGATGCATAAAAGTTTGATCGGAAAGTCCCTGAAGAATGCCATGCTGGCAGGTTGTATGGTGGCAGTGACCAGCAGCGGCGCATTGGCCGGTGGTGTTGCAGTCGACCCGGCAATTGCCCCGTACCAGAAGACCAGCGGGGTCTCCGGTAATCTGGACAGTATCGGCTCTGATACCCTGAACAATGTGATGACCTTCTGGGCGGAATCCTTCCGCAAGGAGTATCCCAATGTCCGTATCCAGATTGAGGGCAAAGGCTCAAGCACCGCGCCTCCTGCCCTGATCGCCGGAACTGCCCAGTTAGGCCCCATGTCCCGGATGATGAAGAATGATGAGATTGATGCCTTTGTCGGCAAATATGGCTATAAGCCAACCCGAATCGGTGTGGCCCTTGACTCCCTGGCCGTATTCGTCAACAAGGACAACCCGATTCAGTCCCTTTCCCTGCCCCAGGTTGATGCCATTTTCTCCAAGACCCATAAGGGTGGGATCGCCGAGGATTACAAAACCTGGGGGCAGCTTGGCCTGGCCGGTGAGTGGGCGAACATGCCTATCAGCCTCTTTGGTCGTAACTCTGCCTCGGGTACCTACGGATTCTTCAAGGAGCACGCCTTGTCCAAGGGTGATTATAAGGATACCGTCAAGGAGCAACCCGGTTCCGCCTCAGTGGTAATGGGCGTGACCGAGGATCGCTCTGCCATCGGCTATTCCGGTATTGGTTACAAGACCTCCGGAGTCAAGGCGATTGCCTTGAGTGCCAAAGAGGGTGAGGCTGCCGCCGAGCCCAATTATGAGAATGTCCTCTCCGGGAAATATCCCCTGTCCCGTACCCTCTATATCTATGTGGCCAAGGAACCCAACAAGCCACTGCCTCCAGTGACGGCTGAGTTTCTGAAGTTCGTCCTTTCCAGGCAGGGTCAGGAGATTGTGGTGAAGGACGGCTATCTGCCGCTGCCTGCTGCAGTCATTGAACAAGAGCTGGCAAAACTGAATTAAGTAGGCAAGGCTGAAGACTGAAGACTGAAGGACGAAACGCATCACGAAGTAGGCGATGTGGCAGTACCGATAGTCTTATAGCCTTCAGCCTTCAGCCTTCAGCCTTCGGTCTTTAACCTCCCAGAATTCCATGCAGAAACTTGATAGACAGTTCATAAAAAAAGTCCGCCTTCAGGATCGTATTGCCACCCGGGTCATTACCCTGGGCGGCCTGCTGGTTATTGCCAGTGTTATTGCCATTCTGGTCCTGATCGTGCGGGTGACTTTTCCTCTTTTTGAGCCTGCCCGCTCAAATATTACCTTTCAGATTCCGCTTTCATCCGGACCAGGATCACTGCTGGCCCTGGGAGTGGATGATTACCAGGATACAGCTTATACCTTGAATGACAGGGGCGTCTTTACCTTCTACAACCTTGCCAGTGGCAAATCGGTCCTGAGCGTGCAGGCTGGTGCTGACAAGAAAGTGCCGTTGAAATCCATCGAGTTGCATAAGAATAAACAATACACCCTGCTGTGGGCGGATAACAGCATCAGTGTGACAGAGCTTGCCTTCCGCTTTCATTTTGATACGGATGGAAAACGGACGGTCAAGCCTGAGGTCAAGACCATTGCCGAATTTCCGGCGGAGAAGGCAGTTGCGGCGGGAATCTCCCGTGTCATGGTCCGCAAGACGGAAGATGGCCGGCTGACCAAGGTTGCACTGCTTGCGGATAACAGCTTCCAGGTAAGCCGCCAGGTGACGAGCACGGACCTCTTCGGCAATGAGAAAAATGAGAGTACTTCTTTTCCGGTTCCTCGGCAGGATATTCCCGGTAAGATCACTGCCTTTACGGTGGATGAAAAGGGGGAAACCCTTTTTGGAGGCACCGGTACCGGCAGCCTGTTGCGCTGGGATTTACGACCTGATGCGGGGAGTATTCGCACCGATAATGTGGTGGCTGATGCGGATCAACAGGCCATTACGGCCCTGACCATGGTCTTTGGTGATATGTCCGTGGCGGTGGGTGATGCCCATGGCGGCCTTGCCACCTGGAGTCAGGTCTGGACCGGGGCGGGGGCGTCTAAGGTAAGAAAACTGCGGAAGATTCATCAACTCACACCCCATAAGGCTGCGGTTGCCACCATTGTCGCCTCACGCAGGAACAAATCACTGGTCAGCCTTGATGTGGATGGCAGGGTCCAGTATGACCATATGACCAGCGAGAATCATCTGCTCGATATTGAAAAGGGTTTGACTCTTTTTGCGATTTCCGGAAGTGACAACAGTCTGATCGGCCTTGACCGCAGCGGCAAGCTTATTGTCTGGAATATTGACGATCCCCATCCGGAGGTGAGTTGGAAGACCCTTTTCGGCAAGGTGTGGTACGAAAGTTATGATCACCCGGAGTATGTCTGGCAATCTTCGGCCGGCAATGATGATTTTGAGCCGAAATTCAGCCTTGTCCCGCTCCTTTTCGGCACCATCAAGGGCACTCTCTATGCCATGATCTTTGCGATCCCGCTTTCCATCTTTGGCGCGGTTTATACCAGCCAGTTTACCAGCTATCGCTTCAAGAAAAATATCAAACCGATGATTGAGATCATGGCCTCCGTGCCGTCGGTGGTCGTCGGTTTTCTCATCGCCTTGTGGCTGGGCCCCATCATTGAAAAGTCAATCCTGGCGTTTCTTCTTTTTACCCTGCTCCTGCCGCTGCTGCTTGTCTGCATGATGATGGTCATGCAGCCCTATTACAAAACGCCGACCGTGCAAAACAGGTGTAACGGCTATGAATTCCTGCTGCTGGTGCCGGTCATTCTCCTGACGGCAGCATTGGCGTTATGGCTTGGTCCCGTGGTGGAAAAGATGTTTTTCAGCGGCAATTTCCTGCAGTGGCTCTACAGCGATCTGGGCGTGCGCTATGATCAGCGCAACAGTATCATCATTGCCTTTGGTCTGGGTATTGCCGTCATCCCCATTATCTTTTCCATTACCGAGGATGCCATCTCCAATATCCCCAACAGCCTGACCGGGGCCTCCCTGGCCCTGGGGGCCAGCCGCTGGCAGACCATCTGGCGCGTGGTCCTGCCTTCCGCCAGTCCCGGCATCTTTGCCGCCATCATGATCGGTTTCGGCCGGGCAGTGGGCGAGACCATGATTGTCCTCATGGCCACCGGCAATACCCCCATCATGGACTGGTCGCTCTTTAACGGTATGCGCACCCTGTCAGCCAATATTGCGGTGGAAATACCGGAGGCGCCTTTTAACGGGACCTTGTACCGGGTCCTTTTTCTCTGTGCCACGCTCCTCTTTATCCTGACCTTTGTTTTAAACACCGGAGCGGAAGTGATACGGGAGCGGCTGCGTAAAAAATATGGCCGGTATTAAGGAGAGATGATGGTGGAAAAAAAATTCTGGCGGCAGGGCGAACCGTTTGTGTGGGCCACGGGTCTGGCGCTGTCGCTGATTCTTTTCCTGGTTTGTATCCTTTTATACGTGGTGCTGGCCAACGGGATCATGGTCTTCTGGCCCAAAAAGGTGACCCTGGCAACCCTGACCGATGGCGGCTATGTGCTGGGCGAGATCGTCCAGGATGAGATCAATCCCGGTACCGGCAAAAAAAGAGTGCAATTCAAGATCGGTAACCGTGATCTCTATGGCCTTGATTTTAAGTGGGTCGATGCCGGGAGCGTGCAAAGCTTCACGACGCCAGATGATGTCTACGTCCTGGAACGGCAGGAAAATGGTAATTTTTACGGTTCATTGAAGGAGTTGAAAACTCCCGGCCTGGTCTTGCCTCCAGGGGAAAAGGAGAGCCTGCAGGCAGCCCTTGAGGTCATCGAGCCGCAACGAGATGAGGTTGAAAAAATTGATCGCCGGATTGCCGCCCTGAACTACAAGGTTGAGCAGAATAACAACAAGCTGCTCAAGTTGCGGTACAAAAAGGAAGAGCATAGTGCCGCTGCCGTTGCCTTGCACGAGAAGGTGAACACCATTAAAGCAGAGTTTGAACAACTGGTTGCCCAGCTGGGCAGCAAGCAGGCGGTAGTAGCGGCCAACGAGGCCGTTTTCGTAGATGCAAATGGTCAGGAGAAAACAATCCGGCTGGCCGATATCGTCCGCTCCTATCAACCTAATTCCATGTCCTGGCTGGCGAAATGGAGCTATTACGGGACAAGGTTGAAGGAGCTGTTATTCGCTGAGCCGCGGGAATCCAATACCGAAGGAGGTCTGTTCCCGGCCATCTTCGGCACGATCATGCTGATCTTTCTGATGAGTATCCTCTCCTTTCCCCTCGGTGTCATTGCCGGGATTTATCTGCGGGAATATGCCAAAGAGGGATATCTGGTCAAAACAGTCCGCATTGCCGTCAATAATCTGGCCGGAATCCCATCCATTGTCTACGGTATCTTCGGCCTGGGTTTCTTTGTGTACGGTGTCGGCGCCCAGATCGATCTGCTTTTCTTCCCGGAAAAATTGCCGACCCCAACATTTGGCACCGGCGGCATCCTCTGGGCCAGCATGACTCTGGGGCTGCTGACCGTGCCCGTGGTCATTGTCGCCACAGAAGAGGCCCTGGGCGCCATCCCGCCCGGTATCCGCGAGGGATCCCAGGCCCTGGCCGCCACCAAATTTCAGACCCTCGCCAGGATTCTCCTGCCCATGGCCTCACCCGGTATTCTGACCGGTTTCATCCTGGCAATGGCCCGGGCCGCCGGCGAGGTGGCCCCGCTGATGATCACCGGCGTGGTCAAGCTGGCGCCGGCGCTGCCCCTTGATGGCAGATTTCCCTATCTGCACCTAGACCGCAAGTTCATGCACCTGGGTTTTCATATCTACGATATGGCTTTTCAATCGCCCAATGTGGAGGCGGCAAAGCCCATGGTTTATGTCACCACCCTGCTGCTGATCCTGATCGTAATACTCTTGACGAGCACGGCAATCTTTCTCCGCAACAGGATGCGGGAGCGGTTTTCCGTGGCCGACCTATAATGAGGATACTCGATGTCAAACTCCGATAATGCCATAATGGCCGTTGAAAACCCGCAGGTTGCGGTCGAGCACCTGAACCTCTTTTACGGGGCCAGTCAGGCGCTCACGGACATGAGCTTTGGGATTCCCCCAAATCAGGTGACCGCCCTGATCGGTCCTTCCGGTTGCGGGAAATCGACCTTTCTCCGCTGTATCAACCGCATGAACGATCTCGTGGATGGCTTGCGCATCGAAGGGCTCATCACCATTGATGGTGAGAATATCAACGATCCCACCCTAGATGTTATTGAGCTCAGGCGAAAGGTGGGTATGGTGTTCCAGAAGTGGAATCCCTTTCCCAAGTCGATTTATGAGAATGTCATCTATGGGCTGCGGATTGCCGGGATCAAGGAGCGAGGCGTGCTCGATCAGGCCGTGGAGCATAGTCTGAAACGGGCTGCCCTCTGGGATGAGGTGAAAGACCGGTTGCAGCAATCGGCCATGGGCCTGTCCGGCGGCCAGATGCAGCGGCTCTGCATTGCCCGGGCGGTGGCGGTCAATCCCGAGATTATCCTCATGGATGAACCCTGTTCCGCCCTTGATCCCCGCTCCACGTCGCGGATTGAGGAGCTTATCCGGGAGCTGCGCGGCGAATATACGATCATCATCGTAACCCATAATATGCAGCAGGCCGCCCGCATCTCCGATTACACCGCCTATATGTATCTGGGCGAACTGGTCGAATATGGACCGACCCAGAAACTGTTCACCGTTCCCGAGCGGAAGGAAACCGAGGACTATATCACCGGCCGTTTTGGTTGAAAACAGTGGCGGCCCGAAGGAAATAATCCTGGGGTACAGCAGTAATATATGAATCTGGTTGTTGTTTTGATCGATAAAGTCTCTGAATGGAAAGAAGGAATACCTTTATGGCACGTAATATCCAGACTGAAAGAGAAAACCTGAAAGGGCATATTGTTTATCTCGGCACCGTTGTTGAGGAAAATCTGCAATGTGCCATTAAGGCATTGGTGGAGAAGAACTCTGATCTGGCATATCAGGTCATGCAGACAGACAGGTGCGAGATTGATACGATCGAGCTCAATGTTGAGGAGGAATGTCTGCGCATCATGGCCCTGCATCAGCCGGTGGCCAGTGATCTGCGTTTTCTGGTCACGGTCTTGAAGGTGAATAGCGATCTGGAGCGCATAGGCGATCTGGTGGCGAAAATTGCCGATAAGGTTCTCCTGCTCTATAAGGGCGACCCGTTCCGATTTCGATCGGATGCAATGCAGCTGCCGGTAATGTTCACGGAGATGTTTGAGTAGAACAGTATGGATGTTCAGACAGGCGCTCGAGGCCTTTGTGCAAGAGGACACGGATCTTGCCTACAAGGTCTGTCTGGCTGACGATGAAGTGGATAAAGCCAAGCGTGTGATTTATAATGAACTGGAAGAGAGTATCATGGGTGACCCGGCCCAGCATGTCTATCTGGCCAAGTTGCTCAGTGTGGCCAGGAGCACGGAACGCATTGCCGACCACTGTACCAATATCTGCGAAGATGTTATTTATATGGCGCAAGGCAGGATTGTCCGCCATAATCATTAATAGTGAGTCAATTATTATCGAACGAGGTGTAACGCGTGGCCAGAAAAACGATCCTCATTGTGGAAGATGACGAAAACATTCAGCAGCTGGTGGGTTATAATCTGGCAAAGGCCGGATTTCATGTCCTCTATGCAGATAACGGCGAGCAGGCCCTGGCGAGCGTGAAACGTGAGCAGCCGGACCTGATGGTGCTGGATATCATGCTGCCCAGCCTCAATGGTTTTGAGGTGTGCAGGATTCTGCGCAAAGACCCGCAGACCAGGACCCTGCCCATTATCATGCTGACGGCCAAGGGTGAGGAAAATGATGTGACCGCCGGTCTGGATCTGGGTGCGGACGACTATATCACCAAGCCCTTCAGCCCCAGGATTCTCGTCTCCCGGATCAAAGCGGCCCTGCGCAGGCGGGAGGAATTGTCCGGTGAAGAGGGAAGGGATTCAAAGGACGGACTGCTCAAGATCCATAATATTGTCATTGATCCCAAGCGGTTTGAAGTGGTGGCGGCGGGCAGTCCTGTCTCGCTGACGGTCACCGAGTTCAGTATCCTTGATCTGCTGGCGCGGCGTCCCGGTTGGGTCTTCAGCCGCCAGCAGATTATTGACGGGGTGCGGGGATATGACTATGTCATTACCCCGAGGGCAGTGGATGTCCAGGTCTTCGGCCTCAGGAAGAAGCTGGGGGCCTCTGGAGAATGGATTGAGACGGTACGCGGTATCGGTTATCGGATGAAGGGATAGGTGAGTTTCACTCGCCGAGGAGTTTGTTGCTGGAGCGTGGACAATAGCTCTTGCCGCCCAAAGCCAGCTGTATGCTTCCATGGTTTATCTTCCGGCAAGGAACCAAGGATACCACGGATCAGTGAGCGGCCAATCTGGGAGTTGAAGGTGCGGACCACGGATTTGAGAGAGCTTCGCCCTTTGATTGATGATCAACCATGTTGCGCCTCGGCACAGCTTTTTTAGCAAACCTTCCGCTTTCCGTCTTATCAGGATGACTGGTCGTCCAGGGCCCGGATATCCCAGGCCTCGCTACGGTTATTGTCGCTGTTGATGACGATGCGGAATTCAAAGATGCTGCCGGGATCAAGAAAAAGGGCATCGTTGGTGACGTTGGATTTCGAATAGTGAAAAAAGGTCGTCTCCGCCACCAGTCCTTCCGGTTTGACAATGTAATAGCGCATGAAGCCAAAACCCCGATCCGTGTTATAGTTGATCGCAACCCCACGCTGCCAGTTTTCACCGGGGCCGGCCTGGATGGGCAGCAGTCCGGGGACTAGAAATCCCGAGAGATAGGAGTCAGCCACCTCCTTGAGTTGACTGCTGACGTTGTTGAAGGCAATGACCTCCACCCGGCAGCCCATGTTCTGCAGGGCGATCACCAGGCGGATGAAATCGCCGTCGCCGGTGAGCAGGATGATGCGGTCGAGGTTGCGGGCCTGGAGCAGGGCATCAATGGCCAGATCCATATCGGCGTTGGCCTTGGTAGTGAGGATTCCTTCGTCATCGACAAAATGCTGTACATATTTTTTGATGACTTTGAAACCGCATTGACGGAGAATGTCATGGTAGCGGTACAGCTTCTGTCGATATTCACGGTCATCCTTGGTGCGGGCCCGATCTTCCGCCAGATAGGAATTGGCCCGCAGGAGGACGGATTTCCCCATATTGGCCAGATCAACCAGGATGTCGTAGCGCATGCCATAACCGCCGCACAGGCGGATATTCTCGGCATCAACATAGATTCCAGTCTTCAGCATTTTTCAGGTCGTCCTTTTGTCGGGTTTAGGTGGAAGGTGGAAAAAGGCTGAAGACCGAAGGCTGAAGGAAGGATTTGAGCCCGTTATTGTTTTTTCCTTCGGCCTTCCTGTCCGGCTTCAGCCTGACCTTCTTCGGTCTTCAGCCTTCTTAATTTACTCCCACTCAATGGTGGCGGGTGGCTTGGAAGAGATGTCGAAGACCACCCTGTTGACGCCGCGGACCTCATTGATGATCCGGTTGGAGATGACCCCCAGCAGCTCATAGGGAAGCTTTGACCAGTCCGCGGTCATGGCATCCTTGGAGTCCACGGCCCGCAAGGCAATGACATTCTCGTAGGTGCGGCCATCGCCCATGACCCCCACGGTCTGGATAGGGAGCAGCACGGCAAAGGACTGCCACACCTTCCGGTACCAGCCGCTTTTCTTCATCTCTTCGAGGACGATGAGATCGGCCTGACGGATGATCTCCAGTCGATCTCGAGTGACCTCACCCATGATGCGGATGCCCAGGCCCGGGCCGGGGAAGGGCTGACGATAGATGGCCTCTTCGGGCAGCCCCAGCTCAAGGCCCAGCTCGCGTACCTCGTCTTTGAAGAGTTCGCGCAGCGGTTCGATCAGCTCCAGTTTCATGATCTCGGGCAGGCCGCCGACATTATGATGGGCTTTTATGGGGGCTGCCCCGCGAAAGGAAACCGATTCGATCACATCCGGATAGAGTGTTCCCTGGGCCAGATAATTGACCTCGCGCAGTTTTCTGGCCTCTTCTTCAAAGATCTTGATAAAGCCCACGCCGATCAGTTTTCGTTTGATCTCCGGGTCGACAACACCTGCCAGTTGGTCCAGAAAGAAGTCTGTTGCCTCCACATCAATGACCTTGAGTTTGGATTTTTCCTTAAAAAAACGGAGGATGGATTCAGATTCACCGATGCGCATCAGGCCGTTGTTGACGTAGATGCAGGTCAGTTGATCGCCGATGGCCCGATGGATCAGGGCGGCGGTGACCGAGGAGTCCACCCCGCCGGAGAGGGCGCAGATGACCTTGCTCGTACCCACCTTGTTGCGGATGGCTGCAACAGTGGATTCGATGAAGGAGTGCATGGTCCAGTCCGGCTGGCAGTCGCAGAGGCCGAAGATGAAGTTGCGCAGGATATCGGTGCCGATCAGGGTGTGGGCGACCTCGGGATGGAACTGGACCGCGACAAAGGGTTTTTCCTTGTGCCTGAGGGCGGCAAAGGGCGAATGGCTGCTGGTGGCCGTGGCCTCAAATCCTTCGGGCGCCACTTCCACCCGGTCGCCATGGCTCATCCACACCTGGTGATGTATGGGGCTGGTCTCCAGGCCGGCAAAGAGGCCGCCGGTGAATTGAACGGGGAGCTCGGCCTTGCCGAATTCCCGTTTTTCCGCTTTCTCAACCTTGCCACCCAGTTGCTGGATCATGAGCTGGGCTCCGTAGCAGATGCCCAGTATCGGCACCCCCAGATCAAAGATCGCGGGGTCGGACAAAGGGGCATCGAGGTCATAGACCGAGGCCGGTCCACCGGAGAGGACAATGCCTGAGGGCGCCATGGCCTTGATCATTTCAAGGGGAGTCGAATAGGGAAGAATCTCGCAGTAGACCTTCTGTTCCCGGATACGTCTGGCAATAAGCAGGGTGGTCTGGGAACCGAAATCGAGGATGAGGATTTTTTTCATGATAGGAAAGTCCTGTTGGAAGAATTACGAATTACGAATTAGGAATTAGGAATTAATTGTAGGAACTCTGAATCAGATGTTTTCTGTAATTCCCGTAACTTCAGAGAGTATCAGTTCATGCTCGTAATTCGTAATCGTAATTCCTAATCACCTAAGCCGTCCGGTAGTTTGGCGCTTCTTTGGTAATAATCACGTCATGGACATGGGATTCCCGCAGGCCAGCGGCGGAGATGCGGACGAATTTGGCCTTTTCGCGGAGTTCCTCAATGGTGCCGGCGCCGACATAGCCCATGCCGGAACGCAGTCCGCCCAGCAGCTGGTAGATGACATCGGCTAGCGGTCCGCGGTAAGGGACTTTGCCTTCAATACCTTCGGGAACCAGCTTGGATTGGCTGCTCACCTCGGACTGGAAATAGCGGTCTGAGGAGCCTTTGCGCATGGCGCCGATGGAGCCCATGCCCCGATAGCCCTTATAGGTCCTGCCCTGATACAGAAATGTCTCGCCAGGGGTTTCATCGGTGCCGGCAAAAAGAGAACCGATCATGATTGAATGGGCGCCGGCGCCAATGGCCTTGGCCAGATCTCCGGAGTGTTTGATCCCCCCATCGGCGATGATGGGGATGCCGTGCCTGGCAGCGGCAGCCACACAGTTTTTCAGGGCGCTCATCTGGGGGACACCTACGCCGGCGACAATACGGGTGGTACAGATTGAGCCTGGCCCCACGCCCACCTTGACCGCATTGGCGCCGGCCTTGATCAGGGCGATGGTGCCCTCGTAGCTGGCGACATTGCCGGCAATGACCGGCAGATCGGGAAAGACGCTCTTGATGGCTTCGACCGCCCTCAGCACCCCGCGCGAGTGACCATGGGCCGAGTCCATGACCACCACGTCCACGCCTGCATCAACCAGCTTCTGGGCGCTGGCCTCAACGCCGGGACCAACGCCCAGGGCCGCACCCACCAGGAGACGGCCCAGATGATCCTTGGCGGCCAGTGGATATTTGCGGATTTTTTCCAGATCCTTGATGGTGATCAGTCCGGCCAGATTCCCGAAGTCATCGACCACCAGCAGTTTCTCGATGCGGTGTTCATGGAGCAGGGCTTTGGAGTGTTCCATGTCAATGCCCACTTTGGCGGTCACCAGATTCTTGCTGGTCATCACATCGCCCACCCGCAGACCGCTGTCAGAGACGAATCGCAGATCGCGATTGGTGACAATACCCACCAGTTTGCCCTCGCGCAACACGGGCAGACCGGAGATCTTATATTTGGCCATGATCTTCTCGACATCGGCCACGGATTGATCCTCCCGCACGGTAATCGGGTCAATGATCATTCCAGATTCCGATTTCTTGACCCGTTCCACCTCTTTGGCCTGTTTGGCGATCCCCATATTTTTATGGATAATGCCGATCCCGCCTTCCCGGGCTATGGCAATGGCGGTCCGGTGTTCGGTAACTGAATCCATGGCCGCGCTGATCAGTGGAGCGTTCAGGGTAATGGTGTCAGTCAGTCGGGTGGCGAGGGAGACTTCATTGGGAAGAACCTCCGAGGCTGAGGGAACAAGCAACAGGTCATCGAAGGTGAGGGCTAGATCTATGGTGTCTGGTAACATGGAAGGCTCCTATCACAAGATTCAAGTGAACAGAATGGTCGGATTTAATAGTTTTCAGTTTTCAGTGTTAAATGTTAAGTACAGGTTCTTCTGAAGACAGCAGAGAAAATCCGCTAAGCGGCTGGAAAAATAACATGGCCAATAAAATGTCCGGGACGGCATAATGTACTGTAATAAATAAGCAGAAAGACACTGTTTATTTCATAACGGCACCAAAAAAATATATTGTTACAGAACAGTCTAGCATTTCAGCATAAAAGCTGAAACATTTTTCAGGACTTGTCCGTTTTCATCTTTTCCGGGCGACAATGTTGATTTTCACCCTGAGAATATGATTGATTGAATGGAGAGTGTTGTAAAAAAAGTCGTCTTATAAATGCCCAAAAGAGCTCCTCAAAGGAGAGGTGAATCCATGCTCATAAATATTAATCCTGATAATCCCCAATTGCGCCTGATTCAGCAGGTTGTGGAGCAGCTGCGCTCCGGAGCGATTATCTGTTATCCCACGGATACCGGTTATGGCGTAGGTTGTGATCTGTTTCATCAAAAGGCGATTAAGCGCTTGATGCAGATAAAAAAAAGACCCGCGGGCAAGCCTTTTTCTTTTATGTGTTCCAGCCTGACCAATATCAGCGAATATGCACATGTGTCAAATACGGCCTACAGGCTGATGAAAAAAAGCCTGCCCGGCGCCTACACCTTTGTTCTTCCGGGAACCAAGCTGGTGCCTAAGATTATGGCGACCAAGCAGAAAACCGTGGGTATCCGGGTTCCGGACCATCCCATCTGTCGGCTGCTTGTTGAAACCCTTGGCAATCCCATAGTCAACACGAGTATTCCGGTGGAGAGTGATCATCCTCTGCCCAGGGAGGCATATGAGATCGATATGATTCTGGGGAACAGGGTCGAGATCATTATCGACGGTGGACCGATTTATCCCGATCCTTCCTCGCTCATTGATCTGACCGGAGAACAGCCTGAGATCTTGCGTAAAGGAAAGGGCGATATCGTGCCGTTTCTTTAATTCCACTGGCATCTTGTCTGATCTACGGCAGACGCCGCTTTGATGAAACAGCCGAAAAAGATTGGCAGTTTTTTTGGAAGTGGCATAAAGTGCCGTCAATGAAATGAGCAGGAATCTCATTGCTCTTTTCGTAACGGCCCCTTGTATGATCTACGGCAGATGTAATGGGCCAGTCGCCACCCCAGGAAACAGCAGAACAGATTGCTGTTTCCTGGATGCGGCATAAGAGTCCGTAAATGAAACAAGCAAGAAAAACTTGCTTGTTTCATAACGGCCTCTAATCCTTGATCAGCGGCTCTTTCAGCGACCTGCTCATGGTAAAGTGGATTGTTTTTCTTTCTGGGATATCCATGATTGCTCCGGTCTTGGGGTTTTTAGTGCTCCGTTCCTTGCGTGTTCGAATGGAAAAGCTGCCAAAACCCCGCAGCTCTATTCTTCTTTTTTCAATAAGGGCAGCCGACATTGTCGTTAACATGATTTCCAGGGCGGTGTTCACGTCCTGCTTTGGGAGTGAGAGGTCCATGCTGACCTGGTCGATAAGTTCTTTTTTTAACATGTTTAATAAGGGGTAACTTGAGAGAATATGGTTATAAAAAAAGGTTGCTTTACCACTAGGAAATTCCCAAGGCAAAACAACCTTTTATGTTATGTACTCCCGGTAGGCCATTCCCAGGAATGATGGGAACAGGGAAGCAGGAGTCGTCAAGAAATGGCTCTGTGCCGCCCTTCACGATCCCTGCTCTTAAGAGAAACTATTTGCTCTCTTCGGTGTTTCCCTCTTCTGTCTGTCCGCCGGCAGCAGCCTTCATCAGGTCGCCCAAAGTGGCGGGAGCAGCGGCAGCGGCTTGTGCTCCTGCATTTACAGAGGCCTCTTTTTTCGGAGATGCCTGTCCTTCAGCGGCCGGCTCCTCACCATCACCTTCCAAGGTCTTGATGGAGAGACCGATCTTCCGGTCTTTTGCCGATACGTTGATGACAATTGCCTTCAGGGTGTCGCCAACCTGATAGATGCCGACAGGGGTCTTGATCTTCTCTTTGCTGAGCTCGGATACATGAACCAGCCCTTCAATCCCTTCCTCAAGCTGCACGAATACGCCAAAGTCAGTGACGTTGGTGATGGTGCCTTCGATGACTGTGCCGGATGGATATTTATTATAGGCAGCCTGCCATGGATCAGGCTCAAGCTGCTTGATGCCAAGGGAGAAACGCTCGTTTTCCTTGTCAATCTTCAGGACAACGGCCTGGATGGTCTGGCCCTTGGCATATTTTTCGGATGGATGTTTGATCCGCTCGGTCCAAGAGAGGTCGGAGACATGGATTAGTCCGTCAATCCCGTCTTCGATGCCGATGAAGACGCCGAAATCGGTGATGTTCTTGACCTTTCCTTCAATGATGGAGCCGACAGGATAGGAGTCAGTGACCAGATCCCATGGGTTGGGCTGCAACTGTTTCATGCCCAGGGAGATCCGTTTGGTCTCAGGTTCAATATTCAGAACCATGACCTCGACCTCATCGCCCACTGCCACGATCTTGGACGGATGACGGGGTTTCTTGGACCAGGTCATCTCGGATACATGGATCAGTCCTTCCACGCCTTCTTCCAGTTCGACAAAGACACCGTAATCGGTGATGGAGACCACTTTGCCCATGGCCTTTTCGCCAACCGGGTAACGGTCGGTAACGGTTGACCAGGGGTCTTCTTTCAGTTGTTTGATCCCGAGGGAGACGCGATCGTTTTCTCTGTCATATTTGAGGACCTTGACCTCCAGCTCCTCGCCGACCTTGTACAGTTTTGCCGGATGAGAGACCCGTCCCCAGGAGAGATCGGTGATATGGCAGAGGCCATCCATGCCGCCCATGTCAATAAAGAGACCGTAGTCGGTGATATTGGTGATGGCGCCCTTGATGATCTGTCCTTCCTGGAGGATGGAACGCATCTTCTCGCGCAGTTTGTTGCGGTCTTCCTCAAGGATGGCCCTCCGTGAAATAACCACGTTGTTCCGTTTGCGGTTAAACTTGAGGACCTTGAATTCAAAGGTCTGGCCGATGAGTGCATCCAGGTCCTTGACCGGACGCAGGTCGATCTGAGAATAGGGGAGAAAGGCCGGGACGCCGACATTGACTGACATGCCGCCCTTCACTCTGCTCTCGATCTTGCCCTCAATGGTGCCGTTTTCTTCCTGAATCTTGGCAATATCTTCCCATACTTTTATGGCAATTGCTTTTTCCCGTGACAGCAGGAGTCCACCTTCGTCTTTACGGCGTTCAATAAAAACTTCAAATGTATCGCCGATTTGAAAATCTTTACCTTCTTCCAGCTGGAATTCGGATTTGGCAACATAGCTTTCTGCCTTATCGCCAACGTCCACCAGGACATAGCCATCGACAACGCCGATGATGGTGCCCAGGGTTACGTCGCCAACATTTACGACGCTGCTGTTTTCTTCCATTTCAAAGAGTTCTGCAAAGCTTAACTCTCCGTCATTGTTTGTTGTTTGTGTGAGTGCCTCTGTCATGGGTTTTTGCTCATGCGGCCCCAGGACGGGACCAAATTGTAAGGGGTTAATCTTTATCGTCTGTTCAGAGACGATGCTTCTAGTGCCAATAAGGAATGAAAGAAAAACAGAAAATATGTTTCTCTCTTTCATAACAAAACATTATTATATAGCAAAAGAAAACTGGAAAGACAAGGACTTCTTAGGAGCCGTTATAAAATAAGCGTTTTTTTGCTTATTTCATTACGGCTCCTTATGCCGCTTCCAAGAAACAGCCAATGTTGTTCCGGCTGTTTCTTGGAGTGGCGTCTGGCAGATAACCAACAAGTACGTTTATAAAATAAGCGTTTTTTTTTGCTTATTTCATTACGGCTCCTTATGCCGCTTCCAAGAAACAGCCAATGTTGTTCCGGCTGTTTCTTGGAGTGGCGTCTGGCAGATAACCAACAAGTACGTTATAAAATAAGCGTTTTTTTTTGCTTATTTCATTACGGCTCCTTATGCCGCTTCCAAGAAACAGCCAATGTCTTTCCGGCTGTTTCTTTGAGTGGCGTCTGGCAGATAACCAACAAGTACGTTTATAAAATAAGCGTTTTTTTTTGCTTATTTCATTACGGCTCCTTATGGCGGCAAGATTTGTGCATTGTTGTACCTCTCTTAGAACGAGGAATTGATCGACGGCTATAAAAGCCGGTCCGGAAGCGCCTTGATCCCTGAAGGGCCAATTTTTTCTTTACGGTTGAGTGTTCTCTGGGGTAAATAAGAAGAGTACAAGGTGAATAGGGAAGGGGAGAGTGCTTTCTGGGGCGTGCAGCGTATTTCAGGACCTCTTCCTTTCCTTGTTCGTATATTGCAACTATCCTTCAGAAGAAGCAACCCGACAAATGGCAGAAATAAAAAGTACCATGGATATGGTTATGGAGCGGGCCGCCCGTATGGCCGCCCGCTCGGTTGGACAGCCTGATTCTCAGGAGTCGGAACGCACAGGAATGCGTCTTGCTGCCGAGTATATCGGTCTTAGCCTCGATGATCTGGGGCAGGCCCTGGCCGGGCAGCCGGCGGCAGAGCAGATGGCGGTGCGTAAGGGGATGGCCCAAGTCCTGCTGCGCAATATCCTCCTGCCACGCGATGAGGCCCTGATGGCCACCAGTCTTCGGGCCATGCAGGGTCTCCTGGAGATGGAGCGCTCTGCCGGGGATATGGTTGCCATCTGTGGCGAGCTGCGGCAGATCCTGGAACAGTATGAACAGCATAAAGAACAGATCAGGAAGCAGCTGGAGGATGCGGTGCGCGCCCAGCTTGAGCAGAAGCAGGGGCAGCAGGGAGCCCTTGCCCCCAGCAGGATGTCCATGGACCCGGTCATGCATCCGACCTTTCTGAAGGAGTGGGCGAGGATGAAGGGTGATCTGGACCAGCAATACAATCAGGCCCTTGATCAGCGAAAAGAGATGCTGGCCCAGCGCTTTGCCTGATGAATTATCTCCAGCGGATAGAAAAGATTCAGGCCGTATTGCGCCGCAAAAAAGTCGATGGCCTGCTGGTCAGTCAGCCGGAGAACAGGCGCTATCTGAGCGGTTATTCGGCCCGTGACCACTCCATCGCCGAGACGGCGGGTCTGTTATTGATTCCGGCCAGGAGTGATTCCTGGCTGCTGACCGATTTCCGCTTCAAGCAACAGGCTGAGACTGAGGCCGCTTTTCTCCATATCTGCCTCTATCCCAAGGGAGTCCCGGCCTTACTCAAGGAGATGCTGCCGGCGCTCGGCATCCGCAGCCTCGGTTTTGAAAGTCATTACACCCTTCACTCCTTTGCCGGAAAGATGAAGGCCATGGGTGACAAGATTGGTCTGCAGCTGGTGCCGACCACGGATCTGGTGGAGGATCTCCGCCAGATCAAGGATGAGGAGGAGATCGCGAAGATCCGGGCCGCGGTTGACCTGAACGAAGAGGTCTTTCAGGAGGCGTACAGCCTCATTGGCCCCGGCCAGACGGAAAGAGAGATTTGCCTTACCATAGAGTCCATCATGCTGCGGATGGGTGCGGAAGCCCCGAGTTTCAGCACCATCGTTGCAACTGGCAGCAACAGCGCCCTGCCGCATGCGGTGCCCGGTCCGGCGACCATTCAATGTGATCAGTCCCTGATGATTGACATGGGACTGATTCTCGATGGCTATTGCTCCGATATGACCCGGACCTTTGTGGTCGGCACGCCGGATGACCGTTATCTTACCCTCCACCGGCTGGTGCGCCGGGCCCAGCTGGCCGCTATGGCAGCGATCCGGGCGGGAGTTGTGGCGGCGGCGGTGGATAAAATTGCCCGTGATATCATTGCGGCCGCAGGCTACGGCCAGGCCTTTGGTCATTCTTTGGGCCATGGCGTGGGTCTGGCCGTCCATGAAGAGCCACGCCTGTCATCCCGCAACCGGAAACAGTTGGAGGCGGGGATGGTGGTGACGGTTGAGCCCGGTATCTACATCCCGGAATGGGGTGGCGTCCGCCTCGAAAATATGGTGATCGTCCGTGAAGACGGCTGTGAACTCCTCAATAAAAATTCAACCTGGCTTGATATATGACTGCTCTGGGCGTACGTAAATATTTTGTCCTCGACACCAATGTCCTGCTCCATAATTCCGACTCTCTCACCTCCTTTGATGATAATTATGTGATCCTGCCCATGACGGTCATTGAGGAGCTGGACAGCTTCAAGCGCCATAACGATGAACTGGGGCGCAACGCCCGCCATGTGATCAGGCAGATCGACCAGCTTCGTTCACAGGGGTCTCTGAAGGATGGGGTGACCATGGCCAACAGCGGCATCCTGCAGATTGTTGTCGAGCGCAAGGAGATGGCAGGTGTCTATATCGATATGTCCGTGCCCGATAACCGGATCCTGGCCGTGGCCCATGCCCTGCATCAGGAAGGGAAGAAGGTGATCTTTGTCTCCAAGGATATCAATGCCCGCCTCAAGGCCGATGCCCTGGGCATTGATGTGATGGACTTTGAGAAGCAGAAGTGCAATTTTGACGAACTGTATACGGGCTGGAGAGAGCTCCAGGTCGCCACCGAGCTGGTCGATCGTTTTTTTGAGGGGAAGGGCCTGGAGACGGAAGGGTTTGATTTCCTGCTCAACGAGTTTATCCTGTTGCAGGATACGGCGAACCCGAAGCACTCGGGACTCGGTCGGGCCGTGGGCCCCAACAGCCTGATCCCTCTTGATGCCGGTTTTGAGACCGCCTGGAATGTGCACTCGCGCTCCAAGGAGCAACGGATGGCCCTGGAGCTGCTCATGGATCCAGCGATCAGCCTGGTGACCCTCATCGGTCAGGCCGGTACCGGCAAGACCCTGCTGGCCCTGGCCGCCGGCCTTGAATGTGTCCTCCATCAGGAGGCGTATGAAAAGCTGCTGGTCTCCCGGCCAATTATCCCCATGGGCAAGGATATCGGCTATCTGCCGGGCACCAAGGATGAAAAGCTCTCTTTGTGGATGCAGCCGATCTTTGATAATCTCGTCTATCTGATGCAGAAAGATCACCGCTACGAGGAGGGGACCGTGCAGCAGAAGGTGAACATGCTCCTCAAGGAACAGCTGGTCGAGCTTGAGGCCCTGACCTATATCCGCGGCCGTTCCATTCCCAGGCAGTTCGTCATCGTCGATGAGGCCCAGAATCTGACCCCCCACGAGGTGAAAACCATTATCTCCAGGGCTGGCGAAGGGACGAAAATGGTGCTCACCGGTGATCCGCAGCAGATTGATAACCCCTATCTTGACTCCTCCTCCAACGGTCTTTCCTATACCGTGGAAAAGCTGAAGGGGCAGTCTCTCTACGGTCATGTGACCTTGAGTAAGAGTGAACGCAGTCCGCTGTCGGCCGTTGCCGCCCAGTTGCTGTAATTTAAATAAGGGCTGAAGGTAAAAGGCCGAAGACCGAAGTGACCCATGGTGGGTCATCAGGTGATCAGTTTTTCAGCATTAAACCTTCAGTCTTCAACCTTCAGTTTATCACCCTAAAAAAAATGCGCCAATACGTCATTGATGATCTGTCCCCCATGGAGCGGGATAATATAGACTCATATCTCAAACGCACCCTGCCGCAAGGGCCCATGATCGGCCTTTACTGGATTGTCCTGCCCCTTGAGCTGCTCTCCGCAAGGCAACGGGCCCACGTGGAAAAATGCGGCCCATATTGTTGCGGGGTTGAGGTGGAAAAAAATGCGGTCCGTTTTGAGATGCTGGTTCGCAGTCAGGCCAACCTGCATTGTGACTGTATCGCCCATGCAACTCCGGTCCAGCGTCAATTTATCCTCGATCTGGCGGATACAATGCTGGCTGAGGAGCTGATTCGGTCCTGATAGGGCGTCGCCCAAAGGCCCAAAGACTTCATTGCGCAGCATCCTTCGTCACTGCGGCGTACCCAAAAGTACACCTCATTCCTCAGGATTTGCGCGCCTCGTCTTTGAGCCTTTTTGCTTAGCTATTTCCTTGATGACTTTTTACGAGACCATCATTGTAGAGGTTGTCATCAATTTGCGTTAATTATATGGAGACATTATGAGTATTTCGGTTGATTCTACCGCCCAATTTATCGAAGCGGTGTACCAGAAGATGGACGCCAATATCAGCATGGTCAGAAAACGGCTGGGCCGGCCTTTGACCTATGGCGAGAAGATCCTCTATGGCCATCTTGACAATGCCATGGAAGCGGAGCTTACGCCCGGGGTTTCCTATGTCAAGACCCGCCCGGATCGCATTGCCCTGCAGGATGCCACGGCCCAGATGGCCATTCTCCAGTTCATGCTGGCAGGAAAGGATGAGGCCGCGGTCCCGGTTACGGTTCACTGCGATCATCTGATCCGGGCCGAACGCGGGGCCGAGGCGGATCTGCAGACTGCCCGTACTGAAAATCGTGAGGTGTATGACTTTCTGGCCTCCGCCTCCCAGCGTTACGGTTTCGGCTGCTGGCTGCCGGGCGCCGGCATTATCCATCAGGTGGTGCTGGAGCAGTATGGATTTCCCGGGCTGATGATGCTGGGCACTGATTCCCATACCCCCAATGCCGGGGGACTCGGGGCCTTTGCCTCAGGAGTCGGCGGGGCCGATGCCGTGGATGTCATGGTCGGCATGCCTTGGGAGGTGCTGCATCCCCGTTTCGTGGGTGTCCGTCTGACCGGTGAGTTGCAGGGCTGGGCCGCGCCCAAGGACGTGATCTTGAAGATCCTGGGCATGCTCACTTGTGCCGGGGGCACCAACCGGGTTTTTGAATATTTCGGTCCTGGCGCCGCCACCCTTTCCTGCACCGGCAAGGCCACCATCTGCAATATGGGCGCCGAGTTGGGGGCCACCACCTCTGTCTTTCCCTATGACGCGCATATGGCATCCTACCTGCATGCCTGCGGACGCGGGGAGGCGGCATCCCTGGCCGATAAATACCTGCATCTGTTGCAGGCCGACGCTGAGGTTCTGGCGGATCCCGAGAAGTACTATGATCAGGTCATTGAGATTGATCTTTCCAGCCTGGAGCCGCATCTGGTGGGGCCCCATTCTCCGGATCTTGCCGTTCCCGTCTCGGCCATGAAGGAATATGTGGATAAAGGCGGCTTTCCGGCCAATGTGACCTATGCCCTGGTGGGATCCTGCACCAATTCCTCGTATGAGGATATGGGGCGACTGGCCGCCATGGCCGAACAGATAACGGCCAAGGGATTGAAGCTGAAGATTCCCTTGCTCCTCTCTCCAGGTTCCGAGCAGGTGCGGGCCACCCTCGAGCGGGATGGGCAGCTGGCCAGGCTTGAGGCCATCGGGGCCACGGTGCTGGCCAACGCCTGCGGCCCCTGTATCGGTCAATGGAACAGAACAGGGATTGAGCCCGGGTTCCGGAATTCCATCGTCACTTCCTATAACCGGAATTTTCCCAAACGCAATGACGGCAACGTCGGCACCTGCGGCTTTATCGCCAGCCCCGAGACCTGCCTGGCCTATGCCATGTTCGGCACCTTTCAATGTGAATCCGTATGCTGCGGAGCTGCAGGCGGCGGATGGCACTTCCTTTGTGCTGACCCCTCCCGGTAAGGTGCCGGAAGTCCCAGCCCGAGGGACTGGTGCGAGATGAAACCGGTTTCCTGGTACCCATGGCGGAAAGGGCTGGTATCATGGTGCAGGTGGCGCCTGGGTCGGAACGGCTGGCCCTGCTCTCTCCCTTTGCCCCTTGGGACGGGCGTGATTTCAAGGGGCTACGCTTGCTGATGAAGGCCAAGGGCAAGTGCACCACCGATCATATTTCTCCTGCCGGTCCCTGGCTGCGTTTTCGCGGCCATCTCGATAACATCTCCGGCAACATGTTCAGCGGCGCCACCAATGCATTTACCGGCGAGACCGGCAGCGGGCTGAATCAGCTGACAGGCGGGCACCAGCCCTATAACGAGATTGCCCGGGCCTATAGTGCGACCGGTGAAAACTGGCTGGCGGTGGGCGACACCAACTACGGAGAGGGCTCTTCGCGGGAGCATGCGGCCATGAGCCCCCGGCATATGGGGGGGCGGGTGGTGATTACCCGTTCTTTTGCCCGCATCCACGAGACCAATCTGAAAAAACAGGGAGTCCTGCCGTTGACCTTTGTCAATGGCGCAGACTATGACCTGATCCAGGAGGCTGACCGGGTGGATATCCTGGGTCTGACCGAGCTTGCTCCCGGATCCACTGTGACGGCTGTGTTTCATCATGCGGATGACTCGGATTCGGTGATATCGCTGCAGCATTCCCTCAATGCTGAGCAGATCGCCTGGTTTAAGGCGGGTTCTGCCTTGAATTTCTTACGTTAACAAAAAACGGCAAGGCAGGTCTTGTCAGATGGGAGTTGCTTGAAAAATATCCCGATCAGGACCACCATCAGTCTCGGCCTGCCGAGATGGGGTGCGGAGATGACGTCGATTGATAAATCACAAATGGGCAATGCTTTTGATGCTGCCATTTATCAGAAACAGAAGGGACGGAATCGTATCAAGGTGATGGCGATTCAGGGTTGATGGAGCGGCTGCCGCTCCTGCAATCCTCATTATTTCGTAAGGCAATGATGGTGCAATTCCGACCTGTTATGCCACTGCCCTGACGAACGGCGCGGCGGTAGGAAAAATAATCAGGGCTGCAGCAGGTGCAGATCCCTGCCATGCTGATATTTGCGGAGTCCAGGCCGGCGTCCATCAGTTGGGACCGTGATATCTGCCAGAAATTAAAATAATGGGGGCGGGTCTGAAAGTCCAGAAATGAGGCCGGCAGCTCCTGGCGATAATTGATAAATTCAGCGCAACAGGGACCCAGTGAGGGACTGATGGAGGCCACCATGTCCTGAGGACGGGACTTGTAGCAGGAGCTCATCTCCCGCACTGTTTTTTCAATGATCCCGATGACGCTTCCCCGCCAGCCGCAATGCACCGCCGCTATTGCCGATTGCACCGGGTCATGCAACAGGATGGCCTGGCAGTCGGCATGCTGGATCAAAAGCCCCACTCCCCTCCTATCGGTCAGCAAGGCGTCAACACCATCCATCTCCTGATTTCTTTCCGGAATTTCCAGAATTCTGGAAATCCGATCCCCGTGCACCTGTCTGGCCGAAATCAGATGCCTGATTCCCAAGGATTGCTTTATCTTCTCGCGATTGGACTGCACCTTTTCCGCCTGGTCCCCGACCCCGAAACTGATATTGAGTGAGGCGAAGGGAGGTCCGCTTGCTCCCTGGTGGCGGTCAAAGGTGGCCCGGATGAGGCCGGGGGCTGAGGGCGTGAGGAACATGGAGGGCTTAAGCATGGCTTTCAGTATGGATATTTCCATTGTTTGATTAAAAGTGTGTTTTCTCGCGCAGACGCAGAGGGGCAGAGAAAAACATTTTTTGTCCTTCCCGGCGCCTCTGCGCGCAAACATTCTGTCTCTCTTGATCTGGTTCCCATGGAGTGCATGCAAACCTCATAGAATAAATAAAAAGGGGAAGGTTCCTTTAACGGAACCTTCCCCAGATACTTCACAACACAACGGTTTGATCAGGACGTGTTCAAGCCCTGATCAAGATCCCGTTTTTTTTAAACAAGAGACTAGAATGTCGCCTCAAGGGTCAGGTAAACCTGATCGGCACTCTCGATGGCAACGAAATCATTTACATCATTAGGCTCAGCGAGCCAGCCGTTGGTACCGTCATAGTTGTACTCGTAACGCTGATAGCCGAGACGCATGAAGGTATCGGCATACTTGGAGATGGCCTCGCCCATGGGCAACTCATAGATGCCGTAGACCTCGTAGACATTACCGCGGGCGGCAATCTTGGAGGAATAGAGATCGTCATGTCCCGGGGTGAATCCGATCCAGTTCTTGGAGCCGTAGTTCCATTCAGCACCCAGCTTGAGGCCGGCGGGATCGATATCATAACGGATACCGGCGTAGGCGTGGTAACCGTCCTTGTCTTCTGTGGATCCTAACAAACCGTTAGCGTTTGGATCGGTGCGGGACCAGCCACCGGCTACGAAGTAGTTCAGGCCGACAATCTTATCCATATATATGGCGTTGGTAAGATAGATGTTGCCATTATTGTCCATTGTGGGACCAAATTGGTCAAATCCAGGCATATTGGCCGCAATAAAAGACTGGGCATAAATAAAACGATCATCCTTATGCAGGATATCCCAGCTCACACCTGCGAAATCCGTATCATCTATACCTTCTGGATTAAAAAAAGTACCATCTTCAGCCCGCAGTCCATCCTCAAAACCACGTCCGTAACAGACACGAACACGGCCGGTTCCTATGTCTCCGCCCCAGTTATAGGCATAGCCCATGGAAATTCCGTCAAAGGCATAGTCCATGGTCAGCGGGGTACCGCTGCGCTCGGCGAGGTTCATGCGCAGATTGGCTGGATTGCCATCGGTGGTCGGACGACGGCCAATGGAGAACCATACGGGTGCGCCACCGATATTGTTGAAGTTAAGGAAGGCACGGTCAACACGCAGGGCATTGTCCCCAGGAGTCCGGGTGGAGTTGCCGTCAAATGCAGGACTGTCTTCGTCAAAATACGATCCTATCAAGTTGGTCTCGCCCCAAGACTTATACATAGCCAGACGTCCCTTGAATTCCACGTTCTCGGTGACACCGACCCGCATGTTCAGACGGAAACGGTTGGTGAATGCGGTGTCGTTGTTGAGATCGCCTCCTCCATTGGACACGTTAGCATTGTAGTAATCCATACGGGCACGGAAATCGCCGTCGAGTTTAAAACGGGCTGCCAGGTCCCAATCCGCAACACGATCGCTGTAGTCGGGACCGGTTACGGTAGTGGTTGCTGCATTGGCCTCGGCCTGGGCAGCCATCTGGGCCTTCAACTGGTCCAGCTGAGAACTCAGATCCTGGATCTTACGATCCAGATCACTGGTCTGGGGACCCATACCTGCGGAAGCAGCTATGGGCAGGGCGATCAGGCCGACAAGGGCCAACATGGAAAATTGTTTAATCATCTTCTTTCCTCCAAATACATTTTAATATTACGATTCCTGGATCCTCCTGAGATCCAGGATCGCATAAAAGACCCTCCCTGCCCGAATACATGGACAGTGAGAGTCAAAACAATTTCTCATTTTTTGTCGGTCATGAATATTCATGACATTTCGACCAAAAAGAAAAAATGAACTTCAATAATTTGTACTACCGCATTTTTATTTCCATGTCAATCAATTATCTTATTTTTTATCTGTCCTGTGCATATGGTTTTGCGACAAAGTTCAAATTTTTATCCCTTCTTGGTGTCTGCTCGGGAAAAACCAGGGGGCAGGGCCATACTATATGGTGGTTGAAAAAAAAGCCGATCATTTATATAGTGCAGCCGCGCCAGACGGATAGATCGTAGGGACGACCCGGTGGGTCGCCCTTTTCTGCAGCCGCCATTGTCGCCGATTGCAACAGGGCGAGCCACAGGCATCGCCCCCACACATCAAGCCTGCCTGGTAGTTTTATTATCCATACAATCTCAACAATCCCGGTCTTCTTTCCATGCAAAACCAATCCCCCTTTACCCTCCATGGCCGCTCATCCTGCTGCGCCGCCCGCAGGGGCGAGGTGCGCACGCAGCACGGCACCTTTCAGACCCCCGTGTTCATGCCGGTCGGCACTCAGGGCACGGTCAAGGCCGTGACCCCTGAGAACCTGCAGGAGATGAATGCCCAGATCATTCTTGGCAACACCTATCACCTCTATATCCGGCCCGGCCATGAACTGATCAAGACCTTTGGCGGCCTGCATGAATTCATGCATTGGGACCGTCCCATCCTCACCGATAGCGGCGGATTTCAGATATTCAGCCTCAAAGAACTGGCCAGGATCACCGAAAAGGGCGCGACCTTCCGTTCCCACCTGGACGGATCCAAGCTCTTTCTCGGGCCCGAAGAAGCGATTCAGGTTCAGGAGGCCCTGGGCTCGGATATCATGATGTGCTTGGATACCTGCATCCCCTATCCGGCGACGCGGGAGGAGACCGTCAAGGCCACCGATCTCACCACCCGTTGGGCCAGACGCTGCCGGGAGGCCCAGACCGATACCGGACAGCTGCTCTTCGGCATTGTCCAGGGCGGCATGTTCACTGATCTGCGGAAAGAACACGCCCAGGCGCTCATTGATATCGGTTTTGACGGCTACGCCCTCGGCGGGCTGAGTGTCGGGGAGGACAAGGACTTGATGCAGGAGATGACCGAGGCGGTCATCCCGCATCTGCCTGCGGAGTATCCCCGCTATCTGATGGGGGTCGGCACCCCTGAAGATCTGGTGGAAGGAGTCTATCGGGGCGTGGATATGTTTGATTGCGTGATGCCCACCCGTAATGCCCGCAACGGCACTCTGTTCACCTCAATGGGCAAGATCACCATCAAGAATGCCCAGTTTCGCGACGACAAGGGGCCGGTGGATGCCAACTGCAGCTGCTACACCTGCCGTAATTATTCCCGGGCCTACCTGCGCCATCTCTTCCAGTGCCGGGAGATCCTCAGTTATCATCTGAACACCATCCACAATCTCCATTATTACCTGAATCTGATGGCGGAGATGCGGTCAGCCATCGAGCGGGATCAATTTACCGCCTTCCGCAACGATTTTTATGGCAGGCTTGCCAGCGAATGATTAAAATAATTTTTTTTATATGGGGAATGGTCCCTGGGCGCAGATAATCGTATCGGTTACGGAACTGGTTATGCTTGTTTGTGCTGAAGAGTGAACCAATTAGAGTATAAACTTTTTTGGAGGAACCATTATGCCAGGAGCCGGAGCCGGGGGAATTGCCTCTTTTATCCCCCTTATTCTTATCTTTGTCGTGTTTTATTTTCTGCTGATCAGGCCTCAACAGAAGCAGGCCAAACTGCTGCAGCAATTTTTAAATGATCTGAAGGTTGGCAATAAGGTGATAACCAAGGGTGGTATTCATGGTACGATCACGGGTTTGACGGAAACCGTCGTCACCTTGGAGATCGCTCAGGATGTCCGGATCAAGGTCTCCCGTTCCGCCATTGCCAGTCCGGAAAGCGCCAATGTCGCTGCTCCAGTAGTCAAGGCTGGCGGATGAGGCATCGGCGGCTGCTGATACTCTGCAGGTTGTAGAGGACGCCTCCCGGACAAGGGTTGGTTCTGTTCAGGATCAACCCTTGTGTTATTTTTTTGCATGTCCAATCCCTGTATCGAAGAGGTAAGTTCATGTAACATTTGCATATATCTTTTCTTTGCTAAAGAATTAAGTAAGAATGGATCGAAGATCCATACGCAGAGAGCATACTCTTCTTTTGTTTTTCTTTTAAAAGAAAGGAGAATCTGGAGATGACAAGTCAGGAAGCCATCGGGGTTCTGATGCTCAGCCCCTTTTATTTTGAAATGTCCCCTGTTGACAGGAAGAGATTGGTGGAGGAGTATTGTGATTTGTTCAACAAAATCATAATACTGCAGAAGGATGTCGATATCAGCAAGGAGTAGCAGAAACCTTCCTCTCTTCCCCACATGTTTCATGAGTCGTGTTGACTCGCAACCCCGTCGTCATGTCAATCAAATTACTGGCCATGGAATTGTATCGAGCCCAGCAGGATACAGATCGCATTGAGAGCCAACTTGCAGCGGCACCGTTGAGCATGCCATTGAGTGCGGTAGATGCCCTGCGTGAAGAATTACGTCAGGCTCAGGCGGAACTACAGCTGTTGCGCAAGATGCTTGATGACAAGAAGGGCTCTGCAGCTGTTGATCTCCATCCCGTTCGTTGGAGATGCCGTTAAGGCGTCACTTTTCAGGCCATTTCGGCATGGCTGATTCAATTTATGCTGCCTTAAAACTCCGGCCCGTCATTCTCTCGTTCCATCGCCAGCATGGCAGCCGGAGATGGATTCCGCTCGTTGTGCCGTCTGTTGCGGCCCCCAAGCCTGCCTCTCCGGAGGAATACAGAGCCTTGATTCGGCACCACTGTTTCCTCGCCAATTTTCCCAGCTTGTTTTTCATTTCTTTCCGGTTTATTATTTTTCAATGGGTAATGCAATTCCCTGTTTTTTGCTATAACAGCATGTTGTAATCCCGTAAGATACAACCCTTTGACCTGAGAAAGATATGCCTCCAAACAAGAGCACCGACCATGGCCTGGTTTTTTCCACGGAACAGGGCAGGATCTGTCCGGCCTGCAAAAATCCGTCAAAAGAAGGTACCTGCAGGAAGACAGCCTCTGTCTTCCCCTCCGACGGTATCATCAGGATCGGCCTGGAGAGGAAAGGGCGCAAAGGTCAAGGGGTAACCCTGGTGATGGGGCTCCCCCTTGACCCGGATGAACTGAGGAAAAAAGCACGCGATTTGAAAAAAAAATGTGGTTGCGGGGGTTCCATAAAAAACGGGATGGTGGAGATTCAAGGGGATCATCGGGATATGCTGATGGCAGATTTTACGGAACAAGGATACAAGGTTAAGCGTGTCGGAGGTTAGGTTATCTTCTCAGTATCCTATGCATAAACCCTTTCAGGCTTTCCCGGGCCACTGAATTCAGGCTTCTCGCTCATACCTGCATTGTTGCTTTTAAGGCACAAAAAATGTTTTCGGATGTCCTTGACATGGTCCGGAATATTTGAGAGGCTTAAAGTAAAGTTCTTTTTCTTTGCAATCAACGTGGCATTATGATGTTGTCTGGTTAAGGGCTTAATCTTTGGGAAAAAGATTGCACCCGAATTACCTGAAAAATTCACATCAGGATGAAAAGCGATGAAAGCCAAAATCAAGCTGGGCGAATTACTCCTCACCAAAGGCCTGGTCTCCCCAGAGCAGGTCAGCGAGGCGCTTCATATCCAGGTAAGCGGCAACAGGCGTCTCGGTTATTTACTTATTAAAATGGGGCTCATAACAGACGAGCAGTTGGTGGAAATTCTGGCTGAACAGCTTGAACTCCTCATCATTGACGTGGATAAAGAGTTCAGGCCGGAGGTGAAAGGTCTGGTTCCCCGCTACCTCTGTTACAAATACGGTGTGCTTCCTCTGCAGATAGAAGAAGATAACATCCTTTCTCTGGCGATGGCCGATCCCCTTGACTATGAGGCCATTAGTAACCTGGAAAATTATACCGGTATGGTGGTCAGGCCGAGCCTTACCTATCATAAAGATATCTCCAGGGCCATCAAACAGTATATTCCTTTTACCCCTAAAGAATTCTTTAATCCGCTAATCTTTAACCGTGCCGTAAAAGTCATCTCAGTTATCGCTGTTGTTCTGTTGTTCACCACGAGTTTTTTCCTCGCCAGCTATGTCTATCATGAAAAATATGGAACCACATCCAGGACAGGGGATTCCATTGTCTATAAGAATTACGACTTGATGCTGGGGCTGGAGAAAAATGGGAAAATTTCTCTCTTGGGCCGGGCGGCCAGATCAGAAGGTTATTATTCAGTCACCTTTGACAAGATAGAGACACTCAAGGCATTTATTGAGTATCAGAAAAATGATTTTTCTGAAAAACAAGCTGATTGGTTACGGTGGATTCTGAAGAACCGCATCGAAAAAAATAGCCAATGATGAATAATGTCTCCTCCTCTTTGCAGGAAGTATTTTTTTAAAATAAAAAATATACAATAAGTAAACCATCCGCAAAGGGTGGGACGCAAAGCTACCGGCCTAACTCAGTAGAGCATCACTGATATGGTAGCGGAAGTGCCGGGGAAAGAACTAATCCGATGCGTTAAGTTCTTCACGGCATCCGTCCGGATCGCGACTATCCGGGTGGCACTCCTTGTCAGAAGGTGCCGACATGCCTACCCATCATTACGCCACTCAACAAACTCATCTGTGGACACAGGTCGTCAAGACGGGGATCTGTGTCATCCTTTTTTCCCTCCTGATCTGTGCCCTTTCCACATCGGCCTTGACCGCGGTATCCAAACAGCTTCATTTTCAATGGAACTATGACATCAGCCTGCCAGGCTTGGCAGGCTACATTCTTTACCAGGATGGTCAGCGTCTTCTCACCATCAATGACCCCGCAACTCTGGGCGTAGATTACACCGTAGAGGTTGAACCAGGCCAGACCATTGCCTTTACCATGACGGCCTTTGATGTGAATGGCAAGGAAAGTGCGATATCCCGACCCTATTCCATTGATATCCCCCTTGAGGTGGTACAGGGTAATTTGCTGCCGACGGCTACTTTGAATCTGGCTAACGGATCAGGTCCAGCTCCGCTCGTTGTTGATTTTTTTGCAGTGGGGTCGACAGATTTGGATGGCACCATCGTCACGTATGCCTGGGACTTTGGTGATGGTGCTTCTGGAAGAGGCTCCACCGTCAGTCATACCTATACAATCGCTGGTGATTATACGGTAACGCTGACGGTCACCGATAACGCCGGCGGTGTTGGCACGGCTAAGCGCACGGTTACAGTTTCTGCCCCACCGGCCAACATTTCACCGACGGCTAATTTGAGTTTGTCGACCGGGTCAGGTGCGGTCCCGCTAGCGGTCGAATTTTCCGCGGATGGGTCGACGGACTCCGACGGTGCCATCGTCTCCTATGCCTGGAATTTTGGCGATGGTGCTTCTGCAAGCACCTCCACTGCCAGCCATACCTATACAATTGCCGGCGTTTATACGGTAACGCTGACGGTCACCGATAACGCCGGAGGTATTGGTACGGCTCAAAGCACGGTGACATGTTCTGTCTCCACCCCGGCTTTGGGCATGGTATCCGAACAGCTTCATTTTCAATGGAGCTATGACATCAGCCTGCCAGGATTGGCCGGCTACCTTATTTACCAGGATGCTCAGCGTCTTCTCACCATCAATGACCCCACAACCCTGGCCACTGATTATACCGTAGATGTAAAACCTGGCACGACCGTTATCTTTACCATGACGGCCTTTGATGTGAATGGCAAGGAAAGCGCGATATCCGCACCCTATTCCTTTGATGTTCCCCTTGAAGTGGTACAGAATTTACCGCCGACAGCGGCCTTGAATCTTTCAACCACCACAGGCAAGGCCCCGCTTGTTGTGAACTTTAGCGGAGTTGGCTCAACGGATCCCGATGGCACCATCGTTTCTTATACTTGGGATTTTGGTGATGGTGCTTCTGCAAGCAACTCAACCGCCAGCCATACCTATACAATCCCCGGCGTTTATACGGTAACGCTGACGGTCACCGATAATGTCGGAGCCACGAACACGGCTAAAGCAACAGTCACGATCTTAGCCGCCAACATGCTGCCGAAGGCTTCTTTGAATCTGTCGACCGGGTCAGGTGAGGCCCCGCTTGTTGTTGATTTTTTTGCAGAAGGGTCGACGGACTCGGATGGCACCATTGTTTCGTATGCCTGGGACTTTGGTGATAAAGGGTCTGCAAGTACCTCCACCGCCAGCCATACATATACAACTGCTGGTATGTATACGGTAACGCTGACGGTCACCGATAACGATGGCGGTGTTGGCACGGCTCAAAGAACAGTTACAGTTTCAGCGCCACCGGCCAACATTCCACCAACGGCTTCTTTGGATCTATCGACCGGGTCAGGTGCGGTTCCGCTAACGGTCGAATTTTCCGCGGAAGGGTCGACGGATGCCGATGGCATCATCGTCTCGTATGCCTGGGATTTTGGTGATGGCGCTTCTGCAAGCACCTCCATCGCCAGCCATACTTATACAGCCGCCGGCGTTTATACGGTAACGCTGACGGTCACTGATAACGCCGGAGGTATTGGTACGGCTCAAAGCACGGTTACATGTACCGCTTTGGGCATGGTATCCAAACAGCTTCATTTTCAATGGAACTATGACATCAGCCTGCCAGGATTGGCCGGCTACATTCTTTATCAGAATGGCCAGCGTCTTCTCACCATCAATGACCCAGCAACTCTGGCCATTGATTATACCGTAGAGGTGGAACCCGGCACGACCGTTGCCTTTACCATAACGGCCTTTGATGTGAATGGCAATGAAAGCGCGATATCCGCTCCCTATTCCTTTGATGTCCCCCTGGTAAAGAGTAATTTACTGCCGACGGCTTCATTGACTCTCTCCACCACGTCAGGCACGGCTCCGCTTGTTGTGAACGTTAGCGGAGTTGGGTCGACGGACTCCGATGGGACAATCGTTTCTTATGCCTGGGACTTTGGTGATGGTGCTTCTGCAAGTACCTCAACCGCCAGCCATACCTATAAAAGCCCCGGCGTTTATCCTGTAACCCTGACGGTCACTGATAATGACGGTGGTGTTGCCAAGGCTTTAGCCACAGTCACGGTTTCAGCGGCCAACGTGCAGCCGACGGCTTCTTTGACTCTTTCCACCACGTCAGGCACGGCCCCGCTTGTTGTGAACTTCTCCGCAACAGGGTCGACGGACCCTGATGGGTCCATCGTCTCTTATGCCTGGGACTTTGGTGATAAAGGGTCTGCAAGCACTTCCACCGCCAGCCATACGTATACAACCGCCGGCGTTTATCCTGTAACGCTGACTGTCACCGATAATGACGGTGGTATTGCCAAGGCTAATAGCACCGTCACGGTCTCAGCCGCAAGCGGTCCTGTAGCGTCTATCAGCTTTAGTCCCCAGGTTCCGACCACCAAAGATGATGTGCAGTTTTCTGGTGCAGCCTCAAAAGCGCCAGCCGGGAACATAACCAGTTATCTTTGGGACTTTGGTGATGGGAAAAGTGCAAGCGGCGTCACCGCATCCAACAAGTATCATAGACCTGGCAGCTATACCGTGACGCTGACGGTCTCGGATAATTACAATACCAGCAGTCAGGCGAGTGTTGTCCTGACGGTAAAAAAGTAATGAGATGAAAGTTGTTATTTTAATAAAAATCACGATGTTGGATTAAACAAATCCTCTGTGAGGATAGAGAAATGAAAAGAGACCAGAAGCAATAAGAGGGTATAAGTAAAGACTGACACATATGAAGATTTGAAAAGCTAAGAAGCAGAAAGACAAAGCGAAAACGAAATGCTGCGAGGCTGACAAAACGAGAAGTGCTGGAAATTTAGCGGAGATGGGACGGACTCCGATGGGACATCGTTTCTTATGCCTGGGACTTGGGAGGGCTCGCAGAACCCTCAACTGCGAGACATACCTAGAAAAGCCCCGGCATTTATCCTGTAACCCTGACGGTCACTGATAATGACGGTGGTGTTGCCAAGGCTTTTGCCACAGTCACGGTTTCAGCGGTCAACGTGCAGCCGACGGCTTCTTTGACTCTTTCCACCACGTCAGGCATGGCCCCGCTTGTTGTGAACTTCTCGGCAACAGGGTCGACGGACCCTGATGGGTCCATCGTCTCTTATGCCTGGGACTTTGGTGATAAAGGGTCTGCAAGCACTTCCACCGCCAGCCATACGTATACAACCGCCGGCGTTTATCCTGTAACGCTGACTGTCACCGATAATGACGGTGGTATTGCCAAGGCTAATAGCACACCGTCACGAGTCTCAGCCGCAAGCGGTCCTGTAGCGTCTATCAGCTTTAGTCCCCAGGTTCCGACCACCAAAGATGATGTGCAGTTTTCTGGTGCAGCCTCAAAAGCGCCAGCCGGGAACATAACCAGTTATCTTTGGGACTTTGGTGATGGGAAAAGTGCAAGCGGCGTCACCGCATCCAACAGGTATCATAGGCCTGGCAGCTATACCGTGACGCTGACGGTCTCGGATAATTACAATACCAGCAGTCAGGCGAGTGTTGTCTTGACGGTAAAAAAGTAATGAGATGAAAGTTGTTATTTTAATAAAAATCACGATGTTGGATTAAACAAATCCTCTGTGAGGATCTTGATTCCCTTGAAAAGAAAACAACTCAAAATAGAGGCTCTGCGTACTCCACAACAAGAGCACAACAAGTGTTGGGAAAAAGGGTGTTAACTGAACATCTAAAAAATTCACATCGGGATGAAATGCCATGAAAGCCAAAATCAAGCTGGGCCAATTGCTTATCACCAAAGAACTGGTCACCAACGAGCAGATCAATGAGGCGCTGGGTCTCCAGGTAAGTGCCAACAGGCGTCTTGGATATTTGCTTATTAAAATGGGGGCTATTACGGAAGAGCAGCTGGTGGAAACGCTGGCTGAGCAGCTTGAAATTCCCCTTATTGACGTGGACAAAGAGTTCATGTCGGAGGTTAAAGGTCTGGTTCCCCGCTACCTCTGTTACAAATACGGTGTGCTTCCTCTGCAGACAGAAAAAAATAATATTATTTCTCTGGCTATGGCCGACCCCCTGGACGACGAGGCCATTAGCAATGTGGAAAATTATACCGGCATGGTGGTCAAACCGAGCCTTACCCATCAAGATATCTCCAGGGCTATCAAACAGTATATTCCTTTCACCTACAGAGAATTCTTTAATCCACTCATCTTTAGCCGTGCCGTAAAAGTCACCTCCGCTGTTGCTGTTGTGCTGTTGTTCACCACGAGTTTGTTCCTCGCCAACTATGTCTATCATGAACAATATGGAAGCACATCCAAGGCAGGCGATTCCATTGTCTATAAGAACCACGACTTGATGCTGGGTTTGCAGAAGGATGGGAAGATTTCTCTCTTAGGTCGGGCTGCCAGATCAGAAGGCTATTATTCAGTCACTTTTGACAAGATAGAGACACTCAAGGATTTTATTGAACATCAGAAAAATGATTTTTCTGAAAAACAAGCTGATTGGTTGCAATGGGTTATGAAGAACCAAATCGAAGAAAAAGTATCCAGTCATGGATAAATTTCTTTTCTGGAAGATTCTTTTTGAAGGGAGAATTTTCGGGAACATTCAAGAAGAGTAAAGATAAGGCGGGAATGAATAAGGTGCTCCTGCCATTTTTGATCATTTTCGCATAGCTAAGGAAAAAACAAGCATGTCGTCTCTTCACTGGTGAAGAAACCGTATAGCGGAGCTTTTTGTTGGATGTTCTTTGGAAGATAAACAATTTTCTTCTTTGCGCTCTTTTTGCTGCGGCCCTGGTAGCCTTGCTTCTACCTGGAGATGCCTTATCAGGTAATACGCGTTCTGTGTATTATCTCTGGGAAAGCGGTCATCTCTTTCTTTTTTTCCTGGGCTGGCATCTTTTTTCCATCTTTTGCCCACGATTTTTGGACCTCACCTTTTCCCGTCAGTTGGCCATTCTCCTCGGGGTAACATTTACCTCTATTATCGTTTTAGAAGGGCTGCAAAGTTCCTTCCCCGGAGAATCCCTTTCAGTTACAGATATCCTTGGTGATATAGCAGGAGCCTTGCTCTTTCTGTCTTTCCACTACAGACAGAAAAGAAGCAGCTATTTTTTTCTTCATGGCACGGCATTATTCCTGGCTGGTTTTGTCCTATGGCCGGTAATTTCCTCATTCACTGACGAAATGCTGGCACGATATCAGTTTCCCCTTCTGGCGGATTTTGAAACGCCCTTTGAGAAAAGTCGTTTCGAAGGAAAGACAGGAAGCGGGACACGTTCAAGCGAGCAGGCCTTTCATGGCACCCATAGTTTACGGCTTTCCCTTCTTCCGGGCCCCTGGTCCGGAATGACCTTGAAATACTTCCCGCCCAACTGGCTAGGTTATAGCCAACTCCGTTTTGCTGTTTATAACCCTGCCCGGCAACCGGTATCTTTTGAGGTCTCTATCCATGACACCTTGCACGAACAAGGGAACAAACCATACAATAATCTTTATAGTCGGATTATTTCGCTGCCGGCAGGTTGGACACAAGTCAAGATTCCCCTTGTCGAGGTTCAGAGGGGACCACAGTCCCGGCGGATGGATCTTGCTCACATCAGTGGTCTGGGATTTTTTGTGGGGAAGGAGAAACACCCTCTGAACCTTTATCTTGATGCTGTCAGACTCGAATAAAAGGGATCTCAAGAGAAACATTTTTTATCTGGTATTGCTTGACCCTGGCTCTCATGCCTTGCCTGGGAATCAGGGCCAAGTAATATATCCGCGTACTCAGCTTCATGCATGAGAACAACCGAATTAGTTGATTGGCGGTCCCTCGGTAATGAATCGTCCGGAGGGCCAGATATCGGCCAGGGCCAACAAAAGGTTTTTCGGAGATCGGGCGCCGCAGAACAGATGATAGCCTTTACGCTGCCTTGCGCCCCATTTCAATTTGTGTTCTTCGCTACCGCCAAGGTAGTCATATTCTTTCACCTTATTGGTGATACACCAGTCAATCACTGCATGACGTAGGACATTGCCAAGTCCGCCGGGCTCGTCCGGATCAAAGCCTTCCTGCAACTGATAAAATATTCCCTCGTACAGATAGCCGATCTGCACGGCCAGGATCGTGCCGTCAATCCGCAGGGCAAAGATCTTCAGCCATCCCCTGCGGAGGGCGGTGGGCGCGAACCCTCTATAAAAATCCTGCATCAGGGGACGGCGGACGAAACTTCCCTGCTGTCCAATCGATTGCCATCGTTTTTTATGGAGGCTGAAAAGGCTGTCGAGATAAATGGGTAGATCCTGCTCTTGTTGGCAGAGGCTGATTGATAGTGTGCCAATTCGTTCAAGTTTCTTTTTCTGGCGTTGGATCAAAGGATAAAAAGATCCGAGCATATTGTGGTCGAACTCGTCAATTCTTTCAGGCAGGAGGATGCTGCTGAAAACAGCTTCCTGCCGCCGGAAGAATGCGTGTTTATGCGTACACAGCTGGCCCAGACGGAAGATGGTACCTGTCCATCCGGAAATATACCGAAAATACAGGCAGTCCCATTTGTCTCGATGTTTTTCCAGACACTCTTCGATGCATGCTAAAGCGTCTTCTATAGTGTCAGGTGCCGCAATGAGATCAGGATATTCAGCACCGCAATGACAATCGCCCATTGGACGCAGACATTTGTAGGATATGAATTTGAAGAGTCGGAAGTTGCTCTGGTAGAGGGGCAGGAAGGCCTGCGGATGATTCCGCTTATCAAAAACGACAATGACAAAAAGAGGGAGGTCCCTGGCGACGTGTGTGCTCCAGGCGGAGAGCCATTCCCAGGTCAGAAAAATGGTGTTACCCGGCGAGAGCTGTACCAGATCGTTCCAGCTGGCAGCATGGGTGGAAAGTTCCTCAAGTGAAGTAAAAAGGCGGGCGTGAAGATGCATAATCGAATGTGGTTCCCCGTTATTCTTTCGTCAGAATGATGGAACATGAGATGGTTGTCTCTCTACAGATATAAGCCGTGGCGACCAGGGCAGGGCAGGGCTGTTTTCGGTGATACCCATTGCTTGCCCAGCCAAGAGTGGGCTTGTGGCTGCCATGAAAAATTTCAGCGGCAAGGCTTGTGTCCAGGACCAGGATTGCACAGCCATTTTGTCCGGTGATGCGAAATCGAGTCTCATCAACCTGCTGAAGTGTACAGGTGGGGGCAAAATGAAAGGCAAGGCGGATCGTGTGTCGCCCTGTTGTCACCAGCTCATCGCTGATATGGAGAATCCGTTGAGGACCGTCAAGTTGCAGGGTCCGGCGATGCAGCACCGGATTCTGCAGCCTGCTATAGCCGTCGTGTTCACCTTTGGCCATGCCGCCATTGTCTGATGGCTGCCAGTCAAGGCATCTGGCGGCCGCTCGCTTGCCCCAGAGGAACAGTCCAAGCATAACCGACTGGTCCTGGTGATCCACTTCCATGGTATTGTGGGCAAGGGTGCTTCTGAAATACTGACGCCATTGCGGATGCGTGAAGTAGTCGTATGTCCCGGGATCAATGAGGATGTCCTCGCCAAAGGCCTTGAGGGTAAAGCTCAGGGCATCGGCGTGGCCATGGGCGGCAATCGTGCCAAAACCGAGTTGCCCGCAATCAAAGAGCACACTTATGCGGTCATCGGCATTGGGGTGCCCGTTCTGCAGAAGGTAGAAGCCGCTGTCTGGAAAGGTTTGCGATGAGAGGAGATTGCTTTCCTTGTTTGGAGCAATAGAGGCAAATTGTTCCCGGCCGGCAGCACCAAAAAGCCAGCGCAGAGATTGGGAGTACACCGGCGCCCATGCCTTGTATTGCCCGTTATTAAAAAGCAGAGCACCGGCGCCCAGCAGCGGTTTTGGGTCTGTATGAGAATCACCGAGATTCAGGACATAGCCGTCATCAGCGTCCCCGTAAAAGACCGGATTGCCGCCGCCTTCCTGCAGCCGTCCGATGAAGAGAAGCTGCTGTTCAACATTGCGCCAGTATTGCCGGGGAAAGTCCTTGCCGCACCATCTGCCGACTAAACCGCACAAGAGGAAAAACTGGATGACGAAGAATTGATACTCCAGTGCCAGTTCCTTGTTGCCGCCGTCTGCAAAGCTCTGCCGCTCGATTTCACGGCAGAGGATGGCGAAACTTTCGTTTTGCCATTTTGCGGCATTGGTCAATTGCGGGAAGTAACTGGTGGCGATAAAAACACCTCCCGCCTCGCCGATGAGATGGTTGTTGGCCGACGAACCCTGTGAATATTTTCGGGTAACCTCCCGCAGATGCAGATAGATGCTGTGCAACAGCTGATCGCGAAACGTGCCGCTGAATATTTGCGACTCCAGCGTCAGGTCGATGGCCCATACCCAGTTGATCAGGCGGATGGAGAGCTCCATGGGGCTACGCCAGTTCATGCCGTATCCGTACGGACATTGCTCGAGCCAGGACTCGATCTGCTCCTTGATTGCCCGGGCATATTTTTCATTGCCGCCGGCACGCCAGGCCCGGGCAAGCACGACCAGATGCTGGTGGCGGTTTGGCTCCCAGACCAGTTTACAGTCACCGGCCTCGTTGAAATCCCGGTAATCGATCTTTTGCGCGAGTCGCATCGGTGCGTCGATGTTGCTGCCGTGGTCTTTATTCCATTGAACCGGATGGCCGTGATCGTGTTCGCGGAGATGGAAGTACGAAAGTCTGTGCTCGGCGATCTTGTCTGCCTGGATGATCAGGGCAGCGCCCCAGTTTTGTTCATCCAGGGAGGCGTTGTCGCCCGTCCAGTCTCCGACCTTGAGATCCGAAACCCGAAACGATGGCTGCCAACCGGCCCTGTTTTTTTCAGAAATTGCCTGCTCAAGTGACGGGAAACTTCCATGGCTAATATGGTAAGCGTCAACCCACTCAAGGTACTTACCCTGGATGCGCCAGAGAATTTCCCCGGGCGACATGCCTTTCAGACGTTGAAAATACCAGGTAGGAGATTGCATGATTTTGTAGAGAAAGAAAAGTTCTGAGCTAAAAGATCTGCAAGTTCGATGATTCGGGATTTATAGCCTCTGTGTTTGTATGTAAAAGTAGGCATGGCCATAAAGAATTCATGTCGCGGTCGTTGACAGAATTTTCAGCTGTTATTACATGCGTCGCATGCAAGGGAGCCGGGCTGACATTTCAAGGAAGCAACCCGGTAATTACTGAACCGGAATCCTTAAGAAATGCGGTGATTGATTCGGGTATATCATTTTTTGTATTTATCTCGTCAGCTTTATTCCTGATGGCAACAAGCACAGCCGCGCCATTGTTCCGGCGATGGAAAAGACCATTTTTGAGGGCTGTCAGTCTTGCCTGGTTTCGATTTGTGTCAGTTTTTCCACCCGGAAATTGATACCAGAAAAAGACATCATACTGAATACCTCCCTCGATGAGGGTTGTTCTATTTACCTTGTGAAGAGATATCCCCGGTGCTGAGTCTGAAAGAGTTGTAACAACCGCTTTCTTGTGCAGGGGGCTGGAGAACTTGCTTATAAGGCGTTTTTGCTCGGTTTGTTGGTTGAAATAGGCGATATAAAGATAGATGGGCGTATTGTTTTGACTGGAACGATATATCCGCTCCAGATAATCATCTGCTCCGGGGAAAAGGTTTTTTTTGCCAAGCCACTTGGCCTCAGTTCCTGTCCAGTTAGCGAGTGTCACGGGCAGACTGGACAGCGGTGCTGGTAAAGAGACGGGGTGAGGAGAGGCAAAATAAGTTACTACAGTACAAAGGACAAGGATACAACTAGCTGAATAGAGATATTGGGGAGAAATTTTTTTCTCATTCTGTATAGTTGGTATTGTATGTAATCGCCAGCGTTCAAACAATCTGGGAGCGGTTTTATCAGTTTTTTTGATAATGAGCCAGTTCACTACAAAGAGTCCAATCCAACCGAACCAGGCGACAAACCAGCCTTGAAGGATATGTGACGGGCCGTGCAGGAGTGCCGGACCAAAATTCTCCCCCATAACCCCAGCCATGGCGATTCGAACTCCATTGGCCAGCACAGTGATCAACAACCCCAGGCCAATTACCAACAGCGCTCGGCCCCAGGTTCGTTGGGTAAGATAGACTAAAGGGATGCCAATAGCCAGAACCGATATAAAAAAACTAACGCCGCTGCATTCTCTTGCCACCTCCATATTGATCGAAGGAAGCTGGATATAAATATCGTTGAGAAAAACGGGATAGATCAGACTGAGCAGCTTGGAACCGAGTATGGCTGAAAGGCGCTGAAAAGGCGGCTGGATACGGCCAAGAAAAAGATCAAACCATGGAAGTGAGAAGCTCAGGTAGAGCCATGGCAGCAACGCGGCACGGGTGATCTGCATCCCGAAGAGCAGAAGCAGGATGCCGGGGATGATCAGAAAAAGCGAGGCTGCTTCCAGCTGGATAAAAGCGCTGGCGCGTGCGATGAGGAGCAGCAACAGACAGGCAAGAATAACGGAAGCGGCTGCGAGGTATGCAGGCGCAATCGGCAGTAGCCGGAAGCGTTCCCGTTGTTCCCAGACGATATAAAGGCTAACAATGGGCACCAGATACCCATGGGAGTAATCATTGTGGCTCCAAACCTCAAGGAGCCAAACAAGTCCGTCTCGATACAACAGGCCCAGAACCAGCGCGAGCAACAAGAGTGGGGCCAGATACCTCAGCCATCCTACCTGAATAAAGGCGTTTGCCAGCTTCGTACTTGCAGGCGAAGAGTCAGGGGGAAGAGTATCAGGAGAAGGCATAAGCCTCCTTTCGCAACACGCTTTCGTAAACCGCCCGCGTTTTTGCGGCAACCGCATCGGAGTGAAAGCGGGCCAGGGCGATTTCACGGCCGCGTGCGCCCATTTTCTGACAGAATTCGGGAGAAAGCAGAAGCTTCTTTAAACGCTCACCAATTTGAATGGTGTCCGTTGGGTCAACGAGAAATCCCGATTCACCATCCTCTACCATATACGGCATTCCGCACCGATTTGAGGTCACCACTGGAATGGATGCGGCCATGGCTTCGGATATGGCCATGGGGGCGTTTTCCTGCAGTGAAGGAAGGAGCAGGATGCTCGTGCGGCCCAGTTCGCATGCAAGCTGTTCCCGGTTGATATGACCGAGAAATTCTACATGATCTTGAATGCCAAGTTCGTCAATTTCCTGCAGGAGCAGTTTTTTGTAGGATGAATTTTTAGCCTCGCCCGCCACTGCCAGGGTGCCTTGGGCGCCTGAACGGATGGCATGGGCAATGGCGCGTACAGCGCCCAGGGTATTTTTACGTTCGTTGATCCAGCCGAGGATGAGGACCCGTTTTTCCTTATCTGCTGGTTTTTCCGGAGTAATGGTAAAATAACGATCATCAACCGGATTGTCTATCTCATGGATTGTAGCCTGGGGTGCGTACTGTTCGATCATGTCCCGTACATAGGGTGAAATGGAGATAATCGTCTTCTGCTGGCCCAAACCCCGGTTTTCCACATATCTCCAGAGGAGGGAGCGGATTCCTGCAAAAGATCTGCCTTCTGCCGGGATGTTGGCATGGTCAAAGCCGTGCACGGTAAAGACATGGGGAATATCAAGGTTGCCCATGGTCAGGCCAAAGGTCTCATGGGAATGAACGATATCCGGTTTCAGCTGCCGGATTTTCCTTATCAGCCGTTTTCGCCCCGGCCCGGAGTGGATATCAAGAATCTGCGGCCAGAAGGAAGCAGCCAGGCGGTGAATGGTTACCTTGCCGTCCTGCTCGGTGACCTCTTCAGTCAATCCTTTCTCCAGGGTTATGAGATGGATATCGAGATCCGCCATTCTGGCCAGCGCCCTGGCCAGGATCACGGTCACCGATTCAACCCCTCCTTTGGGAAGGCCGAACGAGCGGGGATATCTGCTGAAAAGCACCACCCTCATAGTATCTTGTCCTCCTGAAAGAGTAATCAGTGTAGCAGAGCGCTGAGGGAATATCAAAAAATATCAGCGGCCGATTTGCTGAAACAGTTGCACAAACCTGGGCATTACCGCTTCCAGGGTATGGTGGGTATGGAAATAGACTTGAGCCGCAGTGGAAGTCTCCTGCCACAGTTTTGGATTCTCCAGGAAGGCAGTGATGCCCGTGCACAGCTCATCCATGGAGCAGGCCGTTTTTCCCAGGCCTTTCCTGGCAATCACCTGATCCGGGTCAAAGGTGGAAACAATGGGCAGGCCGACACTCCAGGCCTCAAGAAAGGTGTTGGGGAATCCCTCGAATACCGATGTGCAGCAGAGAAGGCGGGCGCGGCGGTAAAGGGCGCCCAGGTCGTGGTGAACAAGCCGGCCGTGCAGGACCACGTTCGGCATTTTTCCTGCCCGTTGCAGCAGGACCCTGGCATAATCCGTGCGGGCATTAGCCGCACCGGCTACGTCAAAGACATACTGGGGAAGATTTTGCGCCACGTCAAGCAACCACTCCAGCCTCTTTTCCCTGCTGAACCTGCCCACCCAGAGAATACGCGGTGTCCTTTCTTCAGAATCGTGAAGGTCGCTGCCATTTGCGAACCCGGCACATGGCATGGGGATGACCTCGGCGCGAATCCCGAAGCCGTCCTGTAACATGTCTTTTTGGCGCAGGGTCTGGGCAACTACCAGATCAGTATGTTGCAGTCCGTAGCGGTAAAGAGTCCGCTCACGCAAGGGTTTCAATGTGGGCAATTGGGGATCGCAATCCGGATCGCTCGCCACCGAATACACTGTCTTTTTGCCATGACGGCTGGTCCAGAGTGCTACCTGTCCTAAACCGAGATCGCCGCAGTTATAATAGTAGATGTCGGCATCAGCGCGCTTCATGGCTCTGGCAAGACCGGTCCAGCGTGGGTGAAAAAACCGGAGTCCCGGCTTACCATCTTCACGCCGGCACAACTTGAACACCTTGACTCCATGAATACTTTTGCCGTCGTCTTGCCCTTCGTCCCAGGTGATCATGGACACATCGTGTCCATGATCTGCCATCCAGCGGGCCATAAGCGACTGCTGGCGCTCGATGCCTCCTATATGTCCGGTATCAAGACCAGCCAGGGCACCGTAGGCGTTATGGGCGACGAAACAGACCGAAGGTATCAACGGAATTGCCAGACTATCATTCTTCATCCCAGGCAGAAAATCGTCATAGACCCGATGGGTCAAGAAGGTATCAACGGAATTGCCAGATTATCATTTTTCATTATTTGATGATAATCTCTTGGAAGGTGGGCGCTGGAAGTACCGTCGTTGCTCCCGTCGACATTTCAAAGGCCCCTATCGTCCACGCCCCTGACGGTCTTGGTTTGCCGTCAAAGTCGTAGGCGATATTGAGTCCATAGCGCGTCTTAAACTCATCATAGACAGCGTGACGGATACCTTTGCCGATAAGGGGGGAACCTTCTTTCGGATGAAGGTCATAATTGGCAGCGTCAGCAAACATCGGATCGCCAGTCCAACAATTCTTACACTGGGCTACAGATGATGATTGAAGATCAGCCAATGACCCTATAGTAGAGCTTGGTAGGGCGCCAGCCCACTTAAACGTTACCGTTCCATTATCGGCACGGGGTTGAAAAAAAGATCTATCTAATGTTGTTCCTGCTGTACCGCCAATGCTCGACAAGGTAAAATGAAAATCTGGATTTCCTTTATCGTCTATACCATTTATTCCAGCGAACACATTGCCGCTTACTCCTGTTATATCTCCTACAAGTTGATTTCCAACATTGACTCCACCCCCAACATTATAGAATGTATTATCAACAATATATCTTTTGTAATTTCCTTTTTCAAATCCAATAGCTTGCGCCGGTTTATAGGAATCCGAAACGCTATAAGGTTTTTCATACCCAGGCTTCATTTTATTATTGATACTATAAATCACATTTCCAATCATATAGGCTCGTAAATCAGCATCTTCAACCCCAGGGAAATTTGTATTCCCCTGCCTGACTCCATATGTCAAATTGTAAAACTTATTGAATAATATCCATACATACCTGGAACCCTCCTGAAATACCTGCCCCGTACCAGCCAGAGAGGATATGCTAAAGTTATCATATGCGACATTCTGTGAATAAATTGCATCAGTAGTAAATTTGGGCGCCCCCATTGCCTGTCTGGACTGATACATCAAATTTTTTCCAGAATACATATGGTGGAAATTTTGAAGGTTAGTATTAGTTATGGGGCGAGGTGGTACTTCATTGACAGCTCGTGTAGCGTCTCGTTGGTCGCCATTGAACTGATTTAAACTTCCCGCAATGTGGAATGCGGTGTTTGAGAGTGACCAAATATTATATTGCGTTGTCGGTGGTGTTCGTCCCCATAGTCCAGGGGCTATGGCATGATAATCTTCATCAGTGGCGGCCTGCCAGTTTCCAATATTCTGAAACAGATTATTATAAAAGACTAAGTCGTGGATGCTTCCACCTTGGGTGGGCGTACTTCCGATTATTGCCGATGAGCTTCCTGGAAAGGCCATATCTTGAAATTTGGAATTTCTAATGCAGATGTTATTCGCAGCCATTCCAAATATCTTAATACATGGGCCAGCAAAATTATTAAAATTCAGATTTTCTAGTATCGTATATTTCCCATCCGGTAACGAAATGGTTGCCTTCATATCCGGCATTGACGTTGCAGAAGCTCCCCTGAACCATATAGGTTTTGCTGCAGTTCCGTTCATAGTTAATGTCAAGTCAGAGGTATAAGGTCCACCAGCTATTTCAATATACGCTCCAGCGGCATAGGTAGTCGATGGGATTGTCAATCTTGGCTTGCTTGGATATCCGTAGGTATTTCCTGTATCTGTTGCCTGTGGGTGAGTGTTGTCAATATAGTAACAGTTAGTCGTTTGATTTGTAGGCCAGCTAGGACATTTGGTCGTTGTACTGGGGGCGGTCGAGTCAATCGGATGCGTTGTTCCCCACATCCCAGGGTCAGGAATACCAATGGGAGGGGTATAAGCCCATGCATTGACAAAACTGAATATGAATGCACACATAAAGAACAAAGGAATAATCTTCAGTTGATGTATATCCATTTTTCGTAATTGCATGAAAATTCCTCCTTGAGTGAAGATGTTACAAGCCAGAAAGTAGTATTGTTTGATATCATCAAACTTTCTGTTTATTAATTATATAGCTATAAAAAATTATTCGCAAAGATTTACTCTTTTTGGGGAATATGCTGATCCACAAAAATTGCCTTGCCCCGTTTTGATAGAGCAATAGTGCCGACAACTTTGACGTCAAAGTGCAAACGTCCATCAAATTTTTGACTTAAATTGGATTGCATCGTGGCAATATCCAGCTCTCGAAATTCGGTCGCCGGTACAACCTTTAGTATCGCCTTTCCAGGGGTATCCTGATAAAATTGGAATTGTCGCACATGATCAAAGGTGTCATCGTGCACATTTATCGCCGACCATGTAATAAAAGAACCATCTTCGGCAACAAGATGTTCCTGAATATTGTGTCCTCGAATGTCTGAGATAATTGGCATCTCTCTTCCGCATTGGTCACATTTGTTGCCGATATAGGTGGCATAATCTCCGGTCCGGTAGCGGATAAATGGTATTACCTGATTAATAAAACCCGTTCCGACGATCTCCCCTCTTTCCCCTGGGGTTATCACTGGTGTCCCGTCTGCGTCCAGTAGTTCAAAATAGCCATACGTCGGCCAGACGTGATAATTGGTAGATTTTTCACATTCAGCCGCCGATACAAGCTTTTCAGTATGACCGTAACTGGAAAAATAGCGACAGCCGAATACCTCTTCCACCATCTGGCGTTGTTCCGGATAAACATTTTCAGATTCAGCCAGTATTCCCCGGATGTTGGGCAGTGGTCCCATCTTATTCCGAAGCATAAAGCGTGCCAAATTAGACGCAGAAGAGGGATATATATGGAGGTAACAAGGACCGAGATGACGAATGTGTTCCAAGTAGCGCCCCATGTTTTCTTCGGTCATGTGAAAATTGCTGTAATAATGGTGGCGAAGTAATGGCTCATATTCATGTGGCAGTCCATGATGATCTGGAGAAACAATTCTTCCCCGTATGACTGCCATCGGCGCTCCCAGTTGATATCCTATGCGTTGCCATCCTGAAACCAGATAGGGGTATTCGACATGAGAACGTCCTGCCCCAATATAAAATCGAAGTGGTACCCCGCCTGTTCCTCCTGTGGTAATGTAATCAACGTGCGCGGCTTTTGGGGAAACGGTAAGCATGAGATCCAGGTGATTGTTTATGGTATCACGATTGATGGTTGGCAGTCGCTCTATATCCGAAAGATCTTTGATGGCCGCAGGGTTCAGACCTGCCGCCAAAAAGTGATCGTGATAGAATTTGCTTTTTTTAAGGGCAAGGGTACAAATTTGTTGAACCTGCTTCAATTGGTAGGCTTTAAATTTTTCATGAGGCCACCATTGCGCTTCCTCGATAAATTCCATGCCATTACGGAATTGCTTTCCCAGAATACGAGGTACGGGAAGAATGCCAAGGGCATGACCTGCAACGGTTTTCAATGGCCGTGGGAGATTCTCCCATATATTTTTTCTGGATAGAGCTCGTTTCATTACTTCACTCTTTAAAATTGTTTCTGGGAGTATGATATGAATTGAGATAGTTACTTTGATGCAGAGGTCTCAGATAATCCATTCAATATTCCGTCCCATTTTCGAGCCAGATAATGCACATCGCATCGTTCCGATGATTGTCGTGCCGCTCTGGAAAAATTTGTCAACATGGCATGATCTTCAAGCAATTGGATAATAGGTTTCACAAAAGCATCGACATTCAAATCACGGATCAGGAATCCGTTCACGCCATCCTGCACCAGTTCTTCGGCCTCGCCAACATGCGAAACCACGGCGGGCAAGCCGCATAACATCGCTTGAATCATGGATTGGGATAAACCTTCTGCTTCAGATGTAAGAACAAAAATTTTTGCCCGCTGTAACCACTCCGCTACATTGTTCTGATAACCAGCAAAATAAACAACGTCTTGGAGGGCAAGTTTTTCTGCTTGAGATTCAAGAGATTGTCGTAATGGCCCATCTCCGAGGATAACTGCCCGGATATCCGGACGAATAATATGTACCTTGCTGACTATTTCTAAAAAAAGATCGATCCGTTTTCTGGGAACAAGATTGCCAATAATGATGAGATCATTTTCAGCCGGTATTGCAGAGGGTGAAAATTTATCTCCATCCATTCCACCCGGAACAACATGAAATTGTGTTGCTACACCACGCTCCTGAAAAAATTGAATGGCTCGATTGCCGCGGGTAATAACAAGGTCAGCCATGGATATGGCGTCTAAAAGTTGACGTTCAATAAACCGATCAGGGCCACGTAACTTGCAAAACAAATGATTCTCACTGTTATACCCTCCGCCCTCACACTCTGTAGGGCCGCCACAACAACTATATAATGCCTTAACGCCAATGAGCTTTGCTAGTAAAATTGCCATTAAGCCATTAATTAATAAATGCAAACCACCAATTATATGCGGTCTGGTGTGAAATCCGACCCAGAAGAAGGTGGCAAGGCGAGCCTGGCTTCTGCCAATGATTTTAATAAGCAGTTTGGGTGGATATATTGCTTCCACCTTTTCAATGGCGGGTACCGGTGTTGTGGAAACCATGCGAATCCGGCCACATCGTTTGGAAAGTGCCAAGGGACGGAGCAAAGAAATAATCCAGTTATCAGAAAAAAAAGTCCCGGTCAGGAGGATTTCAAGAGGCCCATGCTCTGGGAGTGGTTTTTGTGGTACAAATCGTTGGGCAAGTCTGATAATACAAATATACAACCAGAGTATGACACGAAAACATAAATGCACAAGATGGTCTGCTATGTTCCTAGGCCCGCTTTTATTCGGATTTTTTGGTAAAGTGCTGTAAAAATCAGTAGCAGAACCCATGGATTTTTCCTTTATAGTTTAAACCTATCAAGTGGGTGGAATCTCTATCTCTGTGTTGGTAAGGGTATTAAAAGAAGCCGCCAACTCATCACATAGCTCTTGCGCAAGGGGATTAATCCTCGGTGGAGAATGCCGGGAGATAGATCGGGCATGGATATAACGAGTCATCTGTGGAGAAAACGGGATTCCTATAAAATTAGTAATTGCACTTAACGATTCTTGTGGGGCCGTCACCAGTTTTTCATAACGCAAAAGTAATACCCGTTTTTCTTTATCCAGATGCTGTTCAAAATACAGCCGGTTTCGTGCCCACCAGACCAGACAGGCAAAGTCATAGTCCGAAAAATTCTGCCAGGGCAAGTTTTGCAGTATATTACCGGTTTCCTCTGAGATTCCCTCCTGAAACCAGCCCCCTCCTTCCTGACCAGCGCAGACAAGGCGGATTGCTCTGGTTGCGTGCGGAAATTTTCTGAGAAATGAGTTGGCCACGTCGCTGTATTCCCGAAGAGCCCAGATACAGCGGGCCGAAGGGAAACGATTCAGAAGCGGAGTGGCCAGATGGCTGTCTGCAAGCGGCTTGAAGCAGGCAACGGGAAAAGGACTGGCGGTAATCAGCTGTTCGGTGACTTCCATGCTGCGTAAGCGAAAATTAAGATAAGATGAACTGTCGCGACTCTCATCATAGACTGCGATTTCAGGGTGTAAATGAAAGGCAAACATGAGCATGGTCGTACCCGAGCGCTGAAGTCCCAAGACAAAAACCGGCGTCGTTTCTATAGGTGCGGAAAAGGTCTGTCGAAGAGTCTTTTTTGCTCTAGCGGTAAGCCTGCCCCGTTTTTGCGGGTCGAAGATGGCAAGCGGATTCATTAAAGCTATTCTCCTTTTTCTTGTAGGGATTAGGCTAATAGTGGTAGCCTAAATACCCGGCGACGGGAGTAGTAAGGTGTTCAATAATTTTTCGTTCATCCCGGGAAAGTTCGCTTTGCCAGGAGAGATCCTGTTTTATCCCCAAATCCTTACGGGTTCGCATGCGGTTGCCGAGCAGGTGATGGTTTATGGTGCTCAGCTTCTCCGGCACAGTGACCACAGGCAGGTCTGCCAGTGCCCAAATACGTGCCATGGCTGCTTGTGGGTTTTCGCAAAATTCTTCGTAGCGTAGGATAATCTTCTTTCTCTCGGGCATGTGAGAGGTGATTTGGGAAATACGGATATTCTCTTCAACCCAGCGGCGGGCTGTTTGCGTTACGGGTTCGTTAAAATTCTTCCGTCGCGAATTGCACCAACCACGTGGGTCCCTGAGCAGATGAATAACCCGTAGGTCCAACTCGGGGATGCGGCTGAGGTGGTAGAGTCGCATGGAGTGCTTGGATGCATCAAGCACCACTTCTCGGCCGGAGACATCCAGGACAATACGGGCAAACGCTAGATTGCGGGCTAGCATATCTTTAATTTTTTTTGAGAACCATGGCAGTCTTGAAAAGAGTGGGGTTCTCCAGGGAAAAATATCAGGGCGATTCAGAGCGATTCGGCTCAGCCAAGGGTGGTTCGGGAGCCGGAAGTCCAACTCCCACCTATCCGGCTGCCAGGGGAAGTTTTTGTCCCGGTACCGGATTCCAACCTCACTCCAGAATGGACATATTGCCACCTCTTTGCCGCAGGAACAAACCGGCCCCAGGGCGTCATGAAAACGGCCACCGGGGCCCACCATCTCTCCCGGACTTACCATGGCAGGATGGGCGTTTGCCACAAGGGCAATAGGCGTGGATCCGGCATTATGATTGGAAACGAGATAGACAAGTTTCACCTTACCTCCTTACCACTTGTCCCACGTGGGTAGCGGATGGTCTGACTCAATTTCTGCCATTGGCTGGAAAGTCCTGATACAGCAGCAATAATCTCTGCATTCGAGTGTTTGCGGGGAAAGGCAATACGTCGCAGAGTCAGCATTTCGTTTCCCCGTTGGTTGAGACCAGGAATGATGGTTACCGCTGAAGAATAATCGCAGGCTCTGGCCAGGGAGACCACTTCATGATTGAAGGATCCGTCCGGATAAGCAAGGTGGCGACAGGGCCGACCGGTATAGAATTCAATTGACTCCCGAGAGGCAACGAGTTCCTGGCGGGCCACATCTGGAGAGACAAGACTGAGAAGAGGATGGTCGACACCGTGGCTGCCAAAATGAACCTCATTTGCGGCTTGCCGCACCTCATCCCAAGTCAAAACTCCGGACCACGGATCATCGGCAAAGATCTCAGCCAGTCCGTGACCGGAACATTGCTCCATGCGTTCGGTTAGACCTGCCATGGCCGAACGCATGGCCGTGTCGGTGGTGTATCGTTGTCTTTCCTTGCGGATAAAGGTGATGAAGGAGCGCGTCAGGGCTTCTCTATTGGAAAAATCCATCTCCGCCAGTTCGGGAATCCCCTGACGGGATATCCTCTCATTGGCCATTGACTGAACGGCATAGTCGAGGCGGTCAAACCAGAATGGTTTCTGACTCGTGACATTGCCGGTGGAAAGAAAGATGGTTGCCGGCGCGTTGAATCGGCGGAGAACTGGGAGGGCGAATATCAGATTGTTGCGATACCCGTCATCAAAGGTAAGCGCTAAACTATTGGCTGCCAGAGGACGGGTTCCGGCAAGCATCTCCGTCGCCTCGGTCAGGGAGACGAACCGGTAATATTGTGCCAAAATGGCCAGAGTCCGTGCCAACTGCTTCGGGGTCAGTTGCGACCGAAGCGGTTTCCAGGCAGCAGGTGCGGCCGGATCTGTCACTCCATGCAACATTAAAATCGTCACCTTGTTCCGCTGACTGGCGACAAAGAGCCGCAAGAGGCCTGATCCATGCATGAACTTGAGTAACAACAGATGGTTAGATTGTTGCATATGCCCTCGGTTACCTGACTGAGGATTGAGAGTTAGAGTGCATTATTGAAGAAATGATCCCCTTTTCTCCCAGAAGAGATATTACCTTCTCCACACACTCTTCAAAGGGTGCGAAGCCGCTATCCAGGCGGAGAGCTGGATTTTCCGGGGCTTCATACGGTGAGGAGATGCCAGTGTAGTTCTTGATGATTCCGGCCCGGGCTTTTTTATAAAACCCCTTGACATCTCGCTGCTCGCAGATCTCAAGTGAGCAGGCACAGTGAATTTCCAGAAAGTGGTCCGCTCCGACAATGTCCCGTACTTTCTGCCGGTCCTGTTCCAAGGGGGAAATAAAGGCGGTGAGGGCAATAACCCCGGCTTGAAGCGAGAGATTTACCATCTCGCCGATTCGACGGATGTTTTCGCTGCGATCTTCCACGCTAAATCCCAGGTCGGAACAGAGGCCATGACGGACATTGTCGCCGTCAAAGACAAAGGTCCGGCAGCCCAGTCTATGCAGCCGTTCTTCCACAGCATGGGCAATGGTGGATTTGCCGGAGCCGGAAAGCCCCGTGAACCAGAGATTCACGGACTTATGATTGTTCAGAACCTCTCGACGGGTCCGGGTTACTGTGGCATGATGCCAGACTAAATTGTTTTGCTCTTCAGTCATTGGTTAACTCCTACCTCTATTATTTTTTTTAAAATATCTGCAGATCGAATATGGGTGGTAACTTTCTTCCGGAGTTCTTCCGAGGCACCATAAAACCAGTAGGAAACAGCAAAGCATAGGAGAGCAAGGGGAACGCCGGCGAGTAAGATCCATAGCGGATGTGTTGCAAATGCAAACCTGAAAACCAGCAGGCAGCCAATCATCGGAGTCATGACCAGCAGGGGCTGGAAAATACCAGCCAGCCAATATTGCCGCAGGGAGAATCCGTGCCGCCTGGCGGCAAACAGGGGCGTGACGATCAGCTCCGAAACCCAGAAAGGCAGGAACAAGGCCGCAGCTGCACCCGTAACTCCGGAGTGAAAGAGACCAAGGGCTATAAAAGCAGAACCGATACTGGCTACCGAGGCCATGAACTTGAACAGGCCAGGCCAGCCGTGGGAATTGAGGCCCTGGAGTAGACTGTTGAGCGGCAGTTGCAGAAGAAAAGGCAGATAGCCCAGGGCCAGGGTCGCCGACAGGAGATCATTGGCATACTCCCGGCCCATCCAGACCTGGAGAATGGGGCCACCGGTGATAACCAGCACCGCAATCATGGGAAGAACGATATAGGCGCCGGTCCGACAGGAATGTATGAACAACTCGCGGATATCCTGATGGGCAGACATGGCCTGCAGCGAACTGGCAGTGGGATTCAGGGTAAAGGAATAGCGTCGGGCAAATGTCTGAATATTACGGACAAGGGATCGGGGACGGGCATAGCCTGCCAGGGCAGCCGGACCGAGGAACCAGACCAGAAGAAGATTAAAGGTCTGGTTGCTGAACAGGTCACCAAGGTCCGGAAGAAGCATCTTGATGCCAAAACGCCACATGTTAACGGTCGTGGTCCAACGAGCAAGGCGCGGATTGATTCTGAGGCCAGGGCAGACGCGGAAGACGAGTGAACAACGGGAACCGATCACCAAGGCTTCAAGACAGAGATAGGCCAGGGCCAGTGCTGGCAGACCGCCGCCGAAGGTGAGCACTGCTACCATGCCCAGCAGGGTTGCCAGTCTATTAGCGGCGTTAATGCCGTGCTGCAGGTCCCAGCGGTGACAGCCGGTCAGAACCCCGCCGAACACGGCGAGACTGATCTTGACCGCCAGGCTCAGCCCCAGAAAGAAAACAACCCACTGGGCATCCGCCATCTGAGCACCCAATTGCTCCTGCATGAAGCGTGGCAGCAACAAAGCGGTCCCGGTGGTCAGCAGCGCCACCAAGGCAGCGAGGATCAGGAGGGCGAAAAAAGCCGAGCTCACAGCGGTGCTGATTGCGTCGATATCACCTACGGCCCGGTGCTTTGCCACATAACGGTTGATGGACGAGGTCAGACTGGACTGGATGAATATGAAATAGGTGATCAGGCTCCAGGAAAAATCCCAGACTCCGAGGGTCTCTTTGCCCAGGTGCGTGTTGATCATCCTGGGCAGGATAAAACCGGAGGCCACAAAAATCAGTTGACCGATCCAGCCGATGAACACGTTATAGGCAAGTCGGTTCCTGCCGGTCAGATCATTTTCTTCTGCAAAGTTCTTCATCTGAAGCCGGGGTTGAATCGTTATCTGTATCCATGGCGGTGGTTTAACTCCCCCGTCGTGGTTGAAAATATCTGCAGATCTGCAACGGAGATGGCCTGTTTCCACTTTTCATCAAGCCGGATATCCTGAAGTGAAGCGAGGCGCATCTGGTTTCCCAAGATGTGCTTTATCCTGTTAGAAGAGGAACTGGTCCCTGGATCAAGACCTAAAAACTGGTGGATGGCAGTCAGTGTTTTTTCTGGATCATGGCAAAGATCCTCGTAGTGGACAGTGAGGCAGCGGCTTTTGCCAAGCAGTCTGGCCATCCGGTTGCATTCTTGCTGAGTATGCATCCATTCCCATGCCGCCTGGGCCATGGTTGTTTTGTTATGACGCATGTACGAGTTGGCTATCCCGCGACCGTCCCGGATCAGATGGATAACGCGTATGTCCCACCAGCCGGCAGCCAGCAGGAATTTCAGCCGTATCGGCTCCTTGGAATCATCAAGGAACGTTCCGGCCTGCTGAAAGGTGCAGATGATTTCGATGAGCGTCCGGTTTTGTTCAATAATTCCCTGCCTGACCCTGCGTGCTGACGGAGAGAGCAGAAATCCTGTCTTTCTCATCACTTCAAGTAACGGGCCGCGTAGAGAGGCCCGAAGCAGGCGGTCTGTGAGCGAATCCTTCTCAGCCCGGAAATGAGTTTTGAAATCATCGAAGGCAAAGCCCCGGCCTTGTTCCTGCATCGTCCGTTTCACCTTATACCAAAAGGAACAGCTTGTTAGAAGCTCCCCGCAAGAGCAACGATAGGAAGAGATATCACCCATGGAGGTGGCCTTCAGCTCGCCCACCGTGGCAATTTCCGGATGATCCGCCAGAAGGAGGGTCAGCAGGGTTGAACCTGAATAGTTGGGTCCCATGATATAGGCGAGGTGACGTTGTCCTGTATCGTATTTTGCATTTTTTTCCATCTGTTGATCCCTGATTATGTGATTTTCCCCCAGAGTGAAATCTGGCTCATCTGCTTTGCCTTTTCTCGTTCCACATACACTCGTAGCATGAGTCCGATGGCGCACCACATTCCGACCACCCCTTGGCGAGGATAAAAACTCTGGGCAGTAAGAGAGGTTATCAACTGGGCCAGGATCAAGGCCAGGGCTATGCCGCCCACGCTAACATAGAGCGGATCGCTTTTGTCCCGCAGCAGGGAAAAGGACTTCCGAACCAGAGTCAGGTAAAAGATCAGGATAATGACTAAACCTGCTATTCCGTTGTCAACAAGCTGCTCTAGATAGGCGTTGTGCGGATGGCCAAAGGGTTCACCAAGTTCCGCAATGGCCTCTCGGCTGACCCCTGTTCGAATAATGGCCAGCCGACCATGGCCTATCAGGGGCGCTTTCCAGAATTGGTTAAGGGTCAGGCGCCATATACCATTTCGGCCAGCGGTCAAAGTCTTGATGTCCACATCATCGCCGGATACTGAGTATCCGGTTTCTTTTTCTGACTCAAGACCGACTGATACCCGCTCCCTGATTTGGGGAATAAAAACCAGGAGCATCATTACGACCAGTGGCATGATAATCAGGATTTTTCGCCAGCGGAAGAGTCCGAAGAAAAGGCCGATCAGTAACCAGGCCATGTAGCCGGCCCTGCCACCGGTGAGGGCCAGGCCGAGGAGAACCATGCCGCTTGCCAGAAGCAGGCCGACCCGTCGCCAGCCGTGTCGCGCGAGGATGATGACGGATAAAATTGCCCATGAGGCGCCGGCCAGCATGGCCGAAAGATCAACCCGGTGATAACCCACCCGTCTGTCCAGTTTTATTGCATATTTGCTCAGACTTTCCACATCGATGATCTTCCATGGGGGCACAGCCTTGTACACCAGCAGACTCAGCAGGAGGTACATAGCGAGCAGGGAAAAAAGAGCCATCATCAGCCGCGACCGGCTGTTGCAGCCGTGAAAGAGAAGCAGGCCGGGCACCACCCATTTCAGGGTGTCGATCAAATATTCATTCCAGAGGCCGGCGCCGGTCGGGAAGGTCTGGCCATACTCTTGGAGACTCCGCATTTCTGCAAGTCCTGCTTCATCGAAGAATATCCTGAGAAATCCAATGGTAAAGAGCAGAAACTGGAGGATCAACAATCTGTTGATTCCTCGAGGCATATCCCAGTGCAGCCCTTCCTGCTGCCTGTGGAGCAGCCAGGAACAGACCGTTACCAGCAGCAGGATGTTCCAGGGATTGAGGCCGGGAATGCCCAGCATGGCGTGGGGCATGTCAGGCCGTTCCAGGACGGCCATGAGCAGAATCAGGCCGCAAACCCCCTTGTACCAGTCTTTCCAGGCGATGGTACATAGCCAGGCAATGAACAGCCAGAGCAGGGTGAAGCGGATCATGAAACAGCTCCTTGTTGTTTTTCGCTGAGAAGTCTGCGGCCCAGCTCCCTGACGACCAGCCAGCAGAACAGGGAGTTGGTGACCAGGTAGCGTTTCCACATCCGGCCCGGCTCCTGAAGCAGGCGGTAGAGCCATTCCATACCGCAGCGCTGCCAGGTGAGGGGCGCGCGTTTTACCTTGCCGGCGTATACATCAAAGGAGCCGCCGACTCCGTGGCAGATCGGGACCTTGATGCGATCGCTCCAGCGGGCCAGGAACTGTTCCTTTTTGGGAGAAGTGATGGCAACCAGCAGGATATCCGGCCTCGCCTGGGCGATATCGTCGGCAATGGCCTCTTCGTCGTCCGCAGTAAAATACCCGTTGCGGCGGCCGGCCACGATCACCCCGGGATAATCGGTTGTGATCCGTTCGGTCACGGTCCGGTTTACCTCTTCGGTCGCGCCAAAAAGAAAGACCCGATATCCGTTCTTCCGGCCGCGTTCGAGCATGCCCATCATCAGGTCGATGCCCGCCACTCGTTCCGGCAGGGGAGTACCCAGGATATGGCTTGCCCAGACCACGGAAGCGCCATCGGCAAAAATCACATCCGAGGAGAGCACATCGGCGCCGAGGTCCGGATTACGGTACATGTTGACTACCTTGGCCGCGTTGACCACCCCGATCTGCAGCGGGGCTGAGGCCGATATTGCCCGGTGGACGAGATCAAGGACCTGTCCCATGGTCATGGCCTTGATGGGAATGTCCAAGATACGCACGGTAGGGAAGCGAGCGACCTCTTCCATGATCGTGTCTTTGGGGTTCATGCGGCCTCCTTGTCTTTCAGACTGAAGTCGGGGAGCGATCCAGCTTCCGGTTGGAGATGCTTAAAGTCTTGGAACGTGACGCTGGTAAACGAACCGAGTCCTGCGAGAAAGCTTTCAAGTCGCTCCAGAGAGTATCGGGACAGGGCCTTGGGATGGCCCATGGCGTGGAAGAGCTGCTTGCCTTTGCTCTGTTCGTTGCGGAAAGCCTTGCCGAGCAGACCGGTCTTGAGGCCGTCCATCGAAGCGACGCTTATTGTTGATCGGGTCAATCGCTGCAGGTAGTAACTGTTGCCCCAGGCCAGGGATGAACCGTCTCCGAAGGGTTTATGAATGGGATCCGACAAGATTTTTCTGGTTAAGGCCATACGCCAGAACAGGAGCGGGGTCACCCGCATGGCGCTGATCGGCACCTCGACAAAAGGGCCTTGGCTATCTTCGCTGTTCGGATCACCACTGAAACGCCAGAAATCCTTCACCGGCGCCGAGGAAAAATCAAACCAGCGCTCCTTGTCGTCGGAAATGCCGCCGGCAAAAACTGTGGAGTCAAGCCAGATGGAGTGCGCGAGCAGGGAGGGGGCAATTTTGGCGAAGGGCTGCAGGCACCAGCCGCCGGCCCGAAAGGCAAAGACGGTATCTCCGATCAGCTTGGCCAGCAATTCCTTGGCGGAGCCGACCATGGCCGTCATCGTGGCCGAAGGAAAGTCATGCACTTTGTAGCGGGTGGTCACCAGCTGCCACTGTTCGCCGTCAAAGGAGCTGTCCAGCCAATGGGGATGCAGATGGAGCTGGATGTCATGCCCTTTCTCCCTGAGCGACACAAGCTGCCGGCGGATGGCGTCGAGGTCGCGTTGCAATCGGGGAAAACGGCGGGCCTCATCGGTAAGACGCTGGAGATAGAGTGCATCCACAAAAAGCGACAGGCGGGCGCCATGCCTGCGGGCAACCTCGGCCAGCTCGCGCGTCGGGCGGATCAGGCACTGTTCGACGGTTCCGGTTCGGGGCCCGAAAAACAGTTCATAGTCGAGGCTGAGAAGAATCTGCGGATTCACATTGCTCCCTTGCGTAACAGCACCACCGGGATGGTTTTGCAGAGAATCATCAGATCCAGGCTGAGCGACCAGTTGTCGATGTACTGCAGATCCAGTTCCAGCCACTTATGGAATGGCAGGTTGTTGCGCCCCGAGATCTGCCAGATACAGGTGATGCCGGGTTTGACACTGAACCGTTTTCGCTGGATGCCTTTGTTGAAAAGATTTACATCTCGAATGGACATGGGCCTTGGACCAACCAGGCTCATATCGCCACGCAGGACATTGATGAGCTGCGGCAATTCATCAAGGCTGGTACGGCGGAGGAAGCCGCCAACCCGGGTTATCCTGGGATCATTGGCAATCTTGAAATTTGGCCCTTCCGCCTCGTTCAGATGTTCAATCTCTTTGAGCATTTCCTCGGCATTGACCTGCATGGTTCGGAATTTGAGCATGGGGAACTGACGCTTCTTGAGGCCGACTCTTTCCTGGACAAAAAATACCGGTCCGCCATCATCCAGTTTGATAGCGATGGCGGTCAGGACCAGAATGGGGACCAAAAAGGGGAGGGCCAGCAGGGTCAGGCTCAAATCCAGGAACCTTTTCAGCAGGAGTTTCGATTCGTCAAGGGCCACGGGTTCCAGTGTTAAGAGAGGAATCCCAGCCAGACTGCTCAGGCTGACGCGTGCCGCGGAAAGATTGAAGATGTCGGCCATGAATCGAAATTTGACTCCTTCCTCTTCGCAGGCATGGGCAATACTGTCCACATCGGCGAGCATGGTTCTGGGAATGGCCACGATCACTTCATCGATCACGTGATCTTTGAGAATTGAATGAATGTCGGCGATTGTTCCCAGAATTGGTCTGTCGAGGACCGTTGTGCCGACGAGTTCCGGCTGAAGGTCAAGATAGCCGACGATGTCAATGCCCCATTCAGATTTATCCTTGAGGGCGCGGGAAAGAAAAAGCGCGCGTTCCCCGGAGCCGATGATCAGGACCTTGAGCAGGCCAGTACCATTTTTAATTGCCTGACGGAAATAGCTAAGGACAACCAGGCGCGAACTGATCATCCCGACCAGGGTAATACCTGCAAAGGTGAGGATTACAAAGCGGTTGACATATTGAATATTCAGAAAAAAGAGAATGATGAAGAGCAGGCCAAGGGTGGTGGTCATGGCCTTGATAATGGGGATTACATACAAAGAAATGGAGGTTGAACGCAGACTGCGATAAGCATTAAAATAGGAGAGCGAGAAAATAAGTATGGTCAGAAGAAGGGGCAGAATAGCGATGTGTGAAAAAATGTCAATCGTATCGAACGGCCGTATCTGGATCTGTAGCCAGAGGGCAACTGCAAAGCTGACCAGGGAGAAAAAGATATCCCAGATACCGAGAAGCCGCCGCGTTTTCTGAGACTTTTCGTCAAACATTTTTTCTCGCAGTTTTGCTAACCATTTGAGTTTCGAGCTGAAGTATCAGAAAAATATTTCTGATGGATGATATCCACGATGCGTGCTCCTGCCCGGCCGTCCCAGAGTGCGGGGATAGCTGCCTCTTTAGCTCCGCCCCCGATGATCGTTGCTGCCGTGGTCAGAATATCCTTTGGTTCGGTTCCCATCAGGTAATTGCTGCCGATCGTAACAGTCACCGGCCTTTCGGTATTTTCCCGTAAGGTCATGCAGGGTATCTTCAGGTAGGTGGTTTCTTCCTGGATGCCGCCTGAATCGGTTATAACCAGCTTCGCTGTTTCAATCAGGTGCAGGAAATCGAGGTATCCCAGCGGGGGAACAATATAAATTTCAGAAGAAGGACCGGATGGGGAGGAATCCTGTTGGCCGATATCATCGCCCCCTTCCGGATAGGTGCTCCAGTTCAAAAGAGGAGCCAGTCCAAAGTTTTCCACATGTTTCAGGGTGCGGGGATGGATGGGGAAAATGAGAGGGATGGTTCTCGATATTTCATGGAGCGCGGTAAGCAGTGGCTTCAGGGATTCCCGGGAATCAACATTCGAGGGCCGGTGGAGGGTGACAATGCCGTAATGCTTCATCGGCAGGCCGAACCGCTGGCGCACGTCAGACAATCTTGCTTTTTCCAGATGACGCTGCAGGGTGTCGATCATGACATTGCCCACAAAATGAATTTTAGATTTATCCACCCCTTCCTGGCGAAGATTATCCATCCCGCTTTCTTCGGTGACGAAAAGAAGGTCGCTCAGGGTATCGGTCAGGGTACGATTGATCTCTTCCGGCATATCGGGGTCGAAGGAGCGCAATCCGGCTTCCACATGCACGATGATCGGTCGTTTGCGGACGCTTCCTGCCGGGTATTCGATTTTGGCCGCGACCAGGGCGCAGGCAATGGTGGAATTGACATCGCCCACGACGAGAAGGACGTCCGGTTGTTGGGCAAGCAGCACAGGTTCAAACCGCCGCATGATCTCAGCAGTCTGGATGGCATGGGAGCCGGAACCGACCTCAAGGTTGATGTCAGGTTTGGGGATGTCCAGATCATCAAAAAAACTACTCGACATCTTTTCATCGTAATGCTGGCCGGTATGGACAATTACATGGCTAATCAACCCGTTGTCCGTCTGGCATGTCTGATTGAATTCTTCGACAGCCCTGGCTATGGCTGCCAGCTTCATGAAATTGGGCCGCGCTCCTGCGATAGAAAGAATTTTCATATAATAACCGAGGAAGTATGGATGAAAGAATAGTTTTTTGATCTGGGATTATCGACTCATAATGGTTATTTATTACTCGTTTAATTTTACTCCCCGCCGGTCAAGCAGAAGCAGATTCTCCAGAAGATTGGAGCCCATGAAACCGCCTCTCCGGTAACAAGTAGGGGCTTCCGGCCATTTTTCAATGTGTCGCTCAGGGCAGCATTTGGCTTTCATTGTTCTCTCCTTGCATCCTGGCCGATTCTTCCATAATGTGACTATATCTATTTGATAAATATCATGTGAGTTTATCTTTATCAAGGGAACCTAGCTAAAAATCAACTCACATAAAAAAACTCCTTTTGTCTTGTCGGAGGTAATCCCGAAAAGACAAAGGGAGGTAGGGAAACGATACACTTCAAGACCGTTCAATAGGGAAAAGTGAACTGCTTTTGTTCTCTCTCATGTTGTTTTCTGTTATGAAACAAAGCAGTGATTTCGTGATGCAATGCAAATATGTCAAAAAATTTGGATCCGGAGAAGTTTTTCCCGTATATGGAAAAAACTTCCCCGGGAGTTCTAGAGATAATTGATGCTGCCACATGTCCTGAAAAGCTTGGATAGAGCCAAATGAGCAGTTTAGGGGACCCCGGGGGAGCCGGCAAAAAGTTTGGCTGAAAACATCTCTTTATTTATTTCTCCGGTTTACCGGAAAAATAAATAAAAATATAATATGCTTGAATTATTAAGAAAAACGAGCTTGATAATGGGGTGATTCCGAGAAGCTGGAATTTTTATTCTCATTTTAAGAATCTTTTGGGACTGATGTTATTACGTTCTATTACTTTGAAGATATTCTTGGCAGTGCCTGGGCTGATATTATTGTATTACTGCTCGGATTGAGCAGCCAGGACTACTTGGCTGAATTGATCTTGGAAGGCAAGACCAGCTTCTTCCACGCCTTTGTTTTTGTTTTCAAGTTTTCTATGCCAGCATATCTTGGTAATCCCCTGGAGTTGTGGAATCAAAAAATCATTGCCAAAGTCGACACGTAACAGACTATCGGTGGGAAGTTCTCTGTCAATAAGGATACGCATGCCTCCCTGGCCGTAATCAAGGGTTAAGGCCTGTTCAGAAAAATTTCCACGCAATACGCCGATGGCATCACAGGTCTGGATCAAGACCATATATTGTTTGGGAATACGTGGGAAATGGCGCCTGCCTGCATGGGTATCGGTCTCTGGATCTATGCTAGGTGTTTCCATTCTGTAGTACCTCACATATGTCGGACATTGTTGGTAATCCTGAGTCAGGCAATAGGTCAGAAGATGTACTCGCGGGGGGATGTAAAGTCCGTCAGGTCGAATGGCGCATGTTCGCATATCTGCCAATAAATGCAGACAATTGGTGCATGCGTCGCTTTCTGCTTTTCCCATCATACCTCTCCACTGCCTGAGTCAAGTTGCGAAATTCTCACAAGAGTAACTAGTAATCTTGATTGCAAAAAACAGGCCAGTGGCAATTTATTTCTATAGGCATTGCTTGGGTGTAATCCCGTATCGCTTCATCTTTTCGTAGAGAGTCGTCTTGGCTAAGCCGAGTTGTTCAGAAACGTTGTCTGTCTTTCCTGAACATTTTCTGAGGGCGCTCGAAATCACTTCTGCCTCAAAAAGGGAGACGCTTTCTTTCAGAGGGCGATGGAGGAATGTCTCAATGGAGGAGGCAAGGAGAGAATCATCCTCCGAGGTCTTTCTTTGAAGCTCTATATTCAGACTTTTCGGGGTAACGATGCCATTTCGGGAAAGTAAAACGGCACGCTGTATGACGTTTTCCAACTCGCGGACGTTGCCAGGCCAATCATAGGCCAGTAATTTTTCTACCACACTGTTAGGGAGAAAAGTGACCTTCTTGTTGAACAGTTCCCTGTATTTGATAAGAAAATTTGTGGCCAGCAGGATGATATCTTCCTTGCGTTCACGCAAGGGTGCGTGGTGGAGGTTGATAACATTCAGCCGGTAGTAGAGGTCTTCCCGATAGTTGCCATTGTTCACTGCCGTGGTCAGGTTGGTATTGGTGGCGGCAATGATTCGCACGTCAACGGAGATCGGTTTGTTGGACCCTACTCTGAAGATTTCACCGTTCTGAAGTACACGCAGCAGTGAAGACTGCATCTTAGGGCTGATATCGCCAATCTCGTCGAGAAAGATGGTTCCGCCATCGGCTTCCTCGAATTTCCCCCTTCTCGTGGATGTGGCCCCGGTAAAGGCGCCCTTTTCATAACCAAAAAGCTCACTTTCCAGCAGGCTTTCCGTAACAGCGGCACAATTAAACTTTAAATAACATTTCCCCACCCTGCTGCTGTGCTTGTATACCAGGTCCGCTATCAATTCCTTGCCGGTGCCTGATTCACCGGTAATCAGGATGGTGGCATTGGATTCGGCAACTTGATAAATAGTCTCGCGGAGGGTACGTATCGCCTTGCTCTCGCCGATCATCTGGTCGCGATCGGTATAACGTTCTGTCTCTTTTTTGAGATGATTCACCTCGCGCGATAATTGCTGTCGTTCAAGCTCGCTCTCTTGCAGATTGGCGATTTTCTCCTGGAGAACCTTTTCGATATTTGTACTGTATTGTTTTAGCTCCAGCTCATAGAGTTTTTTTTGGGTAATATCGCGGATAATAACAAGAACAAGGTTGTCCTGCTGATACCCTTCAAAGGGGACATAACTGTATTCTATGAAAAAATTATCATTAAGTTTTCTTTCGATGACCTGGCCACATTGCTTTTGATTTATCGAACCGCTAAAGGGACATAACTTTGCATCGCAAGGGCTGTCCAATCCGGTTATGACCTGGTGGCATTTCCGGTCCTGGTGGTTGCCGAATGCGGCTATGGCTGCCGCATTCATGCGCTCAATCGTGAAATCATCTTTGATGAGCAGAAGCATGTCCGGTAAGAGGTCAAACAGAATTTTAGAGTTCTGTGCCAGTCTTGAAATCTCTTTTTGTGTTGTTGTCGTTAATATGTCCCGCATTGTTTATCACCAGGGTGGCTTGACTTGCGAAAACTTTATTCTGTGGTCTTTGGGCCTGTAGGGCTTGAGCTATGCATTTAAAAGGCTAGATGATGGATGATTCCCTTATCTCCCAGGTATCATACCGCAAGTGGCGTTACTTTCAAAAATGGCTGGAGTCCGCAGCTCTGCAGATTTGAGTAGTTGAGATGTCTTATGCAAAATATACCTTGGCCAGATGTTCTTTTTTTCGATACACATTTCTGGTGTCGACGATGAGTTGCGCATGTTGCCAGATGAAATCATAGTCATAGGCGGAGTGATCGGTGGCCAGCAGAACACAGTCGACGGCAGACAGGGTTTCCGGGGTAAGCTCCACACTGGATAATGTCAGGGAGTGCTTTCGCCTGGGTAGAAGGACAGGGATATGGGGATCATTGTATTGTACCTCGGCGCCCTTTTGGAGCAGAAGGTCCATGATCTTGAAGGACGGCGATTCTCGGGGATCATCCACATCCCTTTTATATGCCACGCCAAGCACCAGCACCTTGGCTCCTTTCAGGGATTTGCTCCTCTCGTTCAGCGCTTCCTGGGTCCGCTGAATTACATAATAGGGCATGGAGGAATTTACTTCGCCGGCCAGTTCTATGAACTTGGTCTGCAGATCGTACTCTCGCGCCTTGCTGGTCAGGTAAAATGGGTCGATGGGGATGCAATGCCCGCCCAGACCCGGGCCGGGATAAAAGGGCATGAAGCCGAAAGGCTTGGTGCTGGCGGCCTCGATTACCTCACAGAGGTTGATGCCCATCCGGTGACAAAGCACCTTCAGCTCGTTGACCAGGGCGATATTGACGCTGCGAAAGATATTCTCAAGCAGTTTGGTCAATTCCGCTGCCTGGGTGGAGGACACCAGCACCACCCGTTCGATGGCGATGGCGTAAAGCTGCTGGGTAAGGTGTGAGGAATATTCGTCCGTCCCGCCCACTACTTTGGGGATGGTGGCGGTGCCGAAATGGGGGTTGCCGGGATCTTCCCGCTCCGGTGAAAAGGCAAGGATGAAATCTCGACCGGCGATCAGGCCGCTTTGTTCAAGAATGGGCTGCAGAATCTCGACAGTGGTGCCGGGATAAGTGGTGCTTTCCAGCACCACAATCTGTCCCGGCCGGAGTTGCCTGGCAATGGCCTCACCGGTGGCGATGATATATTGCAGGTCTGGTTCCCGGCTTTTGGTGAGGGGGGTCGGTACACAGATCAGCAGGGCGTCGGGCTCGCTGAGCCTGGAAAAATCGACCGTGGCATCAAAGAGTCCTTTTTTGATGAAGGCGGTCGATTCTTCCGCGGCTATATGCTTGATATAGCTCTGTCCGGCCCTGATCTTCTCGATCTTGGTCGAATCCAGGTCAAAGCCAAGTACGCGGCATCCTTTGCGCATGAAGGTAAAGCTCAGGGGCAGTCCTACATAACCAAGTCCGATAACACCTACCAGCAATTTTTTTTCTGCAATTTTCCTTTCCAGTTCCTGCACTGCATCAGAGATCATTTGTCTTTCCTTTTTTCATATGTGTGTTCTCCAGCCTTATATACAAGCATTGTTTTTGTTTTATCAGGAATAATACTTCTGGTAGCCGTAGCCCATTTTTTTATCCACAAATGATTCCATCGTATTTTCTGGATAGGCATTAAAGACGAGGCCTAATATTTTCTCCGGCCCGATGGTCTCAATAAATTTTTGAACCTGCTCTTTTTTCGAAGCGCCATAGCGGATAACAAGAATAACTCCGTCAAGATGCTTGGCTAAAATACTTGTTTCAGAGGCGACCATATTGGGGGGGCTGTCAAAAAGAATGACGCGGTCTTGATAGCGGTCGGCAAGTTCATCGATGAGCGCTACCATCCTGCTGGAATCCAGCAATTCAGAGGGATTCCGGGGTGGTTTGCCACTCGGAATTAAAGAAAGTTTATCCTGTCCGGTTTTTCTGATAAGGAGTGCAAGGTCTATATTGTTCTGCAAATGATCTACAAGGCCTGTTTCATTGGGAAGGCCAAAGAGGGGGGCAAGGGTTGGGCGTCGGAAGTCACAGTCCAGCATCAGGGCGTGATGTTCCATTCCTTGAGCAAGGGCAATGCCCAGATTCGCACAGATGAATCCCTTACCCTCGTTCGGGGCCACGCTTGTCACCAGGATTGTTTTTGGAAGCTTTCCCGAAGAGGGATAGAGGATGGGCGTTCGAAGACGCCGGAAGCTTTCAAAAAACGGTAAATGTGGATCTGTGGAGAGTTGCAGCCGTTTATCCCACCGGTCATGGGTAAGCCAACCACTGGTATTCCCAACTTTTTCAGCAAAAGCCTGCGCAGGGGGGGGATCGATTTGTTCCTGAGTTTTGTGCGGCGCTGGCTTCACGGAAGCTGCCGGTTGCTGTGTTGTGGAGGATGTCTTTTCGAATGCTTGTGATAACTTGCCCATTTTCAATTTCCTCACAAACGTTAAAGGTATTTTTTTGCCGACGCTCACAAATCGGAGCGCTAAAGACTAACTTTAAAAGAATTTAACAGATCAGTAGTAGTTTTTTTATGACTCCTGACCTATTAAAAAATAATAGTGCCACGATTCCATAAAAAAACGGTCGCTGCGATCAGGGCGAACAACCAGACAATAAAAAAGCAATACCATAAAAAATTCTTTCTCTTTTCCTGTTTTTTTTCTGCTTCTAAGACAATGAACGGCAGGGTACAGGTTACGGGAACGTGCAGAAAACTCTCAATTTCCTGTACGTTTTTAAAAGAAGTGTCCATAAAATCAAACCCAAGAACCAGGCCAAATCCGGTGGCGAGTCCAAGAGTCATCGCCACCATAATAATTTTTAAGAAATTTCCCTCGACTGGTTTTTCCGGCAGATACGCTGGGTCAATAAGTTTAAACTGGCTGCCTTTCTGACGCATCTCAATACTTTCCGCCGCAGCTGCGGTAAGACTCTGGGCGAGAAGAGTGTCATAATAACTTTTCAGTTGATTATAGTCCCTTGTCAAGGCCGTCCATTCGGCCTCGCGGATTGGGGTCGCATCTATCCATCCCTGATAGGTCTTGATCTGGTTGCGAATGTTTTTGTTTTCATCTCGCAAGGTCTTCAGGTTCAGCTCAATCTCTTTGAGTTGAATGGAAAAATCGGTTGTTTTTAAACCTTTCAAGGGAGTGGCTGTCGCTGTCGCCACTCCTGATTGGCCCGTGGTAATCCTGGCTTTTGCTGGAAGAGAATCTTGTTCCTGCTCAAGTTGTTTGATTCGTTTTTCGGACCGTTTCACGGCCGGATGATCCGGGGTATATTTTACCAATAATCCTTGCAGGTGTTTCCGCTCCGCGGCAAGATCATTAGCAGCCCCACTAATAACATCGCTGGTCGCTGTCCTCGGCCGATTTCTCTGCCTAGCAAGTTGTTCCGAGACAAGCAGTCGAGTTTGTTCAAGGGTATGAATTCTGTCCTGATTGGCTTGCAATTGTTCCTGCAGAGCGTTCAGCCTATTCATATTGGACTCTCGTTGATCGGGCATTTCATTGTAATATTTCAACTTGTAATCCCGGGTAAGTGCCTCTTTTTTATCAAGGACTTCCTTACCCATCCGCAGTTCATCTTTAATGTAGGCGGTTGTTTCCGTCGCCCGTTCCTCCCGTACCCGCAAATTTTCCTCAATGAATTTCGAGGCCAGGGCATTGGTTACCCGCATGACCTGATCAGGTTTTTCTCCTTGAAATGAGACACTGAAGACATTTCCCTTGTTTCGCTGAACGCTGACTCGAATATCTTCCTCCCGCATCTTGGCGATAACATCCTCAATGGGAATTTTCTCCAGCGATTCATGATAAAGATCGAACTCCTTGATAATCTTTTCAAGACTTGTCCTGCTTGTCACCTGCTGGGTCACGGTATTGACCATTTCATCTATGCGTTTTTCTTCCTCCGGGGATATTTTTGAAGGATTAATCTTCTGTTGTTGATAAATAATTGAAGCGGTGGATTGATACACCTTGGGAATGAAGAGATAGACGGTAAACCCGGCGGTAAGAGCCAGCAGCAGACATCCAATAATCAGCTTATGCCAGCTCAGAAATAAATTTACGTATTTGTTTAGGAGGTCAACTTGCGGTTGTTCTGTCTTCATTGTTTATCTCTTGGTTTTCTATAATTTATGAAAATAATCAACTGCGTCGGAAATCATCTATCCAGTTTTTACCGGTTGCGGCTGAAACTACCATTTTAACAGATCTTTTGCCGCTGACAGTTGGAGAAAGATGCGGTGATCGTTATATTGGTTCATCTCCAAATCAGCGCTGTGATTGATGTAGGTATATCTGATCGCCACCTGATACCACCTGGAAAAAGAATAAGCAAGACGAACATCCCCCTGAAGTTGCTGTTCTTTTTGTTGCGGAACCCGGTCGAGATAGGTGTCCTCTCGATACGAGAGGCCTGCTGTGCCTGTTACATCTTTGGTGAAGGTATAATTGAAAGCACTCCTGACTGCCCAGTAGCGACTGAGCCCCTGGTCATTCGTGCCGCTGAAATATTGCTCATCGATACCGCTGTCCGCCGACAGAGACAAGGAGCTTCTTTCCCACGTCTTGTACAGTGCGATCCGCAGGTAGGGCGCATCGGTATCCGACAAATTATCCCTCTGGAGCAGTGATATACCACCTTCACCACTCAGGTTTAAGGTAGGTGAAAACTGATGATCCGTACCCGCTGCCATGGTGTGAACATTAAAATCGTTTTGCAATCCATCGAAATTTGTTTGGGAATATCCGTAATGACCAAAGATCTTGGTAAAAGGGGTTGTCTTATAATAAAGGTACAGATTGGATGTGTTCGTGATGAGATCATTTTCAGTGAGGCTGACGTTGTTACCGGCCGAATTTCCGGAGTGATCAAAGTCCCCCTTGATAAATCGGTAATCAAGCTTGGTAGACCATTGGTGATTCAAGCGATGCAGGATCGAAACGTCTGGGGAGTGTTTGACAAAGTCGGAAAACGCCGCCTCCTTGTTATCCAGGATATAATATTGATAACCCAGCTTCACAAAACTTTCCTGGGCATATTCGTAGCTGGCCCCGGTGGTGAAATTATTGGCCCAGTAACGATGTCTGCCGCGGCGGTCAGAAATTTGAATACTCGTATCTCCGTTATCTCCTTGATTCGTGCTCGTGCTGGAGAGGGGATCCGCATACGGGTCGTCGGACAAAATATACTTATCTTGAAAATAAAGCAGCAGCTTCTGGGATAGGGAGATATCGTATCGGCCTGAGGCAAATTGATGGATACGTATATCGTCTCTGAGATAGCTGTAAATAACACTTGGTGCATATTTGATCGTCAAGGTATTTGTCGGCTCAGTGTGAGTATAGGTAAGGCCCGGGGTGATGGTGGATCTCCATTCCGATTGCTTCGCCGAAGATTCCCTGTTGATATTTGAATCATAATCCTGTCCCAGGGTAATTTCGCCGTGCAGAACATTCTGACCCGCTCCGGCATAGACAGGCAGCAGTAAAAGTAAGGCAAAAATGAGCCAGGAGATGCTCTGTTTTTCAGCTACGTGCATCAAATCCTCCTTTGTTTTTAAGGAATCACAATGGTATCGCCAGGCTTGAGCGTAACATTTTGTCCAATGTTCCCTCCTCCCAGAAATTCATCATAATCAAAGTATGTTACTTTTTCAGATGCTCCCGATCCGCTCACTATCATGATTTTGGATTTTTTGGCCCACTCCAGCAATCCCCCCGCTCTAGCAATTGCTTGAAGGACGTCAATGGGCTGGGTGATAGGATATTCGCCAGGCGTCTTGATCTGCCCGAGAATATAATAGACCTTGCTCTTGCTTGCCGAAAGGGTCACGGTTACATTCGGGTCGTCAACAAACTTGACCAGTTTGTCAGCTATGTTTTTTGCAAGGATTGGGGCTGTGGTGCCGGCAGCCTGAATATCCCCGATCAGAGGCAGGGAAATTCTGCCGTCAATACGAACAAAAACGGTCTTTGATATGTCGGGTTCGCCAAAAACGGAGATCTCCAAAATGTCGCCGGGGCCAATGGTATACTCAGCACCTGGTGCTTCTCCTGCTTTTAGCTGTTCAGCTTTTGCTGTTGTGGTATTCAACCAAAAAATACCCATGGCGAGGAACAGGAAAAGCCAACAAGCTTTTTTTGCCGGGGAATAAAAAGTATAATCTACTTTTCTCCGAAAAATCCTTTTTTTCATCCACATTGCCCGACTCATAGTGCACCTCAATCTGTAAAAGAGAGTAATGAAATTTGATTCCCTAGCGTGATCAATCTGCCTGTTCTGTAAATCTGAAAAGTTTTCTTTTAATAAAATTTTACTGGTCTGCTATATGATTTCCCGCTTTTTTTTTTTGTAAATTGTGACAGTCTTATCTTGATGATTTCTCTCTTCTTCTTTTACATTCGTCTAATAAAAAAATTATATGACACTTTTTGATAATAGTATAATAAAAATTCAATTATTTTTGCAGAGGTCTCTTTCTTATATTTAACAAGGAGAAATTATTATGAATTGTGTGAAAAAATCCTTTTATGCCCTGATTGTCTTCTGCCTTCTTTTGTCGATGAGTGGCTGCTCTGATCCGGCGGGAAAAAAGATGAAACATTATCAAAGGGGTATGGAATATGTCACAGCCAAAAATAATAAGGCCGCCATCATTGAGTTTCGTAATGCCATTCAGATTGACCCAAAATATGCGGAGGCACGCTATCAGCTCGGACTGACCTATCTGAAAACCGGTCAGCCCAATGAGGCCTTTAAAGAACTTGAGCGGGCTGGAAGCCTTGACCCGAGCAATACTGATGCCCTTATAAAAATAGCTGAGATCTATTTTCTGGGGGGAAATTTGAAGGAAAGCCGGAACAAGGTTCTGGCAATCTTGAAGGTGAATAAGGCGTTTCCTGAGGCATACGCCTTGCTTGCCCAGATTGCGCTGGCGGAAGGACAGGCTGCCGAGTCAGAAAAGGCTATTATGCAGGCATTGCAGCTGAAGCCCGGGAATAGCCGCTATCATATTATCCACGCACATGTTTTGACGGCATTAAACCAAAACAATGAAGCGGAAGCAGAACTGAAAGAAGCCATAAAAATTGACCCTGATGCAAAGAATCTCAAAGCCCTTGTCGCATTCTATATGAGTCAGAAAAGAGACCAGGATGCCGAACAGATTCTGCAGACATTACTGGCCAAGAATCCAGATTCGCCGGAATCGTATCTGGATCTGGCGAAGTTTTATATGCGTAAGGGGAACCGGGCTGAGGCAGAAAAAAATATCCTGGCGGCCATCGCAAAAAAACCTGATTCCGCCGAGATCTATCTTGTGCTGGGTAATTTTTATTATAAAACCGAAAATCTTGAAAAGGCAGAAAAAGCTTATAAAGAAGCCATGGGTAAATCGTCAAAACCTGCGGATATCCAGGCAATATTGGCCAATTTTTACTATGAAACCGGCAAATATGAGCTTGCATCCCAGGAAGTTGCAGCGGTTTTGACCAAGGATGCTCAACAGCCCATGGCCAGTCTCGTCAAGGCCAAATTGCTGATCCGGGATCAGAAAAACAGTGAAGCCCTGATTATTCTCGACCGTCTCGTCAGGGATGTTCCGCGCTGGGGAGAGGCCTTTTATCTGCAGGGGGTCGCCCTTCTCAACAAGGGCGAAACGCAGTTATCCTATAATGCGATTGATCAGGCCCTCAAGCTCGCTCCCAATGATCCTGATGTGCACATCCTGATGGCCCATCATCTGTACCTGAAAAAAGATTTTGAGGGGGCTAGGCAAGAAGCCGTCAAGGCATTACAGCTAGCGCCAGGCAATTTTCGGGCGGCGATGATCGTGGGAAAATCTCTTTTGTCTCTCGGGAAAATTGATGATGCCGTAAAACTATTCGCGGAGATGGAGACCCATGCTCCGGAAAATGTCGAACTCCTTTATAATGAATCCGCAGCCTACCTTGCCCAAAAAAATATCCAGAAAGCAACAGAGACCCTTGAGAAGATTTTGACGATACAGCCGGATTTCAGCCCGGCGCTGGTAGCATTGAGTGGAATATTGATCCAGCAGAAGAAGGCGGACGAGGCCATTGTTCTGGTCAGAAAACAACTGCGGGATTCCCCAGGGAATCTTGATTATTTACTGCTGCTGGCCGGGCTTCTTGACAAATATGGTTCTTCCCCGGATGAGGCCTTAAAAGTCTTGCGCCAAGCCCGGGAAATTGCCCCTGACTCTCCTCGAACCTATGCCATGACCGCTAATCTTCTGGTACGCATGGGGAAAACAGCAGAGGCCATCAAAGAATACAAAATCCTGACGGAAAAAGATCCCTCCTTTGCCGGGGTTTACATGGCCTTGGGGACTTTGCTCGACCAAAGTGGTGATCATGCCGGTGCCAAAACCGCATATTTAAAGGCGTTGGAACTTCGGCCGAAGTTTGCCGCCGCAGCCAACAATCTTGCCTGGCTGATTGCCAATAACCCGCAACCTGATCTGGGAGAGGCATTGCGCCTGGCGCTTATCGCCAAGGAGGCATTTCCCGAAGATCCTTACATCGCGGATACTCTGGGATGGGTTCATTATAAGCGGGGTTCCTATAAACTGGCCTTGACCCAATTCAGCATGGCGACGGAAAAGGTGCCTGATATGCCGACCCTGCGTTATCATCTTGCCCTGGCTCTTTACGCCGACGGGCAAAAAGATCAGGCAAAAATTGAACTTAAGAAAAGTCTTGCCGTCAAAGATGGTTTTCCTGAATATCCAGAGGCGGAAAAATTCCTGCGGGAAATCAGCCGGAATTAACTCCGTCTTTTTCGTCGCTCATGAAAAAACTCTATGTCATCGGTGATATCCACGGTTGTCCAGGGAAAACCAGTGTTAATGGACAATCAGGTTGGATTGACTGCGGGGCGGCGGGAACCTGGTCTGTCTAGTCCTGCCGGGCATGGAATGTATTGTGGTAAAATCCCCTGAATACTGGTCTGCTGCGCTCATATCTCCCGAATGATAGATGGAGAAATTGGTTACCCTGCAAAGAAGAACGGGTAACCAAAGGAGTGGTCATTCGGGCAGTACCTCTACCTCGACCCGCCTGGTTCCTTGTCCCGCGGTGTCATCCGTTGTATTTTCATCGGAGGCTATACTGATTCTATCAATGGGGATTCCTTTCCCTGCTAAAATATTTTTAACCGAACTTGCCCGAAATCCAGCGAGTTTTTTATTGTAAAGTATGCTGCCGGACGAATCGGTATATCCTCGGATAAGTATCTTTGCATTTTTCCTGTGTACTACTGCATCGGCGAATTTTTCCAGTTCTGCCAAAGATGCGGAGCTTATTTCCAGGGAGTCGCTGGCAAAGGAAATGACCAGAATACCAAGAGGACGCTCGGTATCAAGGCCTTCGACCGTATTGTCAGCAGGGAATACGGTTTTATCCAGGGATGTCCTTTCCTGTGCCAGGGGCAGAGCCGCCCCTGGTGACTCAGGAATATTATCGGGAATGACAATGTCTTCTGAAGGTGCCGGAGATGCCGGAGGTACCGGAGCACTTGTTTTTGCTACAGATATATCTACCGGCGGTGCAGCTGGAATATTTCCGGGAATGACAATATTCTCTGGAGGTGCGGGATGTGTTGGAGGCGGTTCGGGTGGAGCTTCGGGAGGAATATCTTCCTGTTTCTTGTTGATCCCCGCTGGCAGGAGGGCCTGAATCTTTGAAAAGTAAGGGGGGAAGAAGGGAGCTGATGAATGGGAAGTGATATATGTAAAGGGGAGATATGCGAGGATGAAAAGGAGGCAGACAATGACGGCGTAGCCTATGTATCTCAGGGCAGCGTGTCTGTTACCTCTTGATCTCTTCTCTTGATTTCTGCTTTGTGTATTGCTGTGCAGCTGAGTGTTGTTTGAAGAAATATCCAATTCGAGCGCGCATTCTTTGATGATCTTTATCCCTATATGTTTGTTTGAGGCGATAAATCCCGTTAATAACGCCCGATCAGCGAGGACGTTAATCAGACGGGGGTATCCCTTTGAGAAGTGAAAAATTTCGCGAATGGCACTCTTGTCAAAGATTTTTCTGGTCGCTCCGGCAACAGCCAGACGATATTCAATATATTTTTCCGTCTCTTCAAAGGACAAAGGGGGAATGTTGTAGTTCACCGTTATTCTCTGCCTGATTGCCTTATTCTCGGGTAGAAGAAGGATATCATTGAGCTCAAGCTGTCCGACAAAGAATATATTGATCAGCTTGGTCCCGTTTTTTTCGAGATTGGAAAAAAGTCTGATCTCTTCAAGGAGCTCGTGGCTCAGCAGTTGAGATTCATCGACGATGAGTAAGATTCTCTTGCCCTGATAGTGCTGTTCGAGCAGAAACTTCCCGAAGGTGATGAGAAAATGTCCTTTGGTCGTACAGTTTCCAGACAGACCGAAGGCCTTGGCGATATGGGTAAAAAAATCAAGCTTGTCGAGCATTGGGTCATTGATAACCGCAACCAGATCATTTTTATCAAGCACTTCGAGTAAGGCGTTGATAATCGTCGTTTTCCCCACACCGACATCGCCTGTTAACAGCAGAAAACTTTTATTCTCCAGGATTCCGTACTTCAGGGTGGCGAGTGCTTCTTTGTGTTTTTCACCAAACCAGAGGAATGCAGGGTCGGTGTTTATTTGAAATGGTTTTTGGGCAAGTTGATAATATTGGAGGTACATATTTATTCTCTCCCTCTTTATCGGGCGTTACACATATGAGCTTTTGCAAGAACTCAATAAGTGTGGGTTCAGTTTGTTTCGGCAGAGTCGTTGTGATTGCTTTAAACAACAAATTAACATATGATTCTGTTTATCTAATGTCAATATAGCAGGCCGGGAGCAAAAAGGAAAATGAGATTGTCCTCTTTCAGGGACCCTGTCCGCAAAGATGAGAGCCTGGATGGTCCGGGTTTGCATAAGGGTGTCTGCGCAAACGGATAGGATTGTTGGTTTACTCTCAAAGAGAGGGGAGGGTGATGGGAAATATTTTATGGTGGCACTGGATTGTTTTGGGGATCATCCTGGTTCTCATGGAGATAGTGGTGCCGTCATTCACTATTTTCTGGTTCGGCCTGGGGGCGCTGGTGACGGGTCTGGTTATGGCCCTCCTCCCCGAGATCTCATTGAAGTGGCAATTGCTGGTGTTTTCTGTGTCCAGTGTTGCTTTCACCTTCTTCTGGTTTCGTCTCTTTGTGCCACGAAAAAAAATGAAGTCCCGGGTAGAGGATGAACAGGCTGCCATCGGTCAGACCGGGATTGCTGCAACCCGGGCCCTGATTCCCGGCGAGTCTGGCCGGGTCGCTTTTTCTGTCCCGGTGCTGGGTGAGGAATCCTGGATGTATGTGGCGGATGAGCCGATTGAGACCGGTAACCGGGTTCGGGTGATTGGTGTTATCTCTCCCGACCGGAAAGATCGGATCCTCAAGGTGGAAAGGGTACGCTGACAGCGCTGGGCCGTTCTCAATGAGAGGACACTGTACAAGATAAATCCGTAATAGGAGCCGGAACAAACTGGTTCCCATGAGTCAGTTACTTTCGTAACGGCCCCTTGTATGGTATTTCCCAGACGCCGCTTCCAAGAAACAGCCGGAAAAGATTGGCTGTTTCTTGGAAGCGGCATAAGAGGCCGTAGATGAAACAATCAAGAAACAAACCTTGCTTGTTTCATAACGGCCTCTAAATCTCTGACAGGAGGAATAAAGCATGAATGTGGGTCTCATTATTGTCGTGGCTATTCTGGTACTGGTGTTTGTGACCATTGCCAACGGGGTCAAGATTGTTCCGCAGGGCTATGAGTATGTCATCATGCGGCTCGGTAAATATCATGCGACGCTGACGCCGGGTCTGAATCTGATTATCCCCTATGTCGATACCATTGCCGCCAAGGTAACCCGCAAGGACATCTCGCTCGACATCCCCAGCCAGGAGGTCATCACCCGTGATAATGCGGTGATCATCACCAATGCCATTGCCTTTATCAATATTCATACCCCGCACAAGGCCATTTTCGGCATCGATTATTATGAAAATGCCACCAGAAATCTGATCATGACCAACCTGCGGGCCATCATCGGTCAGATGGACCTCGATGATGCCCTCAGCTCCCGGGAACAGATTAAATTAAAGCTTGTCCAGGCCATCGCCAATGATCTGGAGGACTGGGGGCTGACGGTCAAGAGCATCGAGATCCAGGACATCAAGCCATCGACCACCATGCAGGCCTCCATGGAGCGTCAGGCAGCGGCTGAGCGGATTCGAAGGGCGGCCATCACCGAGGCCGAAGGGGAAAAACAGGCCGCTATCCTGAAGGCGGAAGGCCAGAAACAGAAGGCCATCCTGGAGGCGGAGGGGAATCTTGAGGCCTCGAGGAGGGAAGCCGAGGCCCGGATTGTCCTGGCCAATGGCACCAAGGATGCCCTGGCCCTGGTACAGCAGGGGATAGGAACCGAGCAGCTGCCGGCCCTCTACCTGCTGGGCGAGAAGTATATTGCCAGCTTGCAGCAACTGGGTACTTCCGCCAATGCCAAGACCGTGATCCTGCCGGCCGATCTGCCGGCGGCGCTGCAGGGGATGTTTGGACTCAAGATCGGGCAATGAGAACCGGTGGTTTGTTGTTGCCTGCAGCGTAGCCGAAAGGCAGCAATCCACCCTTATTCCGTTCGCAGCGCCTCAACCGGATGCAGTCTTGCGGCGCGGCGGGCGGGCAAGACCCCTGCCAGCAACCCCACCAGGGCGGCCAGCAGCTCGGCTGAGGCCACATAGGCCCAGGAGGTGTGGGTCGGCAGGGCCGGTACCAGGAGACTGACAAGCCACGATCCCCCCACCCCCAACCCCAGTCCGGCCAGTCCGCCGATGGCTGCCAGCACCACCGCCTCGCCGAGAAAGAGGGCGAGGATCTGGCTCCGTTCAACCCCCAGGGCCCGGAGCAGCCCGATCTCGCCGGTGCGTTCATTGACCGCAATCGACATGATGGTCAGGATGCCGACTCCGCCCACCAGCAGGGATATCCCTCCCAGTGCGCCCACCGCGATGGTCAGGGTGCCCAGCACCCCGCCCAGCACCTCCAGCATCTTTTCCTGGGTGGTGATGGTGAAATCCTCACTGCCATGGCGGTCCTTGAGCACCTTCCTCACCTTCTCGGCCACGGCGGCGGAACTGCTGCCGGTCCTGTGGAGCAGGTCTATCTCCATGAGACTTTCCCGATTAAACAGGGCCATGGCCTTGCTGGTGGGGATATAGACGGCATCGTCGAGATCAAAACCCAGCAACTGACCCTTTGATTCCATGGAGCCGATGACCCGGAAGGTCTCGCCGCCAATGCGGACCCGCATCCCCAGGGCCTGATCGCTGCCGAATAACTCCTGCCGTACCTTGCTGCCGAGGACCACAAAGGAACGGGCAGCCCGGGGAGGATCATCCGGGAGAAAGCGGCCTGCGGCCACGGCAAACCTCCAGACCCTGGAGGCAGAGGCATCAACCCCGTAGATGGTGGTCCGTCTCTGGCGTTTACCGGCCTCCACCGCACCATTGCCCTGCACCACGGAGACCACATCCAGGATCTGCGGCAGTTGCTTGAGGATCTCGCCGTCCTCGATGGTGAGCGGCCGCACATTGCTGATCAGGGCCCCGGAGATGCCATGGGTGGTAACCTTGCCGGGATTGATGGCGATAAGATTGGTGCCGAACTGGGTGAATTCGGCCAGGACAAAGTGATGCAGCCCTTCTCCCAGGGAGGTGAGCAGGACCACCGCGCCGATACCCACGCCGATGCCTGTGGCGGTCAGAAAGCTGCGCAGCCGCTGGGCGCGGACGCCGTTGATGGTGTACCAGAAAAAGTCCAGTGCCTGCATGGTTTGCAACAACTCCTTGTATGGTATCTGCCTAACGCCGCGCCAGGGCCAGGGCTGGTTCCAGGGCGGCTGCCCGGCGTGCCGGCAGCACGCCGAAGATGATCCCGGTGATCAGGGCCACTGCCAGGGAGATGGCCGGTGACCAGGGGGCCAGCTGCAGGGGAAACTGGGGGAAGAGAAAGGCTGCCAGCCGCATGCCGAGCAGGGCCAGGATCAGTCCGATGATGGCCCCAATGGTCGAGAGGATGGTTGATTCGGTGAGGAAGAGTCCCAGGATCTGGTTGCGTGACGCCCCCAGGGCCTTGAGCAGGCCAATCTCCGTCCGCCGGTTGGAGACGGCCACCAGCATGACGTTCATGATCATGATCCCGGCCACCACCAGACTGATGGCACCAATGCCGCCCACCGCCAGGGTCAGCGCCGTGAAGATCCGGTCAAAGGTGGACAGGACCGCTCCCTGGGTAATGACCGTGATATCATCCTCTCCTTCATGGCGGACGCGGATGATGTCGAGGATGGCCTGCTTGGTCTGTGCCAATGCTTCAGGGCTTGTGGCCTCCACCAGAATACGAAACAGCGAGGAGGTGTTGAACAGCGCCTGCGCTGCCGCCACCGGGATGATGATCACCTCCCCCAGATCGGCACCGAGGGAGACTCCGGCCGAGGAGAGAACCCCGATCACCCGGAAACGGCGGTCACCGATGCGCAGCCAGCGGCCAATGGCCGGCTCGTTGCCGAAGAGTTCCTGCTTGCCCTTCAGGCCGATCACGCAGACGGCCTCGGCGCGGGTCGGGTCGCCGGGTTTCAGGAAAGAGCCCCGGCGCAGGCCCAGATGGCGGATTTCATAGAGCTCCGAGGTGGAGCCCAGCACCATCAACTCCCGCTCCAGCTGGCGGAACGATACGGGCGCGGAACCGGCGATGAGGGGTGCTATCCTCCGCACCGTGCGGGAGCGGGTCAGGGCCATGGCATCCTCCAGGGTCAGATCGCGGGGGGTTGCGCCCAGCAGGGGCGGAGGACCGCCGGTGGTCTCTGAGCGTCCGGGCAGGACGATAAGGAGGTTGGTGCCGAGCGAGGCAAACTGATCGATCACATAGCGCCTGGCGCTGTCGCCCAGGGAGATGAGGACCACAACGGAGCTGACCCCTATGGCCATGGCGAGCAGCGTGAGCAGGGTGCGGCCGCGATTGGCGGTGACCGCCCGCATGGTGAAGGAAAGGATGTCGCGGATCTGCATGGTTTTTTAGGAAAAGGCTGAAGGCTAAAGGCCGAAGTCTGAAGGTTGAAGTACGCGGGCCTTTGGCCCGTTTGTTTTTAGGAGCCATTACGAAAATTTATATCTATTTCGTTACGCCTTATGCCGCTCCGGGCACTTAGATGGCCATGTTATTTTTTTACAGCGGCTTAGCTTCAGTCTTCCAGTCCGGCGAATAGCCGGACGCTCTTCAGCCTTCAGCCTATTTCTCAATGCGGCCATCAACCATCAGGATCCGGCGACGCGCCCGTCGGCCCAGATCCGGGTCGTGGGTGACGATGATCAGGGTGATGCCCTGGTGGTTCAGCTCCTCGAGGATCTCCGCCACCTCAATGCCGGAATGGCGGTCCAGGTTGCCGGTGGGCTCATCGGCCAGGATTACCGAGGGCTGCATGATCGTGGCCCTGGCAATGGCCACCCGCTGCCGCTGCCCCCCTGACAGCTGGTCCGGCCGGTGCTGGGCCCGATTGCCCAGACCAAAGGCGGCCAGGGCTGCGGTGACCCTGGTCTGCCGTTCATCCTGCTTCATGCCGGAGAGCATCAGGGGCAGGGCGATATTTTCGAAGGCGGTCAGGCGCGGCACCAGGTGAAAAAACTGGAAGACAAAGCCGATCTTGTGGCGGCGGATCCGGGCCTGCTCTTTTTCATCCAGTTCCGAGACCTTGATCCCGTCCAGCTCATAGGAGCCGCCGTCGGGGCGATCGAGGAGGCCCAGGATATTGAGCAGGGAGGACTTGCCCGAGCCGGACGGCCCCATGATGGCGATATATTCGCCGGCTTCGACATTCATCGACACATCCGCGAGGGCATGGACCTCTTCCTCGCCCACCTGGAAGACCCGTTCAATGTGCTGGAGGTGGATCATTTTGTTGTCGATTCCTCTTTCGAAATCCTGGCCGGTATTCCGTCTTTGAGGCCCGCTTGATCGATGGAAGTGACAACCAGTTCGCCTGGCTCCAGTCCCTCGATGACCTCGGTCCGATCCCAGTTGCTCAGCCCGGTCCGGATGGTCCTCTCTTGCAGGCGCCCGGTTTTCGGCCCATAGACATAAACCTTGTTCCCGGGCAGCAGGGCCTGGGTGGGAATACGCAGGGTGTTGCTCCGTTCCTCAAGGATGATCTCCACATCCGCGCTGTACCCTGCCAGGAGCCTTTGGTCTTTTTTCAGATCGGTGAAATCCAGTTCCACTTCCACGGTGCGGGCCTGTTTCTCAATGTCCAGGACATAGGGGGCAATCCGCCGCACGCGGGCCGCAAACTGCCGGTCGCCAAAGGCGTCCATGGTGATCCTGGCCTTGGCGCCCACCTGGACCTTGGCCGCGTCCACCTCATCAATGGGGGCGGTCACATAAAAAGAGGAGGTGTCCAGCAGTTCGATGGCGGGCGGGGTGGGGATGCCTGGCGGTGAGGGGGTGATATACTCATTGAGCTCGCCGTGGATCTCGGCGATAATGCCGGCAAAGGGCGCCAGCAGGCGGGTTCGCTCCAGCTGGGCGCTGATGACACCCAGCCGGGCCTGGCTGGTGTCGGCTGCGGCAAGGGCTGCCTGGTAGGTAAAGTGCTGGGCCTCGGCCACGCTTGTTGCCTTGTCCCGATCCTCTTCCGAGACGGCGGAAATCCGAAACAGGTGCTGGAGGCGCTTTGCTTCCCGGCTGGAGTTTTCCGCCTGGATCCGGGCCGATTCCGCCTGGGCCAGGGCCGTTCTGACCTCACTTGTTGCCAACGCTTTTTCGGCAAGAAGGTCTTTGTTCCACAGCTCCAGCAGGAGCTGCCCCTGATTCACCCGATCTCCTTTTTTCACGGCCAGGACGTTAAGTTGGCCGCCGACGGCGGGAGAGAGAAAGGCCTGACGGCAGGCCTTCAGGGTCCCGGCCCGGGTATTGGCCACAATTTTTTCCACTGAGCCCCGTTCAACCGGCGCGACAACGACTTCAACCGTGTCCGGAGAAAGGCGGTACCAGAAAATGGCGCCGACAAGCAGGAGAACGATCAGGCTGATCCAGATGACACGGTGTTGGGACATGCTTTGCTCCTTAAAAGAGAACAGAGGGCAGAAAACGGTGTAGTTGCCTGCACAACGCCTGATTAAGCTGACTCCTGACCTCTATTACCTGATACGCGCACCAGTCTGGCCCCGAAAAAACCATCAATGGAAGGACCTGGGTGCGGCGCGAAAAATTTATTGCTGATCAGTTCCCGTGCTGCCGGCGGCAGGAAGGGGGTGCACTCATCCGTCATAAAGTCAGGGTTCCGCCCCAGAAAGAGGGCGATGAGCTCCTCGTTCTCCTCAGGCTCCAGGGAACAGGTGGCATAGACCAGGGTGCCGTCGGCAGCGAGCAGTCCTGCCGCCTCTTCCAGCAGTGCCAGCTGTACCTGCTGGTAACGGGCAAGGTCGCCCTCCTGCCGGTTCCAGCGGATGTCGGGATGCCGGCCGGTGACCCCGGTGCCGGAGCAGGGGGCATCGATCAGGATGCCGTCAAAGCGGAGGCCGCAGCCCTGGGCAAAGTGCTCCAGATCCATACCATGGAGGGTGACGGCTGCGTCCGGATGGAGGCGCTCCATGTTCTCGCTGAATTTCTGCTGGCGTTGGAGGTCGGGTTCAACGGCCACGATGGTGGCCTGGGAGGAGGCGCAGAGCTGGATCAGGTTGCCGGTCTTGCCGCCGAGTCCGGCGCAACCGTCCAGGTAGAGGCCGCCCTTGCGGATGGGGCCCAGCAGCAGCGCCAGCAGCTGGGCCGCCTCGTCCTGGACCTGGAAGTGGCCCTGGCTGTAGCCCGGCAGTCTGCTGACCGTTCCATGGAAATCAGGCAGGATCAGGGCATCCCGGCTGTATACTCCCGGCTGCACGGTTATTCCTTCCTGCTCAATGTCCGCCAGCAGCTGTTCCCTGCTGGTCACGCAGGTGTTGACCAGCAGGATCAGGGGGGACTGCTGATTATTGGTCGCACAGATCCGCTGCATCTCTTCCCGGCCGTATCGTTGCCGCCAGCGCCGGACCAGCCAATCGGGATGATTGAGGAAGGGGTCTCCCGCCTTGTCCTGGTGGAGAAGGCCTGCGAGCGTCTGCTTCCGGCGCAGGCTTTCCCGGAGGACGCCGTTGACAAAGCCCTGCAGACTTTTCGGCAGGTGCGCTGTCTGCAGGGCCTTGACGGTCTCATTGACGGCTGCGGATTCGGGGATGCGGTCCAGGAAAAAGAGCTGGTACAGTCCGGTGAGGAGCGCCTGGCGGACAAAGGTCTTGATCCTGGAGAGCGGCTGCCTGCAGAGGGATTGCAGCAGGGCTTCGAGCGTCTGTCGCTGGCGCAGCACCCCGTAAATAAGATTCATGGCCAGATGGCGCTCGTGACCATCGAGTGCGCATTCGGCTGCCACCTTGTCAAAAAGTGAACCGACCGGCAGATGGGTTCGCTCGAGCTGGCACAGGGTTTCGATGGCCGCGAAACGGGCTGTGCGAGCTGTCTTTGCTTGGATTCTAGGCAAGGCGGGATTGTTGCGGGTCGGTAGGTATCAGGCTGTCAATGGCCGTGATAAGCTCGGCTATGGGCGATTGTTTGGAGATCAGGGTGCGGAGGCTGTGGCCGCCGCCCATCCGCTCCACCTCTTCCGGGCTGACCATGCCGGTGAGATAGAGAATGGGGATGTCGGCGGTCTGCGGGTCCTGCGCCAGGGAGGCGGCCACTTCGACACCATGCGCCTCAGGCATATTGATGTCGAGTATGGCCAGATCCGGCTGTTCACTCTTGATCAGTGCCAGGGCGGTTTCACTCCGGGTGCTGGCGGTGACCTGGAATCTGCCGGATTCCTCAAGTCTCATGGTCAGAAGATCGCAGAGATCCTCGTCGTCATCAATCAGGACAATTTTCATGGTTTTGGACATGGTCTTTCCTTGGGTGGAGAATCTCAGTTTTCGTATTTATCGGCTTTTGGCCGGCACCCTGAAGATACAAGAGATTGAAGTGTACTCTATAGGTGCAACGCCTATTCAGCTTATCAGTATCATCGTCAAAATCAAACCGAAAAAACAAGGGGCCGGGCTCAACCCTCGCTGTCATCTTCATCTGTTTTCTGGTAGTGGATCTGGACGGTGGCAAGGTAGGTGATGATCTCCTGAATCAAGTACCGTGCCTGGACATGGTCCCCCTCCTCCGCGGATCGTTCAAGGACCTGGCAGGTGTTGCCCAGATGGGTAAAGCCATACATCCAGGAGGTGCCCTTGATACTGTGGGCCTGTTTCTTGAGATCCTCCATGGCCCTTGTTTCCAGGGTAGCCATCATCCTTTTGGCGTCCTCTTTTTTATTGATCATGAAGCGGGGAATCAGCTTGGCAAGTTTCTGATCCAGGATCACCCTGTTGATGGCCATGGCCTCTTCCCCGTCCATGGTCCAATCCGGCGTCAGCGGAGCGGACTCCGGCTGGATCTGGAGGCAGAGCTGGAGGTGGGTGGCAATGGTCTCGATCAGTCTTGATTTTTTCACGGGTTTGGTCAAAAAGTCGCTGCAGCCCGCGTCCAGACACTTCTTTTTGAAACGGATAAAGGCGTGGGCGGTCAGGGCAATGATGGGGACAGGCTTCCGCTGCTGCCGTTGCTCCCATTCCCTGATCTTCTGGGTGGCCTCATAGCCGTCCATGACCGGCATCTCAATGTCCATGAGGATCAGGTCGGAGGGGTTGGCGCAGAAGCTGGTAACAGCCTCCAGGCCATTGCCCGCCGTCTTCAGGGTAAAGGGGGTGTTGTCCAGGTAGAGACGAATGAGGTTGCAGTTGTCCCTGTTGTCATCGACCAGGAGAATGCGGGCGGCCTGCAGCAGGTCGCAGCGGGCCGGCTTGAATTCCCTGTTGGTATCGATTTCAGGGCGGGATGATGCCGCCGGCGAAAAAGGAATGGTGAAGAAAAAAGTGGATCCTTTTCCGGGATGGCTGATAAGCCAGATACGCCCCTGCATGATGTTCAGGAGCTTCTGGCAGATGGTGAGTCCCAGGCCGGTGCCGCCGTATTTGCGGGTGGTGAGTGAATCCGCCTGGGTGAAGCTGTCGAAGATCAGTTGCTGTTTGTCGGCCGGGATGCCGATGCCGGTGTCCATGATCGAAATAAACAGCTCCTGTTCCGGCTCTTTGACCGAGACCCTGATCTCCACCTCGCCTCGTCTGGTGAATTTTACCGCGTTTCCCACCAGGTTGAGGAGGATCTGCCGCAGGCGGGTGGGGTCGCCGTTGAGGTACATGGGCACATTACTGTCGATATGGCTGCTGATCCTGGTTTCCTGCTCATCGGCGCGCAGAGTGACAAGGGTGGTGACCGAATCGAGCAGGGTGGGGAGGTCGAAGTCGATGGATTCAAGCTCGGTCTGGCCGGCCTCAATTTTTGAGAGATCAAGGATGTCATTGATGATCTCCAGCAGGTTCTCGCCGGCCGAGCGGAAGATGCGGACATAGTCGTGCTGTTCCGCGGAAAGAACGGTCTCGGCCAGGACCTCTGCCATGCCGATGATGGAGTTGAGAGGGGTCCTGATCTCGTGGCTCATGGAGGCCAGAAATTCACTCTTGGAGCGGTTGGCATCGAGGGCCAGGCGGCTTAAGCGCTTGTTCTCCAGGAGCGTGTCGTACAGGTGGATGTGGGTCCTGACCCTGGCCAGCAGCTCCCGCTGATTGAAGGGCTTGATGATATAGTCCTGGCCGCCGGCGTCAAACCCCTTGACGATATCCGTCTGCTGGGAAAGGGAGGTGAGAAAGATGACCGGGATATCCTGATATTTGGGGTCTTTTTTCAGCTTGCGGCAGAAAGAAAAACCATTCATGCCGGGCATCATCACATCCAGGAGAATGATGTCCGGGGTCAGGGTGCGCAGCAGTTTCATCGCCTCTTCCGCGCAAGAGCCCAGCGCTACGGTATAGTCGGCCAGTTCGAGGGCGGCGACCAGGGGTGTCCGGGTGGCCAGATTGTCGTCAATGAGAAGAACGGTGTGCGCAGCAACTCGCATGGCAGGTACAGGGGTAAATGGGAATGGGTGTTTATGCTTCCTTGCGACTCATCGTGTCCGGCTGATTATCGGAAAATCCAAAACAACATCGGAGGCCATCCGAGCCTTGCAGCCCGTTGGACATCGCAGGTTGTTTTGCTAGATATCCTTGATTATTACTGGTAGCATATCCAGGCAAGGGAGAAGAAGATTTTTTGTAAAATGATCCAGCATTGTCTGGTTAGAATCTTGCATTACTATCAAAAAAGTCCCCTCCCCCCTTGCGGGGGAGGGTTAGGGTGGGGGGTAGAACTTATCGGGTAGATCATACTGGCATTCTTCCCCCTCACCCCAACCCTCTCCCGGAGGGGAGAGGGAGTAAATATTTTGAGTGCAATTTTTAAACCGGACATTACTGAAAATGATCTTGAATAAATGTACCATAAGCAATGAGATAATGAAATCGCTCAATGCATAAAATTGAAACCCACAGAGAGGAAAGCCGCCATAAAAAATAAGGCGGTCATCCGGATTGCCACAGCGGCATAACGAGCCGTTCGCTCTTCATCCGTCCGGGAGCGATCGACACGAGGCCGTTCATGGCCATCATAATGAAAATAACTGAAAATGATACTGGTTGTTTCCTGACGCTCCTAAGGAGAGAGACATGAGAATTCACTGGTTGCAGCATGTGGCTTTTGAAGGGCTTGGCACCATCGAGGAGTGGGCGCGGGAAAGGGGGCATGCGCTGAGCTGTACCCGATTTTTTGCAGGCGATTTGTTGCCGGAACTGGACGCCTTTGATATGCTCATTGTCATGGGTGGGCCAATGGGCGTCCATGATCAGGGGAAATATCCCTGGCTCCAGGGGGAGAAGGAGTTTTTGCGGAGGGTGATTGCGGCGGCCAAGCCGGTGCTCGGTGTCTGCCTGGGGGCGCAGCTGCTGGCAGATGTCCTGGGGGCCAGGGTTGCGGCCAATAAGGAAAAAGAGATCGGCTGGTTTCCGGTGGAGCGGGCCAGTGTTGTTCCTGAACGATTGGAGAGTGTGCTGCCTTTGCGGCAGACGGTGTTTCACTGGCACGGCGACACCTTTACCCTTCCTGAAAAGGCAATACAACTCTACTCCAGTGCGGCCTGTGCCAACCAGGCCTTTGTGTATGAGGAACGGGTTATCGGCCTGCAGTTTCATCTGGAGGTAAGCCCGGAGAGTGTCGCCACCCTGATTGAAAACTGTCGCGCGGAGCTTTCGCCGGCGCCCTGGATCCAGAGCGAGGAGGAGATGCTGGTGGCTGAGGGGGTTCGTTTTGAGGATCTCCATGCCTGGCTTGGTTCCTTGCTGGATTATCTTAC
>CAVZOB010000004.1:0-75474 GCA_963776835.1 uncultured Pseudomonadota bacterium
GGTTATCCCCAGCCACATCTTGATGCGACGGTCCTGGGGAATACGCCGCTCGGTAATCTCAGATTTGCCAAATTTAATCCGGTACCAAGGCATTTACTTCATCGTCAGCGGCAGGTCCATCGACTTAAAAGAGATCCATTTCCTTCCGATAGCAACCTGCATGTTTTTTTCATTGGCTCCAGATCAATATCAGAGGCACCATCCTGTACCGCCTTAATCAGGATTCCATTCACCAGCTTGATAATGGGCGCATCGGATGCCCCGAACTGCTCCTTCGCTTCTTTTCCTCGTCTGACTTCTATCTCAAAATGATCCACTGCCTCAGCCACAATGGAGCCAAAGTCATCAATCTCCGAGACCGACATCTCCTCTTCTTCGGTCTGCTCCCCCTGGCCGCTGCGCAGGGCCGCAACTTCGGCGGCATCAATTCCATAATACTGCTGGTAGGCAGCGATAATATCATCTTCGGTGGAGACACAGACCGTCAAGCCTCTCCCGATAATGTCCTGCAGCTTCCCAACCGCTTCGGTATCGGTTGGCTCGCCATGGTAATCTGCAAGGATTCCCGACAACACGCAAGGGAAAGGCCATGAATTTCTTGGCTGTGTCATAGGGCAGCAGTTTCAGGACATCCTTCCCTATCGACTCATTACTGATGACAACGGAGGTAATATTATGCTGACGGTTCAGAAAGGTGCTGATGGTATCTTTTTCAATATAATCCAGCTGAATCAGGATTGCACCGAGACGGCCACCGTTTTTTTTCTGCTGCTGTTTGGCAATCTCCAGCTGGGTGGGCGTAATATAGCCGGACTTGCTCAGGAGCTCACCGATCTTATATTTTCCGGCCCCGGACTGGTCTTTCACTGTTCCGCGAAGACCCGTTTTCTGGGATGTCATTTTAGTCTGAGGTGATACAGCCATTAAACTCTACAGATAAAGATTAAAGGGTACCCTGACCAGAAGCCAGGATCGGAGCCAAGCAGCACTTTTAACTTTCTGCCATTGCAGATTCGATAATAGAATATCTACATGATAAAAACAACATACAACTCCGTAACGGTTCCTTAAAAGATACATCTTTTTCCTAAAAAACAAACGGGTTAAAAAGAAAATCCTTTTTAACCCGTTATCATTACAAATTACTAATTACAAATTACGAATGAAAGAATAGCGCCTTCATCATTCGTAATTCGTATTCCACATTCGTAATTGCTCTTAAAACACGCCCTTGACCTTCCCGGTCTCCACATCAACATCCACACGCCGATAGGCCGGATCCGACGCCGTTCCAGGCATCAGACTGATTGCCCCGGCGACCGGCACGACAAAGCCGGCACCCTTATAGGTAAGGATATCACGGATGGGCAGGGTCCAGCCCTTGGGCACACCCTTCAGTTTAGGATCATGGGACAGGGAAAGATGGGTCTTGACCATACAGGTACCCATCTCCTTCATATCAGGATCATCGGCCAGACGTTTCAACTTGGCCTGAGCCTCGGGGGTATAGGAGACGCCATCGGCGCCATACACCTCTTTGGCAATGAGCTCAATACGTTTGTCCAGGGGATCAGAGAGGTCGTAGAGAAACTTGAAGTCATTGGGCTCTTCACAGGCATCCATTACCGCATCGGCAAACTCAAGGGCACCCTCACCGCCATATTGCCAATGACGGGACAGGGCAACACGGGCACCGGCTGCCTCGCAGATACGACGCACGGCCTTGATCTCATTATCCGTATCCGTATAAAAGGCATTGATGCAGACAACAGGATTGATCCCGGCCTTCTTGACCGTTTCAATATGATGGAGCAGGTTCTTACAACCCTCTTCAACCCAACCTACATTTTCCTTAGCATACTCGACCGGCATTGGCTTGCCGGGGACGGGAATGGGAGCGCCGCCGTGGCATTTCAGAGCCCGGATGGTGGCGACAACGACTGCACAGTTGGGTTTGTTGCCGGAGAAGCGGCACTTCAGATTCCAGAACTTCTCAAAGCCGATATCAGCGCCGAAACCGGACTCGGTTACATTGTAATCGGCAATCTTCAGGCCAAGCCGGTCGGCAATAACCGAGGACTGACCGATGGCGATGTTGGCAAAGGGACCGGCATGTACCAGCACCGGCTGTCCCTCAAGGGTCTGCAGCAGGTTCGGATTCAGGGCCTGAACCATCCAGGCGGTCATGGCGCCATCCACTTCCAGATCAGCCGTGGTCACGGGCCGGTCCTGGCGGTCATAGGCCACAACGATCTTGCCCATCCGACGGCGCATATCGGCCAGATCATTGGAGACTGAGAGGATCGCCATGATCTCGGAAGAAACGGCAATGGCAAAGGAAGACTGCATGGTGAACCCATCCATCTTGCCGCCGATGCCAATGGTGATATTGCGCAGGGCCTGAGCGCAGAAATCAATAATCCAGTTGAATTCCACCTTCTTGGGATGGATATCGAGCCGCTTCAGATTCCGCTTGGCCAGCTGCTCATCGGTGTAGTTGGCCTCATGCTGCATCCGGGAGGTAAGCGCCACCATGCCCAGGTTGTGGGCGTTCATGATGGCGTTGATATCACCGGTCAGGCCAAGGGAGAACTCGGTCAAGGGAATACACTGGGCCAGACCGCCGCCGGCGGCGGAACCCTTGATATTCATGGTGGGACCGCCCGATGGCTGACGGATGGCGCCGATAACGCTCTGATTCCGCTTGCCGAGTCCCTGGACCAGACCCATGCAGCAGGTTGATTTTCCTTCACCGAGGGGCGTGGGACTGATGGCGGTTACATCAACATATTTTCCATCGGGCTTGTTACCCACACGTTTCATGATTTTCTTGAAATCAAGCTTGCCGACATAATGTCCGTGCGGCAGCAGTTCCTCTTTTTCAAGACCAAGCTTCTCAGCCAGTTCATACACGGTTTTCATCCGGCTTTCCGCTTCCTGCGCGATTTCCCAGTCTGCATGTTTTGTTGGATCAAGAGCCATACTCTACTCCTCTCAAGGCAAAGGTTAGGGGATCATGCGACCAGAGAGTCCAACACCAGCAGGCATCTTCCCCCCTTGACACATTTCTATGTAATCATAATTGATGATTCATATAACTAATTGTTAAGAAAGTGTCAATATCAGAGCGCAGACAACAAAAGGCCAAAAAGAAATGAATGAAATGAGAAAAGGCCCCTTGTCTGCAAGCCTGCGACAAGGGGCCTTTATCTGCCAGACCCCGCTCAAAGAAACACAGTCCTTAAGCCCCTCCTTTTTTAAGGAGGGGTTGGGGGTGGTGCTGTTTCTTTAAAACGGCATAAGAATCCGTAAAAGAAATGAGCAAAAAAAAACTTACTCGTTCCTTAACAGCTTCCACCAATCTGCGGATATCTTTTTTCCATCTCCGCGGCAAGGGGGATCATGACTTCACGCATGGAGGGTTCCGCGGCAGGAGTGGTCCGCAACCTGAAGATATGTCTCCATTCCGCAAGGTTGCAATAGACAATGATTTCGGTTTTACAGGAATTGGGCAATACGGTCCTGGCGGCCTGGGGTGTGGAGGTCTCGAGCAGCTGCAGATAAAGGGACTCAGTCACCTCCATGGCCTGCTGCCACAGTTGATATTCAGCAGAATCCGCGGCAAAAAAGAGGGGACGGATAAAGCTCACCTGATTGGCGAACTTATCCTGACTATAGCGGCAGTAGCGTTGACTCTCCTGGAGAAAGGAACAAGGCCGGTGGCGGACGATTTCATGGGTGACCGCCCGATTCACGATGAATTTTACCCCCAGAAAGCGATGACGGAGCAAGAGATCCGGTGCCAGTTGTTCTACCTGTTCCAGGGGCACCTTCTCGACACCAATGGACGATAGTCCCTCTCTTGTTACGGGTTTCCACACGCCTTCCAGAAGATAGGGATGGCTGGCGCCAAGGCAATCCACCATGACCTGAACGAGAGCTATCTCAGGAAAGGCGCAATACAACTCCCTGAACGCCCTGATCGAACCGGTCACCAGCAGGCCATTCTCCACCCGATCCACGAAAAGATATTTTGGCTGGCAGCCCAGGAGCTCTGTGATCTGCTGAGGAGAGCAAGCAAGACGCATGGTCACCACCGCCATCTCCATGACCGAGTTGTGACCATGTTCAGCAATCTTCTTTACAAAGGGCAGGGCTGACCCCTCGCTGATCTTCTCTTCGCTCTTGTAACAGATACGGCCGCAGGCCTCCAGCCGTATCACCAGGGAAGCCTGATCCAGATCATCCTGGATCTCATAGCTGGGCTCAATGACTCTCATCTACATATCCGCCTTCCAAAAAGGTGACATCTGACGCAACCCGGCAATGATGGGCGGCATTTTCTCCAAGACAAAATCAATTTCCGCTTCGGTATTATATATACTCAGAGAATAGCGAACGGAGCCATGGGCCGCGGTAAACGGGACCCCCATGGCCCGCAGGACATGGGAAGGTTCAAGCGATCCGGAGGTGCAGGCGGAGCCGGATGAGGCGCAGATATTATATTGATCCATGTGCAGCAGAATGGCCTCGCCCTCCACATACTCAAAGCTGATATTGGTGGTATTGGGCAACCGGTCGGTCTTGTGACCATTGAGCATGGAATGGGGGATGGAGGAGAGCAGCCCCTGCTCAAGTTTGTCCCTGAGGGCTTTGACCCTGCTGTTTTCTTCCACCATATGGGCCGCCGCCATATCACAGGCACGACCAAGCCCGACGATGGAGGCCACGTTCTCGGTGCCGCCGCGACGCCCTTTCTCCTGATGACCGCCCACCAGAAAAGGCACAAAAGGAGTACCCCGACGGATATACAAGACACCAATGCCCTTGGGGCCATGGAGTTTATGGCCTGACAGCGACAGGAAATCGACATCCAGTTCTTTCAGATTAATGGGGATCTTGCCCACGGCCTGCACGGCATCGGTATGAAAAAGGATGCCCCGCTCCCTGGCCATCCTCGCCATCTCCGCTATGGGGAAGATCACGCCCGTCTCATTATTGGCCCACATGACGCTGACGATGGCCGTATCATCCGCCAGGGACTCTTCATACTTCTGGAGGTCGAGGGTGCCGTCAGCAGACACCATCAAACGGGTCACACGATGTTTATGGCCGGTCAGGGTATCAAGCTGCTCGCACAGATTTTTAACGGCCGGATGCTCGACGCGGGTGGTCACGATATGACGCTTGTCAGGAAAGGACTGCAGGGCTGAGAGAATGGCCGTTGAATCGCTCTCCGTGCCACAACTGGTAAAGACGATCTCTTCCGGCTCCGCCCCCAGCAGACTGGCCACCTGGTTCCTGGCCTCGGAAATCGCGGCCTCAACCTGTCCGCCAAACCGGTGCATGGATGACGGATTCCCGTAATAGTCCCGCAGATAGGGGATCATGGCCTCAAGTACCTCGGGAGCCACCTTGGTGGTGGCGTTATTGTCCATATAGACAACGTTTTCAGAGATCATCATTTTGACTCCTCCACAATCAGAGAGTCAAGGACCAGCTCCCGCAGTTTTTTCTCCACATACTCCTTGAGCGTGGTCTGTGATTTTACGCAACTGTTACAGGCGCCCCGTAAGGAAACAGTGACAAAATCTCCATCCACATCAACCAGTTCGATATCACCGCCATCCTTGCGCAGAGCAGGCCTGATTTCACGTTCCAGGGCCTCTTCTATCTTCTTGATCTTCTGCAGGGTGGTCATGCGCTTGGGTTTCTCAGCTACCTTTTTGATATCAACACCCTGATGCACCGTTGCCACCAGGATCTCGCGCAGACGGTCTATGCATTTGCCGCAACCGCCACCGGCCTTGGTAAAATTGGTGATCTCCTCCACCGAGCGGAGATTGGACTCTTTGATGGCCCTGATAATTTCCAGATCGGTGACCCCGAAACATTCGCAGACCACTTCCCCTTCCGCCATGGGCAGCTTCAGACCCCGATAATCGGCTATGGCGGCCTCAAGGGCCTCACGGCCCATCACCGAGCAATGCATCTTCTCCTTGGGCAGGCCGCCGAGACGGTCGGCAATGTCCTTATTGGTCAGCTTGGCGGCCTCGTCCAGGGTCATGCCGATAATCATCTCGGTCAGGACAGACGATGAGGCAATGGCGCTGGCACAACCGAAGGTCTTGAATCTGGCATCTGCTATTTTTCCCTGGTCATCCAGCTTGAAGGTCAATTTCAAGGCATCGCCACAGGCCAGCGAACCTACTTCGCCGACACCGTCGGGATTCTCAATCTCTCCCACATTTTTGGGATGCAAAAAGTGCTGCTGAACTTTATTGGTATATTCCCACATGAGCTACTCCTGATAGTTTAGGGGCCGTTACGAAATAACCGTTACATTAATCAATTTCGTTACGGCCCCTTATGCCGTTAACGGCACTGCGATATTACAGTTATTTTCAACAACGGCTTATATAAAAAAATAGTGAATGAAAAAACTGTTTCCCATTCACTTTTCACTCTTAGTTTGTGCACACTAAATACTTCGCCAATAAAAATCAACGCTCAATTCATGCCCTCAAAATCATTCCCTCAAAAACATATCACAACAGGCCGATCTCCTTCAGCATGGCCCTGGCCGCCTGCACCAGATTTCCTGTTCCCGCTGCCGTGCGGGATTCGACATAAAAACGGACCTTTGGCTCCGTACCGGAAGGACGGATCATCAACCAGGAACCATCCTCAAAAATCATCTTGCGGCCGTCAATATCAATGACCTCGACAATCCGCTGTTCAGCCTCACCCACCTTCACCAGAGTGTCGACCCCGTACTTTTGCAGATGTTGCAGGAGCCCTTTGAGTTCTTCCCCTTTGGCACTCACCGTCAGCCCGCCCCGGTCAGGATAATAGGCCCCATATTCATCCTCAATACGTCTCAGATAATCGCCCAGATTCAATTTCAGGGTCAGAACCATATCCATCGCCAGCAGCAATCCGATATAGGCATCTTTTTCCGGGGTATGACCGATCACCGAGATGCCGTCTGATTCCTCAAAGCAGACCAGGGCCTGACCGATCACCGGCTTGAACTCCTTGAATCCCACCTTGGGTTCAAAGACCTTCTCGCCGAATGCCAGTGCCAGTGCATTGGCCAGATTGGAAGTGGCCACGGTCTTGGCCACCATGCCCCGCTTCCCTTTTACCTCATGGAGAAAATGGTAGGCCATGGCCCCGAACTGGTTCATACTGATCTCAGTGGTCCCGTCGGTAAAACGGATGCGATCCCCATCAGGGTCAATAATGGCACCGAGCTTGAATCTTTCCGGTCTTGCCCGCAGGGTTGCACCCACCTGCTCCATATTCACCGAAGAAGGCTCGGGGGCAATGCCGCCAAAGGTCACATCGGCATTGGCCCGCAGATGGACCAGCCTCCCTCCGCCATTGCCGTCAAAAAGAGGAGCGATATGGAGACGGCTGGCGCCATGCACCGAATCAATGGCCACACAAAGGTCCTGATTCTCGTCAAAATCATGCATGATTTTATCCAGATCAAGACCGTGCACCGTGACATTCCGGCGTACCAGGCTTTTCCAGCATGACAGGGAATCGAATGGCCGGATATCCGTCCTCCGGGAAGGAGGGACCGGAGGGGCGGTAAAAGAAGCCAGGGGGGAGGCATCGGCCTCGATAATCCGCCTGGCATTGGCCGTGATCCTGTCGGTCAGCTCCGAGGCGGCCGGCCCTGCATCGGCGGCATTATACTTGAATCCGCCATATTCCAGAGGATTATGCGACGGCGTCAGATTAATGGAAAAGGCCGCGTCCAGCTCCAGAAGCGCCGCCGACAACACACCGGTGGTGGACTCTCCGGCATAATGGACGGTAAATCCGGCCCCGGCCAGCACCTCGATGACGGCCGATGCCAGGACCTCGCCTCCGAAACGATTATCAAAACCGACCACGCAACCCTTTTCCCTGGCTTCCCGCAGGGTTGAGACCCCGAGGAAAGGAGCCAGCTCCTGTTCTTCATTCAGCACCTGATACAACTCCACAATGGCGGCGGTGACAAAGGAGACGGAACGGACGAAGAGGTCCTTTCCCAGTATCCCCCGCCAGCCGGAAGTCCCGAAGGTAACCAGCTCCCGCGGCCGTCCCATGTTGGTAATAATCTCATCCCCGACCAACAGATAGACCTGGTCAATATACCGCTGCCAGACCTCACCCTCATCCTTTCTCTTTTCCACAAGTTTGCGAATCAACATAAAATAATCACTGCTGGAGTGATTATTTCCGATAGAACAGCTTCTATATAACTCGCGCACAGTGTCGGTTATTGTCGTCATGCGAATTTCTCTGGTTGCGGCTAAAAACGGTTTAAAAAACATGGGTACAAAGGTGATTGGTCAGCCTGTCGAGGGTGAGCTCAGGACCTGGAAACCTCTGTAAATCCGCCTGAGTGGATCATGAAAACCCCACCCTTGATTCAACTCTTTTTTTCCCAGAGAATCTCAAGGGCATCCTTGATGGTCTGGGGATAGTAAAAGACGACACCATTCCGTATATCTTCTGGAATTTCCAATACATCTTTCTCGTTTAAGACTGGAAGAACTATCTCCCTGATCCCGGCCCGCAAGGCACCAAGGACCTTTTCACCTATGCCACCCACAGGCAGCACATCACCGCGCAGGGTTATCTCTCCGGTCATGGCGATATCGGGCCGGACAGACCGTCCGGTGATTACGGAAACCAGGGATGCAACCATGGCCACCCCGGCGGATGGACCATCTTTGGGAATGGCCCCTTCCGGTACATGCACATGGATATCAATCTTGGAAAATATTTTTTCATCAATATCCAGTTCGTTGGCATGTGAGCGAATATAACTGAGGGCAGCCGTAGCCGACTCTTTCATCACGTCACCCAGCTTGCCGGTGAGGGTCAAGACCCCATTTCCTTTCATTTTTGAGCTTTCAACAAAGAGGATTTTACCGCCCACGGGCGTCCAGGCAAGACCAGTGGCAAGTCCCGCCCCCCAGCTCCGGGCCTTGATCTCCGGGAAAAATCGAATGGGGCCAAGAAAGGTGTAGAGATCATCCGGGCCCACAACCCGTTTCCCCATTCGTCCCCTGGCAATTTCAGCTGCTATTCCCCGGCAGATGGCGGCAATCTCCCGTTCCAGATTCCGCACCCCTGCCTCGCGGGTATAGGATTCAATAAGAATAGAGAGAGTCTCATCCGAGATGGAAAGGTCATCAGGACCAAGGGCATGGGCTTCCATCTGTTTGGCAAGGAGATGGCGTCTGGCAATGGCCACCTTTTCCGGCAACGTGTACCCGGACAACTCGACCACCTCCATCCGGTCGCGCAAAGGATCGGGAATGGTGTCCAGTACATTGGCAGTGGCAATAAACATGACCTTCGACAGGTCAAACTCTATATCGAGATAGTGATCCGTAAACGTTGAGTTCTGTTCAGGATCCAGGACTTCCAGCAGTGCCGACGAGGGATCGCCGCGAAAATCATTGCCCACCTTGTCAATTTCATCGAGCAGAAAGACCGGGTTATTGGTTTTTGCCTTTTTCAAACTCTGGATAATACGGCCCGGCAGGGCACCGATATAGGTCCGGCGGTGTCCCCTGATTTCCGCCTCATCCCTGACTCCGCCCAAGGAGATACGCACAAATTCACGGTTCATGGTCTTGGCGATGGACTGGCCGAGAGAGGTCTTCCCTACTCCCGGCGGGCCGCTGAAACAAAGAATCGGGCCGTGTATATCCTCTTTCAGTTTACGCACCGCCAGGAATTCGAGAATCCGTTTTTTTATTTTTTTCAGGCCATAATGATCCCGTTCCAGATCGCTTTCAGCCTTATCGAGATCAAGGGTGTCAATGGTGGATTCCAGCCAGGGAAGATCAAGGATCCAATCGAGGTAATTACGGGTGCCTGAATACTCCGGTGATGAAGGGGAAATCCGCTCCAGTCGGGCAAGCTCATTATCCACCACCTTCCGCGCCTCTTCCGGCAGCTTCTTGGCGGCAAACCGTTCCCGCAGCTCCTTGACTTCGACCTTTTCATCATCCTCTCCCAGTTCCTTGCGAATAGATGCCAGTTGTTGCCGAAGGAAAAATTCACGCTGCCGACCATCGATATCTTTTTTTACCGACTCCTGGAGTTTCTGACTAGTCTCCACTGTTTCCAGCCGTTTACTCAGCTCCACCATAACCCGTTTCAGGAGTTCTTCAGAATCTCTGATCTCCAGAATTTCCTGTTCCTCTTCAAACTTTAAATTCAGCTGAGAGATAACCAGATAACTAATAAGAAAAGGATTATCCAGGGAATTCAGGGTGAGCGTCAATTCTTTGGGCAGCTCCGTCAGCTCTACGAGCATGGCAAACTGGGAACGGAGGCCGAAGATCATAGCCTGGCTCTGCTGACTCTCCTCAAAAACCATGGGGACTTCCGATATTAAGGCCCGGCAATAGGGAGTTGTTTCAACGACCTTCACTATTTCTATCTTTTTTGTGCCACTGACCATTACAAAGTAATACCCTTCTTTTTCTTTACTGAGTTTATGGATATAGCCAATAACACCCACCCGGTACAGGTCATCTTCCTTAAAATTTTCGATACCTTCCGGTGCCGCTCTTTTAGTGGACACAAGCCCTATCAAGCGGTCGCCAAGGAGCGCGTCATCAATAAGACGCTTGGACGACTCATCGGCCACCTGCAGGGGGAAACCCATTCCAGGGAAAAAAACAAAACCATGGAGAGGCAATATGGGAAGGGTTTCAGGGATCGGCAAATTGTTGGGATCCACTTTCTTTTCTGTTTTCTCTTTATTCTTTTCCATATTTTAGCCTCCAACCTGTACTCTGACTATTATCCGATCTTCCACTTTTCTCTTCTTAAGGGAAACGACAAGGATTCCATCAAGATATACAGATGAGACCTGTTTCACATCGATTATCGACGGGAGGGCCACCGTCCGCTCAAATGCTCCCAGTTCAATCTCCAGTTGATGGATACAAACAGTTGGCTGCGGCCTTGGAAGCTGCCTCCTCCCACTGATGTGCAATTGATTTTCTGCCACCAGAAGCTCCAGTGAATCCCTTGAAACTCCGGCCAGGTCACAATAAACCGTCACCTCCTCGCCGGATTCATAGATATCAACCGGGGGCTGCCACAGGCCTGAACCGATTTGTATCTTTCTCGTGAAAGACATATTCCGCAGCATACGCCCTGTTTGCATCTGCATCTCTTGAATCTCTCGAAATAATTTCTTACTTATTGGAGCCATCATTCCCTCCTGCTGATAATCGGAGCAACTTTTTTCATTATTTTTTTAATTATGGGATAAAATTTAATAAAAAGTCAAACGAATAAAGTTCCTTACTATATCTCAGGCTAACCCTTGACGAATATGCACTATTCTTTATATACTAGCTTTGTTAAATTAATGGTGATATGTAAAAAGAAAATTTTTCATATTCCCCATATATTGTTCAATCCTGCTGACAGCTCCATCCATCGGCATCCGGATAGCAACGAAAACACTAGAATCCCGGGCAAAAGCCCTTCTACTTAACAAACTATTCCCAGCAGGAGAAATGCACATGGGCCCCACTCACGACAAAGAACTGATTCTCTGGTTTGATGATATCGGCATTGACGATGTACACCTGGTTGGTGGCAAGAATGCCTCTCTGGGCGAGATGTACCAGCACCTGACCTCCAAGGGAGTTGCCGTGCCGCACGGCTTTGCCATCACCGCTTATGCCTATCAATACCTGATGAAAGCAGCAGGGATCGAGGATGCCATCATCCAAGCCCTGGACGGTCTGGACACCCATGACCTGCACAACCTGCAGGAGCGAGGCAAGAAGGTGCGGGCGATCATCCGCGGCGCCGCATTCCCCCAGGATCTGCAAGATGCGATCATAAACTCATACAAGGTCATGGAAGCAGAGTACGGCAAGGACGTAGATGTGGCCGTCCGTTCCTCGGCCACGGCCGAGGATCTGCCGGATGCCTCGTTTGCCGGTCAGCAGGAGACCTATCTCAATGTCCGCGGCTACGAAGCGATCCTGGACTACTGCAGCCAGTGCTTTGCCAGCCTGTTCACCGACCGCGCCATTTCTTATCGCCATGACAAGGATTTCGGCCAGTTTGACGTCTATCTCTCCATCGTCATCCAGAAAATGGCCCGTTCCGATTCGGCCTGCTCCGGCGTCCTGTTCACCATCGACACGGAGACCGGCTTCGAGGATGCAGTCTTCATCACCGGCGCCTGGGGTCTGGGCGAAAACGTGGTCCAAGGTGCGGTCAATCCAGATGAATACTTCGTCTTCAAGCCCACCCTCAAAGAGGGAAAGAGGCCCATTGTCTCCAAGACCATCGGCTCCAAAGAGATCAAGATGATCTACGACAACGATCCCGCCACCAAGGATCCGGTCAAGAACATCGCCACCACCTGGGAAGAGCGCAATTCCTACATCCTCAGTGATGATGAGATCCTCCAACTCGCCCGCTGGGCCTGTATCATTGAGGACCATTACGGCCGGGCCATGGATATCGAATGGGCCAAGGACGGCGACGGCGTCGAGGTCGGTACCGGCAAACTCTTCATCGTCCAGGCCCGTCCCGAGACCTTCCACTCCCAGGGCGACAAGAGCGTCATGGAGACCTACAAACTTCTGGAAAAAGGTACTGTCCTTGTCCAGGGTCTGGCCGTAGGTACCAAGATCGGACAGGGCAAGGCGAACGTTATCTCCGAAGTCAAGGACATCCACTCCTTCAAAAAAGGTGAGGTCCTGGTGACCGATATGACCGATCCCGACTGGGAGCCGATCATGAAAATCGCCAGCGCCATCGTCACCAACCGCGGCGGCAGGACCTGTCATGCGGCCATCATCTCTCGCGAACTGGGTATTCCCTGCGTTATCGGCACAGCGGACGGGACCAAAAGAATCGTTCACGGCCAGGATGTCACCGCCTCCTCCGCGGAAGGCGAGACCGGCAATGTCTATGACGGCCTGCTCAAGTTTGAGGTTAATAGAGTGGACCTGGGCGACCTGCCGGCCACCAAGACCAAGATCATGATGAACCTGGCCATTCCGGAAAAGGCCTTCACCGAATGCCAGATTCCCAATGACGGCGTGGGCCTGGCCCGGGAAGAGTTTATCATCAACTCCCACATCGGCCTCCACCCCCTGGCCCTGTACAACTACGAGGAGCTCAAGGCCTCCAATGATCCGGAGAAGCAGGAGATCGTAGCGCTGATCGACGCCAAGACCGGCGCCTATACCGACAAAAAGCAGTTCTTCATCGACAAGGTCGCAGAAGGTGTCGGCCGCATTGCCGCCGGCTTTTACCCCAAGGATGTCATCGTCCGCCTCTCCGACTTCAAGTCCAACGAGTATGCCAACCTGGCTGGCGGCAAGCTCTACGAACCAGAGGAAGAGAACCCCATGATCGGCTGGCGCGGTGCCTCGCGCTACTACGATCCCAAGTATCGGCCCGCCTTCGAGCTGGAATGCCAGGGCCTGCTCAAGGCCCGTAACGACATGGGTCTGACCAACATCAAGCTCATGGTCCCCTTCTGCCGCACTCCCGCGGAAGGCAGAAAGGTCATTGAGGTCTTGCGTGACTGCGGTCTGGTTCAGGGCGAAAACGGTCTGGAGGTCTATGTCATGTGCGAGATCCCCAGCAACGTCATCTCCGCCGATGCCTTTGCCGACATCTTCGACGGCTTCTCCATCGGCTCCAACGACTTGACCCAGCTCACCTACGGTCTTGATCGTGATTCCGGCATTATTGCCGGAATCGCCGATGAGCGTGACGATGCCGTGAAAGACATGATCCGCATGGTCATCGCCACCGCCAAAAGGCGCGGCAAAAAGATCGGCATCTGCGGTCAGGGTCCCTCCGACTTTCCCGAATTCGCCACCTTCCTGGTGGAGCTGGGCATCGATTCCATGAGCCTGATCCCCGACACCGCCGTCAGGACCAGACTGGCCGTTCACGAGAAAGAAAAAGAGATGGGCATCAACCCCTGATTGCTCTCTTAGTTCGTAATCAGTAAACAAAAAAGGCATGATCCTTGCGGATCATGCCTTTTTTGTTTACACCATCTGCCCTCCTGAAATCAGCCAGCAATAACTTCTTCCAGTATGGACTGTTTTCCTGAGACATGGTAGAGTCGAAAAATCTTGCCATTCAACAAAAAAAGGACCATGGACATGACAACAAAAATCGGTTTTATCGGTGGCGGCCAGATGGGTGAAGCCCTGATTCGCGGTATTATCAAGTCCGGCCTCCATGCAGCAGGCGACATCCTGGTCGCGGAACCTGATGAAGCAAGGCGTGCCTATCTCCAGGAGACCTACCAGGTAGAGCCCTTTGACAGCGGAGCCCCAATCTGGAATTCCTGTGCCACTGTGATCCTGGCGGTCAAGCCCCAGGTCATGGGTTCCCTGCTCACCGCCGCAAAGGAGCTGATCACTTCGGCCCACCTGATCATCTCCATTGCCGCCGGACTGCCCATCTCTTTTTATGAAGGGCACCTCGCCGGCCGGCAGTGCAAAATCATCCGCGTCATGCCCAATACCCCGGCCCTCATCCTGGAGTCCGCCTCTGCCCTGAGCGGCAACAGAAACGTAACACCTGAGGAGATGACGCTCGCTATATCGCTGTTTGAGGCGGTGGGTGTAGCCGTCATCGTGGAGGAGCAGTACCTGGATGCAGTCACGGGACTCAGTGGTTCCGGACCGGCCTACGTCTTCACCTTCATTGAGGGAATGATTGATGCAGGAATAAAAACAGGCCTGACCAGGGGTGTGGCCGAGACCCTGGCCATCCAGACGGTGCTGGGTTCCGCCAAACTGATGCAGGAGAGCGGAAAACATCCAGCAGTCCTCCGGGCCATGGTCACCTCGCCGGGAGGCACCACCATTGCCGCCCAGCATGTCATGGAAAAAGCGGGATTCAAGGGGATCATCATGGATGCCATTGAAGCCGCGACCAATCGCTCCGCCGAACTTGGAAAAAAATAAGATGGCAGCCTCTCTCGGTCCTTTTCGCACCATATCTGATTTTTCCGTACGCCGGGCAGGCATCATCATCAAAAATAATCATGGGCCGGCCGACACCTTTGCGGAGATGCTCCGCAACTGGCTGCAGGACAGGGGAATTGCGGCCACGATCAACCGGATTGAACCTGATCTTGACATCCTGATCATCGCGGGCGGGGATGGCACCCTGCTCCACGTGGCTGACCTGGCGGCTCGTTACTCCATTCCGGTGATCGGCATAAATCTGGGCAATCTGGGATTTCTCACTGAGTTGACAGAAGAGGAGGCCATCCAGGCCCTGGAAGGGATCATCGCCGGTGCCGTGACCGTTGAGAACCGGATGATGCTCAAGGCCCGCATCATCAAGGAAAATCAGCCGACAGAATATCGGTATGCCCTGAACGAGGTAGTGATCAGCAAGGGAACCCTTGAACGGGTCCTGCAGCTCTCCACCAGGGCCGATACGGAATATATCACCACCTACAAGGCGGACGGCCTGATCTTCTCGACCCCCACCGGCTCCACCGCTTATAATCTCTCGGCCGGCGGTCCGATTGTCTATCCGGGGCTGGCATCCATCCTGGTGACCCCCATCTGCCCCTTCATGCTCAGCAGCAGACCGGTCCTCCTGCCCCCCGAGACCAGACTGAGAACCCGCATTGATGACGGCCCCGGTCATTACGCCAAGATCATCATTGACGGCCAGTCGGCCTGGGACATGCAGGAAGATGAGACCTTGGAAATCGAAGCGGCTGAACACCCGCTGCAACTGATCATCTCTCCCCACCGCGATTACTTTTCCATCCTGCGCAACAAACTGCACTGGGGAATACCGCAGCCGCCAGGACAACCATAAGAACAATGGTAGGGGGCGATGCCGTTTGCTCGTCCTGTTACAATCGCACAATGTGGATATTGCAGCAAAGGGCGACCCACCTGGTCGCCACTACGATCAAATCATACAACAAGCTATGACCGTCACTTCCCCTTCTTGATCCCGTATTTCTTCATCTTGTACTGCAGAAGGCTCTTGGTGATTCCCAATTTCTCCGCCGCCCGCGCCTGGATGAAGCCGCTGGCCTCCAGGGCCCGGTTCAACATCTTTTCCTCCACCGCATACAGGACCTCGTTGAGTTCCACCGAATCCGGGATCAACTGGCCAAGATCGATGGCCTGCGTCCAGGCGGCCTGGGGATTTCTGGCTGTGGATTCCGGCTGCACGTCTTCTGCCTCAATCCTGTTGTTATTACAGAGGATTGCCGCTCGCTCAATGGTGTTTTCCAGCTCCCGCACATTCCCCTCCCAGGGCAGGGTCACCAGCAGACGAAGGGCGTCAGGACTGATGGAGAGCCCGGGTTTGGCCAGACGTTCAGACACGGTCCTGATAAAATACTCGACCAGGATGGGGATATCATCCATCCGCTCCCGCAGGGGCGGCAACACGACATGGATCACATTGAGCCGATAATAAAGATCCTCACGAAAACGGCCCTGGTCCACCTCCTCCTTCAGGTCTTTGTTGGTGGCGCTGATAATGCGGACATCCACGGACAGGGTCTTGCTCCCTCCCACCCGCTCAAAACTCTTTTCCTGCAAGGCCCGCAGCAGTTTGGCCTGCAGAGCAAGGGGAATCTCGCCGATCTCATCGAGAAAAAGGGTGCCGCCGTCCGCCAGCTCAAAACGCCCCTTGCGCATGACCACGGCCCCGGTGAAGGCCCCTTTCTCATGGCCGAAGAGTTCGCTCTCCAGCAGGTTCTCTGCCAGGGCCGCGCAGTTGACCGTGATAAAGGCCTTGTCCTGACGGGGACTGTTCATATGGATGGCCTTGGCCACCAGCTCCTTACCCGTTCCACTCTCACCGGTAATCAGCACCGATGCCGGGGTCGGCGCCACCTTTTCAATCAGTTCATAGACCTGTACCATGCGGGCATTCTTCCCGACCATGCCGGCAAAACCGGTACGGGTCAGGATCGCTTTGCGCAAGCGGATGTTTTCGCGGACCAGCGAATAGTGCTGGATCGCCTTATTAATGGTGACAATCAGCTCATCATTGGAAAAGGGTTTGGCCAGATAATTAAAGGCCCCTGCCTGCATGGCAGCCACCGCCCTGTCCACCTCGGCAAAGGCGGTAATCATCACCACCGGCAGATCGTTGTTTACCTTCTTGATGGCCCGGAGAAACTGGAGACCATCCATGCCCGGCATCTGCATATCGGTAATCACCAGATCCAGATCCACCTCCCTGACCAGCGCCAGGCCCTCGGCACCACCCGGGGCCGTAAAGATCTCAAACCCCTCATCGCGCAGCAGCTCGGAAAGGATCACCAGATAGTTCGGTTCGTCATCAACAATCAGTATGGAATTCATGATCAGCAGCTCTCGGGAATATTTTTTAGGCTTGCAACTAATTTCCTATGTAAATACGGGCACTCAAGACGAGACAACAGTTATTTCGTCATAGCTTTTTGCATGTTATCTGCCAGGCGCCACTCAAGACGACAGCCGGAAGAAATCGGCTGTCGTCTTGAAGCGGCATAAGGTGCTGTAACAAAATAAGCAAAACAGCACTGCTTATTTCGTAATGGCATCCTGCATGTTATCTTGCCAGGCGCCACTCAAGACGACAGCCGGAAGAAATCGGCTGTCGTCTTGAAGCGGCATAAGGTGCTGTAACAAAATAAGCAAAACAGCACTGCTTATTTCGTAACAGCACCTAACCTCTCTTTCATCTTCTCAAGGAGTTCGGGGGGCACATGGATATTTCCCCCGCCGGCCAGAGTGGTGTTGGGCCGGACCTCGCCATGATAATCGCTGCCGCCGGTGAGCAGGAGATCATGTTCAGCGGCCAGCGCTCGCATCCTTTTCTTCACTTTATGCGAATGGGTCGGATAGTACAACTCAACCCCCTCCAGACCTGCCGGGACCAGATCAGCCAGAACCGCGGGTAAGCGGATGAGCTCGGGATCATTTTGCGCTGGATGGGCCAGCACCGCAAGGCCTCCGGCCTGACGGATCAGCGCCACTGCCTCGGCCGCGCCGTAGGCAAAGCGCGACACATATGCCGCCTCGCCTTTCTTCAGAAACTGGTCAAAGGCCTGACTCATGGTCCCGACCACGCCGCGCTGCATCAGAATCCTGGCAATATGCGGCCGGCCGGTCTGTCCTTGTTCAGAGACCAGCTGCAGCTCTTCATCCGTCACCGGGATGCCCAGGGCCTTCAGCTTCTCCAGAATCTTAGCATTGCGTTCAGCCCTGGCCCCCTGCAACCTGGACAGCGCTGCCGCCAGCGGGCTGTTGCCGGGATCTGCCCAGTATCCCAGGACATGGTACTCAATCTGGTTATAGAGCACACTGATCTCAATGCCGGGAATGATCTCCACTCCCATCTCTGCCCCAGCCAGAAGGGCCTCGGCGGTTCCGGCCATGGTATCATGGTCGGTCAGGGCCAGGGCGGATATCTTTTTATGTCGGGCCAGGGCCACAAGCTCGGTTGGAGTCATGGTGCCATCGGAAAAATTCGAATGGGTATGCAGGTCTATGGACATGTCGGAAGGCAGGAGTCAGAAGAAATATATATTGTGCCGATCAGGTAACATTCATCATCAGAATAAATTTCACTATACGCCTTCACTGAAGATCAGGCAAGAAAGATACCATCCTGGACCATGCCCTTTCACCGGCCGGGACCTGCAGTATTTGCCCAAAACTGTTTTTTCCCTGGACTTTCTCTCAATTCCTGATTTATATTCTTTAGATAGAGATATAATAGTGTGGTGGCGACCCGATCTTTATCCCTGCGCGGCACTACTTTCAAAGTCAACCTAAATACTCCCTTTTCCTGCCGATATGTCCCCTGCCATGCCTCTTATCCAATTCCTTGCCGTCTGTCTCTTTTCCCTCTTCGTTGCCGCCTCAGCGCATACAGAAACAGAGGTACCCCGAAGTGAGATCTCGACAGCCGCTTACCAGCGACTGGCGCCGCAACTGGAGCGGGAAATGCGGGAGAAAAATCTGCAGCTGGGCCAGCCGATCTTTATGCGTATCTTCAAAGAAGAGAATGAACTGGAGGTCTGGGTAAAAAAAGATCTCACCTACGAGCTCTTCAAGACCTACAAGATCTGCAAATATTCGGGAAAACTGGGCCCCAAGCTCAAAGAGGGCGACCAACAAAGTCCTGAAGGATTCTACACCGTCAGCCCCACCGCGCTCAACCCCTGGAGCAATTTCCATCTCTCCTTTAATCTGGGATATCCCAATGAATTCGACAGGCTCCACAAATGCACGGGGGGCGCCCTGATGGTTCATGGCAAATGTGCTTCGGTGGGCTGTTTCGCCATGAACGATTTCCGGATTGAAGAGATCTACACCATTGTTGACGCGGCCATGAGCAGCGGCCAGGAACAGTTTTCGGTCCATATCTTTCCCTTTCGCATGACCTGGGACAAGATGGCCCAGAACGCCAAATCTCCCTGGATCCCCTTCTGGGAAAACCTGAAACAGGGCTATGATTTCTTTCAAGGGCAGCGGACTCCACCCCTGGTCACGGTGCAAGAGCAGCAATACGCCTTTCAGACCTTTCCTCCTCTCCTCTTTGGAGGAGACTTGACTCCCCCGGTGCACGTCGGATAAGAGAGAATATGCTTCAGTTATTAAAGTTGCGAAGATTATTACAGTTGCCAAGCAAGAAGATCTTCCTCTTGTGAAGAGGAAAGAGATTAAAGTTGTGAAAAAGGAAAATGCCAAAGTTATAAAGAAGGAATATGCCAAAAATGACAAGAAGGTCTCCAGAAACAGTAGCAGAAACACACTCTAATATCTCGAAGGCAGGAATCGAGAGGATATAGAAGTATTCCTCGCGTTCCTCAATGCCTACCTCTCTGTCAGGGCAGCTCGATTAAGAATATGGATCTTCTTGCCATCCACGGCAAGGAGTCCCTCGTCGCTCATCTTGGCAAAGATGCGTGAGAGAGTCTCTGGAATAGTTCCCAGCAGACTGGCCAACTGCCCCTTGGATATCTCCAGTTCCACGCTGTCTCCCCCTCCCTGTTCCTCCAGAAGATAGAGCAGATAACCGGCAAGCCTTGCCGGTACTTCCTTCAAGGACAAATTTTCGATCTGATCAACAAAGCGGCGCAGACGCATGGAGAGGACGGCCAGCATATTAAGGGCCAGGGTGGGATTTTCGTGGACCAGGGCAATAAACTTTTCCCTGGGGAAGAAAATCACGACACTTTTCGCCAGGGTCTCGGCATTGGCCGGAAAAGGTTGTCCATGAAAGACCGGCACCTCGCCGAAAGGCTCTCCCGGCCCATAGATATGAAGAATCTGTTCTTTACCGGCCCAGGACATCTTGAAGATCTTCACCTTGCCCTCAGCGACCATATAGAAGCCATTGCCGGGATCCCCTTCAAAGAATATGGCCTCGCCTTTACCGAACTTCTTTTCAACGGCGATCGCCACTATCGCATCAAGCTGCTCTTCCGGCAGGCCGCCAAATAAGATGCTGTTGCCTATCAACTCTCGTTTTGCCATCTCTTTCCTCCCCCTTCTCATAATTTCCCGCTGCATGCATGTTCCAAGAAAGATCCATTTACCATTTTCCGGACCTCCTGGCCACATTTCATGAACTGGTGCTGATTTCACGGTGCAGTCATTACCTGGATGGCTGAACCCAAAGAGCTCATGACAAGGGCAGAGAGGAAGCGATCCAAAGACAATCAGAACCTTGAGGAATGGGGCGGACCACAGGCATGCAGTGGTGTTGAAAGACAAAGGGCAGGGAACTATTTTGGCCTTTGTGGCCGGGCGGCAAATTTATTCTGGCAAAACTGTGACAACTGCGGTAGAAAACAAGCTGTTCAGGGATGGCTTGACCGTTATTTCTGCAAACACCGCCTCTGCCCTCTCGTGACGAATTGGCCTTCTTCCGCCGGCAGAGGCGGCTTGTGAAAGATAGAAAGAGCATTGCTGCTTTCGAATAACCATAATAGTATCTCATTTTCCAAAACAATGGCTGAAAGAAACGTAGAAATCCATCCCGACAGGCCCGTCTCCGACGAGACCCTGCTGAAGGTTGCCAAGGAAATCGTGATCAAATTCATCGAAGTGGGCCGACTGACCCCTGCCACCTTTGAACAGACCTTTGACACCATCTACCAATCGATAAAAAAAACGGTAGGCAAGGGATGATCGAACTCGACCCGAGACTCAATATGGCGTCGGAGAAGATCCGCCACATCCATATCATGGGAATCTGCGGCACCGGCATGGCTGCCCTCGCCGGGATGCTGAAGGCCTCGGGTTACAGAGTGACCGGCTCCGACAGCGGCATTTATCCACCCATGTCTGATTTTCTCAAGGAACAAGGGATTGAGGCTGCCGGCGGTTATGGCCCGCAGAACCTGGAACCGCGGCCGGACCTGGTCATTGTCGGCAATGTCATCACCCGCAAGAACCCCGAGGCTCGTGGACTGGCAGAGGTGGCCATCCCCTATCTTTCCTTTCCCCAGGCCCTGGCCCATTTCTTTATCCGCTCCCGCACCTCGCTGGTGGTTGCCGGCACCCACGGCAAGACCACCACCTCGTCGCTTCTGGCCTCCGCACTCTATCAGGCAGGGCTTGATCCCTCTTTCATGATCGGGGGAATCGTCCGTGAATTTGATGCCAATTTCCGTCTGGGCAAAGGCTCCCATTTTGTAGTGGAGGGCGACGAATACGATACCGCTTTTTTTGATAAGGAATCAAAATTCCTCCATTACCGAGCCAAAATCGCCATCATCACCTCGGTTGAATTCGATCATGCCGACATCTTCGCCGATCTCGACGCCATCAAACGCTCCTTCCGTAAATTTGTAGCGGGGCTGCCGGCGGACGGCCTGATCGTGGCCCACCTCGATGACCCGAATGTGGCGGAGGTCGTGGCGGACGCCCCCTGTGAAGTTCAGGGATATGGGTTCGGTCCTGATCTGACCTGGTCGCTCTCTGATATCCGCGCCGAACAGGGGATGACCCGGTTCCAGGTCCACCACCAGGGTGAACCCTGGGCAGATCTGGCGGTCCGCATGCCTGGCCGCCACAACTGCCTGAACAGCCTGGCCGTCAGCGCAGTCCTCCATCGGATCGGCCTTGCCCCTGAGCGGATCAACAGCGCCCTCAGCAGCTTCGGCGGGGTCAAACGACGCCAGGAGGTGCGCGGGATCGAGGCCGGCATCACCGTCATCGACGACTTTGCCCACCATCCCACTGCGGTGCGGGAGACCCTTTGCGCCTTGAAGGCGGCCTATGCGGGCCAGCGGCTGGTAACGGTCTTTGAGCCGAGAACCAACTCCTCCCGGCGCGCCATCTTCCAGCTGGACTATGTGAGCGCCTTTGACGCCGCGGACCTGATCCTGATCAGAAAACCGCTGCCCTTAGACAATGTTCCGACGGAAGAGCTGTTCTCATCCAGCCGGTTGGCCGCTGACCTGCGGGCACGGGGACTGGATGCCCGAACCTTTGATGACACCGATTCGATCCTGGATCATCTCATGACCACCCTGAAAGAAGGCGATGTGGTCGCCATCCTCTCCAATGGCGGTTTTGACAATATCCACAGCCGGTTACTGGAGAGATTAGGAGCCGTTAAAAAATGAGCAGTCCTTTTTTGCTCATTTTATTACGGCTCCTTATGCCGCTTCAAAAGAAACAGCCAATCTTTTCCGGCTGTTTCTTTGAGTGGCGTCTGACAAATAGCGTACAAAGAACCATGAGCAAAAAACCCTGGCCATCCACGTCTGACTACCGCAGATACATTTATTAAAAAACTCAACACAAGAAGCCATGATGAAACTCGCCGTCCTGAAGGAAACAGAAGAAGGGGAAAATCGAGTCGCGCTTATTCCTGACTCGATCAAACGTCTCTCTAAAAAAGGGTTTGAGATCCTGGTTGAGACAGGTGCGGGAAGCGCCGCCGGATACAGCGACCAGGAATACGAACAATCCGGCGCTACCCTGGTGAACTCGGCCCAGGAACTTACAGCACAGGCCGGTTGTGTGGTCAAGGTCCGGCCACCTTCCCTGCAGGAGGCCGAGATGCTGAGGAATGAGACTGTCCTCATCGCCATCATCCAATCGACCCTCAGACATGATCTGGTGAGCAAACTGGCTGAAAAGCAGGTCACATCCTTTGGTCTGGATATCATCCCCCGCACCTCCCTTGCCCAGTCCATGGACGTACTCAGCTCCATGAGCACCATTTCAGGCTACAAGGCCGTGCTCTTGGCCGCGGACACCATCAACAAATTCTTTCCCATGCTCATGACCGCTGCCGGCACCATTGCCCCGGCAAAGGTGCTGGTCCTTGGCGCCGGCGTGGCCGGACTCATGGCCTGCGCCACCGCCAAACGTCTGGGCGGCGTGGTGGAGGCCTTTGACGTCAGGCCGGAGGTCAAGGATCAGGTCCGCTCGGTGGGGGCAAAATTTGTGGAGGTCCCGATCAGTGAGGATGGTTCCGGCAGCGGCGGATATGCCAAAGAGATGTCGGACGAATACAAACAGAAACAGGCGGAGCTGATCAGCAAGCACATCGCCAAGTCCGACGTGGTCATCCCCACCGCCCTGATTCCAGGCCGCAAGGCACCCATCCTGATCACCGAAGAACAGGTGGCCAGCATGAAGCCGGGCTCGGTCATCGTTGACCTTGCCGCCGAGATGGGAGGCAACTGCGCCCTGACCCAACCCGGCCAGACCATTGTCGCCCACGGAGTAACTATTGTCGGCCACAGCAACCTGCCATCCACCATGTCTTTCCATGCCAGCCAGATGTTTTCCCGGAATGTCGAAAAGTTCCTCTTCCACCTCTGCGACGAAAACGGCTTCAAGATGAACATGGATGATGAAATCACCCGTGGCTCCCTGGTCACCAAAGGCGGCCAGGTGATCCACGAACTGACCAGCAAACTGATGGCTGACTCAAAAATATAAAAGGAGAAATAAAAAGATGGATACAGGAACAATCATCATCGGCTTGACCATTTTTGTCCTTGCTTGTTTTGCCGGGGCGGAACTTATCGCCAAGGTGCCGCCGACCCTGCACACCCCGCTGATGTCAGGATCAAATGCCATCTCCGGCATTGCCATCCTCGGCGCTCTTCTGGCCACGGGATACCCTGAGTCATTCAACTCCGTCTCTATTATCGGCTTCGTGGCCGTCATTTTCGCAACCATCAATGTGGTTGGCGGCTATATGGTGACCCACCGGATGCTGCAGATGTTCAAGAAATAGGAGCGCAAGAAGAATCAAGGGTGTTCTGAAAAAGCACTCCCTCTCCAGCTGCTCCCTTTGAGTTCATAAGCAGGCATCCTTCGGCCATTCGATACGTTCATGGCGCAGGCTGCTTTCATACAAACCACAGAAAAGTGTGTGAACCCCATGTCTAATAACAGCATCAATTTCATCTATCTTGTATCCGCTACCCTTTTCATGCTCGGCATTAAATATCTGAGCTCTCCCAGCACAGCCAAAAAGGGCAATGTCATGTCCATGATCGGCATGGCCGCAGCCATTGGCGCGACCATGGCCACCCCCGGACTCCATGGCTTCACCCTGATCATTTTCGGGGTGATCATCGGCGCGGTTATCGGAGGCTATACCGCAATCAAGATAAAGATGACCGCCATGCCCGAGATGGTAGCCCTGTTCAACGGCTGCGGCGGGGCTGCCTCGGCCCTCGTCGCCCTTGCTGAATTTCAGGGTAATTCCGGAGTATTCGACTCTTTTACCCTGATCACCCTCCTGCTTTCCCTGATCATCGGCGGCCTCACCTTTACCGGTTCCCTGATGGCCTATGCCAAACTCCAGGGCCTGATCCCCACCCGCCCCGTTACCTATCCGGGACAACAGGTCGTCAATGGTATCATCGTCCTGGCCACGGTGGCCCTTTCCTGGTTGCTCTTCCAGGATCCCACCAGCATCCTGGCCCTCTCCGGTATCATTGTCCTGGCCCTGGGTCTGGGCGTGCTGGCCGTTATTCCCATCGGCGGGGCCGATATGCCGGTTATCATCTGCCTGCTCAACTCCTATTCGGGTCTGGCCGTCTCCATGACCGGTTTCGCCTTGGGCAATAACGCCCTGATCATTACCGGCTCCCTGGTCGGCGCCTCCGGTATCTTCCTGACCAAGATCATGTGCGATGCCATGAACCGCTCCCTGTCCAATGTCCTGTTCTCCGCCTTTGGCAAGGTGGTCGAATCCGCAGCCGACACGGAGAAGGTCCGACCGGAACAATGAAGGGATTTGAGACTGAAGATGTGGCCACGATCCTGGCCAATGCCGGGACACTGATCATTGTCCCCGGATATGGCATGGCCGCAGCCCAGGCCCAGCACGCCACCCGGGAGCTTGGTGACTATCTTGGCGAGCAGGGAGTCGAAGTCCGCTACGCCATCCACCCCGTTGCCGGTCGCATGCCGGGCCACATGAATGTTCTGCTGGCCGAGGCCGATGTCCCCTATGAGCAGCTTTTTGCCCTGGAAGATATCAACGATGATTTTGCCTCCACCGACGTGGTCCTGGTGATCGGCGCCAACGACGTTGTCAATCCCGCGGCCAAAGACAACCCCAGCAGCCCCATCTTCGGTATGCCGGTGCTGGACGTGGAAAAGGCCTCCACGGTGATTGTCCTCAAACGCTCCATGAGCGTTGGTTTTGCCGGCATTGAAAACGAACTCTTCTACAAGGACAACACCATGATGCTCTTTGGCGATGCCAAGTCTTCCCTGCACAAATTAGTAGCAGCCATGAAATAATTCCGATCGCAGCGCACCATTTGGAACAGTCCACACCACCCGCAATCCTGCGCCAGCGCATAGCGGCCCTTGTTACGGCAAGGGCCGCCATGCAAAGCGGCGACACGGTCATGGTCGCGGTCTCCGGCGGTCCGGATTCCGTGGCCCTGTTTCATATCCTCTGTTCCGCCCTGCCCCGGGTCAGATTTGTCGCTGTCTATGTTGATCACGGTCTGAGGCCGGATGAAACCGGCGCCGAGATCGAGCTGGTACAGGCCCTGGCCCGGCAGCTGCAGGCCGGATTTGAACGGATCAGCGTCGATGTCAGAGCTGCGGCCCGGCAGGAGAAAACATCCATTGAAGAGGCCGCCCGCACCCTGCGTTACAGGGAGCTGGAGACAATGCGCCGGCAATACCAGGGCACAGCAATCGCCGTGGCCCATACCGCCGACGACCAGGCCGAGGAGATCCTGATCCGCCTCATCCGCGGCAGCGGCCGAAAAGGACTCTCCGGGATGCAGTTTAAAAACGGCTGGATCATCCGGCCGCTCCTCCACGAAAGCAAGGAAACCCTGCTCCACTATCTGCAGGCCCAGCAGATCCCTTTCTCCATCGACAGCTCCAACCTGGAACGCACCTATCTCCGGAACAGGGTGCGGCTCGACCTCCTGCCCTATCTGCAGGAACACTTCAACAAATCCATCCGCCAGACCCTGCTCCAGACCGCCCAGATCCTCGAGGATGAAGAGGCCCTGCTGACAGAGATGGCCGATAAGGCCTGGCAAGAGGTGGCCAGGGTGATCGCCATTGAGCCGCTCACCCCTCAGTCACCACCTTATACCATTCAGATCAACACCAAAGAGTTCTGCAGGTTCCATCCCGCCCTGCAGCGCCGCATCCTCGAAAAATGCTGCTGGCAGATGAAGGCCAGGCCGCAATTCAGGCAGATAAAGCAGCTGCTCGACCTCGTGCATACGGGACAGGGTGGTGCTCAGATTCATCTGAGCCAAGGATTGCGGGCGCACAAAGAGACGTGGAGAGGTGATCTTCAGTTATCCGGTTGGCAAACGCAGTTACCGGGGAGGGGTGAGAGTAGAAATTTAAAGCTGACAAAAAGAAGAAATAATCTGTCCTTTTTTGCTTCGCCTCCCTTGAGAATATCGATGTTTTGATTTTCGGTAAAACATTGACAGCCCGGCCGCCGATTCCCTATAATAAAATATCAGCTGGCCCGATGTTGGGGCGCCGAATCAAGGGGGAACGTTAATCATGACCGTCTATTCAACCATTCTTTTCGACTTCGGCGGGGTGCTCGCCGCCGAAGGCTTTCGCACCGGGCTCGAGGCGATCGGACGCGAACAGGGGCTCGATCCGGTCGAGACCTTCAGCCTGGGCGAGGAAATCGTTTACAGCAGCGGCTATGTGGTTGGCGAAGTCGGCGAGGCCTCCTTCTGGGATGAATTTCGCCGCCGGACCGGGATTACTGCTGCCGACGGGGAGCTGCGCCGCCGGATCCTCGACCGTTTTCTCCCCTTCCCCGAGATGCTGGCCGCGGTAAAGCGCCTCCGCCAACTCGGGTTTACCCTGGCGATCGTCAGCGATCAGACCAACTGGCTGGACGAACTCGATGAGCGCTACCACTTCTTTGCTCTTTTCCACCGGGTTTTCAACAGCTACCACCATGGCCGCAGCAAAAAGGATTCCCGCTTCTTTATCGAGGTGCTGGCCGAACTGGACTGCAGGCCGGAGGCGGCCCTTTTTCTCGATGATGGCCGGAAAAACCTGGATCGCGCCCGGGCCCAAGGCATACGGGGCATCCTGGCAACCGATCCCGGCCGGACGCTCAAAGAGCTGGAGCAGCTCTTGGGAATAGCGCTTTCGCCGGATGAGGAGGAGCCATGAACCGGAGTCGGATTATTGAACTGACAGAACTTCATGATCGCCTGGGAGTTTTTGCCGACCGGGCCGAGGCCGGGGAGGTGCTGGCCGGGATGCTCAGCGCCTTGATATCCCGGCAGCCGCTGGTTCTGGCAATTCCCGCCGGCGGAGTGCCGGTGGCCGCGCCGGTGGCACTCCGGCTTGACTGTCCCCTCGACGTGGCGGTGGTCAGCAAGATCACCCTGCCCTGGAACAGCGAAGCGGGCTACGGGGCTGTGGCCTTTGACAACACCGTCCAGCTCAACCAGGAAATGGCAACGCGGCTGGAGCTGGGCCGGGAGCAGATCGAGGCGGGGATCCGGACCACCAGGGAAAAGGTCCGGCGCCGGGTGCAGCTTTTTCGCGGCGCGCGTCCTTTCCCGGCGGTGGCCGGCCGGGCGGTAATTCTCGTCGATGACGGCCTGGCCTCGGGTTTCACCATGCTGACAGCGGTGGAGGCCCTGCGCAATCTGGGAGCGGACAACCTGGTGGTGGCGGTGCCCACCGGCCACGACCATGCCCTTGCACTGGTGGCGCCGCTGGTCGATGCCCTCTACTGCGCCAACGTCCGCAGCGGCTGGAGCTACGCCGTGGCGGCAGCCTACCGGCAGTGGTCGGATGTCGATGAAGAGGAGGTCCGGCGGCTCCTGTAGGACTGGAGCTACGGGCAAGACCTCTCACCCCTTGATTACGGCCGGAAGCCGCGGGGCTACCAAAAGTTACACTGGGCTGATGAACAAAATCAACACGGTTTGTTCACTTTTCCAGGACCACTTCTTCCTGAACGAGAAAGGAGATTAATAAGCTGTTTTTGCTTATTAATCTCCTTTTCAAAAATTGATAACCGTAGTTTGAATCAAACGCGGCACCAAGCCTGGAAACCGGCTTTTTCTACCAGACACGTATCGTTACATCGAGCGATTACGATATCATTCGACCTCACCTTACTCCCCCGGCGTAATCTTAGTTATCTTGCTCCCCTGGATAGTAAGGCCGGCCATAAGACCCTTCTGGTTGAAAAAGAAGGCGTAGATGCCAGATTTAGCTGTGGTCGTTGAGAGAGAGCGGGCTATTCCTTCATCCACAATCACGATATTTGGATCAACTCCGATTTCCCATCCCTTGCTTTTCTTAAGATAATCCAACTTCTCCGTGTTCATAAAAAACAGGGCGTAGCCGAAAGATTGCGCGCCCGCCTGCAATCCGTAGGATGCAGAAACCGTATTGTAGTATCCGACGGTCTTTCCCCCCTCCCGGAGCGCTCCCTCACCATACTGACCGCCGATGATGAGGCCTCCTTTAATGATGCTGGGAAACACCAGTATCCCTTTTGCGGTTTTGGACAACTCTTTTGCGGCTGGGGTAGTCTGGTAGAGCTTCTGCAGGGCGCTATCTACATCTCGGTCAATGCTTTTAGCAGTAGCGGCCAGGGTTATCCGGGGAAGTGTCAACAAAATGACCGCCATCAACATTGTTACACCAACCTGAAGCACCTGCTGCATCGACCCCTTGAAAATGCCTTCTTTACCATGTGCTTTCATGTGCCTGCTCCTTTTGATGAATTTTGGTTTGCTTGCAGATAACTCCAACTTTTGGGATGGAGTCGCCGGTTCTAATGAGACATGTTCTTATGAGATATGAGCCTGTCAGTCGAATAATTGGCATTTTTACCCAATCGAGAATCGGCAGCCAGCCTTGGCCGATTCTACCAAGGAGAAATAACGGTCTCTTTTTTTTGGGAAAATAATATTCTTATATCCCGAGCTGTTAGTTCTCTTTCCACCAGGCGAAAATGCAGTTATTTTTATGGTATCTATTAATTTTGTATCATTTGGAATTAAAGATGTCAAGAATCCCCCGGTCAAGGGATTCCAGGGATTCCTTTATCAGGAAAACTACAAGGGGGACGAACTGGGGCTTAGATCTGAGCAAGGGACTATGGGCTCACAAAACCCGTAGGGATGATCTTCGAGGTATGACCGGAGGGATTAAATTAAACCCTGATCTGACGAGTTGACAAACGAATACGGAGCGAAAAGCCGGTGCGACAGCCTTTTATCAGCGCCGCTTTACACTGAGCAATATGGCGAAATTCCAACCCATTTCAATCGCCAGCCACTGCGGAAGAAGCATGTTTGATCGTGAAAAATCCAGGCCTGCATTTTCAATCTGCTCCCTTATGGCCATGACCAACGGACTTACCGCCGTCACCACCGACTTGAGCACCAGCGGAGCATCTTCGGTCGATCCGGGATCGTTTACAGCACGACAGTAGCGGGGATGCGAAGAGACAAAATGCGCTCGACAGACAACCGGCCTCACCGGATAGACGCTGCAGGTACCATTTACCAGCAGAGGGCAGCCGGGGTCGTAGTTTGACAGATTCGTCTGCTCGGTGATGATGGGTGACGGTCTGCCCGGCTGGGAATTATCCCATTCATGCCATTGATGCGTCCGCAGCCGCAGTTCGTCTATCTGCTCCGCTGAAAATTCCCGCCTGATATAGTGCGCCAGGGCCTGGGCCTCGGCAATATTCATCACGATATGATAGCGGCAGCAGTGATCACAGCCCGACTGACAACTGGGGATGATCCCCTCTTCACTGCGCAGCCGATCCAGTTCGCGAGCCACCGCTGCATCCACTAACGCATAAACACCGCTAACGAATTTCTCTGGCATGTCAATGGGGATATCGACTCCTGTTTCCTTCGGAGTCATACTGAAATTACGCTTTTCAATCAAATGGTTCCTTTCTCCTTTTTTCAACAGAAACTTCAGCCATACACCAAGCAGCCGGCACCATACTTCAACATGCAGGGAGGCACCATAGTTAATTCCCAATAATAGAAACCGGCTTCATAATTCCTGCGCGGATTCAACTTCGCAGTGCTACACTCCATGATGATGCAGAAGGCGTCGTCTTCCCAGGAAATACCTCAAAGAGTTTTTGAATCCCATGATTTTACGAGGCCGGTGATGGAGCTATCGATTGCCCACCAAGGGACTCGATTCTACCAGCCCTCCCATTCTTCCAGTAATACCAACAGATCGTTTTTCGATAATTTATTCACACCCAAGCCAATGACCTGGGAAAGGGATTGATTTATAGAAGGAGTTCGGCTATTGATTTAGCATTACAGCAAGCAACGTTGGAGACTATCACTGGTCGAACATAAATGGAGGAGAGGGACATGAGTTATTTTTTGATGCTGTTTCTGGCAATTTCGGTGGCGGTTCCGGGTATGTGCCATCCTTCAGCAGCTGCCGATGCGGGAGCTTCTTCCCCCCAGGAGAGCAGCAATTCCCTCTCGCCATTATCAATGGAGGCGGTCAACGATGCCAATCTGGTCGCGACGGTCGGTCCGAAAACGCGCGGCGCGGCAGTACTGCGCGCGCAGATACTGCTGGATCGCGCGAACTTCGGTCCCGGCGAGATCGATGGTGTCTACGGCTCGACCATGCGCAGGGCGATCCTCGGATACCAGGCCGTCAACGGGCTGGATACAACCGGCACGATCGACGCGAACACCTGGGCTATGCTGAATAGCGATGCGGAACCGGCACTGACGACCTACACGATTACGGCAGAGGATGTCGCCGGCCCCTTCATCCCGATACCGCACGATATCATGGAACAGGCCAAACTGCCGGCCCTCGGATATGCCTCGCCGGCCGAAGCGCTCGGCGAAAAATTCCATGCGAGTCCTGCTTTGCTGCAAAAACTGAATCCGGGCCAGGATTTCGCCACCGCCGGACAGGAGATCGTGGTGCCGAATATCGGTTCGCCCGCCCCGTTGCCAGAGGTCGCGAAAGTCGTGGTCGACAAGTCCGATTCGGTGGTGATGCTGGAGGATGCAGCGGGTAAGATCATCGCCCAATATCCTGCCACCACCGGCAGCAAACACGATCCGCTGCCGATCGGCGCCTGGAAAATCCTGGGCGTCGGCAGGAACCCGGTGTTCCACTACACCCCGGCGCTGTTTTGGGATGCCAACCCGGCAAATGAGAAAGCGACGGTTCCGGCCGGCCCGAACAACCCGGTCGGCGTGGTCTGGATTGATTTGTCGAAAGAACATTACGGCATCCACGGCACGCCGGAGCCTTCGAAAATCAGCAAGACGCAATCACATGGCTGCATCCGCCTGACCAACTGGAATGCACAGGCACTGGCGCAGGCGGTCCGGCCCGGTTTGCCGGCGATTTTGCAGAAATGAGCTCGGCCGCCATGAATCCCGACCCGCCAGTGGCGATCAATGCCGAGCGTCGCATGCATCCTGCCCTGAAGCACACGTTATTCTTCGTCGTCGGCGCGCTGTGCGGCGCGGTCGGCATCTTCGTCTTCGTCATCCTGCCTGCGCCCCTGCGTCTGCAGAAAATGTTCTGTTCAGAGCTGCTGGCGGCAGATACGCCGGCAGCAATCAACCCATCCCAACAATCCACCCCGCCGACAGCCAATGCCAACACCGCGTCAGCACTGGAAACTTCGCCTCCATTGGTGTCGCCGGCGATACCAATGGCAGACGCCAACTCCACCTCTCCGCAATCCACCGCTCCGACTGCAGTATCGCCGGTGCCAGTGGCCCCGATTTCGACCGGGAGTCCTTCGTTGCCGCTGTTGATCCCGGTCGTGGGCGTCAAGGCCAGCCAGTTGGCCGACACCTACACCGATGCACGCAGCGAAGGCCGTATCCACGACGGCATCGACATCATGGCGCCGTCTGGCACCAAGGTGATCGCGGCCGACGATGGCACGGTCGTGAAACTGTTCTCCAGCGATAAGGGCGGCCTGACCGTCTACGAGTTCGATCCCACGGAAAGGTTCATCTATTACTATGCGCACCTGGACAGCTATGCGCCGGGCCTCGTGGAAGGCCAACAATTACAACGCGGCGATCCGATCGGCTTGGTCGGTTCCACCGGCAATGCCAGCGAGGCTGCTCCGCATCTGCACTTCGAGGTCTCGGTGCTGGGTCCGGAGAAACTGTGGTGGAAGTCAACGGCGATCAACCCGTATCCTTTGTTGCGCGGGCACTGATAGACGCGATTCCCCGGCCCGCCATCCTCCCGGAGGCGCGGAGTTGCGGGCGGTCAATTGGTGTTTGTCATGTGGAGCTGCAGTTCCAGTCAATCAAGGTCTTGATAATCACCATACTCATTTAACAGCCTCAGCATCTTGTCCCGATGGCTTCCCGGCCAATAGATGTGGTGGCAGTCCCGGCACTGGCGAAAAGAGTGATAATATTTTTTGGTGAGTGGTTCCAGCTGGTCAATGATCTGCTCCTTTGCGACCGGCTGCAGGAGCCCATTGCAGCGCATGCATCTGCTCAAGGGCTTCATCTGTTCTTTGATCCCGAAGAGATGGACAACTTCGGCCAGCTGTTTTTCCGGATGGATCTCGCGAACGAGATAGCCGAAAACAAGCTCTTTGCGTTTTAAAAGATCTTTATCCCGGCTCAGCACGATGCGCTTTTCCTGCACCGCCACCTCGATGAGTTCCGGATCAGAGATATAATTCTGGTAAAAGGTGTCAAATCCTGCCATGCGCAGCAGGCTGGCCAGTTTGCCGACATTCACATCGACCGCAAAGGTGATACCGGCCAGAGGATCCGGCCGCAGGAGCGTCGGGGTCAACACATCCACAGGAGGGCAGAGAGGGTACACATCCAAGCTGTCATCATTGGAACCGGGACAGGAAAAGAGATGTCGCAGGCCATCAGCGGTCAAGCGCCCGACCTCGGTATGGGGAACCCCGAAGGACTCGACGATATCCTTGACTGAGGCCTGCCGCGTGAGTTCGTACTCAACCCTCTTCACTCCCCGGAATGGAGGCCGTAACAGTTCTTTCAGGTTTCCCCAAAAGTTAATGATCATGGTGAGAGGAGGACCTCAGGAAAATCAGCAATGGCCTCATAACAGGGCTCCTTCTTCGTTGCGAATAAGTGAATAACGCGGTGAGATAATCACTTCTTGAGCGGTATTCAATGTATAATTTGATTTGCGGTATTAATAGGAATGGCCATACGAAACTTATCGTAACTTTTAACAAAGCATGCAAAACCGGACCCCTTATACACTTCTTCAATGCGGGCCAACGGGAATGTCCTGACCAACACATTGCAGAATAGCGCCCAGCGAAGGTTCTTTGAGTACGTGACTTCATAGCAAATGTTCAGCTGATACAGGTCACCAACTGGAAGGCAACTCATCGATTGATGTTATTTGTTTGCTCAATATTTTGTTTTCAATCAATGACGCCGGAGATTGGTGACTACTTGCTAAAAAGCTACCGCGCCAAAAAGGCATTTCTTCTACCGATCCTGAAGCGTGAAAAAGCATTTTGGCTCAAATATTAGATCAATTCAATCAAATTCCTGTGTCTTTGGAAATGTATGTGAAAAAGCCGGAAGATCAAGTTATTGCCCAGCGCGCCGAACGGTAATTAAACTCCATGAAAATCAACCTTGCTCCCTGTTGTTTCAAGCACTATGTATTCCGCTTTATCTCCAAGCGATGCATCGCTATATCTCAAGATCTACTGGGAGTTTCTTGTTCGTTTGGCTCAGAGTAATCACCTGATGTTCAGCTTCGATAAGGGCTAGCGATTTTGAGCTTGTAAACATTCCCGATAGCCAGATTGAGACCAATAAGCCTACAGGCGGTTACTAGAAGGATCTAGTTCGAAGGATGTTTAGCAAGTTATTATACGGATCTGGCTATCATGCCGAAAATCATGATAGCCGGAAATATAAGCCAAAAGGGACGAAAAAAGCCACTTCCGTGGTCGCCCCGCTCCATGCAATGGAATTACCGTACCCAAAACATCCCCACAACACAAACATAAAAACAGGGAGCGGGAATCTTTCATTAACTCTGGGTTTTATGGGGCAGGGGATTTCTCTTCCCCTTCCTCACCCTTTTTTCTTGCCGGCAAAGATCTCGGACCTGAGCATCAGCATCCGGTCAAAGGCAAAGGGCAGGCTGAGATAGAGGCTGGTCACCATGGAGAGCACCAGGCTGGTGAAGATGCCGATCATGATCATGATCTGGTATTTGATGGCCACCAGCGGAAAGGAGCCGCCCAGGATCTGGCCGGTCATCATGCCGGGCAGGGAGACGATGCCGATGGTCATCATGGTGGCGATGGTGGGAGCCAGCGAGGTGCGGATCGCCTCCCGCATGAAGGGATGGACCGCCTCCTTGAGGGTGGCGCCCATGAGCAGGTAGGAGAGAAAGGTGGCCTCGTTCTTGCGCAGCCCGGAGTAGAAACGCTCCAAGCGAGAGGATATTGCCGTTCATGCAGTTGCCGAGCAGCATGCCGGCCAGGGGAATCAGGTAACGCGCATCGTAGAGAGGGGTCGGCCGGACCACGAGAAAGAGAAAGACAGCGAGCACGATGAGGGTGCCGCAGGCCACTCCGGCCAGGGAGGGCCAGAAGAGCTTGCTGACGGCCAGACCCGCCTTTTTCAGGATGTTCAGGTTGGCGACCACCATGATCACCATGATCCAGAGGAGATTGAGCAGGAGGCTGTTGATGGCGAAGATGTACTTGAGGTAGATCCCGACCAGAAAGAGCTGCACGCTCATCCGCGCAACGCTTATCAGCACCTCGCGGCCCAGGCCGAGCTTCAGCCGCCAGAGAAAGTACAAAGGGAGGAGCAGCAGGAGGTAGAGCAGGGCGAATCTGGCCAGCGGGATATCAAGGGCTTCCATTACTTCTCCTCCCGGAGGATGCCGTCTTCGATGGTGAAGACCCGGCTGCAGCGGTCGATCCACTCCGGGTCGTGGGAGATGGAAAGCACGGTGTGCTCAGAATCCAGGAGGAAGGAGAATACCGCCTGCTTGCTCTCCGCATCGAGGGCCGAGGTGATCTCGTCGGCAAGAAAGATCCGCTTGTTGAGCAGGATGGCCCTGGCGATGACCAGCCGCTGCTTTTCGCCGCCGGAAAGGGTGGCGCTTTTCTGGCCGAGGATGGCGGGATCAAGCAGGAGCCGGGCCAGCACCGCCTCGATCTGCGCTGCTGTCGGTTCCTGGCCATGGTGGGCCTGGAAGGAGAAGGGCAGCAGCAGATCCTCCGCCGCGGTCTCCCGGCTCACGCCCGGTTCCTGGGAGATGTAGGCAAGCTCCTGCCGGATCTGCTGGATGTTCTCGGGCAGGACAGCAAGGCCGTTGATGCGGATGACGCCTTGCATGATCCGCGCCCCGCCGACCAGGGCCTTGAGCAGGGTGCTCTTGCCGCTGCCCGACTTGCCGCGCAAAACCACCTTTTCCCCGGCCATGATGGAAAAAGAGACATCCCGCACCAGTACCCTGCCCTGCATGCCGATGGTCACGGCCTCAAAGGTTATCATGTTCTTCTGCAAATTCCACATCCCTAATAAAAATGCCCAGGCCGAGGCCGAAATTCCCTCTCACCCCTTAATCACCACCAGTGGACGCAGGGCCACCGGCACCTTTGCAATTACCGACGAAACATTTGAACCTAAAAACAGCAGTTACCTCATAATGTAAATACCGCTCCCCCTCATCCCCAGCCCTTCTCCCTCAGGGAGAAGGGTGAAAGCTCCCTCTCCTGTTGGGAGAGGGCCGGGGTGAGGGAAAATTTGGCAATGCAAGAAGTTATTGAAAAATCACTATTTCCAACTGCCGTTTTTAGGTTGAATTATTCGCCAAGCCCCAGGGCCTTGCGTTTCTGTCTGATCCGCTTGTCAATGAGTTCGGCCGCCTTGAAGGGGTCCGGTTCAATACCAAAACAGGCCCCGAGGAGCTTGTCAAGTCCTTCCAGAGCCAGGTTGGTCACCACTTCGGAGCCGGTGATATTGGGAGGATGGCCGAGGTGGGTGTAAATGCCCGAGGCGACACAGTAGGTGCCGATGGCGGCGGCCTTTTCCGAATACCATTCCGGCGATGAGCCGGCCAGCGGCAGGTCGGAGATATCCACCCCCAGTGCATTGGCAAGAAGGGCCGCAAGCTGCAGGATCCGCGCATTGTCAACACAACTGCCCATGTGCAGGACCGGCGGAATGCCTAACGAGCCGCAGATCTCCCTGAGGCCCGGCCCCGCCATCTCAATGGCCTCCGGCACCAGCAGCCCGGCCTTGCCGGTGGCGGTGGTAACGCAACCGGTCACCAGCACCAGGATATCTTTTTTGATGAGTTCCTTGGCCAGGTTGACATTGCAGTGATCCTGCTGGTACTTGGGATTGTTGCAGCCGACAATGGCCACCGCGCCCCGGACCTTGCCGGCCTTGATCGCCTCAATGAGGGGGGTCAGGGTGCCGCCCATGGCGGCCAGGAGGGATTCGTTGGAAAAACCGGTAATCAGGTCAATCGGTCCCTGAGGGATTTCAACCCGGGCCTTGTTGCGCAGCGGGAAACGCTCAATGGCCATGCGCACGACCTTGCGCGCCTGGGCCGCACCGTTATGGATCTCAAATTTCACATGCTCGGCCCCGGTGAATTTCGCCTTGTCGGCGGTGGTGACCATCTTGGTGTGATAACAATTGCCGACAGTGACCAGGCTGGGCATGATGCACTGATAATCAACAACGATGAGCTCCACCGCGCCGGTGACGATGGCCAGCTCGGTCATCAGGTGGTTGCCGGCCATGGGAATGCCCCGGCGCATCATCAGCTCATTGCCGGTGCAGCAAAGTCCGGCCAGGTTGATGCCGGCAGCGCCTTTGGCCTTGGCCAGGGCGATCAGTTCCGGATCGTTGACCGCTTCGACAATTTTTTCGGAAACAATGGGGTTATGGCCATGCACCAGGATATTGACCTGATCCTCCTTGATAACCCCGAGGTTCACCTTGGACTTTCTGGGGCTGGGTGTGCCGAAGAGGATATCGGAGATCTCGGTGGCGATCATCGAGCCGGCCCAGCCATCGGCCAGACAGGTGCGGGCACTGTGCAGCATGGTGTTGGCGGCGTCGTTGTCACAGCCCATATGGGTGCGGTGCATCATCTCGGCAATCTCCCGGTCAACGCCGCGGGGGGTGATGCCGAGATTTTTCCAGATCTGCTTCCGTTTTTCCGGAACCCGGCACGAGAAAGAAAGTTCCTGGCGAAGACTGCCGTAATTGGTATAAAATTCAGCGCTCAAGTCCTTGGCAACCTCCAGGACCGGCCGCCCTTCGGTGGCAATCCCCAGCTCACCGGCAATACGGAGCAGCTTGGCTTCATCCTTGATGGTATAATCCTGGGTCAGCCCATGCGCCACGTCATGCAGGGCCTCAATACAGTCTCGCCCGTGATCGGAATGACCGGCCGAGCCCCCGGCCACAAAGCGGCCGAAGTTCCTGGCGACGATCACATCGGCATCGGCGCCGCAGACACCCAGAGGGGCCTTCTTGCTGATTCGGCAGGGCCCCATGGTGCAGATCCGGCAGGAGAGGCCGCTTTCACAGAAGGTACAGTGCGGGGTCTGCTTTTCCAGGCGGTCCCAGGCGGTCTCAACCCCGTCTCGTTCCGCCTTGCGCAGCATCTGCCGGGCATCATCCCAGATCGATTTCTCTTCAATGGTTTTTTTTGCTGTTGCCATGACGTCCTCCTGGTAAGGGTATAAGTAACTTCAAACGCCCGGCATAACCGGGTGCTGCCACTGAACTTGCATAAAGGCTACTTAAAGAATATCCATCACTGGATCTCCATTAGCCCTGAATACGCCGGAGAGGAGATATCTCTCACCCCTTGATCACCGCCAGGGGACGCAGGGCCACCAGCACCTCCACCAGATCGAGCTGATTTTCAATCACCTCATCAATGTCCTTATAGGAGCCGGGCGCCTCATCGAGATCGCCTACCGAACGGACGGCATGGATAATTCCCTGATCATCCAGCCGTTTCTTTTCCTGGGCCAGATCAAGCTGCCGCTGGGCCTGCTTTCGCCCCATTTTCCGCCCGGCGCCGTGGGCAGAGGAGTCAAAACTTTCAGGGTTTCCCTTGCCCCTGACGATATAGCTGGGGCTCCCCTGTGATCCGGGGACAATGCCGATCTCCCCGGTCTTGGCGCTGGTTGCCCCTTTGCGATGGACCAGGACATTCCTGCCGAAATGAAGTTCCATGGCCGCATAATTATGGGCGATATTGATCATCGGCTCAAAAAACACCGGCTGCACCACGGACAACAGGGCATCCTTGACCCGCTCCATCATCATCTGCCGATTGGCAAAGGCAAAAGCAACACAGTAGCGCATTTCCTGGAGATAGGTCTGTGCCTCGACGCTGCCTATGGGTAAAAACGCCAGCTGCCAGCTTTTGGGAATATTGGATCCCCACTGCCGATTCAGGCTCACCGCCAGTTGATTGTAGTAATTGGCAACCTTGAAGCCGATATTGCGGCTGCCGGAATGGACCATCAGCCAGATACGCCCGTCATCGCCCTTCTGGATCTCGATGAAATGATTGCCGCCCCCCAGGGTCCCGAGCTGGGTGAGCGCGGCCTGATATTCCCTGGAGATGACAGGCAGCTCGTCCGGAGGGACTTCCGCCTTGGGCATCAGCCTCGGATCCTGCTTCTTTTTATGATGGTTGAAACCCAGGGGAACCGTCCTTCTGATCTCAGCCAGCACCCCTTTCAATTGTTCCGTGGAGATGGTGGTGAGCGAGGTCCGTACCGCGCACATGCCGCAACCGATATCAACGCCCACCGCATTGGGGATGACCACTTCTTCCGAGGCCATCACCCCGCCGATGGGCATGCCGTAGCCCTGGTGGGCATCCGGCATCACCGCCACATGGTGAAAGCTGAAGGGAAGATTGGCGAGGTTTCGCGCCTGTTCAAAGGCCCCTGACTCAATATCGTCCAGCCAGAGCTTTATGGGTTGTTTTTCGGTGCTAATGACCTTTTTCATAGGAAGCAGCCCTCCTTTAGCCAAGAACTGAAAACAGAGATACGATTACGAAACTTTCTTACGCAGGACCCGGGTATCACCGAGCCGGATGGTCAGTTTGATCTTGTCAAAATACTCAAGCAGGGGAATGGAAAACTTCCGGGTCAGGCCGGTCAGTTCCTTGAAGCGCGGGGCATCGATCTCCCCTTCACGGCTGATGAAGGCAATGAGCTCCTGGGCCAGGGAATTGATGGTGTCGACGTGATAATAGAGGCTCTCGCTGATCTTGATCAGCCTGCCCTGGCGGAGCAGCAGGGCAAGCACCTCCTTGACCATGGTTTCCGGAGTCTCGGAAAAACGGTCCATGCTCTCGCGCAGGGTGGCTGTGGCCAGCCCTTTCTGCCGGTACCACTCCTCCAGATCGTGCTGCAGGGCCTTCTCATCGGCCTGCAGGGCCACCCGGTGGGCAGTAAGCCGCACCACCGACTCCTCCTGGACCACCAGCTCTTTTTTCAGCAGTTCTCCCAGACAGAACTGAAAGACCTTCTGCTCGACCCGCCTGCCCAACCCTGAACGCAGCTCTTCCTTCGACAGGCCGGACTGCAGGGGGTTATCGCGATGGAAGGCAGCAAGGTTGGTCAGCAGGGTCTCTTCCACCCCGTCGCTCACCGTCCTGGCCAGAAAGCGCTGGGCTGCGGAATCGACCACCACGATCTTGCGAGTGGAAAGCGGCCCGTTCATCACCTTCTTCAACTGCTTGCCGAAGAGCCCGAGACGAATGGAGAGTTCATCGGCAGTCAACCCGGCCGTATGGCTCTCCTCCAGGAACAGGAGCATCTGTTCTTCAACCGTTCCCTGCTGCAGGATCCGGAAGAGCTCTCCGTTGATCCTCCGGTCCTGCTCCGTGGCCCGCTTCCTCTTCCGGGGGGGCTGGTTTCCCAGCACTCTGCCGCCGCCAATGGTCGTGGCCGGAGAATAGCTGCGCACCACATAGCGGTCACCGGGCCAGACGGCTATGGGCTCCTCAAAAAGAAGCTGCACCGCGGCCGTATCTCCGGGTAGCAATTCATCCTGTTCCAGCAGGGATATCCGGCCCATGACCTCGGCGGTTCCCAGATGAATGCGCACCCTGGTCCGGTGTTTCAGCGGTTTTACATTGGCACCGAGATAGAGAAAATCGCAATCCAGCATATAGCCGGCCTGGAGAGCTCCCGGAGTGGCCGCCACCATCCCCCGTTCGATGAGCGCGGTATCAACCCCCTGGAGATTGATGGCGGTGCGGTGCCCGGCCTCGACCTCTTCCACTGACTGGGAATGCACCTGCAGGCCCCGCACCTTAGCGATCAGCTCGGAGGGATAAAAGCGCAACTCCTCACCGATGGCGACGCGTCCGGAAATGGATGTGCCGGTAATCACCGCCCCGAAACCCTTCATGGCAAAGATCCGGTCCACCGGCAGGCGAAACGGCCCATGCACTTCTTTGAGTTCCTGCCTTTTGACAAAGCGGTCGAGCTCCTCTTTCACCTCGGCAATCCCCTCGCCGGTGAGCGAGGAAACCCGCACCAGCGGGGCATCTTCCAGAAAGCTGCCGGCACAGAAGTCCCGCACCTCCTCTTCCACCAGCTCCAGCCATTCCGGCTCCACCATATCTTTCTTGGTGATAACGATAATGCCGTCCTGCACCCCGAGCAGCCGGCAGATCTCGAAATGCTCCCTGGTCTGGGGCATGATCCCCTCGTCGGCGGCAATGATAAAGGCCACCAGGTCCATGCCCATGACCCCGGCCACCATGTTCTTGACAAATTTTTCATGGCCGGGCACATCGACAATCCCCAGGCGATGACCGCAGGGCAGATCCAGATAGGCAAAACCGAGCTCAATGGTGATGCCCCGTTTTTTTTCCTCCTTGAGCCGGTCTGTTTCGATACCGGTCAGGGCCCGGATCAGGCTGGTCTTGCCGTGATCGACATGGCCGGCCGTGCCGAGGACGATTTCACGCATGGGTATCAGAAGTCAGAGGATAGAGAAAATCAGAGGGTGCCCCTCTGCTCTATCCGGGGTCTTAACGGAATAAGGGTTCGAGCTTTTTCTTCCCCGATGGTGGAGCGGCTGCCGCCATAGCCATGTCCCGGCCAGACCATGGTCTCCGGCGGCAGGGTCAGCAGCTTGGCGGTAATCGAGTCCATCAGTTCGCGCTCGGAGCCGCCCGGGAAATCGGAGCGGCCGACACCGCCGACAAAGAGGGTATCGCCGGTAAAAAGATCCGGACCATTGTAGAGACAGATGCCGCCCGGGGTATGGCCCGGGGTATGGATCACCTGCAGCTTTTCCTCGCCGATCGGTAATGATGTCGCCGCCCAGGACCAGCATATCGGCTGGAGGCGAGGCCCAAGTCCGAGCATGGAAAAATATTTCTTCACCTCGGGCCTGTCAGAAAAAGACCGCGTCCGCCTCATGCATGACAATGGGCGCGCCGCGTGGCCTTCTTGATCGGCCCGTTGCCGCAGACATGGTCAGGATGTCCATGGGTGGCGATGATATAGTCGATGGTCAGATTTGCCTCGCTTCACCTCGGCCAGAATCTGCTCCTCATCACCGCCGGGATCAATCACCGCCCTTGCCGGTCTGCTCGCAGCCGACGATATAGCAGCAGACCCCCATCATGCCCGACGGTCAGTTGTTCTATAAACATGTTCATTATCGAATGAAATTAAAAAAAAACAGTGAAAAGAGAATCATTGATTCACTCTTCCTGTTCACTGGTCACTGGTTAATCAGCAGTCGCTCAGCAGTCACACTTGTCAGGATTGCAGCCTCCGCCGACCGCAACCACAAGCTGCTGGTGGCGGCGCCATGTTCAGCGCCGGTTTTGCCCGGAAAGAGGAGGCAGCCGGTTTTCCACCGCCGTCACCACAGCATCAAAGGCCTTGGTGGCCGGGCTTACCGCATCGGAAGAGAGATACGGTACCGCCATCATCACCGGCAATAACCACCTTGGGATCCATGGGAACCCTGCCCAGGAACGGCAGCTCAAAATCGCGGGCCAGCTCCTCGCCGCCGCCGGTCTTGAAAATATCAACGGTCTCATTGCAGTGGGGGCAGACGAAACCGGACATGTTCTCCACCACGCCGGCGATCTCCATCTTCACTGCTTGCAGAAATTGATGGATTTGCGCACATCGGCCAGGGCCACCTGCTGCGGCGTGGTCACCACCAGGGCCTTGACGTTTGATGGTCTGGGCCACGGACAGCGGCTCATCGCCGGTGCCCGGAGGGGCGTCGATGACCAGATAATCAAGCTCGCCCCAGTCCATATCGGCGACAAACTGACGGATGGCCTGAATCTTCAGGGGTCCGCGCCAGATGATGGCCTCGTCCCGGTCCTTCATCATGTATTCCAGGGAGACGACTTTCAGATTATCGTTGTACTTGAGCGGCGGCACCAGTGCGTCCGGTTTCTGCGGGTGGCTCCAGCTGCCGGTCAGATTGAGCATCCGGCAAACATCCGGGCCATGCAGATCGACATCCATCAGTCCCACCTTATGGCCTCTTTTGGCCAGGCCCAGGGCCAGGTTGACGGAAACCGTGGATTTGCCGACCCCGCCCTTGCCGCTCATGACCAGGATCTTGTGTTTGATCTTCCCCAGCGAGCGGGTAATGGCATTATCCTGCTGGGCCATTTTGGCCTGTTGTGATTCCTGACTGCCGCAAGACTTGCTGGCGCAGGAACTGCTTGTTCCACACGAACTCGACATCGTACTTCCTCCTGTTATATGAGATAAAAGACAAACATTTACTTTTCAAATAAAATGTTTATAGCTATGGCTCACAAGTGAAGTTAAGCCAACGAGCTCAACCCGGAACAGTGTGATACCAGTTTTTGTACAGTAATCCTGATATCCGTAAATGCAAATAAATTCCTGGAAGATACCTGGCCGGATCTCCGGGGACGCCACCAGAAAACAAGGCGACCATCAGGATGCCATAAGCGGGATAAGCTTCCGTAACAAGATGGTTTTAGAGGCACTGGTTCTTTCCTGACGGCTCCTGAAAAATGCTGTTTTTGTTGCTTTCTTCCTTGTCTGATCGTAATGTATCTTTTTAATTCACAATCTGCACCCCAAACAGTAACAGCTCAACAAAGGCGCAAGAACGCCTTAAAAGGATTCCCATATGCTTGGCTGGTTCAAGAAAAAATTCAGTAAACAAGAAGACGAAAAAATTCCGGCTCCCGACCAGGAACAACCCTGCCTGACAGAGCCAGATCTCAGCGCACCCTCCCTGACCGCAGATACCCCCCCTGAACCAAGCCCAGCGGCCGTGGAAATTACAGAGAAGCCGATCGTATCCCCGGCGCCCCCGCCGGAGCCACAACCTCTCCCCGCTCAACCGGAAGAGCAGGCCGGACCCGACTCCACGGCCGGCTCCATGTTTCAGCGGCTCTCTCAACAGCTGGCCAAAACCAAGGAGGCCCTTGTTTATCGGATCGACTCCCTTTTTCTCGGCAAAAAAGAAATCGACCAGGAGCTTTTGGACGACCTGGAAGAGATCCTGATAACCGCCGATCTGGGGGTCCATACCACCCAGGAGCTGCTTGACGAGGCCCGCCGCAAGGTAAAACGCAAGGAGCTATCTGACCCGCAGACCCTCAAAAAAGTGATCAAGGAAAAGATTCGCGCCTTTATCATGGAGAGTGACCAGCCGGCCGAACTGGTCATGCCGGACAAGGGCCCCTTTATCATCATGGTGGTCGGCGTCAATGGTGTCGGCAAGACCACAACCATCGGCAAGCTCACCCACAAATTCACCAATGCCGGACAGTCCGTGCTCCTGGTAGCGGCAGACACCTTCCGGGCGGCCGCCGTCGCCCAGTTAAAGATATGGGGAGAGCGCAACAAGGTGCGGGTGGTCTCACAGCATGAAGGCGCTGACCCTTCCTCCGTGGTCTTTGATGCCATGGATGTGGCCTTGGCAAAAAAATACGATGTGGTCATTATCGACACGGCCGGACGGCTGCACACCCAGGTCAACCTGATGGAAGAGCTGAAAAAGATCAAGAGGGTCATCGGCAAGAAGATACCAGGCGCCCCCCATGAGGTGATGCTGATTCTTGATGCCACCACGGGTCAGAATGCCATCTCCCAGGCCAAGCTCTTCAACGCCGCGGTTGACATCACCGGCCTGACCCTCACCAAACTGGACGGCACGGCCAAGGGCGGGATCGTGGTCAATATCGCCGCGAGCTGAAAATCCCCATCCGTTTTATCGGCATCGGCGAGCAGCTCGAAGACCTGCGCGATTTTGACCCGGGTGAGTTTGTCGAGGCGCTGTTTCGGCGTAGAAACTGCCAACCCGTCAGTGGAGAGACCGAGTCTGTTAGACTTTAGCCTGAGGACTGAAACCCCTGCGACGAAACAAGCAGTACAGCAAAACAATTCCCTTTCCCTCAAATTAGCGCATAGAGCAGAATCCAATGCCTTACCAACAACATAAACAACCTGGATGCGGCGGCTGCCTGCTGCTCCTGGGTCTCATCATCCTGGTCACCGGCGGCGCCCCTGCCCTCTTTAATTTTGTGGGCGTGCTCCTCTTTTCCGGGCTGGCAGGCGTCCTCATCTTCATTGCCATCTTCTGGGGCTTCACTTACTGGGTACAGAAACAGGTCTCGACCTATGAGGCATCGCAGACCGAAAGCCATAATCGCTTTGTCTGGCTGCTGATCCAGATCCTGATCAATATTGCCAAGATCGACGGCAGGATCACCAAGGAAGAGATCTCCACTATCCACCGTTTTTTCCAGTACAACCTCCACTACTCTCAGGACCAGATGTACTGGGTCAAGGAGCTGATCAAGGAGGCCGTGGCCGCAACCCAGCCCCTGGAGTCCCTGCTCCAGGAGTTCAGGACCACCTTTGCCTATGAACCCAGGCTGATCCTGCTGGAACTGGTCTATCAGATCCTCTACACCAAGAGTGAGGTCTCGGAGGCAGAGCTTGCCGTAGCCCGCAACATTGCCGCCTATCTGCAGATCTCCCCCTATGACCAGCGGACCATTGAGGCAAAATACATGTACCGGCGGCAGCAGCCCGGCGCTGCCCCCGGGACTCGTCGGCCCAATATTATGCGGTGCTTGGCCTGGAGCCCGGGGCTGACATGGAGACGATCAAGAAGGCCTATCGTACCCTGAGCATGAAGTATCATCCTGATAAGGTGGGGCATCTCGGCGAAGAGTTCCGCCGGGTTGCCGAGGAGAAGATGAAAGAGATCAATGTGGCCTATGAATATTTCAAAAAACGATAGAATAAACGACAACCGCAACACCAGATAAAAGGATAATTATGTCCATTTCCGACAAGATGCGCGCCTTTTCCGAGACATCTTCCTGGATTCGCAAGATGTTTGAGGAAGGGGCCAGAATGAAGGGCCGGTTTGGGGCTGAAAACGTCTTTGATTTCAGCCTGGGCAATCCCGATGTCCCGCCGCCCCCTGAATTCACCACGGTGATCAAGGAGCTTGCGGCCGACGAGTCACCCGGCGTCCACGCCTATATGCCCAATGGCGGCTATCCCTGGGTTCGTGATATCCTATCCGCCAGGATCTCGGCCGAACAGGGCGTCGCCGTCCAGGGCAGCGACATGCTCATGACCTGCGGGGCGGCCGGCGCCATCAACATCGTCATGAAATCACTGCTCAACCCGGGAGATGAAGTCATCCTGCTGGCCCCCTATTTTGTCGAATACAACTTCTATGTGGACAACCATGGAGGCGTCAGCAAGATCATTAACACCGACCAGGAATTCAACCTCGACCTGGCAGCCATTGAGGCGGCCATCACCGCCAAGACCAAGGCCATTCTCATCAATTCACCCAACAACCCCACCGGGCAGATCTATTCCCAGGATTCCCTCAACGGACTTGGCAGGCTGCTGGACGAGGCCGGCAACAGACTAGGGACGACCATCTACCTCATTGCCGATGAGCCCTATCGCAAGATTATCTTTGACGGCAACGTAGTTGGCAGCGTCTTCCAGGCCACCAGGAACAGTATTGTCCTCTCCTCCTACTCCAAGGACCTGTCCCTGCCGGGTGAACGGATCGGCTATCTGGCCGTCCATCCGGAGATAGAGGATAAGGCCGCCCTGCTGGGCGCACTCACGCTCGCCAACCGCATCCTGGGCTTTGTCAATGCCCCGGCCCTCATGCAGAGGGTGGTGGCCAGGCTTCAGGACGTGAGCGTTGACAGCTCCATCTACACCCGCAGGCGCGAGTTGTTCTGCAGGATCCTCACCGAGGCGGGGTATGATTTTTTGCCCCCCAAAGGCGCGTTCTATATCTTCCCAAAGTCCCCCATTGTCGATGATGTGGCATTCTGCGCCATCCTCCAGGAGCACAAGATCCTGGCGGTCCCGGGATGCGGATTCGGCGCCCCTGGTTATTTCCGCCTCGCCTTCTGTATCTCCGATGACGTGATCCGGCGCTCAGCTGAGCCCTTCCAAAAGGCCATTGCCCAGGCCAGGGAGAGATTATAAGAAGACTGTCCAGAGGACATTATGCTCTGGACAGCTGATGGAGAATAGTTGCATGATGATAAAAGAATTGCCATATCGAATCTCTGATTTTAACCAACTGCCTTCGGCTTAACCTTATTACTGTGCGTTTCGGATATTCAGGAATAATCCCACGTATCAGTTCGCCTTCCGATAATTAACCTTGCTATGTCGAAGATACTATTCGTCGTTGTCATTTTGACGTTGAGCCAAAGCGCCTTTGCTGCCAATATTCCAAGCGCTGGCAGTCAAATCCAGCAGATTAAGCCGGCGCCCGTACCGCAGAAAGCAGCTCCAGAAGTTAAGATCGAGCAAGGTAAGACCCCGGCCATCCCTGCTGCGACTAACGTCAAAATTCCGGTTAAGTCACTTCGTGTGACCGGGCAGGTACTCTACTCTGAAACCGAACTGATCGCGATCACGGGGTTCAGTCCGGGTGGGGAGTTGACGCTCTCCGAGCTGCTGGGCATGGCTTCAAAAATTGCGGATTATTACCACAAGAATGGATATTTCGTGGCGCAAGCCTACCTGCCCGAGCAGGACATCAAAGATGGGGTGGTGACGATCGCCGTGCTCGAGGGTCGCTACAGCAACGTCACCATACACAATCAAACAAACCTTTCAGATGGAGTGGTGAAAGGACTGGTCGCCGGTTTAGACCGCGGGGATACGATCGCCTTCCCCCCCCTTGAGAGACGACTCCTCTTGCTCTCCGACATTCCCGGCGTGAACGTGAAATCAGCTTTGGTTCCCGGTCCCTCAATGGGCACTTCCGACCTGATCATTGAGGTAACTCCGGGGCAACGCGTAACGGGGACCGTCGAAGCCGACAACGCCGGCAACCGATACACCGGCGAGTACCGTATTGGACCGACGGTAAACATCAACGACACTCTGGGACACGGGGATATTTTGAGTCTCCGAGCGCTGACCGCAGGATCCGGGCTGAATTATGGCCGTGCATCCTACCAGGCCCTGTTCGGTAAGGCAACGGCTGGAGTCGCCTACACCGCCATGGCGTACGAGTTGGGTAGAGAGTTCGAGAGCCTGGATGCTAACGGCACGGCCCAGATAGCAAGCATATACGCAAGCTATCCGCTGATACGCTCGAGCAACACCAACTTCTACGCCCTGATCGACTTTGACGCCAAGACCTTTCAGGACAAGGTAGACACAAACCCGTCCCCATCGGACGTCAACGACAAGGATGCCCTGGCCGGAATAGCGAGCATCTACGGCAACCACAGCGACAGTTTCGGCGGTGGCGGGCTAAACAGTTATTCGCTCACCGCTACTTTCGGCAAGCTCGACATCGACACTGATTGGTTCCTGGCCCTGGATGAAGCGACAGTGCAAACCAACGGTTCTTACCAGAAGTTAGGGCTCAATGTCTCCCGGTTCCAGAACGTCACCGATAGGTTCTCGCTTTACGCCGCAATTAACGGCCAGTTAGCCTCGAAGAACCTCGATATCTCGGAGAAGATGGAACTGGGCGGCATGTACGCAGTGCGTGCCTATCCGGAAGGCGAAGCCTATGGTGACGAGGGCTATGTGGCAACTCTGGAAGCAAGACTGCTGCTCCCGAATTTTTCCGGAAATCTGCCGGGGCAGATTCATTTGATTGCCTTCGTCGATAACGGCATGGTGACCATCAACCTTGATCCCAGAACTAATGAGGATAACCACAGAACGCTCAGCGGAGCGGGTGTTGGACTCAGTTGGGCAGACTCCAACAAATTTTCGATAAATACGTTTTACGCCTTCAAGCTCGGCAATGAAGAGGCGACTTCAGCCCCCGACTCTTCGGGTCGATTCTGGATCCAGCTCGTGAAATATTTTTGATCATGGCGATCGTAAAGACGGCACGTTTATAGCCTTTTCCGAACTGAGCAATGAGACTAGCAAAAACCCATCCAACACGTTTTAAGCTAAGAGTCGTGAAAATTTCCCACGATCCCTTAAAGTGACCCCTGAGTCAAGACAAAAAAGCTGTACATTCAACTTCAAGCGCAAGCTGGTCGGCGCTGCCCCGGTTTAACCTCTGCTGGTACTTCTGATACGGACTCCTGGTTGATGGTGGGTTCCATCACCGTACGTGGGTAATTGTCCACAATCATTGCTCCGCCGCCCATCGCGGTTATATATATATGTCTTCAACACCGCACAACAGGTAGGGATAAACCTTGTGTTCAGGGTGCGGACGGCTGGTGACTGCTGTTTTTTTAAAAAAACTCGGGTCCACAATACTTCGATTCTGCGCGCACTCTGTGGGCGTAAGAAAAAGTGCTCATAATCCAAAAAGTGATTTTTATTGCCATCTCTTCATCTAATCTTCATAGAGAGGAGTTATAGTAAAATATATGACTTGAAAATTTTTCCAAAAATCAGTCATCTTCGCAAAATCATGCGAGGAGGCCTGAACTATGTACACTGGAAAACTTATTTTCTCTCAAGTGATGGAGCATCTTCCGCTTCATGTCTTTCATCAATGCGTCGATCGTTATCACGGCAATTTCAAGGTCAAGGAATTTACCTGTCTCGACCAGTATCTGTGCATGGCCTTTGCTCAACTCACCTATCGCGAAAGCCTGCGAGATATCGAGGCATGTCTTCATGCCCAGAAAAACAAGCTCTACCACATGGGTATCCGCGCGCCCATTTCTCGCAATACTCTGGCCAATGCCAACAAAATTCGCGATTGGCACATTTACGCCGATCTTGCCCAGTCCCTTATTCCGACCGCCAGAAAACTTTATGTGAACGACGACTTTTCCCTGGAACTGGAAAACACGGTCTATGCACTGGATGCCACTACTATCGATCTGTGCCTCTCCATGTTTCCGTGGGCCAACTTCCGCAAGAGCAAAGGGGCCATCAAGCTCCACACCTTACTGGATCTACGGGGCAATATTCCAACTTTTATCCATATCTCCGACGGCAAACTGCACGAGGTCAACACCCTCGATATCTTGCCAATGGAAGCTGGGGCCTTTTATATCATGGATCGAGGGTATCTGGATTTTTCCCGCCTGCACTCAATCTCACAGCACAGCGCTTTTTTCGTAATTCGTGGCAAATCCAACCTCAAGTTCCGGCGGATTTATTCGCACCAGATAGACCAGAACTACGGGACTGATCTGCGACCAGTCGATCATGCTCACCGGATTCTATCAAAAGAAAAATTATCCCGACAAACTGCGCCGGATGAAATATTACGATGCCAAAAACGACAGAACATTCGTGTTTCTGAGCAACAATTTTTCTCTGCCAGCCATAACTATTGCCGAATTGTACAAGCAACGCTGGCAAGTGGAGCTATTTTTCAAATGGATCAAACAGAACCTGCGCATCAAAACTTTTTACGGTACATCGGAAAATGCGGTTAAAGCCCAAATCTGGATTGCCATTTCAGTCTATCTGCTTGTAGCCATCATGAAAAAACGACTCAAAATTGAGGCCAGTCTCTACACAATTTTACAGGTCTTGAGCGTGACCATCTTTGAACGAATGCCATTATTACAAGCACTTACAAAAGAAGACTACATAACCAAGGTCGAGCCTAAGGGTAAACAGCTGTTATTGTTTGATTAAACAGATGAAACCATGAATAAATCTAACTCTATTTCGGTTATCCTTTATCCCCAAAAAAAGTTATTTAAATGCTTGGTCTTCATCTAATCTTCATAGAGATGAGTTATTATATTTAATATAAATGAAACTATGAATTACAGATTTAGAGTTCATCTTTTTGGTAATTAAAACGAGCGGTTTAAAAAGACATAATTATCATTACCGTAAGAAATTCATAACTCAATTAAATATAGTGGGAACTTACCCACATTACAAAATCGAATCGTTTGCTATGCCGGACGGCGGCGATTCGTCTTATAATGACCGGCAAATATTATTATGGAGGTTTCAAAATGCGTAAAGTAATAGCAGTATCGGCACTAATGTTGGCTATGTCTACAACAGCCATGGCCGCTGGCATGGGTTCAACCACCATGGGCACCGGGACTGTTGGTACCGGCACAATGGGTAGCAACAGCAACCTGGGCTTGACCACCATGTCATGGGTAGCAACAGCAACCTGGGCTTGACCACCATGGGTACAGGCACCGTTGGTACCGGCACGATGGGTAGCAACAGCAACCTGGGCTTGACCACCATGGGCACCGGCACTGTTGGTACCGGCACAATGGGTAGCAACAGCAACCTGGGCTTGACCACCATGGGCACAGGCACCGTTGGTACCGGCACGATGGGTAGCAACAGCAACCTGGGCTTGACCACCATGGGCACAGGCACCGTTGGTACCGGCACGATGGGTAGCAACAGCAACCTGGGCTTGACCACCATGGGCACAGGCACCGTTGGTACTGGCTCGACTGGTAGCAACACCATCATGCATCGATTGGGCTCAACCACCATAGGCACTACCATTCCTGCGGCGGGTACCATGGGTAGCAGCACAATGAGCAACCTGGGCTTGACCATTATAGGTACAGGCATTCGCGGAGCTGGCTCGACTGGCAGCATCCCCACCATGAATCGATTGGGCTCAACCGCCATGGGCACCGGCACCGTTGGTACCGGCACGTTTGGCAGCAACTCCATCATGAATCGATTGGGCTCAACCACCATGGGTACCGGCACCGTTGGTACCGGCACGTTTGGCAGCAACTCCATCATGAATCGATCAGGCTCAACCACCATGGGCACCGGCACCGCTGGTACCGGCACGCTTGGCAGCAACTCCATCATGAATCGATCGGGCTTGACCACCAGGGGCACTACCATGGGCACCGGCACCGTTGGAGCTGGCACGATTGGCAGCAACGCCATCATGAATCGATTAGGCTCAACCGCCATGGGTACCGGCACGGTTGGTACCGGCTCGTTTGGCAGCAACCCCAACATGAATCGATTGGGTTCGCCTGTAACACGGTAAAAAAACTGTAACGATGAGGGGGGACAAGCCTATTCCCATGGCGTCCCTCCCCCTTCATCGTTCTTAATTTTTGAAGTTTCGCCCCCTATTGGATCATTTAGCTAGCCGTCACAAAGGTTCCACATTATCCCTTCCTAAACAGCACAGTCTTCCCCTTGTCCTCCATCAATTTGCCAGCCCACCGGTTTTGAAGACGGTGATTGGCAAACACTCTTGTAATGACAATCAGTAATTTCATTGTTGATTGTCATGATAGCGTCTTCCGGCACAGAAAATCAGTGCCTAATCTTTGTATATCAGCAAATTGCCGAGTATGATGAATCAGGAGGAATCGGGAAATATGAAAATCCTGGTTGTGGATGACGAAACAGAACTGCGCGAACGGCTAGAGCAGACCTTGAGGCGCGAGCGTTATCAGGTGGAAACCGCAGCTGACGGCAACGAGGCTCTCAGAAAAATCTCCGCCGACCACTTCGACCTGGTGCTGCTCGATATTATGCTGCCCGGAGTTGACGGTTTAAGCGTGCTCAAGGAGATGCGGGCGGTTGGCATAGAAACCCCGGTTCTCATGTTGTCCGCTCACGGTGATGTGGGCACCAGAGTCCGGGGCTTGGACCTGGGCGCAGACGATTATCTTGCCAAGCCATTTTCCATGGCCGAACTTATGGCCCGGGTCAGGGCCATGTTACGCAGAAGCGGCGGCCGCGACCCGGTTCTTATTGCCGGACCCATCTCCCTGGATACAGCGAAGCGGGAAGTTCGACTGGACGGTGAGTTGCTCCAGTTGACGGTCAAGGAGTTTTCCATTCTCGAATTTCTGCTCTATAACCGCGGCCGGGTTGTGTCCCGCTTCAATCTGGCCGAACATGTCTGGGGAGATGAATTCGATCCTTTCACCATGTCGAACTTTATCGATGTCCATATGAAAAATCTGCGCCAAAAAATCCGAGGGGCAGGCGAAGAATCAATCATCCGCACGATTCGTGGGGTGGGGTTCATTATCGATGGAGAAAGATGAATATCCGCCAGAAAATTACCTTGTGGATTGCCGGGACCGCGTTTATAGCCGTGGTTATTTTCACCTCATTAACCTATAAGGTGATGAGTGAACAGCGCTACAGGCTGATCGACCAGGAACTTTATGACATGGCCGACAGCATCATCAAACAAGTGAACACAAGATCGGGGTCGTCATGGACTCTTGAGGCTGCCAGGCTGCACTATTCTCCCGATCACTACTGGATCAAGGTAACCGACGACAGTTCCCACCAAATTCTTTACCGCTCACCTCTGAGCCGCTATACAGAAATCCCCTCTCAAGGCAAACGGAGCAGGTACAACCAGGAAGTCATTATTCCCCGAACGATTTTCCAGCTTGGCCAAGACACTCATGACGGGGTGTTATTTCGAGTCAACATCATACACGGTCAGGCGGGTGGCCGCCCCGTCACGGTGATGATTGCCGATACAATTGAACAGATGAATGATGAGTTGCTGGCGAAGTTGAGAGAGGTGATCGTCAGTATTATCGCCTGTACCCTTTTCATTGTCCTGATCAGTTATTGGCTGGCAGGTCGTATCGTGCGGCCACTGGTCAAAATCAATAATCTGGCGCGGGAGATCAGCGAAAAATCCCTGGATCAGAGAATTCCGGTCGGCAAAAATCCTGATGAGATTCAGAACCTTGCCCTATCGCTCAACCGGATGTTTGACCGCCTGCAGTTTTCATTTTCCCGGCAAAAGGAGTTTATCGGCAATGCCTCCCATGAACTGAAAAGTCCGATCACCCTGCTGAGGTTGAATCTGGAGGAGATGCTCTTGAGCCCGGATCTTGATGATTCTCTTCGGAACGAACTTGAAAAGCAGCTCAACACCCTGCGCCGCATGGGCCGGTTGGTAGGCAGCCTGCTTGACCTTTCCCGACTTGATCAGCACGAATCATTGACGTACAGCCAAGTGGACCTGGCGGGCTTAACCGAGCAGGTCTTTGATGAATATAGCGAGCTGTTTTCAGCCAGTGGTATCCGTCTGGAGAACCAACTGCCGAATGGCCTGTTAATGCAGGGCGATCAGGAAAAACTTCATCGGCTGCTGATCAATCTCATCGATAACGCGGTCCGCTACAACCTGAAGGAAAATGGCATTATCCGCCTGACTGGTGCGAAATGTAAGAGGATGATCACCATGACAATAGCCAACACTGGTCCTTCGATTCCTGAGGCAGAGATAGCCCGGGTCTTCGAGCAGTTTTACCGGGTGGAGAAATCCCGTTCTACCAATCATGGGGGCTCAGGACTCGGTCTGACCATTGCCCGAAAGATTGTCGAATTGCATGGCGGCAGGATCACTCTTTCATCCAATGTTAACGGTTGGATAGAAGTGACGGTCGTTCTTCCCACGAAACAGGGATAGTCTTATCTGATGCGGGAAAGGAAAAAAATAGCTCCTCGCTGTGTCGGTGGGTAAGCCAATTTCCGATCCTGACAAGATTTTGATATACGACAGCTACGAAACGTCGTGGTTCAAGTTCAGCACATTGGATTTCGGTAAGGGTGATAGAGGAAGGTGTGGACCTCTGGAGCAAGGGTCACGGGAGTTGGGGGTAATTTTCTGGTGGTGCCACCCGCCAGACGGGTGATGTGGACAAAGATGTCACAGAGCAGAGGAGGTTCGGAACTCAATAAATTTACTTCTGAACCTCCTTCCACTCTTTGACAAAATTACGGATATACCAATCCTCAACCTTTTTCCTGGCCCAGGGGGTTTTTCGCAGAAACACCAGACTGGACTGGATGCTTGGCTCACTGACAAAACATTTCACCTTGATCTTCCTGCCCATTTTTTCCCAGCCATACTTCTCCAGCAGACGGACAAGAATCATCTCCAGGGTGACGCCATGCAAAGGATTATTCGGTTGCTGATTTTTCATACGGTTACGGCATCTGCCCCTTTTTTTCTTCCTTCTTGCTCTTCTTGGCCGCCTTCTTTTCCTTCATACTCTTAGCGGGTTCTTTCTTTGATTCTTTCTTGGCGTTCTGTTCCTTACCCATGATTTTTCCTCCATTTAATTGCTTTTGAATTCCACCTGCTCTCTTGTCTCCGAAAAAAAGAAGGACTTATTTCTTCCCCTCTTTATCCCGATTTTTATCACGAATCACGATCTGTACAGGTACTTTGTCCAGACCCAGCCCGTCGCGAAAACGGTTCGTCAGATACCGCTCATAGGAAAAATGAACCCCCTTGGAGCTGTTACTCATGATCACAAATTGCGGCGGTTTGGTGCCGATCTGCGAGGTAAAATAAAACTTGAGCCGCTTGTTCTTATAAATGGGCGGACTATGCGTCACCACGGCATCCTGCAGCAGCTGGTTCAGGGCCGCCGTGGGGAATTTGGCTGTAAACTGTTTATACACCGCCCCGATCGTCGGGAAAAGTCTTTTAATCCCATAGCCGGTGAGCGCCGAGACATGGAGAATGGGGGCAAATCCGACAAAGGGTATGGCCCGTGCGATCTCCGCCCACAGATGTTCCTGTCTCTTTTTATCATCCTGGATCAGATCCCACTTGTTCACCAGGACAATCAGACCCCGCCCCTGCTCCTGGGTATAGCCGATCACTGTGACATCCTGTTCAGTTATCCCTTCATCGGCATCAATCAGGACCATGGCAATATCACATTTTTCCATGGAGGAGAGTCCTTTCAGGATACTGAACTTCTCCAACTTTTCGGTGGTCTTTCCCTTGCGGCGAATTCCGGCGGTATCTATGAGCAGATAATTATACTGGTCATAACTGAGCAGGGTATCCACGGAATCCCGCGTGGTGCCGGACATCTCGGAGACCACCATCCGCTCCTGACCAAGTATCTGGTTGATCATGGACGACTTGCCCACGTTGGGACGACCGAAAAAGGCCACCTTGATGGTGTTTTCCGGCAGGGCAACTTCATCATCACTCACTTTCAGCTCTTTGCTCAAGGCATCCATCAGGGTATAAAAGCCGAAACTATGTTCACCGGAGAGCGACCATAACGGCTCCACCCCCAACTCATAAAAAGGAGAGAGCAGCTTCAATTCCTGTTCGGGGCTGTCGATCTTGTTCACCACATGAAAGATGGTTTTATTGGTGCGACGCAGCAGATCCACCACCTCCAGGTCAGCGGGCATGATTCCCGCCCGCCCGTCCATGAGAAAGATGATAATATCAGCTTCCTCGATGGCGGCCATGGCCTGTTCCCTGATATGATCCACCATCTGATCCTCGGGATTATCATCGATGCCGCCGGTGTCCACCAGCATGAACATCTTCTCGTCCCAGAGCACCCGCGCATAATGACGGTCACGGGTGACACCCGGAGTGGCGTCAACAATGGCCTGCCTGGATTTGGTGATGCGGTTAAAGAGGGTTGATTTCCCCACATTGGGACGCCCAACCAGGGCAACTATAGAGTGTGATGACATTTCTTCCTTTTATATGCAATCCGCCTAAGCGGATTTTTTTCATGAACCGGCAAGGGATAAAAATACGTTGATGAAATACAGGAGAGACAAGACCATGTCTCAATCTCACTTTCTCTAACCAGGAGGCAGGAGACATTGAACAAGGCGCTCTCGAGAGAGAGAGTTTCGATAATATACACCAAAAGACCAACAAATGCACTCTTGCTGCCAAGTCATGACGTTTTTTATCTCCTTGCTATCTTTTTACAAAATAACGTATAGTCAAAGATCGATTTTTATAAGTAAAAATGACCCTCAACGTATCATAAGGCCTCAATGAGAAACAAACTGCAAAGCCTGATCGAGGCCATTAACAAACTTGAGCAGGAGCTGGCTCAAGAGATCCAGAAAAAACAGGCTGAGTATTCCTACAAGGTCCAAGGCAAAAAAATACGCTTTGAAAAAGAGATCAGAAGGCAACACAAACTCTTTGCCACCAGGATTTCCCTTTATCTGAAAGAAGCGGAGCTCCTCAACATTTTTACCATCCCCTTTATCTGGTCCTGCCTTTTTCCCGCCCTGCTCCTGGATCTTCTTGTCTCCCTGTTCCAGGCCGTCTGCTTTCCGATCTACAAGATTCCCAAGGTCAAACGCAGCAGATACATCGTCATCGACCGGCATGCCCTCAGTTACCTCAATGGTATTGAAAAGTTGAACTGCATTTACTGCGGATACTTCAACGGCTTGATCGTCTATATCAGGGAGATAGCGGGAAGAACAGAACAATACTGGTGCCCGATCAAACACGCAAGACGAACAGGCGGTTTCCACAGCCGCTACAGCAAATTTCTGGAATATGGGGATGCCGATGGGTACCGAAAAGATTTATACAAGGTGCGCCACGACTTTGAGGATCTACAGACCTCAGAAGAAGACGAGGAACAGACGAAAAACAGGGAAGGGATTTAATGCCTTACAGATTATTTTCTTGTTTTTTTGCAAGAAAATAATCTGCGAAAGGCACTTATCCCGTTTACCGGGGTTAGAAGGAACATAGCGATGCCTCACTTCGGCTTAATGGATGAAGGAAAGATGCAGCCACTCGCTGCGGCTCTGCTGCGGGCACAGCTCCATACCCGCTGTGGCCGACGCAGGATACATGAAGGAAAATACCCCGAAGGTGTCAGCACCCTGTACGATGCTGTTCTTTCGGGTATGCGCTGGTTTGCCCTGAAAAATGAGGCCATCCACCAAGAGCTGCACAAACGGGGTGATTCTTTCCTTGAAGATGATGTAAAACTACAACAGCTCCTTGCCGAAAGCGGAGCATGGCCCGATGACATAGATTTCGGGAAGCTACAGCACACGGTTTATTCAGCGATTGAAGGAAACCTTGCGGGATTCGATCCGACTCTGTTTCTCCGGCAGGTGGAGGAGGTGCTGACAAAACTGGGCGTGATGCCCTTTGACGAAAAAAACCTTCCTTCAGAAAATCCCGAAACTTTTTAAGAATATAAAGGACCCTTTATATTGCCGCTGATTGCCCAACTGTGAAGTGAGAAATTTTTGGAAAGATCTTGGTTTTGGATAGAACGAGGATGCTCAGGAAGTATACGTAACAAAAACATAGCCAAGGCTATGGTATAATAAGGTCATCAAGACCCTGTTTTTTCTACAAAAGAAAAAGGAGACTTTATGACCGTGCAGCTCTGTTCACTTAATAGTTACTATCATGATTACTGGGCCGATGATATTCAGCAGGAACACTTGCCTGTATCTTTTCAGCCATCTGAACGCCTCAACGCTGGTAAAAATCCATCCCACCCTGAAATAATATTCTCTCCTCTCCATGGTGTAATGGAGGTGTGGCACCCCCCAAAGAGACGTGCAGTTGTTGATCGTTTTTCTGATCGACTGAAAAGGAGCCGACTTACAGGTGCAGAGTTGGCAGTTGATTATCTGCATGAAAAATACAGTCATAATCTTGCAGCGGCTACAATTGCCTCAGCTGGTGGGACTATTCTTTCCTTTCTGTCATTTTTAGCTGAATCAGAAATAGATATCCGTCAAGTAACCAAACAAATTATTGGTGGTTATGTTGAGCGAGATCAGGATAATGGTCTCAAAACAGGAGCAATAAGAACAAAACTGCGTGCTCTTTATACTTTTATTGGTTTCCTAGTTGATCGGGAGATTCTGCCTTATGAGATACTGCATAAGAAAATCCGTATAAAGCCAGAAGAACTACTCCCCAAAGCTATTCCTGCCCAAGATATTAAATCGCTTCTTGGAGTTATTGAAACCACCCGCGACCGAGCCCTGATCCTTCTCTTGCTACGGACGGGCATGAGAATTGGTGAGCTGTTAAATGTCGCCGTGTCGGATATCCATTTACCTGAACGAAAGATTCTTTTGTACCTGGGAGAAAAAAACTACCAGGGGCGGATTGTCTACTATAGCGAAGATGCAGAAAAAGCATTGAAAAACTGGTTGGATATACGGGATACAAACCGACGACATCTTTTCTACAGCCGAACGAGACAGAATATTAGTTACGTTGCTGCCTGGACTGTTATGAAGCAAGCGATTGAGGCCGCCGGATTATCTGGCAGAGGCTATAGTCTCCATAGTTTACGTCATACTTTTGCGACAGATATGCTCAACGCTGGTCTGCGACTTGAGGTGTTACAACAACTTCTTGGTCATCAATCGATTGAAATCACCAGACGTTATGCACGGATGTCAGATACAACCAGGGAAGTTGAGTACTTCAAGGCAATGGCCACTATTGAAAAAGGAGGTACCCATGAACCTCATAGGATCAATACCGAGCTACAAGAGGTATTTGAGGAGAAGAAACTTATCGGCACATACAGTAAGAAATTATCTTCATAGGCTGCAGCGCTTTGTCATCTGGGTTGCGATCCCGGTTGAGGAGGTCAGCTCCACAGATATAAAGAGGTACATCGACCTTCTTCTTGAGAAAAGGCTTACTGCACAGACAATAAATGGTCATCTGATCGCAGTTCGGCGCTTCTATGGATATTTGATCGAGGAGGAAGATATCAAACTCGATAACCCTGTGACTCGAAAAATGGCTCTGCGGATTCCAAGTCCCTTGCCACAACATCTCCAGGATCGAGATGTTGTCCGTATTTTTGAATATGTAAAGAAGCCTCGTGATATCGCAATGTTTATGCTCATGCTGCGATGTGGCCTCAGGGTGGAGGAGGTCGCTCATCTTACACTTGGTGACATTGATTACAGCAGAAGTCAGATAATGGTAAGGTGCGGTAAGGGCAACAAAGACAGGGTCGTTTACATCAGCAATGATGCCGCTTCAACCTTGGCGAAATACTTGCGGAAAAGACCAGTTACCAAGGAACAAAAAATCTTTCTTGTGGAAAAAGGTGTATGCAGAGGCCAACCGATTTCTGTGAGAGGAATCCAAAAGCGGATAGAATACTACTCCAGAAAAAGTGGAATACAGGTTTCTTGCCATCAACTGCGGCATACCATGGCAACCCAGCTTCTCAATGCAGACGCTGACCTGGTAACAATCCAGGATCTCCTCGGTCATACAAGGATAAGAACTACTCAGCGCTACTGTCGCCTTTCCAACAACAAAGCGCAGCGAGACTATTACAAAGCGATGGATACCATAATGAAAAAGGCCACAGAGGAGTCTTGGCCAGATGAAGGGTGATGATCCGCTCCACCAGGGACCGGTTCTTCCGACGAGTATTTTTGAGGACCCATTCTCAGAACCGGTCCCTGGCTCCACTCCCTTTGGTGGAAATACCTTGACTTGGAGAACAAAAAACAGCGAAAATAAAGAAAATACAACTGACTAATTTAATAAGAAAAAACAGGTTTTGTTACGTATACTCAGGAAACATCTCAGGCTCCCTGTCATTCGTCCTCATTTGAGAGTACCAGTACTTATCAATGCTTCTTAGGGTTATGGTGTAGTAAAGACTGAAGTGGAACCTAAATTTTGCAGATAGATGACAAAAAAACATGAAAAAGGTAAACTCATCAAAGGGTTAACGACCAAGAAAACAACTTTGAGGAGTCACCTTTTTCATGAGCGTCCAGAATAACAAACGTAGTGCCCGAGTGTCATCAAGAAAAGTTACTATCAGCAACAATGCAAAGGGGTTGACCAGTCAGGCCGGTCTTATTCCAGTCGTAAAGTTTCTTCGTCACAGCGGACTGATAGATCTTGTCAAGAATACCATAGAGCTTAAACGAGGCAGTAACGCCCTGTATGATTCAGCTGATGCGGTATTTTTAACAGTAGTAGCGATTATGGGCGGAGCACGAGCCCTGAGCAGTGTTACTACAATTTGGGCAGACGGTGTATTAAGACGGCTTTCCGGCTGGGTTGAGATCCCTGACAACAGTACCCTTGGTCGTTTGTTCAGGACATTTCGTGAACGTCAGGTCTCGCAGCTTGAGATATTGAACCACCGACTGCGCGGCAAGCTGTGGAGAAAGGCCTTGCGAAAAGGCACATCCACAATTGCCACACGATCATGTCGTGTAGTAGATGTCGACTCAACCGTAAAAACAGCCTACGGCAAACAGCAAGGGGTGAGAAAGGGCTACAATCCTTTCCAGAAAGGCAAATATTCCTTTCATCCGATCCTGGCTTTTTGTGCAGAGACAAAAGAAATTCTGCAAGGCTGGCTTAGAAGCGGAGACGCATACACCAGTAATGGGATAGTAGAATTCACAAAACAGCTACTTGCCCATTTACCAAAGAGTCAAACTATTCTTTTTCGTGGCGACAGTGGTTTTTTTTACGGCGCTCTTTTTGATCTTCTTGACCAATTTGGTCACGGCTATCTGGTCAAGGCAAAGCTTAAGGGGCTGAAAGAACTGCTTTACTCCCAACTATGGGAACCCATATCCGGCAGGCCTGGCTGGGAGCAATGTATATTCTGGCATCAATGCGCTAACTGGACTCACTCCCGCCGTTTTGTTGCCGTGCGCCAAGAAAGAGAAAAAGAAAATAAATCCGGTAATGGTGAATTGTTCGAGCTGAAAGAGCACGACTTCTTTTGCTATGTGACCACCGAAGACTTGTCATGCTGGCAAGCTCATAAATCTTATGGCAAGCGAGCTACTTGCGAGACCTGGATAGAAGAGGCCAAAAACCAGATGGCTCTCGGCCACATAAAAATGGATGACTTCTGGGGAAGCAGTGCTTTATTTCAATGCTCTATCCTGGCATATAATACAGTCCGCTGGATGGCGTTATGCAGTGGAGATAAACAATTATGTCGCTGGGAACCTTCAACTATCCGCTCTTTCCTGGTCAGAGTGGCGGGTAAGCTTCGAACAGGTTCGAACCAGCTCGGGTTAAACACCCCGGCTAATCATTTGTATCCAAAGCAGTGGGATGCCTGGGTGTCTGTCGGTTCAGACTGACCTGCCCCGTTTGAAAACAGGTATGACAAAACAACATAGTGCATACTTGCGCCCTGTTGCTAAAAAACTCAGAAAAATGACTTGACGTCTACCCTTGATTTGCATTCCACGAGGCCCCAAATGCGAAAAAAATAGGATGAGTGGGGTGAATCGAGACATTTTTAGTGTGTTTTTATGTTGCAGATGGCTTTGAAAGACCATTTGCAAAATTTAGGTGGAATTATATTTTGACTTTGTTGTAGATGAATTGTGCTTATACAATCAAATTGACAGGGATATGAATTGAGAAGAGTCAATGTTCGCAAGGACGGTGGGGGCCATTCCCACAGCCTTTAGCCCATTTATAAACTTATCTTGGAACACCGAAGGATTTCCCATGAATCGCCTATTGGCCAAAATTTTGCTGTTATTGTTAATCCTAAGTCTGCTGTTCAGTATGTACCTTTTTTACCAGGGCCGCTTTATAGAAGGCTTGTATATATATCCTCTTATGATCACCATTTATGTGGCAATGAAGCTTAGTGGTAAACGGAAGGAGTGATCTGAAAAGGAGACAATGACCGTAAAAATCTCACCTTCATATTCTCAAATTTAACAAGGTATGATCTTTAATATGTCCCCCTGATTGGCCAGGTTTTCCCTTACGATGAACATTGTCAGTAGTCAATCCGGTTGATTTCTTTGATATGAAATCCAAAACCTTGGTTCTCGATAATGGTGATGTTTTCTAAGACCCCAATAACAATAATGTTTGCCTGGGTTGCGGGAAGTGTTTTTTTGGGAATTACAATGATCTGCGAACCGTTATCGGTGATAATGTAATATCGGATGTCCACAAAAGGAATCTTGGTGACAGCAGAAACACTCCCCCGTACCAAGACGGTCTTACCTTCGTACTGTGCCGGGTTAGCGACAATATCAGAGATAGTAACGTAACTGAATGTCAAGTATTCACACCCGCCGAGGAACAATGCTGCCGCTGTTAATGCCATAGCAGCAAACATGGTGAGATGTGAATTTAATTTTTTGTGATTTTGACGTCATTGCAAAGAGCTACTCCCTTAGTCTGAACATTATCCTGGCTTTTCCCTGCAAAATCCGTTGATTTACTAAAGTTCATATGGAACGTAGAATAACCGAAATCACTAACATCGCAATGCCTCAGCTTCTACGAAGAAGGTTAAAAATTCCTATTTTATTTACTGAGCCTGGGGAACAAAGTTGATTTCAAGCTTATACCCTGCCGCCTTAGCATACTCTTCAATGGTAGATAACTTAGGCGATATTTTGGAATTCACGTTCTCTAGCCTGGATATATTACTTTTTTTCGTATGCAGAATTTCAGCGATCTCTTCTTGAGTAAAGCCAGCACTGTGACGAATTTTAATCAATTGTTTTCTGAGAGCATACGCAGGAGATAACCGATCATACTCTTCTGCAACTTCAGGATTAGATAAGGCCTTTTTCTTAAACTCTTTCAGCGTTGGTCTCATAATTTCACCTCTTTTAACCTGCTTCGGGCAATCTTCATTTCATTCTTAGGGGTTTTCTGCGATTTCTTGATGAAAGAATGAAGCACAATGATTTCTTTACCTTTAACGGTACAGAAGAATGATCTCCCAATACCTTCTTTTCCTTTGGATCGTATTTCAAAGAGTCCTTCACCAAAGGCTTTCGTATATGGCTCTCCTAATAACGGCCCATACTCACCTATCATTTCAGCTATATGCACAGAATACCCGGTGGAAATGACAGAGTCTCTGCCTCTACCTTCTCATTGTAAAAAGTGATGAACTATTTCATAATCAAATGTTATCATTTACGATAACAAAATCAAGTTTTATTTATTAGGTGGTAGAAGAACTACCATCAAATAAAGACTGACTGAGTGCCACCTTTTATCTCTTTTGGTACTGTGTAAATTTTGCCAATAAAGTGTAGTCAATGTATTTTTCAGGCATTATTTCAGTAAAATACGTCCCAGAAGTTTTGCCAAAATTTTGCCAAAACAGATCAAAGCATGAGTAAATAAGAGTAACGAAGGTTAAATAGCAACAGAAGGAGAATGTCATTTAATTATTTAAAATCACAATGTTTTTTCTTGTTTTAACTACTCTTAATTACTCATGCCTAACCTGTATAAATACGCCCTGAACTGTCTTCTAATCCGTAGGCCGCGCGTTCGAATCGCGCCGGGCGCACCAATAAAATCAAGGGGACCAAAACTATCAACTGGTTAACCCCCTTTTTTATGCGATTTATTCCATTCGCTTTTTTCTGCTTTATTATTGTATATTTTGACATAAAAGTGGAACAAAAATGGAATATAAATGACAACCGAAAATTGACAACTATCCTCTGGAAATTTTAACGATTCACTTGCCAATGGCCGCCTCTTGCTGGCCCAATTCGTTTCAACTGGTTGTCTTGCTGTAATTTGGCAATCTGTTTTTCAACGGCCCTGGTGCTTAATCCGAGCTCCTTTGCCAGTTGCGGGATAGTCATATCCGGGGTATGGGCAAGCAGTTTCAATATTTTCCCCGAACTTTTCCCCGAACTTTTCCCCGAACTTTCTTGTTGCAAAGCTATTTCCCCACGGGGGATAGCAGCTTTCCCCGAACTTTTCTCGGTGGTTCGTTGAACTATTACGGTAAAAAGACATCCTTCACGGTCATCAATAAATTCGATTTTGTGCCAATCGTCTAATGCCCTTCTGATTCCTGATCCTATTCCTTTATAGGGAAGCAATCCTTTAGCGATATAGGAAACCAGGATCGGATTACGGATGTTGGAGTTGCCAGCCAGAATTTTTTCCACTGTCAGGTTGTTTGGCAGGTGACCGGGACTGATAATCACAATCCGGTTATCAAATATAAACAAGCGAATCGGAGCGCTGATCAGGTAATCCCGGTGAACCAAAGCATTAACCAGAAGTTCCTCAAAAACAGACTCCGGAATTTCAGGGACACCTGGTGCATTCACCCCTCGGCCTGCTTGAATCTTGTGAAGATTTCGCATGACAAAGGCAAGGGAGTCATCGAATACTTTTGCCAGTGGCCCGGAAAAATCCTCTGTGTCCAGATATGTTGTCGAATGAATATCATTGCCCGGATAACGGATCGCTTTGACTATAAATTGCGGTTTGATCCACTCCGGCTTTTCCGCAAACAGCAACACTCCGGCAAGGTTCAGCATGCCGTTATCTGCAGCCAGATTCATATTCTGCAGGAGCCTGGTTAAACTTTGTGGATCTTCGGGAAATTCTTGATGATAGCTGTCTCTCAAAAAGTCTCTAAATCTTAATTTATCCAGTTTATCGATACCAGCCTTGGTGGGCAATTCATCAGCGTGGAATTGATCCACGCTTTGAAAGAGACGGCGCAGTTCTTCCTTGGAATTTACCCTTCGTTTGTCCGAACCACTTTTCAGCCAGATAAACCCCATTTTTATCAAAATAGGGTTTATCGATTCCCTTGGGGACTGTCAGAACAATAATAATCCTGTTGTTGTCAGCAGGGATATTATTGTTCTGGACAGTCAAAGGACTCCGCACATGTTGACTGGCTGTATTACTGATCAACTGGTTGACGCGGCTTACATCTTTACTTGATAATCCCAGCAACGAGCCATCATCCGCCACTCCAATGAAAATGGCGCCGCCTTCGCTGTTGGCAAAAGCAGCCATCTCAGCGGCCAATGAATCGGCATTGGTAACATCTACCTTGAATTGCCGACGACTGTCTTCTCCAAGAGAGACTAGTTTTTTACACTCATTTATATTCATGCGTTTGTCAGAAAAAATTTTAACTTGTGAAACTGTCTTTACAGCAATTCAAGTATGCCTTCCTTGCTGTTTGCCTTTTCATTATTCACCCTCCCCTACCGTTGTTTCCAACCTGCATCAGTGTCCATACCTGTCAAACTTATGGCTATTTTTTTAAGATTGGAAGTTTTTATTTTCATATGGAAGTTTATATGTTAACTTCCATATGAAAATAAACTATACAAGTAGGGAGCTTAAATGTGCGCTAAAAAAATATCAAGAGATTATTCAATATCATTTCCTGCAATTAGAGGTGTACAGGCAGGAAATGAGTACTATGTCACAATGTGCCCGTTAAAGTTGCTGCCAACCATGTTTCAAGCAATTATAACGGATATCCAACCTGAACTCAGGGCTCAAAGGGAGTTGAATAAAGGTAGAGTTGCACCAATTACCCGTTATTTGCTTGAGAATTCAGATAACTATATTTTTTCTTCCATCGCTGCTTCAATAGATCGTGAAGTTGAATTTGAATCTTATGGAGATGATATTATTGGGAGAAAAATTGGCACGTTAAGTGTCTCTATGGATGCAAAGTTTATTATAAATGACGGGCAGCATCGAGTTACAGCAATTGTTGAAGCCCTAAGGGCTGATCCCACACTGGAAAATGAAACAATATCTGTAGTTCTATTTGTTGACTGTGGGCTCAGTCATAGTCAACAAATGTTTGCTGATTTAAATAGATATGCGGTTCGTCCAACAAAATCGCTTTCTATTTTGTATGATCATAGAGATCCCCTTGCCAGATTGGCTAATGATTTGGTTCACGGAGTGTCTGTTTTTAAAGGAATGACTGAAATGGCAAAGAGTTCTATCTCTAATCGTTCACGTAAGTTGTTTACGTTGAGTAGTATTTATCAAGCCACGAAAACATTCTTGCAAAAAGGTGAGAATGGAGAAGTTACAGAAGAAGAGCGTAAACTGACATTTGATTTTTGGGAAACTATTGCCGAAAATATGCCTGATTGGAAAGCAGCTCTTCATAAGAAGGTTGCAACCAGTGAGTTAAGAAGTGACTATATTCACGCTCATGGAATAGCACTACAGGCTTTGGCCATTGCAGGTAATAACCTTATTAAGGTTGAGCCAGACACATGGAAACAGACCTTAAGTAAGATAACTAAAATAGATTGGGCTCGGGAGAATGCGGCCCTTTGGGAAGGTCGGGCTCTTGTTGGTGGCACCCTCAACAAATCTCAGAAAAATGTTGCCCTTACTGCAAATTTAATAAAGCAGACTCTCGGACTGACTTTAGCTCCGCAAGAAGAGATTATTGAAAGAAGTTACCTCAAAGGACGAAATGAAAACTAAAGTTTGTGAAAATATAAGGGACTCAGAATTTGATAAGTACCTTGCCAAACTCTATCAAGAAATTCGTGAAGTTTATCTTGCCGACAGTCGACCTTGGGTGGTTGGTTTCAGTGGGGGAAAAGATTCAACCGCAACGTTACAGTTAGTATGGTCTAGCCTTAAAGAATTGCGGCCAGAACAGTTAACAAAACAAGTGTTTGTTATTTCATCAGATACATTTGTTGAAACTCCTGTGATCGTAAATCATATCCACAAGACCCACGAACTCATCAATAAATGCGCAAAAGAGCAACAGTTGCCATTCAAAGCTATTAAAGTAACCCCGGAAATAAGCGATACGTTTTGGGTAAACATAGTAGGTCGTGGATACCCTGCCCCTTATAGCAGATTTCGCTGGTGTACTGACCGTTTGAAAATTGAACCAGCAAACAAATTTATTACAGATACTGTAGCAAATTACGGCGAGGTTGTGGTGGTTTTGGGCGCCAGGTTTTCTGAAAGCGCATCACGCGCTGGATCAATGAACAAAAGGCGTGCTGTTGGCAACAATCTAACTCGCCATAGCACACTACCAAATGCTTGGGTGTATACCCCCATAGAAGAATGGCAAACTCTCGAAGTATGGGAATATCTTCTTTCGTATCAATCACCTTGGAGCTTTGACAACGAAGACCTCAAGCAACTCTACCAAGATGCACAAGATGGGGATTGCCCACTTGTAGTCGATAAAACTTCGCCATCATGTGGTAATAGCCGATTTGGTTGTTGGTCCTGTACTGTAGTCAATAAAGATATTTCCATGGAGTCAATGATTAATAGCGGTGAAAAATGGCTCCAACCGCTGTTGGATTTTCGTGATTGGCTGGCAGAAACTAAAGACCCAGCCCGAAAAGAGGAGATCAGATCTGTCAGAAGGCGTAACGGCAGAGTGCAATTTCTGGAAACTGATGATGGCGGGAAAAAGCTAATTTGGGGGCCTTTCACGCTCGACTTCAGAAAAATCATCTTAGAGAAACTCCTGGACACTCAACTTGCTCTTCAAGAAAGCCCAAAAGGTGCTGAAATTATTTTAGTCTCAGAAGAAGAGCTACTCGAGATTAGACGATTGTGGCTTTTCGAAGAGGGTGATTGGGAAGATTCGATACCGAACATCTATAAAAAGAAAACCGGTAAAGATCTAGAAATTATTAAGAATGATTGGGCGGGCATGGGTGGTTTGGAGTTACAAATTCTCCAAGATACATGTGAAGATTTTGATCTACCTGTTGGCCTCCTTACAGAGTTGTTTGACACGGAACGCCGTCAATCTGGAATGAGCAGAAGGTCTACTATTTTCAATGATATTGAAAAAATATCGAAAAGACTGGAGGAGCCGCAAGGATGTACTTGCGGAGGTCCGGATCATGTCAGATGAAAATGGTTCCTCTAATTAAGGTGTTGTCATAATGTTAATAAAGAAAATAATACTCGAAAATTTTGGCTTATACGCAGGCAGAGTGGAGCTTGATCTTGCGCCCTGTTCGCCAAAACCGAGAGAACAACCTATTATCCTTTTTGGTGGCAAAAATGGTGCAGGAAAAACCACCTTTCTAGAAGCCTTGAAGACTTGTTCTATACGGGAAAGGTTTTACAAATAGCAGGATGACCAAGGTCGACATATGAAACCTATTTGAAAGGGATGATTCACAATGGAGGCAAATCTGTTTTACCGATCGATTTGCATTAATTGCCATTGAATTTGACTACGTCACTATGGGGGAGTCAATCCACCTATTACGTTGAACAATCATGGGAAATTCAAAAGATGGTAATAATGGAGTTGAGGAAATTCTACAGATCTCCATTAACGAGTCATCCCGAAGAAAATGTCACTGAAGAATACTGGAAAGGGTTCATAGAAGGGATTATCCCGGAACGTCTTTCGCAATTATTCTTTTTTGACGGTGAAAAAATCAAAAACATTGCCTCCGACGATATTGGTAATGATGTCCTTGCGGATTCAATCAAAACGTTATTGGGGTTGGATATTGTTGAAAAATTAAAAGCTGATCTGAACTCTCTATAAAAACAGAGAATTAAAGATAAATCATATTGCAAGGGACAAGAAAAGCTGGACTGAAATTGAAAAGAAAATTAGTCAACTCAAAGAAAATATAGAATCAATGCATAAGTGAAAAATTCCCCTCTGTCCGGACAAAACTCGAAGGGAAGCTAACTGAAATCAGAAACAGGGAGAACCGAACTTCACAATGAAGGGAACTCTGTTTGCCACCCGCCGTGATTCCTCAAAGAGGAAAAGAAACAATCTCGCGTCACAAGTTGAGATGCTGGAAGGTGAAATCAGACAGGACATTGTAAGGGTTTGTTTCCCTTTCAGTCTGTGTCCGACCATTTCAGGGGTGTTTGAGAAAACAGCTTGATATTGAAAATGAGCTTAAGCGACAGATCAATAATTCGAGATGAAATAGAAACATATAAAACTGAAATTTTAGAAGCCGCTCAAACATTCCTAAGCTTGATGCGTGAAACCACTGACCAAATCAAGACAGCTGGTGATCGAATCTCGCAGCGCCCAAGGCTTAAATCTGGCAGATGGTCTTAAAGGCGCAGAGATCATTCTTGGTCTAACAGAAACAACGGTCAATACTATAACAGGCAACTCTTGAGATGCCGAAAACACTATCAAAGACAGTCTGTAAAAGAATTAAGCCTAAAGTTGCAAACTGACCACTCAAGAACTTCGAGAAAACCACTATAGAGATCGGAAAAATTCCAAAAGATGAGCAAGTAAAACCCATTTTTGAGGAGCTGTCGAGTCTTGAACCAAGAGCGTGGTGTTTTACAGCAACAGGAGAAACGCTCTTACTCGAACAAGTTGAAATACTTAGAGAGAGTGAATTAAAATACAATCAAAAAAACTGGAAAAGCTTATTGAGCGGCAGACCTCTCAAAGTCGCTTAGGGTTAGTAGATAAGGTTCAGTATGTTCCCGATGATTACCTCAAAAAGCTCACTCTTTGTAAAGTAGAACAGCTCAAGAAAAGCGTTGCCGAAGCGTTCAATTCTCTTTCTCGCAAAGGAAATATGATAGAAAAAGTTGAGATAGATCCAATTAGTTTCGCTGTCACGTTGTACGATCAGGATGGAGATGCTATTCCGAAGGAACGTCTTTCTTCTGGAGAAAAACAACTATATGCTGTTGCAATGTTGTGGGGATTTGCGAAAACTTCAGGTCGCCCTTTGCCAGTTATAGTAGATACTCCCCTTGGCCGGTTAGATAGTGACCATCGTATGAATTTAATTACTAATTACTTTCCTGAAGCCTCTCATCAGGTAATCTTATTATCTACAGATACCGAAGTTGACCAGGAAGTTGTTTTCTGAACTCAAGCCTTACGTGTCACATTGTTATCATCTTGAATATGACAATCAGACTCAAAGAGTACTGGTGTTACAGAAGAATATTTCTGGGCGGAGAATAGCACATGTCTGAACTAACTTTACAGCGTATTCCTTTACCGAAGAAGCAGATAGCCGACTACGTCTATTGAAATCAAGAACTGGAATAACCCCTAACATTCTTTGCCGGATTGGATTTTGCTTGTCACTCGAAGAACCTGGGATCCCAGCTTCTCTTCCTAAAGATTTTAAACAAGGGCGAGAGATTAACCGGTATACTCTTCTAGGTAAAGATGATCTTATCTATGTGTCACTTTTAATTGTTCGACTCAATAAGGACAATATAACTTTATCTGGAGTTGACGATATGTTTTTGGCTCATGTTAATCGAGGCGTTGAAATATTGGCTGCACGAATCAAGTCAATTAGTGATTTGGGGATCATAAAACTTTATCCCTTAATCCCACCGCATTAACTCTTGGGACAATTTAGATATTGTGGCAGACTTAGCGTCTAGATTTTCAAAATAATCATTATTCAAATCTATTTTGTCGAAATACTCTCTGAATTCTTCTCGGTTAACAATTTTATAGTCACCGTTTTTCAAGTAAATTTCCCTACAATATTCTCTTAACACTCTAAAAAGTGCATTAATTCCTACAGTCCTATTCAGAATAGAATTATTATTTTCCTTATCCCAAGCATTGGGCCACTTTTCCTGAACAGTAAGAAAAAAAGCCGTTAAAGTTTTCAAGATCAGACTATCATCTCCATTAATAAATACATTTCTAAAAATGAGGTTGTCTTCGTAAGCTGTTCGAGACAAACCTTTTCTGAAAACAGAAAAAGCCTCTTTTTCTTGCCGTATTAAATAATCTCTATCCTTCATAGCATCTTTTGATATGAGAGAAATAATCTCTTCAACGAGAGCAGCTTGAGTTAATGTTTCAAACTGCCCTTCTTTTTTACCCAATCTTTTTATTTTTCCATAAAATGGGCTCTTAGGATGCTTCGCTAAAGCAAGGGTGATTTCATGTTCCATTTTCTGCGGGCTTCTTGTCTTTGAATATGCTTCGAGATCATACACTAAACTCTTACTAACTTTAGTTTGCTTGATATTCACAGTTGCAAAAATATTGGCCTGCTCAGCTATATCCAGACCTACAAAAATTGTAACCACTAGTTCAAAGGGAACGGTTTCGGCTCCTTGTTTAAACAAGCAATTTTCCTCAATTGCTTTGCCTGTTTCAATATCCATAAAACCGGCGACACGATGTTGTCCATCGAGAATTTTTGCTGGGGATGTATCTTCAGGGAAAGATATTTTCAGGACGGATGTACTTTTCTTCATCATAAATCACGTTTTCACTATCAATACTGAGCAGTATTCCTGTAGGAAATGTTGCATCTATATTCCTTACATACTCTTGAATTTCCTTAGCTCTTGCTTTGTTTAGCGGTCTTTGGATACCCAGATAAGACTCTACGTCTCTCTCCTCGGTTAAGCGCCGTACATCTGAAAAGGTAAGATCAACTATTTTTCTAGCTGTTATCTTACCAATGTAGAATTTGCCTATTTGTTGTCTAATTTCAATAACAGGGAGAACGATGTGTTTCATTTCCATTATTCCTCCTCCTCCGCAACCTTACCAACATCGGTCATATAATCATCAACTCTACTCCGCTCCTCTTTTACAATGTTTGGGGGCTCAGCGTTATTTACATATATTGAATAATACCAGATGATTAGTGCAACGAAATAACAAACAGCCAAGAGCTTGTTTCCGAAAACCAGGCTATCCAGTATCTATTGATGATATCCCACAGTTCACTGGTTGTTTCTTTTTGTACCATGATATCGGCATGTTGGAGGTCAGCGACCTGGCCAATTATAGATACTGTTTCTGCAATATTTTCTTTTTGCAAATCTCCTTTCGATGCACTAAAAATCCCAGCAGTTATTAAGATGATAGAAACCGATTAAAAAGATGCAAATCCCACCGTATTTTATGCTCTTTATATCTTTCCTATACTTGGAATTAATAGCCCTAGCTAATAAGAACAGAAAAGGCGAAATCATGGTTGCAACATAAGCAAAAATAATATCCACTTCAATGCTTCTGAAAAGAATATCAAAGTATCCCAAATCAGTATGGTGTAGTTTTATAGAAGAGAGCACCAAATAGAATTGGCGAGATCGATGCCAACCACATCCAAAATAATTCGTTCAACGACCTTAAGAATATTGGAGTTGGTTAGCATTTCAAAATATGCTTGAGCTCTTTGCTGCCAAACATCTCCCATACTTTTGATATGTCTTGTGAAGTCAAAAATTATGGCTCCTCGCTGTTTCAGGTGGGTAAGCCAAAGTTAAATTTTCCGCCAATGAGGTAGATCATGGCAATTAAATTCTTTGTTGTACGGTAGCCACGTGCTTTAGCTTTGGCCGCCTGGATTAAGCTGTTAATGCCTTCGAGTATGCCGTTGTTGATTTGCGACTTGAACCATTGAAGGACACCGCCCCAATGACGTTTTATGGTGTAGGCGGCTTCTTTCATTGGTTCTAATCGGCTATGTGTCGCCCAGAAGTACCATTTCTTCAGAAAGGTTTCGGCTGTCTCTGGCGATTGATTGAACAGTTCTTGAAAGTTCAGGCGGATGTGGTATGCACGGCTCGTTTTCAGGTTGAGTTTTCTGACAGTAAGTTTTTCAAGTGTATTTATCTGTGATTGCTTCAAATTGTCAGGGTTTTTCAGCCAAATATAGCGTGATTTGGCTAACTCGGGCCGATCTTTTTGCTCTTGTCTGCGTACCTCATCAACGGCTTCATTGATAACTTTCATGATGTGAAATTTATCAAAAGTCAGCTTAGCTTCAGGGAATTGCTCCCGGACACCTTTTATGAAGGCAGGAGACATGTCACAGCACATCTGGTCAATGTTTTCCACACAGCCACAGTGCTCAATCAGATCCTGTTTGAACCGTTCAACCGTTGAGGAATCTTTTCCATCAGTGGCAAACAGGACTCGAGGCCCCTCCAAGTCTACAAACAGGCTGACATAGTTATGTCCACGCTTGCTGGACGTTTCGTCAAAACCGACTTTTTTGATCTGTGAATAATCAGCCGCCAAACGACCTTTATCGACGTAATAATGGATTATTCGCCACAACCTGGTGTCGTGCTCATTAACAAAGGAGCCAATAGTTTTCACAGGCATAGCCTTAGCCAAAGTCATGATCATAGCTTCGAAGAGGAGTGTAAAACCGCTTCCGGAACGAGACCAGGGGACATCCACCACCCTGATGCCACATTGACTACACTTAACCCTGGGAACCCGGCCAGTCAAATATGCTTCGTGCTGAAAAAAATTCAGGTGACGCCATGATTTCAGCTCGGTATCATATGCTTTCAACTCTTTTTTCCCGCATTCTGGACACACAAAGGTGCCACCATGACGGAAGTTGATCATAATGTCGATCCGTTTTCGTTCCGGATCAAATTCACAAGATTCCACCTGCCAAGGAGGAACCAAACCAAGGGCCATTTGAAAAAGTTCTGTATCTTTCATAATCCAAATTTATACCATTATTCAAACAGTCCCATCAACCATTACCCACCCGAAACAGCGAGGAGCCAAAATTACTTGTCTTGTCATTTTCAAAAAACACTCTGCTGTTGCCTTAAACCTTCGACAATCTGCGCCAAGTTGAATTCAATATCAAGTTTCTCGGGCCTGAGAAGTTGTCCATCCTGCATGTAGTCCTCGAAAAAATTGTCATAGAGATATTGCATACCGCTTTCTGCATAGTCGCAGGCGATCTCCATAATCCTTTTTCTATCTGCTAAAATGGCGAGATCTCTTTCTCTGGCATCCCAGGCCATGGCTGTCAGAATGGACACCTCGGTCTCTCGAGTTGAGATTGGACCACCGGAAAATACCTTCTTATCTACCAGGCGTTTTCTCTTCCCCATTCAAATGACCGATGGTTGCACAGAGGGTGAAAAGGTTGGTCATCTGATCGAAGATGCTATCACGTTTGCAAAGTACATCGTAAAGGGATTCCCATCTCTTGCTTATATGGGCCATGGGGTTTTCAGTTGGATTCCAACATGAAGGAGAGCACCTTAATGGATTGATTTTCTTCTGGGAGTGAACTGGTGGACATCACGTTCAACTATTCGTGTGGTTCCTTCTCCTTCTTTGACCAATTCATAAATTTTACCCCAAGCGTTAGTCTGCCTGAGGGCATGGGCCTCAACCTCGGTGAATTCCGTATCCGTGGCCAGCAAGATCCATTGCGAGGCCATTTTGGGAATGGTGTCCAATAGATGATCCCGGTGTACGCCGGAGAGTCGGCCAAAAGGGGTATCCATAAACAAGGGAACTTCCAGATTACCAGCAACCTGGATAAGGGCCATGATAAACGACAGGGAAACGATCTGCCGCTGACCGGCAGAGATTTCGCCAAGTCGGCGCTGGCCTGACCAGTTCAGCACGTCCAGCATATAGTTTTCGTCAATGCTTATTTTCTTAATGTCCTTCTGAGTCTCATCGTCTGCAAGCCTGGCAAAGTTTTCGGTAGATTTTTCCGCTAGCTTTTCTTTGGCGGCATTGGCAAAACGATTGTATATCATTTTCAAGTTCATTCAGCGTTTGCTCGGCAAGGATACGTCTAGAAACAAGACTATTCACTTGGCTCTGCTGTTTCTCCAGGACAATGCTCATCTTCTTCAAGTCTTCCCGCTCATTCTGAGCCTTGATAATATCATCTGCTTGCCGGTCCATATCCCGTTCCAACTTGCGTTTGTCCTCCTCAAGCTGTTTCCCTTTCTTGAATCAGGTCATCAATATTGGTGCCACCCTCCTGGAGCTCGTCGCTTAACAGTTTGATCTTGGATTCAAGCTCTCGGATTTCATCACCCAGTTTTTTATTGTTGGTTAACAACCGATTAAACTGGTCAGCCAATCCTGTATTGGCACTGGAAAGTCTGCTTAGGGAGAGAAGAAGGTCCAGGCTTTCCGGACCAAGACCTGGGGTATA
>CAVZOB010000005.1:0-434225 GCA_963776835.1 uncultured Pseudomonadota bacterium
ATCCCTCCTCTTCTGAAATAGTTGGCCTTAAAAAATTGGCCAACTATTTGGATATTTTAATATAATTTTATTTTATTAAGTCCACGTCCATATATCTTGGAGCACAGCTTGTTGGCCTTACTATATTCTGCTTTTGCTAAAACATCTTGTTTCGTGTCCCTATATAATTTTGCAAGCTCATAATGATAATCGGCAAGGTGTCTTTCTACTTTATCGAAACAATTACCGCCCATGCCTTCTATATCTTCCTTAATTAAGTCGTAACCGTGCGTGTCTTTTTTAACTGCCTCTACCATAGGCAAAAATCGTTCAAATAGAAGGATCAATGATTTTCTATTTTTTGCCCTGGTATTGAATTCTGCGATTCTTGGGTAAAGGAGAAATGCTGGGGCATGTTCATGGTCTTGAAGAAGACACTCTTCAAGAAGCTCATGAATTATTATCTTGAACTCGGTTTGCAGCCTTATCCGCTCAGCGGCATCAATCGTGGTTTGTTGTGTTTTCCCGTCGAGAGCTCTGGTTGTAGGATAAGTTGAAGAAATAATGCTCATGATGTGTCTATTTTGCTGGACGGAAGAAGGGACGGAAGAAGGGGATTGGTATGGAAAATCATAGAGGCATTCGCTTAATTCTTTCGCATTACGATAGAGAATCGAAGGATGTTGTTTAATTATGCTCATATAAGCTCTCTCCCTTTTATCTTGATAATATAGCTTCTTTTTAGACATCACACTTTCCATCATAAAAAGAAGCGACAACATGAATCACCACTATAGTTTGCCTTTCCCCTGCCCCCACCTCCTGAACTTAATCACACATACCCTTGCTTGCAGTCCGATATAAAGCATACAACAACTATTTATTATTCCCTAATCCGTATAGCGAGCATGCAAGGGTCAAGTGAAATTAAATCAGGCTCAATTTCACTCTTATCTTTTATATACGTTATGGCCATCAAACAATAACAGGATTCCAAGATCGATATGGCTAAAATTGAACATAAAATCAGTGAATTGAGTCATGAATTTCCTGCTTGGGATGCTGTGCTTAATAGGTATGGGAAGGGAGTATATCTTGGAGACGGCGGTGTTGAAGAAGTTCCAAAGTGATTGTGACAATATCGCAAGCCAATTACATGATATTTTTTCAAAAATTTTAACATGTTTTGCTGAGCATAGCGGACTTAAAGATAGGTTTTCTTTACCTATGTATCAATTCATCATTTCTGGGCAAGGAGTTACGACAGAATCAGAAAAAATGAAATCGAAAATATCATTTGGTATTTACCATAGTAATTTTTTCATGGATTCAGATTTTCAGTATCCATGGTATCTCAAAAGTATGGATGATGATTTTTGGCTTAATATAATTGAATTGAAATCATTTGGAAAATTAAAGTTTCAAGAAAGTGTTATTCCATCTTCGCATGAAGAAGAAAAAATATATAAGCAAATGAAAAACAGCAAAAGCAATATTTTTCAAATAATTCGTAATTATATATTGCTTGAGGCTTCTGGAGGTTCAGTTGATCTAGGTGGTCTGGAAATTGAGTGGCCAATCAATACCCAATGGGAAGATATATTACATAACGGGTCTGAAATCTTCAAGAGGCTTTACCGAATCAACTATCTTTTATACAGAAACTATTACCTAAATACAGCTGCAAGAAAATCAGCCAAAAGGCCGTAAGTTATAAGGATAGATTGTGAGCGCGCAGCGATCCACAAATCTTATCCAGGGTAATGAGGGTCAGGCCTCCAAGTTGGCAAGTTGAAACATAAGAGCCATCAAAAAATTTTCTTTGATGGCTCTTATGTTTCATCCTTGAGGGTGACTTGATCTTGGTCACCGGGTCCCGATGTTATCCCTTCCCATGGTCTCTTTCACCTCACTGGCCGGCACTCGCGGTATATACTTTAATATAAGGCCTTCTTGGGGAACCGCCTGAGATCAGGAAGGCGATTGTTGGAATAGTGCTAAAAGCCTTGATTCCCGACCAGCCGTACGATAGACTTTTTATAGTGGGGGAAGGTGATGGGTAGCCGGCGATAAGGATAAGAGGCTGCTCCTGCAGCAGAGCATTTGTTGTTGCGCCCGGACTCCTGCTGTGTCCCGTAATATCGGTGGACAAAAAACAAGTCCCTATCCCTTATCACCCCCGCAGGGAGCGCCGGCATGAACAAATTTACAATCACTCTCTGGTATATCACTTTCGCCATCTTCGGCATCTTGCTGCTGCAACGGTTTTCCGCCGACGTCCAACAGGTGGAAACAATACCCTACAGCGACTTTCAGACCTATCTGCAACAAGGTCGCATCTCCGAAATCCTGGTCACGGAAAAATATATCCGCGGCGAGCTTAAATCGCCCTTAAAAGATGGTGCGAAATATTTCGTGACCACGCGAATCGATCCGGCCTTAGCCAATGATCTCGAGAAATATAGCGTAAAGGTTACCGGCGGGACTGAGAGCACCTTCCTGCGCGATCTCTTTTCGTGGGTCGTACCGATGTTGGTGTTCTTGGCGATCTGGATGTTCTTGATTCGCCGTATCGCCGGTAAGCAGGGTTTCGGCGGCGGGCTGATGTCGGTCGGCAAAAGCCGCGCCAAAATTTACGTCGAGACCGACACCAAGGTCACCTTCGATGACGTGGCCGGTGTCGATGAGGCCAAGGAAGAGCTGCATGAGATCGTCGATTTCCTCAAGAACCCTCAAGAATACGGACGTCTCGGCGGACGGGTGCCCAAGGGCGTGCTGCTGGTCGGCCCGCCCGGCACCGGCAAAACGCTTTTGGCCCGCGCCATCGCCGGTGAAGCCGGAGTGGCATTTTTTTCCATCAGCGGCTCCGAATTCGTCGAGATGTTCGTCGGCGTAGGTGCCGCGCGCGTACGCGATCTCTTCGAACAGGCCCGCCAGCAGGTACCCTGCATCATCTTCATTGACGAGCTGGATGCCTTGGGCCGGGCCCGGGGGCTCTTTCCCACCGGCGGCGGCCACGATGAAAAGGAGCAGACGCTCAACCAGTTGCTGCACGAACTCGACGGTTTCGATCCCCGCGAGGGCCTCATTCTCCTCGGCGCCACCAACCGTCCAGAAATTCTCGATCCTGCCTTGATGCGGGCGGGCCGGTTCGACCGCCAGATCCTTGTCGACCGGCCGGACAAGAAAGGTCGGGAAGATATCCTTGCAGTCCATTTACGCAAGGCGCGGCTTGCCGAAGATGTCGAGCCCGAGAAGATCGCGGCCTTAACACCCGGCTTTACCGGGGCCGATCTCGCCAATCTGGTCAACGAGGCCACGTTGCTGGCGACCCGGCGCCGGGAGGAGAGCGTGAGCATGGATGATTTTACCAGGGCCATCGAGCGGATTGTCGCCGGGCTCGAAAAGAAGAACCGCCTGCTCAATCCCTTTGAGCGCAAGACGGTGGCGTATCACGAGTCGGGCCATACCCTGGTTGCCCTTTCCTTGCCGGGAAGCGATAAGGTCCATAAGGTCTCGATCATTCCCCGAGGCATAGGATCGCTCGGCTACACCATCCAGCGTCCAATCGAAGATCGTTACCTGATGACCCAGGAGGAACTCGAAAATAAAATGTGTGTCCTGCTCGGCGGCCGGGCAGCGGAGCACATCATATTCGACAAGTTTTCCACCGGCGCCGCGGACGATATCGCCAAGGCCACCGATATCGCCCGCTCCATGGTCACCCTGTATGGCATGGTCGAATCCCTCGGTCAGGTGGCCTACGATAAAATACCTTCGCCCTATCTCGATATCCAGCAGCTGCAGCTGCCCCAGGATCGGCGTTACAGCGATGATACGGCGCGCGAGATCGATGACGCGGTTCGTAAGATTATACAAACCGCCTTCGAACACGCCATCGCAATCCTGACAACAAACCGGGAGATTTTGGACAAGATGGCAGAAGCGTTATTGGCACAAGAAACGCTTGATGAAGACGAACTTACGGCCTTGACGGCGAATCTCACCAAGCCAGCTTGAAGCTTGCAGACACTTCAAACGCAGGGTTAGGCTTCCAAGTTGACAAGTCGCAAACAGGTTGGGTTTTGTCGTCGTGCAGCGTTATGGCGAAACCACAGCGATCCCCATGGCCCGTGCTGCCTCTCGTTGTCGAATGTCGGCAGTGATAAAAACATCAGCGCCACAAGCGATGGCCGCCCCGATATGAATGGCATCCATGCCTCTGAGGTTGTGTCCTTCGAGGGCTATGGTTGCATGGTGAAGAACTTGTGGAGTGGTGTCAATAATCAGAGCATCCACAATATCGGCCAGCAGCTCTTCTTTGATTTGACGATACTGCTTTTCGCTCAACTTGTCTTCACGCCGCAAACGACAAAAAGCGGCAACGAGCTCCGGTATAACGATAACTGACAAGGCTAACTCTGTTGCCTGGTTGCACCAGTCAAGGGTAAAACCTGAATCAGCCTCCAGAAGATAGCGTTTGGAAAAGGCAGAAGAATCAAAGAAAACCCGCATTAACAACCCCGATCTTCAAGAATCAAGCGACTGATTTCAACGCCATTAACCAGTAACGGTTGCGCCTTTCGTCGCTTCCAGGACGGGACATCTTTCTGTACCGGCATGATGTCGGCAATGGGTTTTCCATTGCGTAAAACACGAATCGTCTCCCCAGCCTCTATGAGATCAAAGAAGTGTCGAGTTTGATTGCGTAACGCGGATAAAGTTGTTTCTTGCATGGCGGCCTCCCGTAAATAATGTACAATCTGTTGTCACTTTACTTGTACATTATAGTGTGTTGTGGAGGGTCGTCAAGAGAGAAAATCAACGCAATCTATTCTTTAATCCCTTGCCGACAACCACGGCCAGATAAAAAAATCCGGCCAGCATGACGATGGTGGGTCCGCTGGGCAGATCGAGGCCATAGCTCAGGGACAGGCCGCCGGCAACCGAGATCATGCCGAGCAGGGTGGAAAAAAGCATCACCTGCCATATCCGGGTGCTGAAATGGGAGGCGGTGGCTGCCGGCAGGGTGAAGAGGGCGATCACCATCACAATGCCCACCACCCTGACCATCAGGACAATGGTCAGGGCGGTCAGGCAGAGCAGCAGCAGGGTGTAGAGTTCCGTCCTGATCCCGCGCAGACGGGCAAACTCCTCATCAAAACAGACGGCGATCATCCGGTTGTAGCTGAGGAGCCCCAGGCCGATGACGATCACATCGAGGATGGCAATGGTCAGCAGATCACCACCGGTGATCATCAGGATATTGCCGAAGAGATAGCTCATGGGATCAATGTAGCCGGGGGTCTTGGCAATGAAGATGATGCCCGCGGCCATGCCGAGCACCCAGATGGCGCCAATCACCGAATCAACCCGTTCCCGGGAGCGCAGGCTGATTGCGCCGATGGTCAGGGCCGCCGCCAGGGCGGCGACAATGGCGCCCAGCATCGGGGTCAGCCAGGCCAGTCCATAATGGACCTGGCAGTAGAGGGCCGCGCCAATCCCCCCCAGAACGCAGTGGGCAATGGCCCCTGCCAGATAGGACATCCTCCTGGCCACCACGTAGGTGCCGATAATGCCGAAGGCCGGGGCGGCCAGGAGTCCCGCGAAGAGTGCATAGCGGAGAAAGACCATATCGGGGTCGGTGAGGGCGCTAAAGTAGGTCAGCATGGGAGTGGCCCTGTTCGGAACAGCAGTGATCGTGGCGGATTATCCGGATATCGCCGCCATACATCTCACGGATAATCTCACCGCTCAACTCCGAGGTGGGATGGATATGAATCTGTCGATTGACACAGAAAACCCGGCTCACCATCTGGGAGACAAAACCGAGATCATGGGAGACGGTGAGTATTGTTACCCGGTGTGCCAGCCCCTTGAGGATCTCGAAAAGCTGGAGCTCAACACCGGGATCGACGTTGGCGGTAGGCTCATCGAGAAGCAGGATCTCAGGTTCGCAGGCCAGGGCCCTGGCAATGAGAATACGCTGCCGCTGGCCGCCTGACAGGCTGTTGAACGGACGGGCTGCCAGTCCATCAACTGCCAGTTCGGCCATGGCCTGCATGGCAATCCTCCGATCTTCGGCATTATAGCGTCCCAGCCCGGTGGAGCCGGCCCGGCCCATGAGCACCACATCCATGACCGATACCGGAAAAGAGGGGTCATACTGCAGGTGCTGCGGCATATAGCCTATCTTTTTCCGGGCCTGTTGCGGGGTGACACCTAAGACCTGAATGGTGCCGCTCTGCGGAGTGAGCAGCCCCAGGATCAGCTTGAGCAGCGTCGATTTGCCGCCGCCATTGGGGCCGACCAGCGCCACCGCGTCCAGTTTCTGAATGGAAAAGGAGACATTGGTGAGGACGGGGACCTCGCCATAGGAAAAAGAGAGATGCTCACACTGGATCGCTGGAATGTCGGAAGACACAGGGAATGGGTTTGTTTTCAAGGGTTATAGTCTGGGAAAGGTTATCAGCAGACGATGCAGCAATAGGTTGAAATTCAAGGAAATTGCCGGTGTTCGTGAGTTTGTCGAACGGGCAAGCCGTCCCTCTCAATGAAAATCCTGATTTTCAGGATATCTGTAAGTCTATTCCCTTTCTTAGTCCTTTGCAATCAGAGATCCTCTCTCCTTACGCATTTTTTCAGCTGTTTTTTCGGAATGACTCAGGTGGGAAGATTGCTGAATGAAGGTCTAAGGAACTCATAATGCGTGATCATACCCAAGATCATATCCAATCCCGGAATCTTTGCCTTGATTCAGTCGTCAGACCTCAGCCTGAAGCGACACTTGAACGCCTTCAGCCTTCCCTCCGAGAGAAGTTCTTGACTTGTTTCTTCCATGCCGTATAACTCTTAGAGGGAGACTATGTCCCTTGTTTATTCGGGTCGGGTGACTGTCTGATTGTGAATCACACAAGAAAGGAGAAATCAGCATGGAACAGGAAGAGAAAGAAATGGAGACCTTTGTGCAAAAAATACAGCAGCAACGGGATGAGATCTTGTTGAAAATTCATCTGGGCAAGGCCGAGGCCAAGGATGAATGGGCGGTGGCAGAGAAGAAGTGGGTGCATCTGAAAAACAAAACCCCGGCACTGGCCCGCGAGAGCGGTGAGAGCATGAAGGATCTGGGGGCTGCCGTTAAATTAGTGGGTCACGAGATCTTGAATAGTTATGAACGCATCAAGAAAATCCTTGCGAAATAGGCCTGTCATCTCGACAGAGCCGGCTTGGCGATGCTGTGATCTCGCGGCGCCTCTTTTGCGTTTCCGGATGATTAGTAAAGATGGGATATAAAGAAATCACGGTAAAGTTGCCTCCTGATTATTCAGAAGAGCAATTGTATGCGCAAATAGCCAAGGCCGAGGGCCTGCAGGATTTTTCCGTCCAGGTCCTTCATAAAAGTCTGGATGCCAGGAAAAAAGGGAACATCCATTGGCTGGCGCAGCTCTTGCTCATCTCTCCTGAAATCCCGGGAGAGGCGCCGACAGCCCTGCCGCACTTAGAAATCCCCTGCCGGAAGAGAAAAGAAAAGGCCCTGGTTGTCGGCAGCGGGCCGGCCGGTTTTTTTCGGCCTTTGTCCTGCAGCAGGCTGGTTTTGCAACCACCCTCATTGAACGGGGGTCAGAGGTCCGGAAGAGGGCAGAGGGGATCAGGGCCTTCGAGCAGAGCGGGGTCTTTGATCGCCAAAGGCAATTACGCCTTTGGCGAGGGCGGGGCCGGGACATTCTCCGACGGCAAGCTGACATCGCGGACCAAAAACATCTCCCTGGAAAAGGCGTTTATCCTGGCGAGCTATATCCAGGCCGGCGCGCCGCCGGAGATACGACTATCTGGCCCACCCCCACCTCGGCAGCGACAATCTGAAAAAGATTGTCAGGGGCCTGCGGAGGAGTTTATCGGATTCGGCGGCACCATGCGTTTTGAGACCATGCTGAAGGATCTGGCAGGTGCAGGACGGCCGGGTTACCTGCGCCTGACCGACCAGGGCGCCATCGAGGCGGATCATTATGTCATCGCCCCCGGTCATTCCGCCCATGAGACCTATCGGATGCTGATCGGCAAGCGGGGTGGGATTCCGGGCCAAGAATTTTGCCATCGGCTGCCGGGTGGAACATCCGCAACCCCTTATCAACCGGGCCCAATGGGGGCGGGAGGAGCTGCCGGGGGTCAAGGCGGCGGAGTATCGGCTGACCTCCAAGGGCGATGGCAAGCTGCCGGTGTACACCTTCTGCATGTGCCCGGGCGGGGTGGTGGTCCCGGCCACCGCCTATGCGGACACCAATATCGTCAATGGCATGAGCCTCTACCAGCGGGATGGCCAATTTGCCAATGCTGCCTGTGTGGCGGGGGTGAATCTGCATCAGCTTCTGGGCCGTGAGGTTACCGCCCTGGAGTCCCTGGACTGGCTGGGCGCTCTGGAACAGGAGATTTCTCGTTATGGCAATGGCTATCAGGCCCCCTACTGCGGGATCGCGGATTTTATTGCCCGCCGGGAGCCCACGGAAAATGGTTGCAGTCCAGTTATCCCCTGGGGTTGCTGGCCGCGCCCCTGTGGGATCTGTTGCCCCCAGAGATCACGGCTTCCATCCGGGAAGGCCTGAAGGAGTTCGGCCGCAAGATAAAAGGATTTGAGACCGGAATCATCATGGGCCTTGAGAGCAAGACCTCTTCTCCCCTTCAGGTCCTGCGGGAGGCCAGCGGTCTCTGCACTGGTTTTGCCAATCTCTACCTGATTGGTGAAGGCAGCGGCTATGCCGGCGGCATCATCTCCAGTGGCACCAATGGCATCAAGGCGGCGATGCATATCGCCGGGGCCTGCTAAGAGAATTTTTTAGAAGCGTTACGAAATGTCCACCCCCAGATCCAATGAGGAGGGCCACAGTCATGAAGGTCATTGCGGCGCTGAACGGCCTTGTCTCCTCGGATGCCGCGGCGTTGTATGCCCTGCGGTATGCCGCGCTCTTTGACTATACCCTGTGTCTGCTGCATGTGCTCAACCCCTCCGACCGTCGGCAGGAGGTGGAACTGAGCATGGCCATAGCAGAAGAGGCGGCCATCCATTACCAGGTGAAGACCGAACGGGTCTTTCTGACCGGGGAACCGGTCCTGGCCATCAGGAAGTATCTTGCCGCAACCAGAACCGACATCCTTTTCTGCAGCACCAGAATAAGGAAGCAAAAACTGTTTTTCCAGAACTCGCTCAGCGAAAGACTGAGTCGCTTGTCCCTGCCCGCCAATCTGGCTGTTATCCGGGTCGCCCATGTGAACGCGGTCTTCGTCACCGAGAACATCCTGCTCCCCATCCGGGAAGACCGGCTGTCAGTACAGAAATTCGCCTTTTTCAGCTCCCTGGCCAAGGCCTTTGCTGCCGCAACGGAGATATACAGCATTCATCCCACTGGCACGGGCAGGCTGGCCGCCATGGATATCCATACCGCCAGAATGCTGTTCCAGAAGATCAACACCCGCCTGAGCCACTATACCAACACCATGAAGCTCCTGGACATTCCCCTGACCATCAGACACGCCCTGACCGACAGGGAGATTGATCAGATCCTTCAGCACCTGGCCCGCCATGATTTCCAGCTCATGATCATCGGCGGCAGGAGACTTTCCTCTTTGTCGGGATTCTTCCGGGAAAACCCCATGGAGCGGCTCTTCTGGCAGACGCCGGTGAACACCATCGCCTTCTACGCCAGGGATAAAAAGTGATGCAGCTCTTCGACCTCGACCGCCAGGCCCTGATACAGCGGCTGAAAACCTCGGAAAACGGCTTGAGCCCGGATCAGGTCGGCCCGGCGGCTCGTGGAGCTCGGTCCCAACGAACTGACCACCGCAGCGAAGAAAAACTATCTCCTGGCCTATCTGCTCCAGTACAGCAATTTTTTCGCCATTCTGCTGGAGGTGGCGGCCGCTCCTCTCCTTTGTCGCCGACCACTTCTCGCCCGGACGAGGGCATGAACATCCTGGGCTACGCCATCCTCGGCGCGGTGATCATCAACGCCACCTTCACCTTCTGGCAGGAGTACCGGGCCGACAAGGCCATGGAGGAGCTGCTCAAGCTGATGCCCACCATGGTCATTCCGTGCGCCGGGAAGGTAAGATTGTCTCCGCCACGGCCGCCGAATCGTGCCGGGCGACATCATGCTGCTGGAAGAGGGCGACAAGGTGGCGGCCGACGGGATCCTCCTGGAGGCGAATTCGCTCTATCTTAACCTCTCGTCACTGAACGGCGAATCGGCCCCGGCCGCCCGCGACTCCTGGAAGCCGGGCGAGCCCGACGTCCCCTGGAGGCGAAGAACATGGTCTTCGCCGGCACCACCGTGGCCGCCGGCAGCGGCATCGCGGTGACCAGCGCCACCGGCGGCGCCACCGAGTTCGGCAAGATCGCCAGCCTGACCAGAAACGTCGCAAATCGCTGACCCCCATGCAGCGGGAGATCATCCACATCACCCGGATCCTCACCCTGATCGCCCTGCTGATGGGCTGGTCTTTTTTGTCCTCGGCCTGTTTTCCGGCAAGGGATGCACTGATGGCCTCGATCTTCGCCCTGTCGCTGATTGTCGCCAACGTCCCGGAAGGACTGCTGCCCACCATCACCCTGTCGCTCTCCCTGGCCAGCCAGCGCATGGCCCGGCGCAACGCCCTGATCAAGAACCTCGACTCGGTGGAGACCCTGGGCAGCGCCACGGTGATCTGCACCGACAAGACCGGCACCCTGACCAGAAACGAGATGACCCTGAAGGAGCTCTGGCTGGCCGGCGGCGAGGATGGTCGGCATCTCGCGGCGAGGGGTACCGGGAGCCGGGCGAATTCACCTTTGACCAGCAGAATGAAGGCACCGAGAACCGCCTGGACGAGCCCTGCTCAGCGCCGGCCTCCTCAACTGCCGGGCGGGGATCGACGGCGGACAGCCTGCGCGGCGACCCACCGAGCTGGCCCTGGTGGCCGGCCGCCGCCAAACGGGGATTAACGACCCGCGAGATTGGAAAAGATCAGGAAAACATCTTCACCAGCGACCGCAAGATGATGTCCACCGTTTATCAGGACGGGAGAGAAACCCGGCTTTTTGCCAAGGGCGCGCTGGAGGTGATGCTGCCCGAGATGCCGAACCTTCCTTGCCGCCGATGGCACGGAACAACCCCTCGGACGAGGCAGACCGTCAGGCAGTCCTGGCCTGGGCCGAAAATTTCGAGAACCAGGCATACCGGGTGCTGCTCTGGCCGTGCGGTGAAGAAAAGATGGAAGAAGGATCTGACCCTGCTGGGACTGGCGGCGATCATGGACCTGCCGCGCAGCGAGCGTGGCCGGGGCGGTGGCCACCTGCGAGACGCAGGCATCCGGGTAATGATGATCACCGGCGACCACCCGAAAACGGCGGCCGCCATTGCCCGGCAGCATCGGCATGGAGCATGGCCGGGTTATGACCGGCCCGAGCTGGAAGACATGAGTGATGAGCAACTGGAAGAAATGCCTGGCCGATGAGGACCGTGCTCTTCGCCCGCATGGCCAGCAGCCAGAAGCTGCGCATCGCCACGGCCCTGCAGAACAACGGCGAGGTGGTGGCCATGACCGGCGACGGGGTCAACGACGCCCCGGCCCTGAAAAAAGCCGACATCGGCATCGCCATGGGCATCTCCGGCACCGAGGTGGCCAAGGAGGCGGCCGACATGGTGCTGCTGGACGACAACTTCACCTCCATCGTCATCGCCATCGAGGAGGGGCGGACGGTCTACTTCAACATCAAGAAGTTCGTCACCTATATCCTCTCCTCCAACGTCCCGGAGATCGTCCCCTATATCCTGCAGTTCTTCCTGAAGATCCCCCTGCCGCTCTCGGTGATCCAGATCCTCTCCATCGACCTGGGCACGCGACATGCTTCCCGGGCTCGCCCTGGGCAGCGAAAAGCCGGAGAAAAACATCATGAGCCGGCCGCCGGTGGGCAGGAAGGAAAAGATCCTCGACTGGGAGGTCTTCAAGCGCGGCTATCTTCTTCCTGGGGGTGATCGAGGCAATGCGCCGCCATGGCCGCCTTTATCGGGTTTCCTGCTCCTGCACGGCTGGCACTACGGCACGGTGGATCTGGCCGATCCGCTGCTGCACCGGCAGGCCATGACCATGACCCTGCTGGGCGCCGTCTCCTGCCAGCTCTTCAACGCCTGGACCATGCGGAGCTGGGAGTTTTCCGCCTTCAGCCTGGGCTTCTCCTCCAACCGCCTGCTGCTCTGGGCCATGGCGGCGGAACTGGCCTGGGTCTGGATGCTCTCTGAACCTGCCCCGGTGCAGAAGGTATTCAATACCGCCCACGTGCCGCTGGCCGACCTCTGGATCCTGCTGCCCTTTCCCGTGCTCCTTCTCCTGAGCCATGAAGGGTATAAATGGCTGCGCCGCCGCTGGAGCAGCCAAAATACCCCCCCGCCGGATCACGTCTGAAAGATCTCACACGCCTTTGCCCACCTTTAGCATCTCTTTCTTCGGGAAGCCGGGAATGTCCCGCTGTTCTCCTGCAGAATTCGGACGAAGAGGCGCCCTCATCTGGTAATTTCCTCTTTTTTGTCTTCGGCTTTCTTTTTCGGGGTACTGTCCCAGAGCAGCGGTTCGCTGGCGATTTCCCAGCCCCATTTCAGCAGTCCCAGCAGGGTGAAGGAGATCCACAGGGCCCAGGCCAGCATTGCCAGCCGGTAGGCAAGTATGGGGATGGAGAGCAGCCAGGGCTGCGGCAGATACTGGTCGCTGACATCCTGATACCAGCGTAGCATGCTGCTGCTGGAGATCCCATCCGGTGGCGGGAGGGTGGCAACCGGGCCGGAATAGGTGCTGTCGGCCGTCAAGTGCAACTCTCCTTCCCGCACCTCCACTCCTGCCCGATCGCTCCCCGCCCGTCTGGTGATGAACTGCTCCTGGCCATTGACCATCACCCGGCCCAGCTGGAAGGGAGGTGCCATCTCCAGTCTCCAGCCATTTTTCTTCCGCCCGCTGATGCTGTCCTGGAAGGTGTAGCCTGAGCCGTCAAAACGAAGCCAGATGTTGCGCTGCAGCGACAACTGATCAGGAGGAGGCTGACCTGCGCCGCGGCGTGTCTCCTTGAGCTGCATGGTTTCCCCTGCAAGCATACGGTAGGCGGGATAGGTCCGCCATTCTTCAGGCATGGAGGTGAGCTGCGGATCAATGGGCGATACCCCTTCGATCTCCACGCTCCGCAGATCGGGGTGGGCCAGGAAGGAAACGATCTCTTCACTGGGCCAGGACGTATCGTCAGGTAGCTGCCAGCTATATGTTGTCAACGGGCCGATCTGCCGGCTGGTGATCTTGATCGTCCATTGTCCGGGACGGACCTGGACCCGCATCCTGCCATCGGGTTCAAGCCTTGCCGGGAGATCGGAGCTCAGGGAGAGCGGGGCGGGATTACTATATATTCAGGAAGCCTTGACCACTGGAAGCGGCCACTGATTTCATGGCTGCCGCTATCGACCCGAATCTTGGGAACCCCCGCGCGGTTCATGACCAAGGCGGCCTGACCATCCACCTGGACTTGCACCGGCCAATGGTCCGTATCCCCGGGAAGCTGCAGCCAGCGTTCATGCTGAACCAGCCATTGCTGCCGGAAAGAACCACCCTGTTCCGTCACCTGGATATCAAGCTGCGATGGCCAGTCGCAATGCAGCGCTGAGGAGTCATTGAAGGAAGGAATGCACTGCAGCTCTTCCTCATGTCCATGGAGAACCCAGTCCGCCCAGGGGATTAAAGGGGGAGGAATGGTGGAGGGGGATTGCGCGAGGGCCAAGTCAGAGAAAAAACAGCCGAGAATGAAGACGAACAGGATTCTGGCGCAGCAGCTCATTGATTGTTTCTCCTGGAGATGATGGCAGACGGGGCAATGGTTCCCACGCTTTTCATTATCTACATAAACAAATTCTTTTGCAAGGTGCTGCAGATTGTATTGCGGAAAGGGATCCGTATTTTTTTGAAAAAAAAAGGGAGATACCTGAAAGGTATCTCCCTTTTTTAAGAGACTAAAAATTCAACGAGCTGGATTATACACAACCGGTTGGTTTTGGCAGACCAGCCATTTTACAGGCTCCCTTACCAGGACCGGACGGGAACAACTCATAAATTCTTTTCAATGGAAAGCCAGTGGTTTTGGAAAGAATACGTACCATTGGGGCAATGCCATTCTTCTTGTAGTATTCCTGAAGAGCATCAATTACTTTTCTGTGCTCGTCAGTCATGTCGCCAATACCCTCAACACTTTTTACATAGTCAACCCAATCCTCATTGAATTCTTTGGCATTGAGCAGGAATCCATCTTCATCTACTTCAAAGCTGGTTCCATTGTGTTCTAATGTAGGCATGTTAACCTCCTTACGAAAAATATTATTGATTGGTTCTCACCGTTTCTAGAGCAAAAATGATTGTCCTTTATTACTACAGCCGATTTGGTTTGTCAAGCGAATGGGGAATCATTTTCTCTCTTATCTCTTTCCAGAAAAAAGTGGCTGACAGCCAGTGAAATATGACTTGGAAGCGCGGCTGATGGATCAGGGGGTACGCTCGTAACTTTTTTATTTTACATGTTATGATTGCAAGTTCGCACGATTTTTTAAGATGACCTTATTCCTGCTTCGAGCTATTGGTTTCAGGGATGATCATCAGGGCTTCTTCTATGTGGCGGCAGAACATGTCGCCAATGGCCGGCACCATGCCCAGACCCTGCTCAATAATTTCCACACCGATATCCGCCTGAGCCAGCAGGCTGAGCCAGGACTCCTTGCTCCCTCCAACCAGGTCCCGGTGAAAATGCATACCCGCCACCAGCAGCAAGGGGATGATGCAGACTTTTTTATGGCCGGCGGCACGAAGACTGGCAATGACCTCCTGGCCTGACGGCAGAGATTCTTCAATGACTCCCACAAAAACCCTGGGGCCAAAGTGTCTGCGCATGAAATATTGCAGGGCCGGGTAGGCGCTCCAGGCAGGATGATCGGTGCCATGTCCCACCAGGAGGATGGCCTGATCGGGATGTCCGTTAATCAGGGGTGCGAGACTGGTGCAGAGGGCCTGATAATCGTCCGGGGAAGTGAGCAGAGGCAGACCGATTGAGGTGCGGATGGGACTCCTTTTCGTCTCTTCCACCAGGCGGATGAACTCATGCCCCGCCAGCAGGTGGAGCGATTGAACGACCGCCCATCTATGGTTTTGGCGCGCCAATTCCTCCAGGATCTCATGGGGACTGGAGACAGAATCCTGCGCGTGTCCGCTGCCCGGATCCTTGATCATCCGGGATGACCAGGCCCAGATAATCTCATGACCGGGGAAACGAGACTTGAACCGGGCGTCGAGATGGTCGTAAGCGGCCCGGGCCTTGGTGCTTGTGCCGAATGCGGCGATGACAATGGGTGATGGATGGCATCGGTCTCTTCAAGAAAGGTGGGTGCCGGCTTACTGTGCCGCACATTTTTGTCAGGGGCTGGCGGCGACAAAAGGAGACAGCTTCCTGGGCACTTCTTTTTTCTCTACCTATCGCAATTTGCCGTGAAAAACGATAAAAAAATGATATCCATGCCTTCTGGCGTCCAGGCTGGATTTGTCTCCGACCCTGCCCGGCAGTGAGTCAGACTGGAATGGTGGAGATCTGCTTGGTGATGAAAAAAGATTCCCTGATAACTGCCGGAGAGAGGTGCAGACCCTGGTAAGCAAAATAACAGTGCCGGGGCATGACAAGAAGGCTTAAAAATCTGTAAGAGAAAGGTTAATAGGGCAAGGGCTATTCTGCAAGGCTTCTTAAACTTTTTATTCCGTTCCCCCCTCTTTCCTGTTACATTATGCATGGTTCAATGAGATCAGAGACCCTCTGATCATCCCCGAAAAATGACATTATGCCTTTGATCAGGAGTACGCGCATGACAACACCCGCCTGCCAGGAAGCAACCGGCAAAGAGAAAGAGCAAGGTCTGGCCGATATCGTCGCCTGCAGTTCATCTATCTGTTTTATCGATGGCAAGGAAGGGCGTCTGATTTATCGTGGCTATGACGCCCTGGATCTGGCCAGGAACTCCACCTTTGAAGAAGTGGCCTATCTCCTCTGGTACGGCAGGTTGCCCGGGCTCATGGAGTTTCAAGCCTTTCTCGATGGCTTTACCGGCGGCATGCTGCTGCCGGTTGAAACCACCATGATCCTGAGGATGTTTCCGCGCACCGCCACCTCCATGGAGGTGCTGCGCACTGCCGTCTCGTCCCTGGGACATTGGGATCCCGACAGCGGCAACACCCGTCTGGATGCCTCTCTGCGCAAGGCCCAGCGTTTGACGGAGCGTATCCCGCTGATCATTGCCGCCCATCAGCGATTAAAGGATGGCCGGGAGCCCATTGCCCCCATTCCCAACCATGGCATTGCCTATAATTTTTTGTATACCCTGCAAGGGAAAGAGCCGGATCCCGAGATTGTCCATGCACTCGATGTGGCCCTGATCCTCCACGCCGATCACGAGCTGAACGCCTCCACCTTTGCCGCCCGGGTCACCGCCGCCACCATGTCCGATATCTATTCCGCAATGACCAGCGCCATCGGGGCTTTGAAGGGTCCGTTGCACGGAGGGGCCAACGCCGATGTGATGGAGATGTTTGAGGCCATCAACGCACCGGAGAAGGCGGAGGCGTGGATCCTTGAGCGTCTGGCTGCCAAGGGCAAGATTCCGGGCTTTGGCCACAGGGTCTATAAATGTGAAGATCCCCGGGTCGGCATCATGCGCGAATATGCCGAGCAGATTGCCCGGAAGGCAGGGGATACCCGCTTTTACGAAATTGCCCAGGTCGTGGAAAAGACCATGCTGGCCAATTCCAAGGTCTTCCCCAATGTGGATTTCTACACCGGCACCCTCTATCGGGCCATGGGGATCCCAACTGAGCTTTTCACCCCCATCTTTGCCATGAGCCGGGCAGTGGGCTGGTCCGCCCATATACTTGAACAATGGCGCAATAATCGCCTGATCCGGCCCAGCGCTAATTATATAGGACCCTCCCTGCGGCCTTATGCCCCCATTGAAAGCCGGACTCCGTAAAGGGTGGGAGCGGCTTGCCGGGGCTGGTATGCTCCTTTTTCCTGTTCCGTCTTTTCAAATAAAACCCCACGAGGTCTCCAATGACTGAACCATTATTGCATCCACCCAAGCGCCTCTATCGTACGGCCAGACCCGCTTCCCGGCCGCAGCCGCACAGCCTGAACATGATCGGATTCGGTTTTGACGGGACTGCCTGTTTCCGCAAGGGCACCGCCATTGGACCGGATGCCATCCGCATGGTGGCCTCGGATATCGAGAGTTATTCGCCTTACCTGGATCTGGATCTGGAGGAGACCGCCCCCTTTTATGATCTGGGCAATCTTGTCGTGGGTCAGAGCGGAGATGCCCACCGGGATTACCTCGCGGCCCACGATCGTTTCACCGAGCTTGCCGGCGGGCTTGATTTTGCAGGGGAGGGAATTAAATTCCTGACCCTCGGCGGCGAACATTCCATCTCCTATTCCTTCATCGCCAAGTATCTTCAGGCCTTTCCCGATCTGCTCCTGCTCCATCTCGATGCCCACGCCGATCTGCGGGATGAATATCAGGGCTACCATTATTCTCATGCCTCGATCATCCGCAGGTGCCTGGATCATTTCGGCCCGGGCCACCAGCTACTCCAGTACGGTATCCGTTCCGGAACCAAGGACGAATACGCCTGGATGCATAAAAATCAGACCCTGGCGCCCAGCCTTGATGCCTTTGTCGCCTTCATCGAGGCACAGCCGCCCCAGCGTCCCATCTATCTCACCCTTGATCTCGATTACTTTGATCCGGCCTATCTCCCGGGCACCGGCACCCCGGAACCCGGCGGCCAGGATTTCTTCTCCTTTGTCCGCATCGTCCAGGCCCTGCACCGTAAAAACATGGTGGCGGCCGATGTGGTGGAGCTCTCCCCCCCGGTGGATGCCACCGGCAACAGTGATGTCTTTGCCACCAAGGTGGTCCGGGAGCTGATCCTGGCCTTTCATCGGGAGGATGGAAATGGTCACTGACCCGCTCGAGATAGCCGCGGAAAACAGCGAACGCTACCATGTCAGGCATTGGGGTGCGGGGTATTTTGCAGTCAACGATAAAGGGCACCTCTGCGTCCTGCCTGAAAGGCGGGAAGATGGCCCCACCATTGATTTTCTCGAGGTTATTGAAGAGATCAAGAATCTGAATATCTCCTTTCCCGCCGTCCTCCGGTTCCATGATATCCTCCGTTCCCAGGTGCGCCTCCTCAATACCACCTTTCGGGCGGTCATCGAGGAATGCGAATATCAGGGGCAATTCCTGGGGGTCTATCCGGTCAAGGTCAATCAGATGCGGGAGGTGGTCGAAGAGATCGTTGAGGCCGGTCAACCCTATGATTACGGCCTGGAGGCCGGATCCAAGCCGGAGCTGCTGGCGGCACTCGCCCAGAATGACAACCGCAATGCCCTGACCATACTCAACGGCTACAAGGACGAGGACTTTATCCGTCTGGCCCTGCTGGGTCGCAGGCTGGATCGGAAGGTCATCATTGTGGTGGAACGATTCTCGGAGATCGCCTTGATTATTCGGATAGCCAGGGAGCTTGGCGTGGATCCGATGATCGGCTTCCGCGCCAAGCTGGCGGCCCATGGCAGTGGCCGCTGGGGTGGGGCCAGCGGCGAGAAGGGTAAGTTCGGGCTCAGCTGCAGCGAGATCCTGAGCGGGGTGGCGCTGCTCAAGCAGCATGAAATGGGCCACTGCCTGAAGCTCCTCCACTTCCACGTGGGCAGCCAGATCCCGGACATCCGCTTTATCAAGGAGGCCATTGCCGAGGCCGGCCGCATCTTTGTGGACCTGGTGGCCCTGGGGCTGCCCCTTGAATATTTCGACGTGGGCGGCGGCCTGGGCATTGATTACGATGGCTCCCGCTCCGCCAGTGAGTCGTCACGGAACTACAATCTTGAGGACTATGCCTTTGACATCATCGATGGTCTTCAATATATCTGTGATGAGGCGAATATTGCCCATCCTCACATTGTCAGCGAGAGCGGCCGCTATGTGACCGCCCACCATTCCTGCGTGATCACCAATGTGATCGACAATATCCATCGGACCAAAAACGGACTCAGCACCGAGCGGGAGGCGGGGGAACATAATCTGGTCTCTCTCATGCGCGGGTCTGCCCAGGAGCTGGATGAAAAAAATTATCAGGCGATATTCAATGATATCCAGCAGTACAAGGATGACTCCATCAGCGCCTTCCGCTTCGGGGTTATCTCCATCGGCGAGCGGGCCAAGATCGAGACCCTCTACTGGAGCACCCTGGCCCGCATCCAGAAGATTGCAGAGGCTCAGTCCTTTGTCCCCGAAGAGCTGCAGACGTCTGGGTGAGCTGCAGGCCAGCCAGTACCTCTGTAATTTCTCGATCTTTCAGTCGGCGGCCGACAGTTGGGCCATAGGCCAGCTCCTGCCCATCATGCCGGTGATGCGCCTGGATGAACGGCCGGAGGTAAACTGTTCCCTGATGGATATCACCTGCGATTCCGACGGCAAGATTGACCATTTCATCGCCAAGTCCGGTGTGGAAAAGACCCTGCTCCTGCATGCCCTCAAGCCGGAAGAAGAATATTATATCGGCCTCTTCCTCACCGGGGCCTATCAGGACGTGATGGGTGATATGCACAACCTCTTTGGCCGGCTCAATGAAGTCCATATCTACTGCGATGATGACGATCCCAATGATTTCTATATCGAGGAGATGATCAAAGGGAGCTCGGCTCAGCAGGTCCTGACCACCATGCAGTACAATCCGGAGCTAATGGCCAGGACCATCAAAAAAGAGATTGATCAGCAGGTGCAGCGGGGCAAGATCCAGCCCCGGGAAGGGGTGCGGCTGGTGGATTTCTACGAAAACTGTCTGGCTGACTATACTTATTTGAAAATTTAGGTGCCGTTAAGGAATTGAGCAAGGCTCTTTTTGCTCAATTCCTCTTACGGCACCTTATGCCGCTACGCAGAACAGCCAATCTGTTCCGGCTGTTCTGCGAGCGGGGCCTGGCCGATAACATACAAACTGTGTTAAGGAATTGAGCAAGGCTCATTTTGCTCAATTCCCTCTACGGCACCTTATGCCGCTACCATACAAAGAGCCGTTACAAAAGATCATCATCTGCTTGTATCTCGCATTGGACAAAGTAGATTGCTCACAGCAGATAAAAAATATCATAGTTGACAAGGGGGTGCTGATAATGGCTCAGATTACATGGAACGATTCGTTCAGTGTCCACAATGCTGTCATTGACGTCCAGCATCAGGAGTGGATCGCAATCTATAACAGGCTGGATCATGTCCTCCTCCATGGGAGCAACAGCGACCTCGCCCATGCGGCGTCAGAAACCCTGCAGGCGATGCAGGACTATGCCAATTATCATTTCCGGCAGGAAGAGCGGTATCTGCAGGAGATCCATTACCCCGACCTGGTGGCGCACAGGAGGCTGCACAAAGACTTTGATGATCAGGTCTACAGTTATTATAAAAAGATCCTGAGTGGGGAGTGGGTCCTGAACACCGAGGTGATCTCTATTCTTAAAAACTGGCTGGAGCATCATATCCTGCATGAAGACCAGAAATATTGTGCCTTTGCAAGCCACAGCCAGAACTGATTTGCCCTTTATAGCTTCCATGTTATCTCCAGCATCCCCCCAATAAGCGGCCGCCTTTTCTGAACTGTTGACCCGGACCCGGCCCTATCGGATGCTGGTTTGATCTCTCTCAATATTCTATTGCAGGTGAACTGAGTGGATTGTAAAATTATTCTTGTGAAATCGTGCGCATGGCTGTTGCTGGTGGCCCTGTTGATGGTTCCTGCCGTTTTTGCCCAGGCCGGCGATAAAATCGTCATTGCCCATCGGGCCGCGTCGGGCTATCTGATGGAGCATAATCTGCCTTCCGTTGCCCTGGCCGTGGCCATGGACAGTGATTATATCGAGCAGGATCTGGTCATGACCAAGGATGATCAGGTCATTGTCTTCCATGATCCCACCCTGGAGATGGTCACCAATGTGGCGGATCTTTTTCCCGGCCGCGAGCGGCAGGACGGGAAATTCCATGTCCTGGATTTTACCCTGGCTGAGATCAAACAGCTGCATCTGAAGGAGCGCTATCCCAACAGTGGGCGCTTTCCCGACACCTACAAAAACCTGCAGCTGACCATCCCCACCTTCAAGGAAGAGCTGGAGCTGATCAGGGGGCTGGAAAAGACCCTGCGCCGGGATATCGGCATCTATCCCGAGATCAAACAACCCTGGCTGCATCGCAAGGAGGGTAAGGACATCTCCATGGCCGTCCTCAAGATCCTGCGCGACTATGGCTACACCGCCAAGAAAGACAAGATCTTTCTCCAGTGCTTTGACCCTGATGAACTCAAGCGCATCCATGATGAGCTGTTCCCGGCGCTGCAGATGGACCTGAAACTGATTCAGATGATTGATGACAACAATGGCAATGAGACCAAGTTCCTGGAATGGGGGGAGTGGGTTAATTATAATTATGACTGGATCAACAGCAAGTCAGGGCTGCGTACCTTGTCGGCCTTTGTCGCCGGGATTGGCATGGATAAGTCCATGCTCGTCGATCAGGCCGGGAAGCTTCTGCGTCCGGAACTGGTCAGTGATGCCCACAGCCTGGGTATGGTGGTCCATCCCTTTACCTTCCGGCGGGACAAAGAATCTCTTCCGCCCTATGTTGCCGGTTTTGAGGAATTATTGGAGTTTTTCTACTTCAAGGTAGGGGTGGACGGTATTTTTACCGATCACTGTGGTGACGCCGTGCTTTTTCTTCAGAAAAGGCCCCAGCAGCCTGTCACTGTACCGGCAGTTAAAGGTGCAGGCAGTGAAAAACCGCCTGCCCGGCCAGCAGTTGCCCCGGAGCTGCCCCGGCCTCCTGTGACGCCCTCGGCTTCTCCTGTCTCCGAGCCTGGAGTAAATCCCGTTGTTGCGCCATCGTCGCCTGCCATTCCTGCTGGACCGGCGATTTCCCTTCCGCCTGCGGTCAATGGAATTGGGCCGGAAAAGTAGAATAGTTCTGGAGTTGAAAGATGCCAGTCATTCCTCTCTCTATTGGTGCCTGCGAGATCCACTGGCTCAGCGGCGGCGATTTCCGTCTGGATGGAGGGACGATGTTCGGTCCTGTGCCCAAGGCGATCTGGCAGAAATGCTCTCAGGCTGATGCGGACAATACCATCCCCCTGTGCAATGATCCGCTTCTCGTCATAACGCCGGCCATGAATATCCTGGTTGATACCGGTCTTGGCAACAAACTCACCCCCGAACAGCAGGCGATCTTTCAGGCTGGTCCGTGGAACCTGCTCTCCCAGCTGGCGCTGCTGGGGATCAGCCGGCACGACATTGATCTGGTGATTCTGACCCATGGTGATTTTGACCATGCCGGCGGGGTGGTCATGCTGGGTGCAGAGGGGCGGGAGGAAGTGACCTTTCCGGAGGCCATCCATCTGCTTCAGGAGAGCGAGTGGCCGGATGTGGTCTCGCCAAGCGGCCGCGCTCAGGAAAGCTACTGGCCCGTTAATTTCAAGGAACTGATAAGAAGCGGCAAGATCCAGCTTGTCGAGGGCGCACATCAGCTCTGCCCTGAGGTCAGGGTCCGTCATACCGGCGGGCACACCCGGGGCCATCAACTGGTGGAAATCGCCTCCCAGGGCGAAACAGCAGTTCACCTCGGTGATCTCTTCCCCACCCATGCCCATGTGAATCCTCTCTGGGTGATGGCCTATGATAATTTCCCTCTGGAGGTCATTGCCTGCAAGGAACGATACTTTGCGGAATACCGGCAGCGGGATGCCTGGTTTACCTTCTACCACGACCCCCTGGTCAGGGCCTGCAGGCTTGGCGAGAAGGGAACATTTACAGATTTGTGGCCGCATTCACAACAACAGATAGCTCCCTCAGCTCGATAATTTACCATTCATGATCATTTTCCCATGGGTATGGGAGCGCCGGCCTTTATGTCAATTCTCTTTTCCTGGGCAGAAGTGCGGAGAGGAATACCGCACTGCCGGCCAATACGGCAGCCATGAGAAAGCTGCTGGAAAAACTCCCGCTCATCTCGGCCAGGAGCCCCGCCAGGAAAGGACCGATAACCTGACCCAGACCAAAGACAAAGGTGACAAAGCCAAAGACAGATGCCACCCCTTCGGCCCCGGCGTAATCTCCCACGAGGGCCGCCATGATGGAGGGAACGCTCCAGACCACAATTCCGTAGCAGCCGATGGAGAGATAGAGAAAGATCCGGGGGAGATCGAGGGCAATCAGGAGGTAGGCCAGGGATTGAATGGTAAAGACCAGCATCAACGCCGGTCTTCGGCCGAATCGGTCAGAAAAAATTCCGAAGACCGGCCCGGAAAAAAGACTGAGGAGCCCCACCCAGGACCAGAAATTCCCGGCCACGGCCTCGCTGAAGCCCTTTTCCTGGACCAGGGTGGTCACGATAAAGGTGGCGTAGATCACATAGGAAAAACCGAACAGAAAGTAAATGGCGGCACAGTGCAGGATAATGGACGAACGGAGTCCGGGAGACCCGGCCACGGCCTTGGCTCGTTTGTGGGCATGAATCTCGGTCATGCCCACGGGCAGAAGCCCGCATTCACGGGGGCTGTTTCTGAGAACGAGAGCACATATCGCCGCGACACAGAGGACGATGGCCCCGAGCACCAACCAGCTGAGCCGCCATCCCTGTTCATGGACGGTGTTGAGGTAGGGAATCAATTTCCCTGAGAGGATAATGGCAAAACCGCTGCCAATGGCCACAAACCCGGTTGCCCGGCCTTGTTTATTGCTGGCAAACCAGCATGAGATCAGGGAGACCATCGGCACATTGGAGAGGCCGCTGCCGATCCCGGTCACCAGGTAGAGGGCCAGGATCAGATAGAGGTTCCGGGCCCAGCCAATGAGGAGCATGCAGAGGCCGATGAGGATAAGGGCGGTTGTGATCAACCTGCGGGCACCAAAGCGCTTTGTCAGTTTGCCGCAGAGCAGCACCGCCAGCAGATAGCCGATAAAGTTCAAGGTCCCGATCAGGCCCATCTGCCCATAGGAGAGATGCAGGGATTTACCCATGGACGGCAGCAGCATTCCCAACGAAAATCTGCCCAGGCCCAGGCTGGCAAAGAGGCAGAGGGTGCCGGTTATCATTATATACCAGCCGTAGTGGACGGCTGAAGAGTTGTTTCTGGAAGAGATAGTGTCAGAATCCATTGCCCCTCAACTTTGTTTGGTTCATACCCCTGTTCCTCGCAAGTAGATGAATAATGCAAGGCATGATAGCAGAATCTTCCCTGTTCTCCACACCTTTTTATTCAATAAAATTGCGATATTTATCTTCCAAGTCAGTTGACACCCACCTCTTTTTGTGGCTATTGTGTCGGCATAATTTTAGAGGAGACAAGAGAATGCGTGCCGTTGTTCAACGGGTCAGTCGGGCCTCGGTCTCAGTCGATCAGGAGCAAATCGGGGCCATTAGTCACGGCCTGGTCCTTCTGCTCGGTATCCATCGAGATGATCAGGAGACGGATCTGCACTGGCTGGTCGACAAAATAGTCCACCTGCGGATTTTTGAAGACACGGCGGGGAAAATGAATCGTTCCCTCCTCGACACCGGTGGCGCCATGCTTATTATTTCTCAGTTCACCCTTTATGGAGATTGTCGCCAGGGACGCCGGCCGGGTTATTCCTCGGCGGCCAGGCCGGAACAGGCCGAAGTCCTGTATGAAGGTTTTATCAAGGCCGTGCAACAACATGGAATTGAGACGGCAACGGGTCGTTTCCAGGCAACAATGGCGGTGGAACTGGTGAATGACGGGCCGGTCACCCTGCTGCTGGATTCAGCAAAGATATTTTAATACTCTTCAACTCCCCACATTCTTATGCCCTTTATCCCCGGACAATCCTATTCTTCCTTTACCCTGAAACGACACGCCAGGATCGCTGAAATCGACTCCGATGTCTATCTCTTTGAGCATGATCTCCTGGGTTGCCCCTTGCTGGCCATCAAAAACAGCGATACCAACAAGACCTTTGCCGCCGCCTTTAACACCATTCCCACGGATTCCACCGGCGTGGCCCATATCCTTGAGCACTCGGTGTTGATGGGATCGAAGAAATATCCGGTTCATGATGTCTTCGGCGAGATCAACAAGGGCGGGCTCATGACCTTTCTGAATGCCATGACCGGCTCGGATATCACCTACTATCCCTTTGCCACCCGCAATCTCAAGGAATATTTCAACATCATGGACGTGTACTGCGACGTGGTCTTCAATCCGCTGCTCAGCCGCTCCACCTTTGAACAGGAGGGGTGGCACTACAATCAGGAAGATGAAAAGGGGGAGCTGGAGTTTCAGGGCGTGGTCTACAATGAGATGAAGGGCGCCTTTTCCGATCCCATCCGGCTGCTCTTTCATCATATCTTCGCCGGACTCATGCCCGGCTCCACCTACGCCCATGAGTCCGGCGGCGATCCCAGGAATATTCCCGATCTCTCTTATGAGGCCTTCTGTGACTTTCACAAGGAGCATTACCATCCCTCCAACTCCACCTTCTTTGTCTATGGTGATGCGCCGCTGGCGGACGAACTCAGCTATCTGCAGGAACATTTCCTTAAGGCTTTTCCGGCCCGGGTGAGCAGGGCCACCGTTGAGGTCGGAGAGGATGTTGACCGGATAACCTTTATTGAAGACCGCTATGGCGTGGAGTCGGAAGAGACGGATGCCAAGACCTTCCTGGCCGTGGGACAGAAGGTCTCCACCGTGCTCAATCGTCAGGAGAATGCCGCCTTTCAGGTCATTGCCGGCATTCTCTACAATTCAGATGCCTCTCCCCTGAAAAACAGGATCGTCTCCAGCGGTCTGGGCAAGGACTTCGGCGGGCTCTATCTGTCCACCTCCAGTTTCAAGACCTTCATGATCACCTATCTGGTCGGCAGTGATCCTGACAAGCGGGATCCTTTTCTGGCCCTGTACAACGAGACCCTGAGCGAGATGGTCAGGGAGGGGCTGGACCATGACCTGCTGCTCTCGGAACTGAATAAATATGAATTTTCGGTGCGGGAAGAGGCGAGCAAGGCCCAGCGCGGCCTCGATCTTTTTGGCAAGGTGATGCCTGCCTTCAAGTATGGCACCGATCCCTTTGAGACCCTGGAGATCGAGGAACTCTTCCGGGTCATCCGCCACAAGGCCCTGGAAGAGAGGTATTTTGAGGAGCTGATTGAGCGCTATCTTCTGGAAAACAAGGCCACCGTGGTGGTCACCCTGATCCCTGATCCCGCCAAGCTGGCCCAGACCCAGGACGAGGAAAGGGGGCGGCTGTCGAGATATGCGGCGACCCTGACCGGGACCCAGCGCCAGGAGCTGGTTGCCCGAACCTCTGAACTGCAGCAACAGCAGCAGACGCCCAACAGCCCCGAGACCCTTGCCCTGCTGCCGCACCTGAGCCACAGCGATCTCGAATCCAAACTCTCTTTTCATGCGGTGCAGCCCACCGAGATGTTCGGGGGTGTGCAGGTGCTGGTCAGTGCACTGGCCACCGAGCATATTTCGTATGTGGATATGGGTTTTGATGTGTCGGCGGTCCCCTGCCGGCTTCTGCCCTGGCTGGACCTCTTTGGCACCATTGTCACCGAGATCGGCACCCGGAAGATGGACTTCATGCACCTGGCCCGGGAACTGGGCACCTGTACCGGTGATTTCTCGCACTCTTTTAACAGCTACAGCAAGTTGGGGAATGCGGAGCTGGTGCGTCCGGTCCTCTGGTTTCAGATGAAGTGCCTGCCGGAATATCAGGAGAGGGCCTTGCGCCTGATGGCTGAGATCTTTTCCGAACTTTCCCTGGAGGACAGGACGCACATTCAGGAAATTGTGCACCGCGAATTTGCCTGGTCGGAACACAGTGCCCAGAGTGAAGGCTACAGCCTGGCGTCCTCACGGGCCTTTGCCCATCTCAGTCCGGCCGGGGGGTATAACGAGCTGATTTCCGGTGTGACCTCCTATCGGGCGGAAAAAGAGCTGGATCACCATTACGCCCGGATGGAAGATGAGTTCCTGGCTGGTCTGCGGGAGATGGCCACCCTTGTTTTCAACCGCAACAACCTGATCACTGGCCATCACTTCCGACCCGGAAGAGATTGACACCTTCGCCCGTCATGGCGAGTCCCTGGTGAGCGCTCTTCCGGACAACCCGGTCACCAGACAGATCCTGACCCTGCCGGAGCTGCCGGTCCATGAGGCCTTGATCACCTCGGCCGAGATCGTCTTTGCGGTGCAGGCCGGCTCCCTTTTGCCCAACGGCGGCGGCTATAACGGTCACTTCGAGGTCCTGAAAAACTACCTCTCCCGCGACTATCTGTGGAACACGGTGCGACAGATGGGCGGGGCCTATGGCTGCTTCATCCAGTTCAGTCATATCACCGGTAACCTGGGCATTGTCAGCTATCGGGATCCGCAGGTCCGCAAGACCTACGACAGCTATGCGGCCATTCCCGGCATCATCTCCGGCCTTAAGCTCTCGGACGAGGTGCTGGAACAACTGGTTATCGGCACCTATGGCAACTTTGATCCCCTGCAGAGCTCTGCCGCCAAAGGGGCAACAGCCAGAGACGAATTCCTGATCGGGATAACGCCTGCCCACAAGCAACGGCGGATTGAAGAGATAATCAGCACCCGGGTAGCCGATATGCAGGCCTTTGCCCCGGCCTTCAGCCGGATGCTGGCCCATTCGCATCGCGTCATCATCGGCAATCGCAGCAAGATCGAGAAAGACCGGGATTTATTTGACCGCATCAGCGAAATTTAGAGGCCGTTATGAAGCAAGCAAGGTTTTTTTCTTGCTTGCTTCATCTACGGCCTCTTATGCCGCATCCAGGAAACAGCAATCTGTTCTGCTGTTTCCTGGTGTGGCGACTTGCCGATAACAACCTGGTGTGGCGACAGGCAAATTATATCTGCCTTAGATCATACTCTTGGTGTGGCGTCTTGCCGATATCGCACACAATACAAATTATTTCTACCAACAGGACATGCCATGAGTGGGAAACATTTTGACAAGGCCGCGGCCGGCTGGGATCAGCAGCAGCGAAGGGTTGAACTGGCGGCCAAGATCGCGGTAGCGATCAGCACTACCCTGCCGTTGCACAAAAAAATGAGTGCCCTGGAGTACGGCTGCGGCACAGGGCTGGTGGGGCTGGCCCTGGCTCCGCAGCTGGCGAGACTGACTGCCGTTGATACTTCAAGCGGAATGCTTGAGGTGCTGGCCCGGAAAATCAAAGATGAGCAGATCACCAATGTGACCCCGCTGCGGCTGGATTTGCTGCAGGAAACCCTGCCGGAGAAATTTGACCTGATCTTCTGCGCCATGACCCTGCATCACATCAAGGAGGCTGACCAGCTGTTGGCCCGTTTCTGTGACCTGCTGGCCGATGGCGGCTATCTGGCCGTGGCTGACCTCAAGGAAGAGGATGGCTCCTTCCATGACCCGGAGTCCGACGGGGTCATGCATCATGGCTTTGATCCGGCAGAGCTGGTGACAACCCTGACGGACCTGGGCCTGCATCATCTGGCGGTTCAAGAGGTCCATTCCCTGGTCAAGACCAATGAAGCTGGCGTTGAACGGGCCTACCCCGTCTTTCTGGTGACCGGGAAAAAGAAATAGTACGCTAAGGACAAGGTCCGGAAAAACAATATGCTGCGGTCCGGTACTTGTTCTTCCCTTTCATCTTTAATCTTCAATCTCATCCTGTTCTCTTTTCAATAAACCTCCCATAGGAGCATGGTATGCAATACTCTTCTGAAGTACAAAAGATGTGTCCTGTAGCCCAGGGCGCGTGTCACGGGGCTTCGCCCATTCCCCAGGAAGGCGGGTGGACCAAGGCCCGCGAGATCAAGGACATCAAAGGGCTCACCCACGGGGTCGGCTGGTGCGCCCCGCAGCAGGGTGCCTGCAAGCTGACCCTCAATATCAAGGACGGGATCATCGAAGAGGCCCTGATCGAGACCATCGGCTGCACCGGCATGACCCACTCGGCGGCCATGGCCTCCGAGATCCTGCCGGGCAAGACCATCCTCGAGGCCCTGAATACGGATCTGGTCTGTGATGCCATCAACACCGCCATGCGCGAGCTCTTTCTGCAGATCGTCTATGGCCGCAGCCAGTCTGCCTTTTCCGAGGGCGGCCTGCCCATCGGCGCCGGACTTGAGGATCTGGGCAAGGGACTGCGTTCGGTGTGCGGCACCACCTACGGCACCCGGCTCAAAGGCCCTCGTTACCTGGAGGTGACCGAAGGCTATGTGCTGGAGCTGGCACTCGATGGCGACGATGAGATCATCGGCTACAAGTTTGTCCATCTGGGCCGGATGATGGAGGCGATCAAAAAGGGTGTGGAGCCGGCCCAGGCGCTGGCGGATGCCACCGGTACCTATGGCCGCTTTGACCAGGCCGTTAAGAAAATTGACCCCAGAAAGGAATAAGGAGGAGGACCATGGCACTGTTTGAAAGTTATGACCGGCGCATAGGGCAGATCACTCCCGTCCTTGCAAGATACGGGATGAAGAGTCTGGAAGAGGCCAAAGAAGTGTGTGACGCCTACGGCGTGGATGTGGCGGCGATAGTAAGAAAGATCCAACCCATCTGTTTTGACAACGCCTGCTGGGCCTATACCCTGGGGGCGGCCATCGCCATCAAAAAAGGCGAAAAGAAGGCGGTGGATATTGCCGCCACTCTTGGGGAGGGTCTGCAAGCCTTCTGCATCCCCGGCTCGGTGGCCGATCATCGGCAGGTGGGTCTTGGCCATGGCAACCTGGCCTCCATGCTGCTGCGGGAAGAGACGAAGTGCTTTGCCTTTATTGCCGGCCATGAGTCCTTTGCGGCGGCGGAAGGGGCCATCGGGCTCGCCAGATCGGCCAACCGGGTCCGCAAGGAGCCGCTGCGGGTGATCCTCAATGGCCTGGGCAAGGACGCGGCCCAGATCATTTCGCGGATCAACGGCTTCACCCATGTGGAGACCGCCTATGATTACGCCACCAGTAAACTGACCGTGGTCAGGGAGAAGGCCTATTCCCTGGGAGAACGGGGGGCGGTGCGCTGCTACGGCGCCGACGATGTCCGTGAGGGAGTGGCCATCAACCATCTGGAGGGTGTGGATGTCTCCATCACCGGGAACTCCACCAATCCCACCCGCTTTCAGCATCCAGTGGCCGGCACCTACAAGAAAGAGTGTGCCCAGCAGGGCAAGAAATACTTTTCGGTGGCCTCAGGCGGCGGCACCGGACGCACCCTGCATCCGGATAATATGGGCGCCGGTCCCGCCTCCTACGGCATGACCGACACCATGGGCAGGATGCATTCGGACGCCCAGTTTGCCGGTTCCTCCTCGGTTCCCGCCCACGTGGAGATGATGGGGCTCATCGGCATGGGCAACAACCCCATGGTCGGCGCCTCGGTCTCGGTGGCGGTGGCGCTGGAGCAGGCCTCCTGAAACAAGAGGACCCTTACAGGTTGGGCGCATCCCAGGGTGCGTCCAGCCTGTCAAATTTTTGGAATAGTCTGCCTTGAAACGGTACCTGGAATCTCTGCGGAAAAAAGAATTTGCATATGTCATCATCAAGACCATTCATTCAGCTCTCCAATATCAGTTACAGCTATGCCCAGTCCAGCGGTCCGGTCCTGCATGATCTTGACCTTGAGGTGTCGTCTGAACGGATCGGTCTCATCGGGCCCAATGGCAGCGGCAAGACCACTCTTTTTCAGATCATGGTCGGGCTGCTCTCTCCTGCCGGCGGCCACATCTTTTTTGAGGGCCGGGAAATGCACACTGAAAAGGACTTCCGTCTCCTGCGCCGGCAGGTGGGCCTTCTCTTTCAGCATGCCGATGATCAGCTTTTTTCGCCGACGGTATTGGAGGACGTGGCCTTTGGTCCCCTCAATCTTGGTTCCTCTCCTGAAGAGGCAGAGGATATTGCCATCCAGACCCTGAAGGAACTTGGTCTCGCCGGCTTTGAAGGGAGAATCACCCACAGGCTTTCCGGTGGAGAAAAAAAACTGGTGGCCCTGGCGACTATTCTATCCATGAAGCCGCGACTGCTCCTGCTCGATGAACCAACCAATAATCTGGACCCAGCCACCAGGGATCGATTGACTGATATCCTCCAGGGGCTGCCCCAGGCCCATATCATCATCTCCCATGACTGGGACTTTCTCGCTAAAACCACCTCCCACCTCTATGCCCTTGAGCACGGTCATCTGCATCGCTGTGATCACGACCATATCCATAGCCATCAGCATCTCCATCCCTACGGCGATCATCCGCATCAACACAGCGACTGATTGGAGCCGTGAGGAAAGAACGCTTCATCCCTTGAGCATTTGCATGCAAGGAAGGCGCCGGATCGAACGGGCAAGGTTTTTTGGTTCTGGTTGGGAGCTTTTCAGATTCAGGACCTCTTTTCCTGACAGATGTCCGCCAAAGCCGTTTGCTCAAAGCGGTACTGTTCGTTGCAGAAGTGACAGTTGACCTGCACCGGGAAGGGGCCATTGTCGCGCATCTCTTCGAGGTCTGCCAGGGGCAGGTGCAGGAGAAGGAGACGCATGCGGAGGGCGCTGCAGCGACAACGGAAATGGACAGAACGTTCCTCCAGGATGTCAGGATGGAAAGGGGCAAACTGTTCCTGTAACCAGAGAGCCGTCTTTCCGCCTTCAGCAAGGGCCTGGCCGAGGGACGGCAAGGTCCTGGTCTTCCGCTCAAGGCTTGCCATGATCTTGTCGTCAGCCCCCGGCATGGCCTGCAGGAACAGGCCGCCCGCGCCGCTCACCTCACCATGGACATCAAAGAAGACACTGAGATGGATGGCCGTGGGGATCTGTTCGGAGATTCGGTAATAATGTGCCAGCTCGGAGGCGATATCCCCGGACTGCAAGGCCAGCTTGCAGCTGAAGGGCTCTCTTCCCCCCTGCAGATAGCGGTTGATGGTGAGAAAGCCGTCACCCCACCAGGGGTTATGATCATCTGTCTGATCGAAGGATGGAAGGGGGCGTCCCAGGGCGGGGAGAATCTTGTTTGAGATAGCCGGAAACCTCACCCGTGGCGGTGGCTTCAGCGACCAGGCCCTTGAGCGGTCCCGGACAGTCTATTGTCAGTCCTATCCCGTCCTGCCCTTTCAGCGATGAGGTCATGAGTGCTGTAGCCTGCAGGGCCTGGCCCAGTATCTGTGTTTCCAGGATGCCGGTCCCCTGGCGGTGCCGCATCTCCTGGACCAGGATAGTGCCATCCAGGATCACCCCTCGTACCGATTTACCGGCCAGGAGAAAGCTCAGCAGGCGGCTGCTGTCAGCGCTTCCTACCCTCTTGCTGTCAGCCATTCAGTTTTCCAGGGATATGCTGCACGTTTCTTCGTCTTTTTCCTGGCATTGCCTGAAAACTCCCCCTGTCGTATGTTATTTTCCCTGGCAACAGGTGTAGGGATTAACGGTCATTATGGGACAGGGGGCGGCCTTGACCACCTTGTCGGCGATACTGCCGAACATGATTTTTTCCAAGCCCTTATAACCATGGGTACCCATGACGATCAGATTCCCCTGTTTGTTGATGGCATAGTCTATGATCTGTTCCGCCACATCGCCCATCAGGACCTTGGAGTTGAGGGCAGTCACGCCCAGGGCCTTAAAAGAGGCTTCGTTGTCCTGACAAAATTTGTCCATTCTTTCTTCGGCGCTGCTGAATAACTCCTGAACCAGATCAGGGGCATTCATCTGGGGTACAAAAAAACCGGAGTAATCCGTAAAATCCTGGACCACAAAGATCAGATCCAGCGAGGCCTTAAAACTTCCGGCCACATAGGCCGCTGATTCGGCTACCAGGGGGGCATTCTCAGAGAAATCAATGGGGGTAATAACTCGTGTAATATCAGGAATTCTGTTCATAGCTCTCCTTTCAATGGTAAGTGATTGTATTGCAGCATAATCCATCCTTATTGAAATCTTCTCACAGCTTGCCGCTCGAGGCAAGCTCTAAATAAATAGCCCCGTTATCAGACCGGCACAAGGGGCCGTCAGTCTCCTTTGATCTTTTGTTTCTTGCGCGCAGGAGCGGACTCCAACTGTTGTTCCTCCATTTTTTTCAGGGGTTCCGCCCGGTTCTCTGCCGGCAGGAGTTTGTCAATGTCCGCCTCCTGCTGCAAATCGCTAAAAGAACCGAATATTTTATAGGGAATAATCCAGCCGCCCAGCCCGGTTAACCCCATGTCCTTATCCAGAACAAGATCAGGAGACAGAGAGATGTTGAGCAGGAAATTGATCTGCCGGCTGGTGGGGTCAATCTCGCCTGCACCGGTAATCTGCATGCTCTCTGAGGCTGCCGCGAGGTCGTCATTATAGAGGATTCCATCCTCAAAGATACCGGTGCCGGTCAGATGGTCGAACCCTGTCGCCCCGTCACCTGTCAGGGCGGGAGTTGCCTCTCTGCGGTGCAGGGCCAGTGTCGTGCGGATGACCGGCATGATCGTTACCGCTTTAATCTCACCATTGAGGATCTCAAATCGCAGGGTCCCATTGAGGTGATTCAGGAGCTCCTCCCGGCTCAGGCCGCTGCTCTGTATATCGGCCTGGATGAGAGCAGTGCCTGTTATCTCTTCCCCGCCCGTCATTGCCTGGAAGAGTGGTGCCAGCTGGACCTTTTTGAGGTTTGGCTTGAGATGAATCCGGGGGAGGTCCCCGGTGACATCAAGGGTGGCCTCAACATTCATGCTGCCCCCATACAACCGGGCAGTCAAGGGGGCCAGCTGGATAATCCCATCGTGTCCGGAGAACTTGATCTGCACCTTTGACAGTCCAGCTCCGCCCACCTTTATGGAATCGAGCTGCAGATCGAGCTGCAGGGGAAGGGAGCGGAGAAAAGGGACGGGAATTACGGGAGGCGCTGCCTCTGCCTGTGGGCCATCGGCAATGGAAGTTGCCGTCGTTTGTTCCAGCTCCATTTCCGGCGGCACTTCTGCCTTTGGCGGGTAATACCGGTCCAGGTCCACATGGTTGGCATGAAGGATTGCCTCATAGGCCGGATTCCCGAGATCTTTGACCTTTATTGACCCGGTGACCGTGGTATCGTCAGCCATGACCGTAAGATCACTGATCTCTGCCAGCTCCATATCGCCCATGACCAGCAGCTCTGCGCTCACATGGGTAAAGGGTTCAGCAACCAGGAGGATAGGCAGGGCTTCTTGCAGTTGTTTCAAGATGGATTTAGGCGAGCATTCAGGAATGCTGAGAGAGAGGTTGAAGCGGGGGGACGAGAGATCCTCCAGGGTGCCGCTGCCCTTCAGGGTGGCATCCTCGGAACTCAGAGAAAAATTCTTGATATCCATCTTTTGTTGGCGCAGCTGCAGATCGCTGTTGGTGGAAAAAACGATCTTCAGGCCCCGCTTGGGCAGACTCCTTCCCTTGAGCACCCCTTTCATGCGGAAATCTTCAAGGAGCAGGTGAGGTTCCTGCAAGAACAGGGTGCCATTTCCCTGCATGGACATGTTGCCTGAACGAATAATGGCATCCTTATTGTTAAGGAGAAAGGTGAAGGCGGCCTCAAAGGGGAATTGTCCTTCTTCCCTGATCCGGCCGCTTCTGAACTTCAGGTCTTTGAGAACAGTGACCCTGTCTGACTGCCGATTATCATAGCGCACATTCACCCGGCTCAGTTGGATCTTGTCCAGATCAACTCCGGTCGGCACCGGCAGGAAGCGAGTCAGCGAAGGCTGCCGCTGCTGCGTACTCGTTGCTGCCGGCGTCCCTCCCGTGGCCTTTTGTGCCGGGGCGGAATGGGAGACGGGATTTTCCCAATTGCCTATCCCTTCTTTGGTGCGGAGAAGATTCAGGGTGACGCCATCCGCCATGATGGATACCATGTGCAGGCGTCTCTGAAACAGCAGGGGCCAGAGGGACAGTTCTATCTTCGTCTCTTCGCTTTCAATGAATGTACTGTTCGGAAAAAGTGTATTGCCGCTCAGGCGCGCCTTGGGGAGGGCACAGGTCGCAAACAGGGCGGGAGAGACCTGCAGCCGGATTACACCGCTAATAACCAGCTCTCTTCCGGTCTGTTCCCGAACCAGATCGCTGAGGAATACCTTGAAATCATTGGGGCTGAACAAAAGGGGCAGGGCTACTATCAGCACGTAAATGGACACAGCGAGCACAAAGAGAAGCCCTATGATCCAGCGAAAACATCTTTTCATTTTTTTTCCTATATTGAATGAGGACTTGCTGCCAAAGAATCTGCCCTCTCAGACCATTTCATTGCATCGGGCTTACCTGGATTTTCCCTGGGGCCGGGGGCGGATCATCCGCAGGAATTCTTCTTCCGTCAGGATGATCTTGCCGAGCTCCTGGGCCTTTTTCAATTTTGTCCCGGCCTTTTCTCCGGCGACCAGGTGGGTCATCTTCTGGGTGACGGTGGTGGCGATCTGGCCGCCCTGATCTCTGACCAGTTTTTTGGCCTCTGTCCGCGACAGGGTGGCCAGCGTGCCGGTGAAGAGAAAGGCCAGGCTGCTGAGCGGCTGATCCTCCCGAGACTTCCGGCCTGCCTCCGGCGTTACTCCTGCCTGTTGCAGCCGGGCAAACATGGCGCGCACATCGGGATCGCTGAAATAATCAACAATGCTGCGGGCAGCTTGCTCTCCGATCCCCTCAATCTCCAGCAGGGCATCCACGGAGGTATCCATGAGCTGGTCCAGAGAGGAGAACCTTTGCTCCAGGAGGGAGGCGGTCACCTCTCCCACAAAACGGATACCGAGTGCACCAAGAAACTTCCCCAGCGGCGGCTGTTTGGCCGCCTGGATGGCAACCATCACCTTGTCGGCAGATTTGTCTCCCCATCCTTCCAGGCCGGCCAGCAGGTCGCGGTCCAGGGTAAAGATGTCGGGGATGTCCCGCACCAGTTGCAGGGTAAAGAGCTGTGCCATGCTCTTTTTGCCAAGTCCTTCAATGTCGAGGCCGGCCCTGGAAGTGAAATGGATAAGGGAGCGCAGGCGTTGGGCAGGACAGTGGGGATTGATGCAACGGGTCACGGCCTCTCCGGGGGGCTTGAGCAGGCCATGGCCGCACACCGGACACTGTGCGGGCATGACGATGGGGGCTTCGCTGCCATCCCGTTTTTCGACAATGGCCTTTACCACCTCGGGGATAACATCGCCGGCCCTTTGTACCAGGACGGTATCGCCGATGCGCAGGTCTTTGCGTTCGAACTCATCACGGTTGTGCAGGGTGGCCCGGCTCACGGTCACCCCGCCCACTTCCACCGGTTCAAGCAGGGCCACCGGAGTCACCGCGCCCGTGCGGCCCACCTGGAACTCAACGGCCAGCAGCCTTGTTGTCGTCTGGATGGCTGGAAATTTACAGGCAATGGCCCAGCGCGGGGCCCTGGCCTTGTTGCCCAGTCGCTGCTGGAGATGAAAGTCATTCACCTTGACCACCATGCCGTCAATCTCGTAGGCCAGGGTCTGGCGCAGGGATGCGAGGTAATCAAAACGGCTGATCACTTCGGATATGGAGGGGCAGGGACAGGCGAGCTCACTGACAGGCAGCCCCAGGCCTCTCAGCCAGGCTAGGAGCTCCTCTTGACTGGAACAGGGTGTCTGGCCGGGATCAGCAATTCCATAGGCCAGGAATTTCAGCGACCGCCGGGCCGTAATGGCAGGGTCAAGCTGGCGCAGGGAACCGGCGGCGGCATTGCGCGGATTGGCGAAAAGGGGCTCCCCGCTTCGCAGCCGTTCCTGATTGAGTTCCGTCAATGCCTCCCGATCCATAAAGACCTCGCCCCGCACCTCCAGGCGCTGCCTTGATCGGTCATGGAGCTGAAGAGGGATTGCGGCGATCGTCTGCAACTGGGCCGTGATATCCTCGCCCTTGCTGCCATCGCCGCGGGTGCTGCCCTGGAGCAGCCGGCCCTGTTCGTAGACGAGCTCCACGGCCAGTCCGTCAACCTTTGGTTCCGCCATGTACGACAGAGCCTCGGAGGTCAGATCCTGATTCAGAAAGCGGAGCAGACGATCCTCAAAGGCGCGCAGATCGGTGGCGTCGAAGGCATTTTCCAGGCTGAGCATGGGCAGGCGATGCTCCACCTGGGCAAACTTGTCAAGGGGGGCCCCGCCTGGACGCTGGGTCGGAGAATCTGCCGTGACCAGCCCGGGATGCTCCTCTTCCAGGCGCTCAAGCTCATGGAAAAGCAGGTCGTACTCTCCGTCGGAGATGAGCGGGTCATCGAGCACGTAATAGCGATGGGCGTGTTCCTCGATGAGGCGGCGCAGTTCCAGGATTCTCTTTTCAACGTCCATGGCTCTTTATTTTGGAGCCTGGAGCAGGGTTCCGCCTTTGGCTATATTCTCATATTCCAATTCATCGATAAAGATGAGGATGGACTCAGCCGGTTTGGCCGTTTCCCGGGCAATCACCTCGGTGACTCCCTGGCAGATATTCTCTTTCTGCTTCCTGCTCAACTTGCCGGCTACCCGGATGTTCACATAAGGCATTTTCTCTCCTTGTCTTGTCTTGATTGTATTGTTTTTTTTGTCAATCGCAACGGTGATCCTCTTCCTGTCAAACCCGTGTCCAGTATAGCTCGATTTTCAGTGGACACCAAGTCATCATCTTGTATGCATTCAATTTATCCGTCGCAGAGCAGGCGGATATCTTCAGGGACTTGCTCCTTTCTGATTTCCAGTTCATGGGTAAAGAGGGTGATATCGTGAAAGCTGCAGTTGAAAGCAGGAGTGGGATCGGTGACGACCAGGGACGGTCTGATGCCGGGGGAACCGGGGATGGCCTTGTGTCTCTCTAGAACCTTTCTTATTAAAGAGAGGAGTGCCTCAGCAGTGGTCCTGCGGTCGCTCATTATCCGTTCCTGGAGCGAGCGGCAGCGGGCGGTCATTCCCGGCCGGGGTAAGCCGGGACGAGCACTATCCTCCCGTTTACAGAAGGCGACGAATCGGTGCCAGTTGCAGATAGCCCGCAGTACACCCCTGTAGATGGTGAGTTCCCGGTTTTCATAACAAAGATCGCGCAGGATGATCTCCTGGTAGCGGGCAGCGGCAGCTTCCTGCAGATATTGGATCTCCTCCGCGCTCAATTGCAGGCAGGGTCCCTCCGGATCCTCGGTGAGAGCATAGAAAGCCGAGTGCAGGGCTATCTCCGGGATCTCGCCTGAATGACGGACCATGAGCCATTCATCTTCCAGAAGTTCCTTGCGGGGGTGGGGCATCAGTTTTCAGTTTTTATCCGCGAGTCCAAAGGCGGCGCGGATCATCTCTATCTTGACGTCACTCTGTTCCTTACAGCCTTCATCTTTCAGGAAGGTGACGGGGTCATGCAGCATCCTTGAACTGATGGCCAGGGCCATTCTTTCAATGGCCTTCTGCTCATCAACGCTCAGATGCTGGACGCGGCACAGGGTCCGATCCAGTTCGATCCGGCAGATCTCAGCCGCTTTCTTTTTGAGTGCGGCAATGGTGGGGACAATGGCCAGGCTGTCGATCCAGCTCTGGAATTTCAGGGCCTCTTCATCAACAATGCGGCGGGCCTTGATCGCTTCCTTGTCTCTTTCTGATTTGTTGATCTCCACCACATTATGGAGATCGTCAATGTCGTAGAGATAGACATTGTCCAGATCATTGAGATGGGGATCGAGATCACGGGGTACGGCGATATCGATAAAAAAGAGCGGCTCGTTGCGGCGGGCGCGCATGATTGGTTTGACATCGTCTTTATGCAGGATGATATTGGGTGCCCCGGTGGAGCTGATCACGATATCCGCCTGTTCCAGTTGAGAAAAAAGTTCGTCCAGGGAGATGGCGCTGCCATTGAAGCGTTTGGCCAGATCCATGGCCCGCGACAAGGTCCGGTTGGCCACCACCACCTTGCGCACGCCCTGGCTGACCAGATGTTCGGCAGCCAGCTCCGCCATCTCGCCGGCCCCGATCAGGAGGACATTTTTGTCCTGGAGAGTGCCGAAGATCTTTTTGGCAAGTTCCACCGCGGCATAGCTGATGGAGACGGCGGAGGAGCCGATCTGGGTCTCGGTCCGCACCCGCTTGGCCACGGAAAAGGATTTATGCAGCAGTTTGTTGAGGACGAGCCCTGTACATTTCTGTTCCGCGGCGTGCCGGAAGGCCTCTTTCAGCTGACCTAAAATCTGGGCCTCTCCGACAATCATCGAATCCAGGCTGGTGGCGACCATGAAAAGATGGTGCACCGCCGCGTTGTTACGGTGGATATAGAGATAGTCCCGATGGTGTTCCGGAGCCACCGAATTCCCAAAAAGCAGCTGGGCGATGGCCTCTTCCACCTGGGCGCCTTCTTCCGCAACCATGACTATTTCGACCCGGTTGCAGGTGGAAAGCAGATAGCATTCCTTGCAGCCAACAATGGAGCGCAGGGCACGCAAGGGTTCTTCATATCCCTTGCCCAGGGCCAACTGCTCACGCACGGCCAAAGGGGTTGTCTTATGATTCACCCCCAACAACAGAACCATGTCATTTGGCATAACTATGAACCCCTCCGAGCAGGTAGGTTACGCCCCAAAGGGTAAAGAGGATGGCGGTGAAACCGATAACGGCCATCACCGCTGCCCGTTTGCCCCGCCAACCGGCTGAAAACCGCTGATGAATCTGGGCGGCATAGAGAAACCAGGTGATCAGCGACCAGGTCTCTTTGGGGTCCCAGTGCCAGTAGGTACCCCAGGCCTGACGGGCCCAGATTGAACCGCTAATGATGCCCAGGGTAAAGAGGACAAAACCGGTTGCCAGGCAGTGGCTGTTCAACTGGTCAAGGGAGTCGAGTGAGGGCAGGCGGGTGAAGAAAAAACCGAACCGTTTGGTTTTCAGCTCGTGCTCCTGCAGGAGATACATGATACCGCCACAAAAGGCCAGGGCCATGAAGCCATACGACATAACAGCAATCCCGGAATGAACCGGCAACCACCAGCTTTGCAGAGCCGGGGGCAGTGGAGTGATGGCCCGGGACGCCCAGGAGGCGATGAGGAGCAGGATGAAAAGCAGGAGGGAGATAAAGGCGCCAAAATTTTTGACGGTATATCGCCAGCGGAAGGAAAGATAGGCCCAGGTTACCGACCAGGCAAAAAAAACAATGGTCTCATGCTGGGAAGTAATGGGAGTATAGCCGGACTGCAGATAGCGGAGCAGGATATAGAGGGTCTGCAAAATGCCGGCAACAAACAAAGTCCGTCTGGCAAGGGTCCGAACCTTTTCGTTTTGTTTGACAAAAAAGAGGAGATAGAAGACGAGGGCCAGAAAGCTTGCAGCAAGAACCGCCTGAAAAAGTAAGTAGCTTGTTTCAATCATCATTATTATCAGCTTAGGGGAGCGTTACGAAATATCCAGCATATTCCCGGCCAGTTCGTTAGCACATCCAAAATGTTACCGTTATTGTTGAAGGTCGGTTGAAGAAATGGACATCAGGAGAAAGGCCATAATTCAGGCAGAGCGTATATCGCATGGTTCCTCTCCTTGCAGCTTTTGTATCAAATAATTCACATTAATTGTCTGGGGTAGAATTTCAAGCAATTTCTCATGGAGCAGCTGCCACTCTTTCTTTTTGAGAAGGGCCAGGATGTTCGTCTGCAGGATCCGTTCAAGCAGCAGTTTCTGCTTTTCCTGGGAAGAATGCCGGCCCACTGTCATTTGCCGGATCAGGCAAAGCATTTTTACGAGATCGCCATATTCCGGACCATAGTGCGACTCCAGCTCACGGCGGATGGTGGCTGCCAGGGCCGGACTGCCGCCGCCTGTGGAAATTGAGATCAGGAGGCCGCCCCGGCGGACGGTGGCGGCGGTTTGGAAGGTGCAGGCCTCTGGATTATCGCCAATATTTATCGGTATTTCCAGCTCGTTGGCCTCGGTCGTTATCTGGCGCTGAACTTCCGGATTGTCCGTCAAGGCAAAGGCAAGGGTTGCTCCCTGCAGATCCCCTCTCATGTAGCGCCTCGGGATCCATTCCAGATTATGGTTGTCGAGGAATGGTTTGAGCCCGGCAGAGAGCTCGGGGCTGACAACCCGTACCCTGGCATCGCAGAGCAGAAGAGAGCTTATCTTTCGCGTGGCAACGGTACCGCCGCCTATGACCACACAGAGTTGACCGGTAATATTGAGATTTATAGGGTAAAATGCCATTTCTTTCCGCCATTCAGCCCTTTTTGCGGGCCAGGCGATTGACAATGATGGTGATGGTCCGGTCCTGTTTCTTGATAGTCTGTTTGTTGAGGGTAATATCAAAATCCTTTTTGGCCAGCTCCAGGAAGAGGGGCAGGCTTTTGCGGCTGGCGTCATGGGCCAGATAAATGAAGCCATCCGGCTTGAGATATTTTTTGAATAGAGTGAGCAGGGGCGCAAAAAATTCTTCCCGAAAGAGGATTTCCGCTCCTGCCAGGATATCAAATGGGCCAAGTTCAGGCGGATTCAGCCAGTCGAGATGGGTGAAGGAAATGTTGTGCAGGCCGGATGCCGCCGCGCTCACCTTCTGAAAATCCATGATAATATCTTCATAGTCGGAAATGGTCACCTCAAAACCCGCTGCCGCCGCGGCAAGACCGGGCGCGCCCAGGCCTGCGCCCAGTTCGAGCACGCTCTTCCCTTTGGGATCAGGCAGACTGCTCATGACATAGGAAAGAACCATGGCCGCCTCCCAGAGCTTGACCCAGAAAGGAAATTCGGAGACATTGGCAAAGGGATCCCTGCCGTCAAGAAGTGCTTCAATGTCGGCTATCTTCAGAAGGCGCAGGGTCTTGCCCCCCACCTTCAGCCGGTCAAAGGTGAGTTTGTATCTGGCCTTGATCTTATTGTATATGTCCCGTTCCCGTTCAGGTAACGTTTGAATATCCATGATTGTTCAGGTGGCTTGGCGTCAAGGATGCCTTGAAGTCGTTCAGGATTAGCCGAAGGCAGGCGATTTAGTGTTAAGGAACTATTCCCTCAAAAAAAAAGGGGCTGATTGATGTACATCAATCAGCCCCTGCAAACTACTTAAAAACAAGCTTTATGTCAATTAGCAACCTTCGATGGGTTTTCTCTGCTTCTTAGCAGGAGCAATTTTGCCATCTGTTACAGTTACCTTATCGCCAACTGCTGCTGTACCCTCGGCTACTGCCTCGGTGCCATCATCGCAGGTTACTGTTACTTGGGTGCCTTCAACGGATTTGACCACGCCGGTGCAGGCAAAAGAGGCAACTGCGGCACAGACCATGAATGACAGCGCAATAACGACAGCTAAGATTCCTTTTTTCATTTTTTTTCTCCAATGGTATTGAGATTACTTTTGTCTGGATTGCTCCAGGGCTTACAAACTAACTACGAAAAGTCTACTACCCCATCGAGGCATATGTCAAATAAAAAGCTAAATAATGAATACTAATTCATTATTTCCTTGATATCCTGTTCGAGAACTGCATGGGGTGCATAGCCTGGATATTTTTTTACCACGTTCCCTTTTTTGTTGACCAGAAAGGAGGTCGGGATGCCGACCACTCCGCCAAAATTTCGGGCAGTGGCCTCGTCTGCCATCAACACAGGGTAATTGATGGAGCGCTTTTCAACAAGCTTGGCCACGATTGCCGGCCCGCCCTGATCCACGGAAAGCCCCACCACTGAAAAATTGGATTTGGAGAATTGCTGCTGCAGGTCCATCAGCGCCGGCACCTCCTGCATGCAGGGCGGACACCAGGTTGCAAAAAAGGTTATGAGCAGGGTCTTGCCAGTATAATCGGTGCTGTTCACCGTGGTGCCGCTCACTGCATTCGGGAGGCTGAATGCGGGCATCGGTGTTGCTGCATGGGCAGAACTGACGGAAAGAAGCAGGCAGGCGACTGTCATCAGCACAGTTCTGCCCAGAGAGGTGTGGGTATGTATTTTCATTCGCTTGGCTCCAGATTGATATTATGAAAAAAGGTATTGTACTTATTATTTAATTTATAAAATATATTCTTTGTGGAGAAAGTCAACGGCTAAAGCAGGGATCATCGCTGGCTGTATTTGCAACGTTCCATTTTATGGTTACGGGTCATAAGGGGATGTGGCAAAATAAATTTTATGGTACAATCATCAACTGAAACTGTTTTTCAGGCATTGTTTGCCAGGGGATTTTCCGACCGTTCCTGGCAATCGCCTTGCTTGTGGGACGGTTACGGGTTGTTATGTCAGATTTTGTCTCTTTCTTATCGGATTGAAGGTGTCTCCATGAATATCATGTCGGTTATAACTACGCGTTTTTGTTTTTTCTCGGGAGCGGCCATTCTGCTTCTCCTTGCCTTTTTCGGTCCGGGGAATTGCCATGCGGAATTGATTGATCGGGTGGTCGCGGTTGTCAATGACGATGTTATTACCCTGTCTGAAGTCAATGAAGAGGGGAAGGCATTTTTTCAGAAAATCATCGAACAGGCACCGGCCTCGGAACTGTCTGCGGCTCTCACGCGCGCCAGGGAAGAAGTGCTCAATGGGCTGATAGATAAAAAGCTTATTGCCCAGGAGGCGGCAAAGCAGAAGGTGACGGTGAGCGATGCCGAACTGGAGGCCGCGTTCCAGCAGATGATTGCCTCTAACAACATGAGTCCTGATCAGTTTCGTGATAAATTGATGAGCATGGGTATGACCGAGGAAGTATATCGGGACAATTTAAGGAATCAGATTCTCCAGAGCAAGCTTCTCAATTATGAGGTGCGTTCCAAGATTATTATCAGCGATGATATGATTCTCGATTACTACGACACCCATTACACTAAACACGTGGATCAAGGCGGTTATTATCTCCTGCAGATGGGCTTTGTCTGGAAAAAAGACCCCGACAATCCTGAAAAGATTGATGCCGGATCCAGGATTGATGCCCGGAAAAGGGCAGAACGGGTACGCGCTCTGGTTGAGAGCGGTCAGGATTTCTCCACCCTGGCCGAGAAATTCTCCGAGCTTCCTTCCGCTGCCGATGGCGGCAATATAGGAGTATTCCAGGAAGAAGAAATGGCAGCCTATATGAGACCTGTGGTTACGGGCCTTGCCCCAGGACAGGTAAGTGAGGTGGTGGAGACACCGGATGGCTATCAGTTTTTTAAACTCCTCTCCAGCCCGGATGGCGGCATCGTGGTTCAGGCCCCCTATGAATCGGTGAAAGAAGAGATCAAGAAAAAGCTTTATGACCAGAAGCTGAAAGAGGCATTTGAAGCCTGGGTCAGGAAGATTAAAGAATCCGCCTATATTAAAAGGATGTGATTCTGTTTTTCAGCCAGGATAACGGCTGTGAAAACAGGCGTGGTATCCCTCTGATAAAGCGTTGTTCAAAAATAACTCCTACGATTCATTGTCATTAACGCCCCTTGTCTGATCTACGGCAGATGTAATTTACCAGTTACCACACCATGAAACAGCAGAACAGATTGCTGTTTCATGGATGCGGCATAAGAGGCCGTAACTGAAACAAGAAAAAACCTTGCTCTCTGAGTAACGGCCCCTTGTATGATCTACGGCAGATGTAATTTGCCAGTCCCCACACCAGGAAACCGCAGAACAGATTGCTGTTTCCTGGATGCGGCATAAGAGTCCGTAAATGAAACAAGCAAGAAAAAACTTTGCTTGTTTCATAACGACTTCTAAACCCAAGCAGTTACGATTTCATGTCCCCGCCGACCAAAGAGTATGCCGCCATTGTCCTTGACTGTCAGGATCATGGGGAATCCGACCAGATAGTCACCTTTTACTGTCGGCATATCGGGAGGATGACGGGCATTGCCAAAGGGGCAAAGCGGAGTCAGAAACGCTTTGTCAACAAGCTTGAGCTCTTCAGCTCCCTTTGTATCCGCTTTACCGAAGCCAGGAGCAGCAGTCTGTCCTTCATCAATGAGGCGGAGCTCCTGAACAGCTTTATCCATATTCGCCGGAGCATGCCGCTCTATATGGCGGCCACCGTTATTCGGGAGCTGACCCTGGCAGCCACCCGTGATCTGGAGGGCGATGACGGTTTCTTCTCTCTTCTTGAGTGGGGGTTGCAGTCGCTGGACGCCCATCGACCTGCCCTGGCCGTTCTGGCCTTCTTTCAAGTTAAATTTTTTGAACAGATAGGATACCGGCCAAATCTCGGTTCCTGTCTGCGTTGTCATCAGGCCTTTGGCGCGAGCCAGGATTATGGATTTGACAGCAGGGCAGGGGGCATCGTCTGCAGAAGGTGCCAGGCAGAGGGGGGAGAGGCGGCCCTGCCGCCGCTTTCCCGGGGGACGATCAAGATCCTGCAGTCAGCCCAGAATCAGCCGTTGAACCGCCTGCATCGGCTCCATCTGTCCGGTTCCTCACTGCGCCAGGCCCTGACCCTCTTGTATCATTACGGGCGGAATCTGCTGCAGCGGGAGATCTGCTCTCTGAAACTCCTCAGTGATGGCAACTGGCAGGGATGAGGGCCTGAGGAAAACAAGGGATGATGCCGGCACGGCTTACAGATATTGCAGCTCGCCGCCGTGTTCAATGATCTCATGGCCATCGGCCAGCCGCATCACAATGGCCCCATCCGCTCTGATGCCGGTCACCATTGCCTCGTACAGCGGCTTCCGCTGGATATCATAGCCATAGAGGACCTTTCTTCCCACCGTGTCTGACAGATTCTTCCACTGATCCAGCAGGAGATGACCTTGCTGCTCTTCCGGGTAAAAAGAGGGGTGCATCTCCTCTTCTTCCTCATAACAGAGGAGCCCGATGTTCCAGGCCATCTTGGCCAGGAACGAGAGGGTGAATTCATGGAGATTCACCTCCCTCCCCAGGATCTGGCTGAGAGATACCGCTGTCTCTGTCAGGGCCGCGGGAAAGCAGCTATTGTTGATGTTGATACCAAAACCAAGCAGATGAAACGCCTCGCCATGTCGGGAGCTGCGCAGGCTTTCCACCAGAAAACCACCGAGCTTTTGGCCGCCGACCAGGACATCATTGACCCAGCGTACCCGGGCCTCTTCGACACCCAGTCCGCGCACGGCCTCGCAGCAGGAGACCCCCAGGGCAAGGGGCAGGAGGGTTCTGGCCCTGGTCAGGAAGGTGTCGGCCAGAATCACACAACCCCAGAGCCCGCCCATGGGGGCATGCCAGCTCCGGGCAAATCTCCCTTTTGAGCGCAGCAGCCTATCGGCCAGAATGACGGTTCCGCTGGCCACTGAAGCGCCCTTTTTTTCAAGATCGTTGATATGGAGGCGCGCCTGATCCATGGTCCGCTCCATTGAGGAATGGCACTGGATCACAGAGCCGACAATGGCCCCATAGCGGAGAATCCTCTCGGGAGAGGGCGGCAGGGGATGCCGGCGGCGACTGCTTATCTCGCACGTCCACAGATATTCCTGCAGGGAGGTCGGGGTCGGGCGATTTATTGCCGTCATGGATGAAATCCGGAGTAGATTGCCAGCACGGGGATTCAGGGGATTGATTGCCGATACTTAATGAATCGGCAATCAATCCTAATCTTCTGCATGGACAGGATCGAGCAGTGTGTCCCAGTCGGCCTTGACCCGGGTAATGATCTTCTGGATCAGGGGTAATTTGTCTGAGGCGCAGATGCCGATGAGCGGTTGCCCCTGATCCACGGAGAGCCCGGGGGTGAAGTAAACCGAATGGATCACGCCCGCCTCGCCGGTATAATAGATGGGGGTGTCACGCTTCATCAACGACATGATAATGATCTCGTCGCCGGGCTTGACGCTGAGCGCCCGTGCCCCTTTCTTTTCTATCCGGGACTGAATATCGAGGGAGAAAAAGTATTTTGCCCGTTCCGGGGCCGGGAAAAGATAGAGGACTTCCTTGAGGATGCTCTCGATAACCTCTTTCTTTTTCAGGGGATGGCGGATGGTCAGCAGTTTTTCTCCCGCTTCCACAAACTGCCCTTCAAGTTCCGTGCGCACCGAAGAAATCGTGCCATTGGTCCTGGCAGTTATCAGCTTCGGGTTTCGCTCCCTGGTAATTTCAAAAAGCTGGCTGCCTGGAATATGCAGCCATTCTCCACTGGGGGAATTGACGCTCATCCCTTCAGTGACTTTGAAACTTACCCGGCCGGTATGTGTCGCACAGATCTCCACATAATCATAGGGATCGGAACGATACTTTTTTAAAATTGCATCAAAATCTATCTCTTCAGACATCCATCAATCCTGCGTGTAAGTGGTATTGTAACGGTCTCGCCGTCGGTTGACAAATTCGGTACTTTTGGTGGTATCTGACCTGATTGCCGTGCCTGGGTCGGGATCAGTGTTGGGTGTTGCCATGCTTGGCATCCTCTGCTGTCTGGTCGCCGCCATGATCTTCTGTACTCCTGCGGTGGATGGCGATAAGCGGAGATGTCGCCAGCTCCAGATCCACAATCCGGCATTGAGAGGAGGTGGCCCTGTTGCTCACATATTTTTTTGAGGTGGAGGAGAAAACCCCGTTGGCATTGGCCTTGATGGTGTCATAGATGACCCACTTGTCGCGGCCTTGCCCATGCCCCGCATTATCCTTGAGGGTGCAGAGAATCTCAATATTCTTGATGTCGTGACTGCTGCTGTTGTCGATGGCAAAAGAGGCGCGGGCCAGATGTCCTTTCTCCTGTACCGCCACCTCGGAACGGACAAGAATAACAGTGTTCTGCATCTCCTTGGCGGTGGCGGAGGCTTGAATCGGTGGCAGGAGGATCGTGGTCACATCGGGAGCGGTGCTGAATGTCTTGAAGGCATAGATGACAAGACCGAGAATAACAGTGCTGATTGCAATCTTTCCCCAAAATTTTCCATCCATGAAAAGTCTCCTTTTGCAAAATATGCAACGTAGCGTCTGAAAACGAATGAATTGATTGTTGAAAAATGGTTAAATCTGTCTGCCGGATATCATTCATTTATCTCTGCTCATTGGAATCAGATATGAATGGTCTGCTTTTAAAATTTCACTATTTTATACTTATATAACTGCCACATGGCAAGATTATTCTTTTGTCGGCCCGGGTAGAAGCAATTGGCGAATTGGAGTGCAGTGTCCCCTGTATGCAGGGCTCTGTGTGGTGCGTATGCGCGGAGCTCAAATTCTGAATAGAAAGAAAGATGAGGTGGAGTGGATGAAGATTGAATGGGCCTATTTTCGGAAAGGGTGAGTCTCGTGCAGCAAGGCCCGGGAGGTCCTCGGGCGGGATCAGATTGAGATTGCGGTGGAGGTTGATGCGAAAAAGAAGCCCTTGCAGGGAGAAGAGGCCTGGGAGAGATTGCGGCGGGCGGACAAGGTCTTGGTCGGGAAAGGGCAGAAGATGCAGATTTATTCCCCTGATATGTCGGTAAAAGATGCGCTCATGGGTGATGTCCTTGGCCGCAGTGGAACCCTGCGCGCGCCCGCACTGCAAATCGGTAACACCTATTATGTGGGTTATAATGAAATCATCTATAAGGAGTTGATGGCATGAACTGGAAAAGTCTGTTTACCCCCGGAATCAATATGAGTCCGGAAGAGGCCAGGAAATATATGGACGCCCATCCCCGGGATTCCTATCAGATCCTGGACGTGCGGCAGCCCAGGGAATATGAGCAGGGCCATCTTGGCGGCGCCCTGCTCATGCCGGTTAAAGAGATACCCGATAGGATTGCTGAACTGGACCGGGATGAACCTCTGCTGGTTTACTGCCATTCAGGGGTGCGCAGCAAGGCTGCCTCTCAACTGCTGCTGGCCGAAGGTTTCAAGGAGGTTTACAACATGAGCGGCGGGATTGCGGCCTGGCAGGGTGAAAAAGTCAGCGGCGGGGAACTGCAGGGCATGGAGTTTTTCATGGACCGGGAGTTCCCTGATGTCTTCCAGATGGCCTATGCCATGGAAGAGGGGCTGCGCCAGCTCTACCTTGGTCTTGCGGACAGGTTCGGCGATGAGAAAAGCCGGGAGCTGCTGGAACGCCTGGCCGGTTTTGAAGAGGGGCATAAGGCAATGCTGGTGGCCATGTTTGCGCCGGATGATTTCAGCGGCAGCGACGAGACCGGGATCGTGGAGGGAGGTCTGGATCGACAAGAGATTATGGACCATTTTCGTCCGCAGTTGGAGACCATGGCAGGGATCCTGCAATTGGGGATGATGCTTGAGGCCCAGGCCCTGGATCTCTACACCCGCCTGGCCAGGAAGAGTGAGGTGGGAAAGAGCAGAGAGCTCTTCAGCTTTCTGGCCAAGGAGGAGGGCAGGCATCTGAGCTATCTAGCCGAGCAACTGGATACATTACTTGCGGAACCAGTGCCGGAATAGATGCTTCCGCAGTCACCTCATGTTGGACGGCCAGAGGAACAAGGATGCGTGCGGGTGATTATTCCTCCGGCGCCGGGGGTGGAGGGGTCGGCGCCGATCCGGAAGGGGTAAGGGGTTGCTCCTTTTGCAGGCGTTCCTCGTAGACGGAGAGGAGCAGAAAGGTGGCCAGCGGCTGGGTGAAGAAGATGGCCACGGCCACACTGCCTCCCAGTGAGGCGATGATCAGGTAGAGGGCAGTAAGGATAATCTGGTCGGTCCAGGGTTTTCTTGTGGCCATCTCCCAGGAGGCCTTGAGCGCATCCATGAGGCCCATCTCTCTGTCGGTCATCAGGGGCAGCATGTAGAGGGTGCCGAAGACCAGGAAACCGATCATGATAATGCCGGGCATGATCAGCATGGTAAAGCCAATACTCAGGGCCACCATCACCAGAAAACCAAAGAGCAGCAGGGGCAGGAACAGCCGCATCTCGGAAAAAAGATCTTTCAGCTCCGGTTCTCTTCCCTGGCGCAGGGCCAGGAGCAGTGACTGCATATATCCGGCCATGGTCACCGGGGCCAGGATTCCCAGGGTTAAAATGCTCACCACGATGTGGACCAGGGTCAGGATGAGAACCGGTCCGATAAACTTCAGGGTGTTCTGCCATGCTGTTCCCAGATGTTCCTTAAAGTCCATTGTTCCCTCCTTTTTTTGAGAAAATTACAGTGACATTTGAGGTGCCTCTCAATCAAAAATCACTGCCAGCACTTCTTGGATGGTTGCAAGCCCCTGCAGATCCATTTTGCTCTTCCAGGTCAGTCTGTCCAGATTGCCTCGGGGCAGGATAAAGCGGGTAAAGCCCAGCCGTTCCGCCTCCCGGACCCGCATCTCGATATGGCCCGTGGCCCGGATCTCGCCTGCCAGTCCCACCTCGCCGCAGACCACCGTGGTTGATGGAATCGATTTATTCAAGAGGCTTGAGGCCAGGGCGCAGATGACGCCGAGGTCCAGGGCCGGTTCGTCGATGCGGATGCCGCCGGCAATATTGAGAAAGATATCATGGCCGTAGAGATTCAGACCGGCCTTTTTTTCCAGAACCGCGCAGAGCAGGGCCAGGCGCTGGGGATCGGCGCCGATGGCGGTTCGTCTGGCGGTGCCCAGGTTGGTGGGGCTGACCAGGGCCTGGACCTCAACCAGGATGGGCCGGGTGCCTTCAATGCTGGGCAGCACCACGGAGCCCGGGACATCAAGGGGCCTCTCCGCCAGAAAGATCTCGGAGGGGTTGCTTACCTGCACCAGTCCCTCTTCCTTCATCTCAAAGACCCCGATCTCATTGGTGGAGCCGAAACGATTTTTGACGGTGCGCAGGATGCGGAAGGCATGGTTGCGGTCACCCTCAAAATAGAGCACCGTGTCCACCATGTGCTCCAGGACTTTGGGTCCGGCCAGGGCCCCGTCTTTGGTCACATGGCCCACCAGGATGGTGGGGATATTCTCTTGCTTGGCCATGGCCAGGATGCGGGCCGCCGACTCCCGGACCTGGGTCACTGAACCGGCTGCCGAGGGAAAGTCATCGCAGACAAGGGTCTGGATGGAATCGACGGCCAGGAGGGCCGGCCGCATCTCGGCCGCCATGGAAATGATGGCCTCCACCCTGTTCTCGCAGGCCAGATATTCTTCCGGGTGCAAGGCATCCAGGCGCCGGGCGCGGAGCTTGATCTGGTGGGCGGATTCCTCGCCCGATACATAGAGGACACGCCGGTCCTGTCTGGCGATGGCGGCCAGCAGATGCAGGAGCAGGGTGGATTTGCCGATCCCGGGATCGCCGCCGATGAGCACCACCGAGCCCGGGACAATGCCGCCGCCCAGCACCCGGTCGAGTTCGTCGATGCCCGTGGGGATCCGTTCTTCGCCGCTGTCCGGGGCCAGGTGCAGGGGAACCGGTCTGGAGCTGAGGCCTGGCCGTGCACCTGTTCGAACCGGGGCAATCAACTCCTCCACCAGGGACTCCCACTCCCCGCACTGGGAACAGCGGCCCAGCCATTTCAGGCTCTGATAGCCGCACTCCTGACAGATAAAGACTGTTTTTTCTTTCTTTTTTGGTATATTCATAAGGTCATCAAGTAACTCAACCGGCAATCAGCTTAACATCTTAAATCATGGACACCTCTGCAAACACTATGCCCCGCCATCAACCCCCTGTCAAATGGATTCCTCTCGGCTCCTCCCTCGGTTTTCTCCTGCGCAGCCCCAGGATTCTGGGGTGGAGTGTGCTGCTGGTGCTCCTCACCTTTGCGCTCACCTGGGGCGGCTATCTGCTGACCGTGGGCTATGTCGATGGCCGGACGGCCGGTTTTTTCCAGCAGGCGCCGGATATCATCGGGATCTGGGGCTGGACGAAACACATTGGCTGGCAGGTCATGAAGTGGACTTTTTTCATCATCTCCCGGATCGTGGCCTTTTATCTGGCCTTTATCCTGGCCTATACCCTGAGTGCGCCCGGCTATGTCTTTTTGAGCAGTGCCGTGGAAAAAAAACAGAGGGGCAAGGCCTTTGCAGAGGATGCGGCCTTTACCCTCAAAGGGGTGGCCACTGATATCCTCGAAGGGTTGAAGATCGGTATCCTGGGACTGCTGGTCACCATTGCAGCCTTGATCGCCAATTTTATCCCGATCTTCGGTCAGGTCATTGTCCTGCTGCTCTACACCTATTATTCAACCCTCATGTTCGTCGATTATCCGACCTCACGCCGGCGCTGGAGCCTGGGCCGCAAGATCGGCTGGCTGCGAAGCCATGGCAGAGCGGCCTTCCGCCTGGGCATTCTGCCGGCCGTGGTCAGTCTGATCCCTATCGTCAATATTTTTGTCATGGCCCTGCTTTTCCCCCTGTTCACAGTGTATGTAACCTTGAACTTCAGCGCCCTGGAAGTGGCGGAAAAAGAAGCTGCGGCGGCATAAGATCTCTGTTGGTCTCAGACCAGCTCGGCCATCACCTGATTGGCAAAGAGTCTGCCTCTGGCCGTCAGCCGCAGGTGGCCTGCGTCCATCTCCAGCAGCCCCTGGTCAACAAGCCGGATCAGAGTCCCGCCGTAACAGGCGCCCAGATCCATGTTGTACCGTCTCCGCAGACCTTCCCGTGAGACCCCGCAGTGCATGCGCAGCCCCATGATCACCGTCTCCCGGAACGATGCCTCCCGCTCCAGACACTCCTCCTCCACGATTACCGACTGGCCCGATTCGATCAGTTCACAGTAGCGCAGCGGATCGCAGGTCCTCTGCTGCCGTCTTCCCTCCACGCAGCTGAAGGCCCCGGCGCCGAGTGCCAGGTAGGGGCCGTTCCGCCAGTAGTTGATGTTGTGGCGACATTCATAGCCGGGCCGGGCGTAATTGGAGATTTCATAGTGAGCCAGTCCTCCCTCCCGGCAGAGGGAGGCGGTGATCAGGTCCATGGCCGCAATCTCCTCCTCATCCGGCAGCTGGAGCAGCCCCTGCTCCAGCTGCCGATGATAAGGGGTACCCTGCTCCACGGTCAGCTCATAGAGGGAAAGATGGTCGGGCGCAAGGGATATCGCCTCCTCCAAGGTCTGGTGCCAGGAGTGGCGATTCTGGCCGGGCAGTCCATACATCAGGTCGAGGCTGATATTGTCGAAGCCTGCCGCCCGCGCCTGGCGCACGGCCGCTTTGGCGTCACCTGCCGAATAGGGACGGCCCAGGGACTGGAGCTCCCGGTCATTGAAGGATTGGACCCCGATGGAGAGCCTGTTGATGCCGCCTTCGCGCAGCAGACTCAGCTTTTCCAGATCGATGGTCCCGGGATTGGCCTCGATGGAGATCTCTGCCTGCTCGCTGAGGCCAAAGAGCTCTTTGCACCCCGTCACAATGGCGGCCACTTGCCCGGCCGCCAGAAGGCTCGGGGTTCCGCCTCCCAGAAACAGGGTGGCAAGGAGCAGCTCGGAGGCATCCGGGCGCAGCCCCGCGGCCTCACGGAGCAGGGCCGCCACATAGCGCTGATGGAGTCCGTCCATCCCCGGAAAGGAGACAAAGGAGCAGTACGGGCACTTGGACAGGCAGAAGGGGATATGGATGTAGAGGGAAGACATGATTACGGACAGTTCTCTCAGGAGAGATTCTGCACCAGCTCCCGGCATTGCTGCTGGATGTCGCCCATCAGGCCCTGATCGGCAAAGGAGTAGCTGCCGTCGCCGATGATCAGGTGGTCCAGGAGCTGGATCTGCATGAGGGAGCAGAGCAGGCACAGGGTGCGGGTCAGGTGGTGGTCCTGGGGCGAGGGGTCAAGGCTGCCGGAGGGATGGTTATGGGCGACGACCAGGGCCGCGGCATTATGGGCCAGGGCGCGGCTCATCAGCTCCCGGGGATAGACGGTGTTGACGTTGATCGTGCCCTCGGCCACCACCTCGGAGTCGATGATGGCGTGCGCTGAGTCGAGGAAGATAACGGTGAAGACCTCTTTTTTCAGGCCGCGCATGGAGTGGAGCAGATAGTCCCGGACCTCGGAGGAGGAGTGGAGATAGCGCTTGCCGGCCAGCCGTTCCTTCAGGTAGCGGCTGGCAACCTCCTGGACAAAGTGGATGGCAAAGCTGTTCTTGGGCCCGATCCCCTCGATTGTCTGAAGGGCGGGGACGGATGCCTCAAGGACCGCGGCAAGGGAGCCGAACTCGCTCAGGGCGGCCCGGGCGGCCTCCTTGCAGTCTGCGCGCGGGGTGCCGAAGGTGAGCAGCAGCTCGAGTACTTCCGCGTCGGTGAAGCCGTCCAGGCCGCGCTCCAGAAAGCGATCCCGCAGCCGCTGGCGGTGTCCCTCTCCCTTTTTCTGCCATTCTTCCTTATCCATCTCAGGCCGCCCGGCTCCTTACCCTGTCAGTTCCCGGGTGAACAGCTTGTTGGCCAGGGCGGGATTGGCCTGCCCCTTGGTCTTCTGCATCAGCTGGCCGACGAAGAAGCCCATGACCTTGGTCTTGCCGCCCCGATACTGCTCGCCACCTGCTCGGGGTTGGCGGCAATGATCTCGCGGACGATGGTCAGGAGCTCGCCCTCGTCGCTCATCTGCACCAGGTTCTGTTCCTTGACCACCGTTTCCGGGTCCTTGCCGCTGGCCATCATCTCGGTGAAAACCTTCTTGGCGATCTTGCCGCTGATGGTGCCCTGTCTCGATCATCTTCAGCAGCGGGCCAAGGCTGCCGGGGTCACCGGGCACTGCCTTGATCGACTGGTCCTCGCCCTTGAGTTCGCGGATCAGCTCGGTCATGATCCAGTTGGCCAGCTTCTTGGCGTTGATCGTAAGCGGCCAGGGCCGCCTCGAAAAGTCGGCCAGCTCCCGCTCGCCGGTCAGGATGCGCGGCGTCGTACTCGGGCAGTTCCAGCTCATCGATGAAGCGCTGGCGCCGCTGATCCGGCAGCTCCGGCAGGGTCTGCGCGGATCGCCTCGATCCACTCCTCGGAGATCTCCACCGGGCATCAGGTCGGGATCGGGAAAATAGCGGTAGTCGTGGGCCTCCTCCTTGCCGCGCATGGCGTTGGTCTGGTTGCGGTCCGGGTCCCAGAGCAGGGTCTGCTGGACACCGCGCCGCCGTCGAGCAGGAGGTCGCGCTGGCGGCGCTCCTCGTATTCCAGGGCGCGCGGCGACATTGCGGAAGGAGTTCATGTTCTTCAGTTCGGTGCGGGTGCCGAGCTTCTTCTCGCCGCCGGGTCGCAGGGAGATGTTGGCGTCGCAGCGGAAACTGCCCTCCTGCATGTTGCCGTCGCAGATATCCAGATAGCGCAGGATGGCATGCAGCTTTTTCAGATAGGCGGCGGCCTCTTCCGGGGAGCGCAGGTCCGGCTCGCTGACGATCTCGATCAGCGGGGTGCCGGTGCGGTTCAGATCCACGTAGCTCTTGGGTTCCCGCTCGTCGTGGATCAGCTTGCCGGCATCTTCCTCCATGTGGATGCGGGTCATGCCGATGCGGCCGGTTGCGCCGTCCACCTCGATCTCCACCCAGCCGTGTTCGCAGATGGGCAGATCGAACTGGGAGATCTGATAGCCCTTGGGCAGATCCGGGTAGAAGTAGTTCTTGCGGGCGAAGACGTTGGTCCGGTTGATTCGACAGTTGGTGGCCAGCCCCATCTTGATGGCGTACTCCACCACCTTGCTTGTTCAGGACCGGCAGCGAGCCCGGGCATGCCCAGGCAGACCGGGCAGGTGTTGGTGTTGGGCGGCGCGCCGAACTCGGTGGAACAGCCGCAGAAGATCTTGGTTTTGGTCTTGAGCTGGGCGTGGACCTCCAGCCCGATGACGGTTTCAAACTCCATGGTTAAATTTCCTGAGCACTATTTTCTGCCATCAACCCTCGGGTATGGACCCATTTGCGAACCTTGACCAGTTCATCCTTCCACTCATTGCCGACCCGCACCTCGAGAAAGATGCGGAACAGGGCTTGCACCAGACGAACCAGCTCTTCAAAGAGGAAGATGCGCTCCAGGATCAGCCCCTCTTTTTCTTCGGGGCTGTCTCCGCCTTCCTGCGCCGCCGCGGTCTTGGGCAGTTTGACATTGCGAAACTCCATGACGGCGGCGGCCATGGTGAAATTCCACTCATGGTCGTTCTGGGCCAGCTGGATCCGCGCCTGCTCCACCTTCTTGCCCATGAGCAGTCCGGTGCGCGCCTCCTTGAGCTCGCTCTGCAGGCCGCTGCAGATGCACTTTTCGCTGGACTCGCCTTCACCATATTCGAGCAGCATGTGTTTTTCAAAGACGACGGTGATATCACCCTCACCGGGCAGCTCGACGCTGCCGCCGCGTTCTTCGCTCTTCCACCACAGCCAGGTGAGAAACTCCTGACCGATAAAACGTTTTTCTGCAATAAGATCAACTAAATCCATAAGATAATCACCAGGGCCGAAGAGGCTGAAGGTTCAGGGGGAAATGAGGAGCCGTTGCGGAATAATCACTGTATTCTTAGTTATTTCGTAACGCTTCCTTTTATTATCTGCCAGGCGCATCTGCCAGGCGCCGCTTCCATGAAACAGCCGGAAAAGATTGGCTGTTTCATGGAAGCGGCATAAGGTGCCGTAATAAAATAAGCAAAAAAGACTGCTTATTTCATAACAATTGGCGGCATGTTATCTGCCAGACGCCACTCCATGAAACAGCCTGAAGAGATTGGCTGTTTCATGGAAGCGGCATAAGGTGCCGTAAACGCAAAGAGCAAGAAAAGGATCTTGCTCTTTGCATAACGGCACCTAAATAAAAATGTCCGGGGTCATGGCCGCAAGGCGCTGCGTATCGTCCTCGTCCAGGAGGCGCTCGGCCATGAAATAGGGGATCTGCTGGGCGATGAGCAGCCCGAATGTCTCTTTGAACAGATCCTCAAGCAGGGTGTGCGCCTTCCTGTTGGTGGTGAAAAAAAGCAGGGTCGAATCCGACAGGTTCCAGCACAGGTCATACACCGCCGGGACCGGCACCGCCTTCTTCATCAGTTCGTTCTGGATCCGTTCCCGGATCTCCACCTTCATGGTGCGGCCGATCTTGGGGATCTGTTTTTCCTTTTTGATCCGCTCCTCTTCCTTCTGCGCAAATTTTTTGAGGATGGCCGGGGCCACCTTGCGCTCATCGATGCGCAGGGAGAGGGTGACATAATCGCCGCTGGCATAGGAGGCGAACATGAAATCGGAATCAAACATATTCTGGACCGAGACCCAGCCGATGGAAAATTCATCATAGGTCTCGTCAATATCCTTGAAAGAGAAGGCCGTGATCCGTTCCGCGGCAAACTCCCAGAAATTTTCAGGAAGATCTCCTTCCACGCTGAAGCGGACAAAACTTGCTGAACCACTAAGAAAACCCATATTGTAAACTCTGCTCCCCGGCCTGGATAGACAGGCCAAATGGCTGAAAAAATGATCACGTATTGAAACCCTCTTGTTGTCATTGTGAGTGCAACGGGTTTAATATACATCATTCATTTCCCAGGGGCACATCAAAAATCGGTTTATCGGCCTTTATCTCTTTTCTCGGGAAACCGGTACCGGGCTCTGCCGTGGGCTCTATTTTGATTATGAGGAAAATCCTTGACTTAGGCGGAGCTGAGTGATAAATGAGTTGAAATGATCTTGCAGATAAGTGTTTTTCTATTGACAGGCAGGGAGTGACTTTGTATAAAGCCTAGCTTTACGGGTCGTTAACTCAGTTGGTAGAGTATCTGACTTTTAATCAGAGAGTCGCGCGTTCAAGTCGCGCACGACCCACCATATTTTCATACTGGTCCCCATCGTCTAGTCAGGTCCAGGACATCGGCCTTTCACGCCGACAACACCGGTTCAAATCCGGTTGGGGACGCCACATAGCACTAAAAAGGGGCATTCAGGATATATCCTGGATGCCCCTTTTTTTGTCTTCGATTTCGATTCTGACTTTTCGTCAACTTTCCGGCACACGTCTTCTCTAGTGCCTTTGAGCATCATTCCAAGCAACGAATAAAATTTCAATCAAAGCAACAGGGTGCGAGGTTCGCTTCGCGCTGGATTTTTTGTATTTGTACATAAAACCTGTTGCTTTCTCCGATGGCATGGGCAAGAGTGGATCTTGCTTAGTCTCCATTCTGCCCTTTGCCGGAGAAAAAATGAATAAGTTCGACCGCATTTACCAACTGCATACCATTCTCCATTCCCGTCGGTATCCGATCACCATGCGCGAGCTGGAGGGGCGGATGGAATGTTCCCGGCCCACGGTCAAGCGGATGATCGCTAAACTGCGCCATGAGATGGGAGCCCTTATTCGTTACGACGGGAAGCAAAACGGCTATATCCTGGACCGGACGGGCGGTGATCAGTACGAGCTGCCCGGCCTCTGGTTCAGCCTTGCCGAACTCCAGGCCCTGCTCACCGTTCATGAATTGCTGAGGAGCATGCAGCCTGGCCTGCTCCGCCAGGAGTTTTCTCTCTTTCGGCAGCGGATTGAATCGATCCTGCAGGCCAACAATGTGGCCACGGGTGAGGTTTTCCGTCGGTTTCGTTTTCACAGTGTCGGTACGCGTGCCTGTCTGCCCGAAAATTTTCATACCGTCGCCTCTGCCACCCTCCAACGCAGCAGACTGGCCCTGCACTATCATAATCGTGCCACTGATTGTCTCTCCAGCCGGATCGTCTCCCCCCAGCGGCTCATCTATTACCGCGAAAACTGGTATCTCGATACCTGGTGCCATCAGGCCGATGCCTTGCGTACCCTGGCCCTTGACCGTATCCGTGATCCGGTCATGCTCGCGGAGGATGCAATGGAAATCCCGGATGAACAGCTGGACCGCTATTACAGCGGCTCCTTCGGGATCTTTTCCGGCCCGGCGACGCAGACCGCCGTCCTGCGATTTACCGCGCAGCGCGCCCGCTGGGTGGCTGAGGAACAATGGCACCCGGAACAGCAGGGAAGCTGGCTGAATGACGGCTCCTATCAACTCAGTCTGCCTTACGGAGATTCCCGTGAACTGGTGCTGGATATCCTGCGCTATGGCCCGGATGTCGAGGTGATGGCCCCGGCTGAACTGCGCCGCGAGATCAAGGACAGGTTGACTGTTGCCCTGCAGCAGTATGAAAAATAAAAAAAATGTTCGCTGGATCATGTTTTAAGCCACCTCTCGTGTATGATCAGAAAGAGTCAAGGATGCGTGGCAGCTATGCTGTTTTGGTGATAAAAGGTTTAGTTACACATGGGGAATGAGATGAAATCGACTCTGATGGCATTGTTCTTTCGCTTGTGGCGTTGTCCCTGCTCTTTGCAGCTGGCAATCAAGACCGCCCGCAGGCATGTGGCCTCCGGCCAGCAGTCACGCATAGAATTGATCAGTGATCCATCTAAAATAAGTGGTTATTATCTGCCTCAAAAAGAACTCAGGGCTGATGACTGCTGGTTCTTCCATGTTGAGGAACAGCTCTTACCGGGCGAGAGCGCGCGGATCGGCGCATCACGGGTGCTCTGCCTGCGCAGGAAGGACTGCGCGGTTGTCTTTGATGGGTATTGCGGGGAATGAGAGGATGGAGAATGTTGGGAGGTTGGAGAGGGGAAATAACTCTATTCAGGTTTTCTGGTTGGTCCGGAAAGAATACAAGTAGGGTTTTACGGAGGGCAGCACGATGAGGTATCTTGCTCATAGTGGAAATAAAGTTGGCCACAGGCACCCGGCGAAAGAGCACCTCACCAGTGTAGGGCGACTTGCGGAGGCGTTTGCCGGAAGTGCATGGTGGAAGGAGGAAGCTGCTTTATCGGGTTTGCTCCATGACCTCGGCAAGTATGCTGATCTTTTTCAGGCACGGCTGCGCGGCGAGGAAAAAGGCCTGGATCACTGGTCGCCTGGGGCCTGGGTGGCCTTGGCCGAGTACCAAGCTGTGGCAGCGGCCATGGCAATTCAAGGCCATCATATCGGATTGCAACAGGGTGGAAAAGATGCCCTCAGCAACTTGAATCCTGCCGTCCTGGTCCAGCGCCACCCTCTCAATCTGAGGTTGAGTGATCCCAACCTTGCAGGTCTTAAAGTTCGTGCTGCTACTGATGGACTATTTTTTACGAAACCGGAACAATGTATTATCAATCCACGAGAGATTTTTCGTAATCGTATTACCGAGATGCTGGATGTCAGGATGCTTTTTTCCTGTCTCGTTGATGCGGATTTCCTGGACACAGAGGCTCATTTCAAAGGCGATGAACATGGAAAGTGCTGTCGGAGGGATGGACCAAAGCTGAACGCCGAGCTGGCGTTAAAAGCCCTTACGGATTTCATGGCGGCGACAGTTCGCGCCAATACCAAGGCTGACCACAATGTCTTGGAGGCCAGAAACGCCCTGTGGGATATGATGATAATAGCAGCGGCGCAAGCCCCGGGGCTCTTCACCTTGACGGCACCAACCGGTAGCGGCAAGACCTTGGCTATGCTCAATTTCGCCCTGGAACACGCGGTTCGTTATGGCATGAAACGGATTATCCTTGTCGTGCCGTTTCTGTCTATCATTGAGCAGACAGCGGCCATTTATCGGGCCGTGTTTCATGCGTTCCCTGCCAACTATGTGCTTGAGCATCACAGCTTGGCCGGACTGGGCAGTGAGCCAGCCAAGACCGATGCGGAGGCAGACGCCGAACAGGCCCGGCGGCTATTAGCGGAAAATTGGGATGCGCCGATCATTGTTACCACCAATGTGCAGTTGCTCGAATCTCTCTTTTCTAATCGGCCTTCCGCCTGCCGCAAGCTGCATAACCTGATGGATTCGGTTATCATGTTCGATGAAGCACAGACTCTGCCCCAGTCGTTGGCTATTCCCACACTGGCAGCATTATCGCACCTCTCCTCGACCTACCGGGCCACCGTTCTTTTTGCTACGGCCACCCAACCGGCCTTTGATGCCCTGGACGGAGCCGTGAGCGCGTTCGTACCCACGGGGTGGCGGCCGGTTGAGGCTGCGCCGGAACATGCACGTCTCTACAGGTCGTTGCGTCGTTACGATGTCGAATGGCCATGTTTAGACGAAAGAAAGGGATGGACGATGCTGGCGGACGAAATACGAAATGAGGAGCAGGTGCTTTGCGTAGTGAACCTGAAGAATCATGCAACCGCTATCCTGGCAGAGTTGCGCAACGATGAGGATATATTTCATCTTTCCACCAATCTCTGCGCCCTACATCGTCGGGCAGTGCTGGATGAAGTCCGTTCCCGGTTGCGGGACAGACTGCCATGCCGTTTGATTTCTACCCAATGCGTGGAGGCTGGGGTTGATGTGGATTTTCCCGTGGTCTATCGCGCTTTGGCTCCGCTCGATGCCATAGCTCAGGCCGCCGGACGTTGTAACCGGGAAGGGCGACTTACGGATGCCAGCGGCAACCGTAAGTTGGGGCAGGTTCGGGTGTTCGAGCCGGATGTGTCTGGTGACTTCCGGAAACGCTATCCGACCCATGCCTACTTTCAGGCGGCGGAGGTGATGCGGGTCATGCTCATTGAAACTGGTGGGGCCGGGATTGATCTGAACGATCCGGCGGTGTTCCGCGACTATTATCACCGGCTCTACGATGTGAGCAAACCGGAAATCCAAAATCAAGAACTTGCAGAGGCCGTGGATGCTGTTGATTTCGTCCGCGTGGCCAAGGAATACCGGTTGATTGACATGGCTGCCATTCAGGTGTTGGTGCCCTATGCCCCGTATCGTGATCGATTTGAGGCGTTGCGACGGCAGCAGGACGAGGAAGGGATCAGCGGCAAAGTGGATACGGGGGGCTCAGGGATTGGCGGTCAGCATCTTCCAGCCTCGCCCGGACCATCAGGCCTGGGAGGTGCTGATTCCGGTAAAGTTGCGTTATGGCAAAGGGGTGTCGGACGAATGGTTCATCCTCGAAGACTCGTTCGGGCGAACGGTACGACGATATTTTCGGGCTGCGAGTTACCGCAGTCCCAACAAATTTTTATCGCATGATGAAGGAGGAAAAAGGTGAGCACACGAACCCATACCCTGGAAGTCTGGGGAGACCTGGCCTGTTTTACCCGGCCGGAAATGAAGGTGGAACGATTCAGCTATCCGGTCATTACACCATCCGCCGCGCGGGGCATCTTTGATGCCATTTACTGGGAAGGCATCCGCGACGCATATGGCATGCGGCCTTATTTTCACTGGCAGGTGGAGCTGATTGAGGTGCTGGAGATGCCACGCTACATTGCCCTACGCCGGAATGAGGTGAAGGATAAGGTTCCCAGCGATCGTACCATCAAGACTTGGATGGATGGCCGGTCAGAGCCGGAACCCATTTGGGCGGATAGTGGTAAGGACGTTCTGGGCACTGACCAGAAGGGGCGCACCCAGCGACAGACCATGGCCTTGAAGAATGTCCGCTATCGCCTAACGGCCCGAATTATTCCCAAGGAAAAATTTGCCGGGCAGGAACAGTGCAATAAATTCAACAGCATGTTCGAGCGCCGGGCCAAGCACGGTAAGTGCTTTCAGCAGCCCTATTTCGGATGCAGTGAGTTTCCTGCCTTCTTCGAGTATATCCACCCGGAAGAGAAACGAAGGTCACCGGCCCCTTTTGATCAGCATATCGGCTGGATGCTCTATCATGTCTTTGACCTGCGACGAGAGGTGGTTAAGGACGGAAAACCTTCCATTACACTTTTTGACGCCATAGTAGTCAATGGTGTTCTGGAAGTTCCTGGCTTTGAAAGTGAGAAGGTGCGAAAGCCGGAAAAGGGAGGTGTCTGATGCTGAATCAGCTTGTTGAATATGCCAAAAAAAATATTTCTGGCTCCGAGCCTGGGTTTACAACTCGTATAGTTCGGTGGCTTGCGGAAATTTCTGCGGCTGGTCAGTTTGTGAATATTGTCCCCTTGGGAGAAGATAAGAAGGGCGAGCAGACGTCAAAATGTCCAGCAATGGACAACATGAATGCCGGGGGAAGGGCGCATTTCCTTGTTGAAACGCTTCAAACCGTGGCTTTGCTCTGTAAACCAAATGAAGAGGAAAGCAAGGTCGCCTGCTCGCGGGGAAAACACCTTTTTGCAGAAATGGTTCAGCAGGCAGCCACTGAAACGCAATTGTTGCAACCATTAGCCAATTTTTTAGCCGATGGGGAGCAACTTGATATTCTTCGTGACCGACTTGCCAAGGAGAAAGCTAAGCCGACCGACTGGCTTCGCTGGCGAATTGCTGGAGTTGACCCAATGCAACATCCGCCGGGTGCTAGATTGGTGGCGAATATGGCGTGATTCTGATTTTAGGGGGAAGAGCAAGGCAGAGAATAAGCCTAAGCGGGGGAAAAAAGTTGCGGATCCGATAAAGGGTGTTGTTTCTGGCGAAATGGTCTGTTTTTTGAGCGGTGAAAATTTGGTGCCATTATCTACGCAGCCTAAAATTACAGGTCTTTCCGGAGTTGGTGGTTTAGGGATGGGCGATGTCATGGCTGGCTTCGACAAGGCGGCTTTTTGCTCCTTTGGTTTAGAGCAGGCAAGTAATGCCGCCATGGGCGAAAAATCAGCACGGGAATATGTAGATGCTCTTAACCACCTGATAAAAAATCATTCCCGAAAATTGGCTAATGCCTTGGTTGTTCATTGGTACAAGGATAACTTGGTGGACAAAGAAGACGATGATTTGTTGCCTTTTTTGTTTGAACCTCCAGGCCTTACTGAGGCTAGTGCTCGTCAGCGAGCCAAACTCCTTTTGTCATCAATTTCTTCTGGCAAGCGTTCTGATTTAGCCAACAACCGGTATTACGCCATGACGGTTTCTGGCGCATCGGGTCGAGTTATGGTTCGCGACTGGATGGAGGGGAGTTTTGAGGAATTGGCTGCAAGAATTGAGGGGTGGTTCGCTGATTTGGAAATTGTTGCCAGAGGTGGTGACAGGCCCGCACCTAATCCAAAATTTATGGCAGTATGCGGCGCCTTGGTAAGAGATTTGAAAGATTTTCCCGCGCCAACGGCCACCACCTTGTGGCGTGTCGCCCTATCCGGTCTGCCGATTCCGCTACCATTGACAGCCCAAGCCCTGAGCCGTTTCCGCGCCGACCTCATTGATGACAAACCATTCAACCATGCCCGCATGGGTTTGATTAAAGCATACTTCATTCGCAAAGGAGGAAATCACAACATGACAGCTTATCTGAACAAGGAACATCCTGAACCCGCTTATCAGTGCGGACGGCTTTTGGCAATGTTGGCAAGCCTGCAACGGGCTGCGCTGGGAGATGTCGGCGCAGGCGTGGTGCAACGTTATTATGTGGCCGCCAGTCAGACGCCCGGCCTTATACTTGGGCGGCTTATCGCCAACGCCAAGAACCATTTGAATAAATTGGAAGGTGGCCTTGCCTTCTGGTACGAGGGACAGATCGCCGCTATCATGAGCCAGATTGAAGATCGTATCCCGGCGACCCTTAACTTGGAAAAACAGAGTCTATTTGCCCTTGGCTACTATCAGCAGATCGCTGCTAACCGGGCGGGTAAAAATAATGACACCAATGAAACCAGCAAAGGAGATAACTAATGAGCATCCAGAACCGTTACGAATTCCTCTACCTCTTTGATTGTGAAAATGGCAACCCGAATGGTGACCCGGATGCTGGCAATAGCCCTCGTATCGACCCGGAAGACATGCACGGTCTGGTCTCTGATGTGGCGATGAAGAGGCGGGTTCGGAATTACATTCAGACCTGTTTTGATAATCAAGCTCCCAATGCAATTTTTATCGAACACGCCACAAACTTGAACAAGCCGATAGCCAAGGCACATGAAGAGACAGGTGGAAAGCCTGAAGGCGGTGGTAACCGTAACCAGGTTGGCAGCGCACGGGACTGGATGTGCAAGACATTTTTTGCATGTCCGCACCTTTGGCGCGGTTATGAGTACCGGTGCTAATGCTGGACAAGTCAGGGGGCCGGTGCAGTTCTCCTTTGCCCGCTCAGTTGATCCAATTTTACCGCTTGATGTCTCTATCACCCGTATGGCGGTGGCGGAAAAGGTAAGTGGTGCCAAGACTGCGGCTGATTATGAAAAGTGGGAAAACGCGCAGGAAGAGGACAAGCTCCGGACAATGGGCCGTAAGGCACTCATCCCGTATGGCCTCTATGTGGCCAAAGGCTTCATCAGCGCCAATCTCGCCAAGGGGACCGGCTTTTCCGACAACGATCTAAAGAACGTATGGGAAGCTCTTCTCAATATGTATGACCATGATCGATCCGCCAGCAAGGGGATGATGTCCTGCCGTGGCCTCTATGTCTTTAAGCATGTAGGAACCGATAGCGACCTGAATCAGCGGATCAAACAGGCCATGCTGGGATGCGCCCCGGCGCATAAGCTGCTGGACAAGGGAGCCATTGTGGAAATAACAAGAAAATCGGAGAGCTCACCTCGCAGCTTTTCGGATTATGAGGTTGTCGTGCATCGGGATCGTCTGCCGTCAGGGGTGGAACTGTTGACACCGTGATGGGAATATATACGGAAGAAGAATTGCTGCCGCTTTCGCTTATTCAGCATCTTCTTTTTTGCGAACGCCGGGCGGCTCTGGTGCAGATTGAAAGCCTTTGGGAAGACAATCTCTTCACCGTCGAAGGCACACATTTTCATCAGAAGGTGGATGATGATTTGCCAGTCGAGTCACGCGGTGATGTCAGAATCACACGGGGGCTTATGTTGCGTTCCTTTAATTTAGGTCTCTCTGGAAAGGCGGATGTGGTGGCATTTCAACTGGTGAGTGAGGAAGGTTTATTGTCCTCTCTCACTCCGGGAGGCCTGGCAATGGCCATCCCTCTCTCTGGTGTATCGGGTTTCTGGCGGCCGTATCCGGTGGACTACAAGCGCGGCCGGATGCGGCATGAGGAAGGTTTTGAGGCCCAGCTCTGCGCCCAGGCCATTTGCCTTGAGGAAATGCTTGGTTGCACCGTGCCGGAGGGAGCGATCTATTACGGCAAGCCCCATCGGCGACTGGCGGTAGTCTTTGATGACGTTTTACGGGCAAAAACGAGCGATGCGGCCCGGCGGCTGCATGAGTTGGTCAATAGCGGCCGTACTCCCCAGGCAAGGTATGAAAAGAAATGCGAGAGCTGCTCCATGCTATCTGTCTGCATGCCAAAGGTAACCGGGTCACGGCGGAGCGTGAAGGGGTATATGGCAGCAGCTTTAGCCAATGTGACATGAAGAGAGTCCACCGCTTTTGTTGGAACCTTGATGAAGATAAGAAAGCAGAGAGGGTGAGGAATTAATATGGAAACAAAGATGGTTGTTTTCAAAGACAAAAAAATCAGACGAATGCTTCATAACAACGAATGGTGGTTTGTTGTTGAGGATATTGTATTGACTTTGATCGACTCAAAAGATCCTAAGCAATATATCCAACGAATGAAGCAGCGCGACCCGGAGCTGGGGAAAGGGTGGGTACAGATTGTACAGACCCTTTCCATCGGAACTTCCGGCGGCGCGCAACGAATGCTTTGCGCCAACACCGAGGGCATCTTCCGTATCATCCAGTCCATCCCCTCGCCCAAGGCCGAGCCTTTCAAACGCTGGCTGGCCAAGGTCGGTTACGAGCGGGTGCAGGAGATCGAAGATCCGGAATTGGCCACCAAGCGGACCAAGGCGCTGTATCGGGCCAAGGGGTATTCCGAGGCCTGGATCGAGAAGCGGATGCGCGGCATCGCCGTCCGGGCCGAATTGACCGATGAATGGCAAGAATCGGGGGGTCAACGGTGAGCCGGAATACGCCATCCTGACCTCGGAAATCTCCAAGGCCGCCTTCGGCCTGACTCCTTCGGAATATAAGAACTTGAAGGGGCTGGAGCGGGAAAATCTGCGCGACCACATGACCGATCTGGAGCTGATTTTCTCCATGCTGGGCGAGGCGGCCACCACCGAGATTGCCCGCAAGCAGGAAGCGCAGGGCTTTGGCGAGAACAAGATCGCAGCCCGCAAGGGCGGGCAGAATTGCCGGAGAGGCGCGGAAAAAGCTGGAGAAAGAAACGGGAGAGAAGGTGGTAACGCCGGAAAATTATCTGACCGAGCCGGAAAGCCGAAAGCGTTTGACGGCGAAAAAGTCCCCAAGCTCTCAAAAATGATAATTCGAGAATAGGCATGCGGCATCTACTGAATACCCTCTATGTGACAACCCAAGGTGCTTATCTGGCGCGGGACGGTGAGACCGTGGCCGTCCGGGTGGAGCGCGAAACGCGGCTTCGGATACCGCTCCATACCTTGGCCTCCATTATCTGTTTCGGCCAGGTTTCCTGTTCGCCACCGCTGATGCAGCTTTGCGCCGAGCGCGGGGTGAGAATCTCTTTTTTAAGTGAGCACGGTAGGTTTTGGGCCAGGGTTGAGGGACCGGTCTCGGGAAACGTACTTTTGCGGCGGGAACAGTATCGAAGGTCTGACGATCCCTGTCAATCAGCTGTTATTGCCCGAGCCGTGGTCACTGCCAAGGTTGCCAATCAGCGAATCGTGCTTCTTCGTGCCCTGCGGGATCATCCGGAAATAGCGGCTAATGGGGAGGTCAAGGCTGCAGCTGATTCGTTGGGGCGCGCTCTGATAATGCTTCAGGAGGAACAATCACTTGATAATGTTCGGGGCATGGAAGGGGATGCGGCACGGCGTTATTTTGGTGTGTTCGATCATCTCATTGTGTCCCGGAAAGAGGAGTTTTTCTTTCAAGAACGGAGTCGAAGACCGCCGCTGGATAATATGAATGCGTTGATGTCCTTTCTGTACACACTTCTGGTGCATGATGTCCGTTCGGCTTTGGAGACAGTAGGGCTGGACCCGGCGGTTGGTTTCCTGCATCGGGATCGGCCAGGAAGGCCGAGTCTGGCCCTTGATCTCATGGAGGAATTGCGGCCGGTACTTGCTGATCGACTGGCTCTTTCATTGGTTAATCGACAACAAATCAAGGGAAAGGGATTCAAGACCACGGAAACCGGCGCGGTGGTCATGGATGATGAAACCCGTAAGGCGGTGTTGATTGCCTATCAAAAGAGAAAACAGGAAGAGTTGCAGCATCCTTTTATTAATGAAAAAGTTGCGCTTGGTTTGTTACCCTATGTGCAGGCCCTGTTGTTGAGTCGTTATCTGCGGGGTGATCTGGATGGCTATCCACCCTATTTTTGGAAGTAGGAAGCGAGGCTGATATGCTGGTATTAGTAACGTATGATGTCAAAACGGAAACTGCGGCAGGGCGTAAGCGCTTGCGGCGCGTGGCTAGAGCCTGTGAGAATTGTGGCCAACGGGTACAGTTTTCTGTTTTTGAATGCCTGGTAGACCCAGGGCAGTGGTCAGCGTTACGTGCACGGTTGATTGATGAAGTTGATGAGAGCCAGGATAGTCTGCGTTTCTATTTTCTTGGTAGCAATTGGAAACGGAGGGTGGAACATGTGGGGGCCAAGCCTGGTTATGATCCTGAAGGCCCGCTTATTCTATAAAAGAAGGAGGTGCGCGAACCCTAAGCGGACATGGTTTTTCTGAGCTGTTCGCAGACGATTTAAAGTGTTGATTTTGTAGTAGTATAATTCTTTCTCTTTTCGAGAGAATGTTTTTTTATAAAGATTATGTACCTCTTCGCGTTGAAGGGTGCTTTGACTATTGATATTATGAAGTTTTTTTGAAGTACAGTCGCCCCCCGCGCGGGGGCGTGGATTGAAACTTGCACGGGCTGTATGATCAGGCCGTACGGTCGCCCCCCGCGCGGGGGCGTGGATTGAAACCATACTGCTGCATCTGTGACTTGATCCATGGTCGCCCCCCGCGCGGGGGCGTGGATTGAAACGACACCCTGATGTCGCTGATCCTCGCAGCTGAGCGTGTCGCCCCCCGCGCGGGGGCGTGGATTGAAACCAGCTCTGGATGTTATTGCCACTGCCGATGATTAGTCGCCCCCCGCGCGGGGGCGTGGATTGAAACTGATACCAGGGCCCGATGTAGAGCACACGTCTGGCAGTGTCGCCCCCCGCGCGGGGGCGTGGATTGAAACTGTGTCCATGGCCAGGACCAGGCCACTGACTCAAGCGTCGCCCCCCGCGCGGGGGCGTGGATTGAAACTCGTAAGAGCGCCGTCTAGCCGCTATTAGCTGACTGGTCGCCCCCCGCGCGGGGGCGTGGATTGAAACTGGTATCGTCGACTGAACAGCGGCACGTTCGCGCAGTGTCGCCCCCCGCGCGGGGGCGTGGATTGAAACAAATTGATCTGGCCGATGCCGATGCTCAACCCGGCATGTCGCCCCCCGCGCGGGGGCGTGGATTGAAACCATGTAGTCATGATGCTGCGGTCAACGCTCGCGGCCGTCGCCCCCCGCGCGGGGGCGTGGATTGAAACGTCGAACAGGTACAGTGAGTGACCGTCGGTGCAGGTGTCGCCCCCCGCGCGGGGGCGTGGATTGAAACATCCAGAACAGATACAGCTATTGACAGCCGCGATAGGTCGCCCCCCGCGCGGGGGCGTGGATTGAAACATCGTCAATAGCACGGCTCAACGATCTGCGATGCAGCAGTCGCCCCCCGCGCGGGGGCGTGGATTGAAACTATTTCAGTGCTCGGCTGACTGCATCCGACCATGTCGCCCCCCGCGCGGGGGCGTGGATTGAAACATATACGGTATCCCGAAGTAGCCAGAGAGACTAATGTCGCCCCCCGCGCGGGGGCGTGGATTGAAACACCTGTCAATGGCAGGCGAGATAGCCCTGCCTGTCGCCCCCCGCGCGGGGGCGTGGATTGAAACACCTCACATGCCCGGCGAGGCTGTTGCTGGCTCGTCTAGTGTCGCCCCCCGCGCGGGGGCGTGGATTGAAACCATTTTGACATGACCGGAATCATAGCGAGTCACGGGTCGCCCCCCGCGCGGGGGCGTGGATTGAAACTGCGGTGGGTCATGGGCTGGATGATTGCGGAAGGGTCGCCCCCCGCGCGGGGGCGTGGATTGAGGGAACAATGGTGTCACGGAACAATGGTGTCAGGCATCCAAGTTAAAAAGTTGAAATTTGAGAGGTCAGTTTACCCCCATGCTACGGAAATCACGCATCCATCTTCCTGGTGAAAATCACCGACAAGGTGTGTCTCGCCTATCAGCTTGACTCGTCCGTTTTGCAATCAAAGTCACAGCAGAGAATCACCTCAGAAACACGGGCGTGGCTGGCCGACTGGCCCGTGAATCGGGATGTGGGGAATATCAGTCCACAGCCGTGCGCCGCTTATCAAGACGCATTCAGAAAGAGCTTGAACTGGCCAGGCGGATGAAATATTTGAAGGCCGAGCTTGAAGAGACAACTTAACATCTTGGAATCCTGACCCCGTTGCTTCCTACTGGCTTGCTTTGAGATCAGCCAGGGTAATCATCATGGTCATTGGGTCAAGAGGGGAGGGGACGAAGCCAACCGCTTCATAAAAGCCCCTGGCTTCGGCGGAGATGGTATGAACAATCAGGCCACGGATACCGATAGCATCGGCAGCCTGGATAACCCGATATCCTGCGTCACGGACCAAAGCCCGACCCATCCCCTTACCCTGAAAATCCTGGTCCACTGCCAGTCGTCCGAGTACAACAACAGGGATTGGGTCGGGCATGTTACGGCGAAAGCGGCCTGACGTTTCAGATATCGTAACTGCACTCGACGCCAGGGCATAATAGGCTATGACGCGCGACCCCTCACAGGTAACGAAGGTCCGCGATGTCCCGGTAGTCTGGTTTTTTAATGCCCGCCGTTTGAGCCAAGCGTCCAGGTTTTCCACACCGGACGTGAACGTCTCGAGATCGTGACGATCTGCCAGCGGCTCCGGTGGCGAAAGCGTCATACTTTTTCCCAGGGCGCAGGGGTCTGCATCGTTTTGATCAAATGGCCATTGGGGTTGGGCGGCATTTCCAGTTGGGCGAGAAATTTTGCATACGCCTCTGGAGTGGCCATGATGATCACCTGATCAAGCAGTGTTTCTTCCGCCGCCAGACGCGCGGCATCCAGGATAAAATCAGTGCGGTTCTTCCCCCGCATTCTGGCGGCATGGTCGATAAGGCTTCGTTCCTCGGGCTTGATCCGAATATTCAGCGTTTCGCGCTTACTTGTAGTGATACTCAGTTTGGGCATAAAATGATCTCCTTTGTTTTCCTCTGATTATAACAACGCGTACTGACATTGTCATTATATCTTTCGGATGGGTAAAGGGGGACGTTGTTGCTTTATTGTTTTAGCCTCGTTTCCAGCTATCCGGACCCACAGCCAGACTGCGTCTCCAAAAGCAGAGTATATCCATGTCGCATATTCCACACCAAACCGGCCACCGATTCCACGGGAATCGGTGGTCGGATTCAGTGGAATGCGCAAAATTGACAATCAAAATCAATGGTGATAACTTTACACTGTGGGAGAAATCCCATATTGCCTTCCTTGGTTATCGTGAGTTTGCCAAATTATTATCATAAAAAGTGAGGTCAATTTTTGCTATTTTCATGCCCAAGGGCTCTCTTTTTCTTCGCCATCAATAATTTGTTGGTCTTAAAAAGATATATTGCAGACTGCAAGGAGAAGAAGGCATGAATTTCGGGCAGCTCTACGGTGAAGCGGAAGAAACAAAAAGACCAACAATTTTAATAAATTATCGTATAGATGAATGACCTGGAAAATAAGGAAGACAGGACTGAACGGATTCTTCGGCCCGGAGAAAACTGCAGCTGTCTTGCTGAAGCAGACAAAGTTTCTTTTCTAATCGATGCGGATGCATATTTCCGAGCCTTCCGCAGTGCAGCCATAAAGGCTGAAAAAACTATTTACATTGAAGCATGGGATATTTACAGCCGTGAAAAGCTGATGCCCGAGGAGCCGGATGACGGGTATCCGGCTCCTCTCGGAGATTTTCTGAATCAACTTACCAAGGAAAAAAAGAAACTTCGGGTCTACATTCTTCTCTGGGATTTTGCCATGCTCTTCGGCATGAAAAGAGAGTGGTTTCCCATTTACCGTCTTGGCTGGAAATCCCACCGGCACATCAGTATTGAAGTGGACGGACTCCATCCCATCGGCGCCTCTCATCATCAGAAAACAGTAGTAATTGACGACAGGGTGGCTTTTGTGGGCGGTATCGATTTTACCAAAGAGCGTTGGGACACGCCGGCACATAACGCCGTTGATCAAAGAAGAGAAAAAATGGACGGCATTCAATGCCGTCCAAATCATGAGATTCAGATTGCCGTAGCCGGTGAGATTGCCGGTTTTCTCGGCCAATACTTTCGGGAACGATGGCACAGAGTGACAGATGAGAAGTTGGCAGAACCCCGCGATTTTTCAGGGCCGTCACCGTGGCCTGAAAAAGTGGGCATTGATATCAGAAGATGCCGGGTCGGTGTGGCCCGTACTAGAGGAGTCTATAAGGATGTCAGTCAAATCAAGGAGGTGGAACAACTCTATATTGACAGCATCGCTGCGGCAAAAGAGACCGTGTATATTGAAAATCAATATTTTACCGCTCAGAAAGTGGTCGAGGCCATGGCCGCCAGGCTGCAGGAAAAAGACAGTCCGGAAATCGTCATCATTCTGCCCCGGCAGACAGACGGCTGGTTGTCTCAATATACCATGGATACCCTGCGAAACCTTTCCTTTAAGAAGCTGTATCAGGCTGACCGTTTTCACAAACTGAAGATTTATTATCCTTTCAGGAAAGGTTTACCGGATGAGAAAGCCATCAATGTGCATTCCAAGCTGATGATTGCCGACAACTCTTTTGTGCGTATTGGCTCATCCAATCTCAATAATCGATCAATGGGGCTGGACAGTGAATGTGACCTGGCCATAGAAGCCGAGGGGGAAGAGGCCATAGAAAACAAGATCGCAGCTCTTCGCAACCGACTTCTGGCCGAACATCTGGGGATCGATGCCCACGTGGTCGATGAGACTGTAAAAGAAAAAAAATCTCTTATAAGGGCAATAGAAAGTCTTTGCGGCGGCGATCGGACATTACGGCCTCTGGAGCCTGAAGATACAGAAGCAATCGAATTGTTGATGGAACAACAAAATATCCTTGACCCTGAAGAGCCGATCGATCCGGAAAAGATTATTGAGGATATGATTCAGGAGGAAAAGAACAAAAACGGCCATTTACGTCTTGTCGGCTTTGCTGTTTTCGTCCTGGTTTGTCTGGGATTTGCCATCCTCTGGCAAACAACTTCAATAAAGGAACTTTTTTCAGTCGAGAGATTGAGCTCTTATGGGGAGTGGGTGCGCAACAGCCGCTTCACCCTTTTTTATGTAGGGGGTATCTATATAGTCGGCGGTCTGATTATGGCCCCGATTACCCTTCTGCTCATCCTGACGTTTCTTGTGTTCGGCCCATGGGTGGGGATGGGATATGCTCTTGCAGGAGTCTGCTGCAATGCCGCTGTTACCTATTGGCTTGGTTATTTCGCCGGTCGAACCGCGGTGAGGAGGCTGGCTGGCAAACGACTCAATCGTCTCAGTCGGAAAATGGGTCGTCGGGGTATCCTGTCCACTTCAATTATCCGGCTGGTTCCCTTTGCCCCTTTCACTATTGTCAATCTGGTGGCCGGAGCCTCACATATCCGTTTTTTTGATTTTCTGGCGGGTACGCTAATCGGTATATTGCCGGGCATGCTGGCCTTGGCAGGATTGTTGGATCGGGGTCTTGCGTTGCTGGCCAATCCTGAGGTGATGACAATTGCAGGTCTTGTCGCCGTCTTAGTGGTGGTAATCGGTGCCTTTTTTATTATCCGTAAATTGCGGGCCGGCGATGAGGAGACAGCGACCGTTAATAAAAAACAACCATGACGGAGATCCTGTCATTTCCTCCCGAAAAATATGCAGACCCAGGAGTTCTTCAACGAATATCTCAGTTGGACGGTAAACTCTTTTCATCTATCCCGGATCCTGTCCTGTTGCATCATGGCGTGCATATGGGGTGCTGCTGCAGGTCTCAACCAGTCATAAATAACTATTGGAAAATATGCCTGAACTGCCGGATATTCCCTGGGCCAGAAATATCGAATCCCTCCTCCAAAACCTTGGGGTTGCAGAGCGGGAAGGTCTTTCAAGTGCTGAAGCAAAACAGAGATACCGACTGTACGGGGCCAATCGCCTCAAGCTAAAGAAAGAAAAGAGCCTCTGGTCGATCCTGGTAAATCAGTTCAAGAGCGTCATTGTTCTCTTGCTGGCGGCAGCAGCCCTGGCCACTTTCTTTGTTGGACGCTGGGTGGAGGGTATCGCCATCAGCGTTGTGGTTATTTTCAATGCCATAATAGGCTTTATCACTGAACTGCGTGCCGTCCGTTCCATGGAAGCCCTGGGTAAGCTCAGCCAGTCGATGACCAGGGTAAGGCGCAACAGCCGCATATTAAAAATACCTTCACAAGAACTGGTGCCCGGAGACATTGTTGTTTTTGAGGCCGGGGATACGGTATCGGCGGATCTGCGGCTCATTGAAGCGGCGAGGCTTGAAATAGATGAATCCTCCCTTACCGGTGAATCATTACCTGTTGCAAAAAATATTTCGGCAACAGATAAAGACACGCCTCTGGCAGAACGACATTGCATGCTGTTCAACGGCACGGCTATTACCCGCGGCAGCGGCGAAGCAGTGGTTGTGGCTACAGGTATGGCCACGGAACTTGGAAAAATCTCCGAGGAGATTCAACAGGCCGAACAAGAACAAACCCCCCTGGAAGATCGTCTCGACCAGCTGGGCCGTGCCTTTATCCGGCTGACCGTTATTTTATCGGCAATCATAGTCGTCACCGGTTGGATGATGAAAAAAGATCTTCTCCTCGTGGTGGAAACAGGTATAGCTCTGGCGATTGCTGCTATCCCCGAGGGCATGCCCATTGTCGCCACCATCGCTCTGGCCCGGGGTATGCACCGCATGGCCCGCCGCAATGCCCTGATCAATCGTTTATCTTCCGTGGAAACCCTTGGCAGTGCGACGATTATTGCCACCGATAAAACCGGCACCCTGACCGAAAATCAGATGACTCTCAGCCGCCTTATTCTTCCTGAAATGGAGGTGGTGATTTCCGGTGAAGGCCTGAAAACCGAGGGTAAATTTACTGTTGACGGCAAGATCATTGACCCTGACGAGCATGAACACCTGCAGCTTATACTCCGAACCGGTGCCCTGTGCGGCAATGCAGAACTCCATGAGGATGACAACGGCAATCCCGAGGCCATGGGAGATCCAATGGAAGTAGCTTTTCTGGTGGCGCTTGCAAAAGCAGGACTTCGCAAAAAATCACTCCTGGAAGAATACCCGGAAGAATATGAAGTAGCTTTTGACCCTGAAAAGAAAATGATGGCCACGGTGCATGGAAAAAACGGGGCTTATTTCTTTGCCGTCAAAGGTGCTCCGGAAAAAGTCCTTGATGCTTGTCAGGAATATATTGGTGACAATGGTGCTGAAAAACTTAACAACCAGATACGTGATAAATGGCTTGAGCATTCAGAAAAGCTGGCAGGTGAAGGCTTGCGTATTCTGGCCCTGGCCATGAAAGAAGAGTCACAGCGCCATAGCGAACCGTATGGCAATTTGACGCTGCTCGGCCTTGCCTGTTTCCTCGATCCGCCGCGTGAAGAGGTCAAAGATGCCATTGCCGCCGCCCATACCGCCGGCATCAGGACAATTATGATCACCGGCGATCAGATTGCAACCGCCCGTTCCATTGCCGGACATTTGAGCATGTCCGATGACTCTTTGGAAGCCATGGAGGGCGGTGAATTAAAAGAAATGGATACCCTGAGCAATGAAGAGAAAAAGCGGATTCTCGATTGCACCGTATTCGCCCGCGTTTCTCCTAAACAGAAACTTGAGCTTGTCTCACTCTACCAGCAGGAGGGCAATATTGTCGCCATGACCGGTGACGGCGTCAATGATGCCCCGGCCCTCGAAAAAGCAGATATCGGTGTCGCCATGGGTCTCCGTGGCACTCAGGTAGCACGGGAAGCTGCCGACATGATCCTCAAGGATGATTCCTTCTCAACCATTGTTGCGGCAATCGAACAAGGCCGCATCATATTCAACAACATCCGCCAGTTTATTCTCTTTCTTCTCACCATCAGCCTCAGCATGATATTGACTGTTTTTTTCGGCTCCATCCTGACACTGCCCATGCCTATTCTGCCGCTGCAGATTCTGTATCTCAACGCGGTTACCCATGTGTTTCCTGCCCTGGCCCTCGGTATGGGCGAAGGAGATGTAAATATTATGACCCAGCCGCCGCGGGATCCGAAGCTGCCGATCCTGGAACGTGCTCACTGGCTGCATATCTCTTTTTATGCCTTCCTTATAAGTGCAGCGGCACTCGGCGGCCTTTTCTTCTCTTTGAAATTAATGGGAATGGATGAAATGCGGGCACAGACCACCAGCTTTCTCATTGTCACCTTCGGACAAATGCTGCACGTCTTAAATGTCCGCAGCAAGGACAGTGGTATTTTTTTTAATGAAGTAACCCGCAATGGTTATGTCTGGATCGCCATTATACTCAGTATAGCCGTGACCATGACAATCCTTTATGTTCCACCGCTGGCAGCGGCAATGAAGCTTGTAGCCCCGAAGTTAAACGAATGGGCCGTGGTTCTCTGCTTCAGTTTCATTCCGCTTCTCTTCGGACAGATTTTTCTGAGAATACGCAAAGGTAATGATAGACATGTAAACCTGGAATAAAAACGACACATTATGACCATAACCATCTCCTGTGCAGGAGATGCTCGAAGAATTTCACGTCGACTTCTCAAGAGTGACACCCTATCGGTGACGACGCCTATTAATCGGCCGGTCCTGATATCCTTGATCTTTTTTCATCAGCTGTCTTCTCCGGGAGCGAGAACCCGTAAATCCCTTTTTTCATCCAACCATGTCTTCGACATCGGAGATTGCGGTGGGGAAAGCCCAGAGCACTTTTGCAAGCCTGTCCGCCGTTATGCCTTCCTTCATGGCGAGGGCGAATATATTTATTGCCTCATCGGCATTCTCTCCAAGGATATGGGCCCCGAGTATTTTACCTCCTTCCTTTTCTATTATCACCTTGTAGCCTGAACTTTTGAGGCCGAGCCTTCTGGAATCAAAATCATCCGTGTTCTCAGTGAAGTTCACCCTGAAATCGAGGCCCTTATCCTTTGCCTGTTTTTCGGTCAAACCAACGGAGGCCATCGGGGGGAGCGAAAATACGACTGTCGGCGTTGCTGCATGGTTTACCTGTACCGTATTGCCATCTATGATATTCTTGGCGATAGTCTCGCCGTGCATGCCGGCAGTAGGGGTCAGGGGAAGGCCGATATCTGCCGCATCGCCGGCGGCATAGACATCGGGGTTTGTGGTGCTCTGCAGATATGCATTCACGGCAATGCCTTTCCTGTTTGCGGAAATATTCCCTTCCTCAAGGCCGAGTTCTTCTATCGCAGGGACCCTCCCGGCCCCATGCACCACCAGGTCGCACTCGAATTCTTTCTTTTCCGATTTCACGATAAGTTTTTTCCCCTGCCTGTATATACCGGTCACCGGGGTATCGGTGAAGACTTCCATGTCTCTCTTTTTCATTCCTTTCAGCAGAAGATTTACAATGTCGGGCTCGAATCCCTTAAGAAATGCGGCACTCCTATGCAGGATAGTCGCCTTTTTGCCGCAGGCGCTTACAATATTGGCGAATTCGGCCGAAATGTAGCCGCCGCCGATAAAGACGATATGCTGCGGCAGGGCCGGGAGGTCGAGAAATTCATCACTCAATGTAATGAACTCTTCCCCGGGGAGATCCAGCTTCCGGGGGGTCGCCCCGGCGGCGATGACGATCTTTGATGCGGAGATTGTTTTCCCGCCTATTGCAAGTTCATGTGTCCCGGTAAAGCGCACCTTGTTTTTATAAATAACGATGCCTTCATCCCTGAACATCTCCTCGTTCCACCCGGGGACCGGATCGGTGAACGTATTCTTGAACCTGATGAGGTCTCGCCACTTTATCCGGGCAGTAGAGATAGCATCCAGGGCACCGGTTTTTGCCGCCAGATCCGCAATGCCCCACAACACCTTCTTCGGGACGCAACCACGCAATGAACATGTTCCTCCCAATGGACGATGGTCTGCAATGCCGACATTAAACCCCTTGGCCTTCAGCATGAAGGCGGCGGTTTTGCCTGCCGTGCCGGTTCCGATGATAAAAACATCATGATCCATTGTATTTCCCTCTCTGCATGAAATTTTAGGGCTTAAGTACTTCCGGCAGTTAAAAGAGAAGAAAACGTCTTATTTCTCCGGACATGTCCTGTGAGAAAGGATTAAAACGTTTTCTGTAAGATTTTTTCAGCCTTATGTAAACTGCGGAGATTTTATGACATTTTGCTCCCGGGATTTTGTGTGGTATCGATTCGCTGTTCACCATTTCTTCAAATAAATTTCTCAGCAGAACCGCGGCCCCGCGCACCGCTGAGAAATTACCGTCGCCCGGATCAAGGTCACAAACCATTCGTTCCGGATAATGGAGGCGATCGCGATGTTCTCCGCTTCTCGACAAATTCCTTTTTTCCGATATTGTGCGAGCGCCTTTTTATGCCCCGCTTATTTTTTCTCCATGTACAGCTGTTCAAACGTGCGGCATGCTTTCTTTAATTTTTCAACCATTTCTTTGTCCACGGTCTGTTTGCACTTCATGGCGTAGACTATCACCTGGTGCAGGGCGGCCAGCTTTTTGTCATACTGGGCATCGTCGAATTTAATCCTCTGCGCGAGAAAATACTCGCTGGCAATCTTTTGGATCTTGGCCGCATGATGGTCCTTGTTGTCAATCCAGCGCACCAGCTGGTTATAATCGATCTTTTTTTCCGCTTGCAGCTCGGTGATCATCTCCACCGCTTTGTCAATAGTCGTGACATCTTCGGAAATTTCCTTCAGCCGGGCTTCATCATCATAGATGCCGCAGGGCATTTGACAATGGGCCTGTGCCAATGCTGAAAAAAGCAAAGCGGATAGAAAAACCGTCAACATGGTCAGACTTCTTCGGGTCATGGTGTGTTCCTCCTTTAATACGGGTTGTGGTTGAAAAACGAGTCTATGCCTCCGCAGAAAGCATTGCTTCACTGATACACTATTCAAATATCGTGCCGAAAGAAAAGTTATCCTTAATTTTTGCCGCTCTTGATCATAGCCTGATTTGCGCTCCGATTTCAAAGACTCTTTCCGGAGGAAGATTGTAATAAAAGACAGCTCTGTCCGCATTACGGGACATGAAGTCGAAAAGATGATCCTGCCATTTATGCATACCGATGGATTCTGTCGGCACCAGGGTGTCTCTGCTCAGGAAGAAGGTCGTTTCGTCCAGGTCGATTTTCAGCAGGTGCCGGTTCCAGAGAATTCTCAGCGCCGCCCGGATATCCGGCCTGTCCATATAACCGTATTTTAGCAGTATCCGGTACGCCCCTTTGGGTAATTTTGCAAAGGTGATCCGCTCGTCGGCCCGGACATGGGGGACATTTTTCGTGCCAACCGCAAGGAAAATAACTCGACTGTGAATAATCTTGTTGTGGTCGATGTTGTGGACGAAGGCAGCTGGAGTCGATAGGGGATTCCTCGTGAGATAGATTGCTGTCCCGGGGACCTTTTTTACCGTTCTCAGATCCAGATTTTCCATAAAACCTTTCATCGGCTGCACGAATTCCTGGTTTTGACGGTCGACAATTTCCCGCCCTCTCATCCAGGTGGACATCAGCAGATACACCATTGCTCCCAGGATGAGGGGATACCAGCCCCCCTGCAGGATTTTTAACATGTTGGCGGCAAAAAAAGACAGATCAATGAGCAGAAAAAAAACTGCAACGGTTGCCGCAGCAAACCGATTCCAATTCCACAGCTTTCGCATCGCCGTATACCCAAGCAGGGTGGTAATCACCATGGTGGTGGATACTGCCATCCCGTAAGCGCCCGCCAGATTGCCGGAAGACTGGAATTCCAGCACCACCCCCGCCGTTGCCAGGAACAGCAGCCAGTTGACCTGCGGCATATATATCTGCCCCTGTTCCTCTTCGGAGGTGTGGAGAACACGGAGCCGGGGTAGGTAGTCCAATTGGATCGACTGAAAGGTCAGGGAAAAGATGCCTGAGATGATGGCCTGGGAGGCGATGATGGTGGCCACGGTCGCCAGGCCCACCATCGGATACAGAGCCCAGGTCGGTGCCAGATGATAAAAGGGATTTACCGCGAATTTCGGATTACGCAGCAGCAGGGCTCCCTGGCCAAAGTAATTCAACAGCAGGCTGATAAGCACAACCGTAAACCAGGAGAGGCGAATCGGTGCCCGCCCGAAATGGCCGATATCGGCATAGAGCGCTTCGCCGCCGGTAACAACCAGAAATATCGCACCCAGGATGAACAGACTGACCATGCCGTTGCTGGAAAAGAAGAGAAAACCGTGGGAGGGATTGAGGGCGGACAGTACTCCGGGATTTTTGATAATGCTTGCGTAGCCAGTAAAACCAATGACCAGAAACCACACCAGCATAACCGGGCCGAACAGCATCCCGACGTCACCGGTTCCCCGCTTCTGCAGCTTGAACAGCAGGAAAAGAATAACCAGCGTTGCGGGCACAATATAGGGTTTGAAAATCGGCGTGGCGATCTCCAGCCCTTCTATGGCACTGAGTACGGAAATGGCGGGAGTGATGGTTCCGTCGCCATAGAGCAGAGCCGCGCCGAATAGACCCAGAAAGAGAATAGTTGACTGTTGTTGTTTCCTTTCTTCGGGAGCACCAGTTCCATCAGGGCAAGAATTCCTCCTTCGCCCTGGTTGTCGGCCCGCAGGATAATAACAAGATATTTTATTGAAATTACGAGGATCAGCGACCAGAATATCAGCGAGAGAACTCCCAGGACATTGGCCTCCACTGGCAGAACGCCATGACTTCCGCTAAAACACTCCCGGAGCGCATACAGCGGGCTGGTGCCGATATCGCCATACACAACCCCCAACGCGCCCAAGGCGAGTTTGAACAGTCGGGGCTTTTTTCCCTTCTTTTTATTTTCACCTTTTTGCGTCATGTTTTCAGCGTTGTCCGGCCAGGTTATTGATTTGAAATTATTAAAAAAATTTAATGAAAGGGTGATTTCCCCCTTGATATCGTAGAAGAATCGGTCGCGCCTTTTCGTGTTAATACTATTATCTCAAGGAGATACGAATGATGCGCATACCGCACCCCCGTCTGGCTAATGATTATCATGTACAATTTCACCCCTTGCTCAAACCTGCGCTTTTTCTCGTATCATATCGGCTGAATCGCGCTTCCTCCAGGCCTCGGCTTCCACGAATATGCGCTTGACATTCGGATAGGTCTGTTTGATCCTGCGATCTATCCGGGCAATCAGGGCCTCGATGTCGTCTGCCGAGGCTGCATCCTCAAACTCGACACTCAGGTTCACCAGAATGAACTCGGGCCCCATGTGCATGGTGAGAATTTCATTCACACGTTCGATCCTTGATGAGGAGGCCGCAATTTCCCTGATCCCCTGCACTACCTCGCGGTTGGCGCTCTCGCCGATAAGCAGGCCCTTTGTCTCGGCAGCCAGAATGCCGGCAGTTACCGCGAGAATGAGACCGATGACGATCGAGGCCAATGCGTCGAAATAATGCTTGCCGCTGAGTTGGCTGAGCAGGATGCCCGTGAATGCGACCCCCAGACCGAGGAGGGCCGCCGAATCCTCCAGGAAAACCACGAACACGGATGGGTCCTTGGCCCGGCGAATGGCCTCCAGGTATCCGCGCTTCCCCTTTGTCCTGGCCAGTTCCCGCCGGGCAATATTCCAGCTGGTTCCCTCGAATAGTGCGGCCAGTCCGAGAATCACGTAATTGACGTAGATATGTTGGGTCGGGTGTGGATGAATGAGTTGGTCTATCCCTTCGTAGATGGAAAGCCCCGAGCCGAGGGAGAAGACGAGAATCGCCACCACGAAGCTCCAGAAGTAGATTTCCTTGCCATGGCCGAAGGGAAAGTGGTCGTCGGGCGGCAGCTTCGCCCGTCGCTGTCCATAGAGGAGTAGCAGCTCATTTGCTGTATCGACCAGGGAGTGTATCCCCTCGGCAAGGATTGCCGAACTACCGGTCAACAGGGCCGCACCGAATTTGGTTACGGCAATGAGCAGGTTTGCCGTAAAAGCTGCATAGATGACGGTGTGAGATTGGCTCTTCATTATTCATCCCCTGCCTGAAAATGAGGTGCATCCGGATATGCCGCAGCTCCTATCAGGTTGGTAAAAGAAGAACTTATTTTAATGCCGTTTGTGGGTTATTTCCCGCGTAGATCGCCATTACGTTCCGCAAAAACTCGACGGCTTCTTCCTTTGGCCGTTGAAAGGAATTTCTCCCGATAATGGAGCCGAAGCCGCCGCCTTCGTGGATCCCGCGGATATCCTTGTAGAAAGCTTCCTCGCTGGTTTTCGAACCTCCGGAGAAGATGACGATCCGCTTCCCGTTAAAGGCACTCTGAATCACGTGGCGAACCCGTTCGGCAACTGTGAGGATGGGAATATTTTGAGCCTGGTAGACTTTCCGGGCCGCTTCTTGTTCAATGTGTTCGGTAGGTAGCTTAACCTTGATGATGTGGGCGCCCAGCTGCGCCGCCAGATGGGCGGCATAGGCGACCACGTCGATGGCGGTTTCCCCTTCTTTTGAAAGCCCGGAGCCTCGCGGATACGACCAGATAACGACGGCAAGGCCATACCCTTTGGCCTCCTCGGCGATTTGCTGAATCTCCTCATACATCTCTACGAAATGGGCCGATCCCGGGTAAATGGTAAACCCCACGGCGCTGCATCCGAGCCGCAGGGCATCCCGGGGTGAGGCAGTCACTGAAGGGAGGGGGGCTTTGCCGTCGGGAGCGAGGGAATCATGATTGTTGAGCTTGAGGATCAGGGGGATCTCTCCGACATAGTCGGATATCGCGGCCTCCAGGGCGCCGAGCGGGGCGGCGTAGGCATTGCAACCGGCGGCGAGAGCCAGTTCGAAATGGTAGGCCGGATCATATCCGGCATCATTTTCAGCGAAACTTCGGGCCGGGCCATGTTCAAAGCCTTGATCAACCGGCAAAATGACGAGCTTTCCTGTGCCCCCGAGTCGGCCGTGGTTGAGGATCCTGGCAAGATTGCCGCGGACACCTGGATTTTCACCGCCGTAATTGCTCAAAATATTTCGAACCTTCTTTTCCATGGACAGTGTCTCCTTCAGGTTTTTTTTGCCTTCCGGTACTCCTTTTCGTAGGCTTCGACCTCATACCGGCTGCCAATGGCAAAAGGGATACGCTGATGGGTGGTATCGGGCTCGATTTCCATTACCCGTATACTTCCGGTGGTTGCCGCTCCGCCGGCTTGTTCGGCGATCATCGCCAGGGGCGCGCACTCGTAAAGCAACCTTAGTTTGCCCTCGGGGCGTGTGCTGTCTTCCGGGTAAAGATAAATTCCGCCGAGGTGAAGGATTTGATGCAGATCGGCCACCAATGCACCGGAATAGCGAAGGGAATACCGATCCTTGTCCCTGCTGATGAAATTGTCGACAAAGGTCCGGCAGGGCTGGGGCCATTGAGGATAATTTCCAAAATTCGCGCTTAGTATCTTTCCCCGGTCGGGCATTCGCACTTGCCGATGATCCAGGACGAACTCGCAGATCTGCTCATCCAGTACAAAGCTATGAACACCGTCTCCAGCCGAATAAACCAGAAGTGTAGAGGTTCCGTACAAGATATACCCGGCAACTACCTGCACGGTTCCCGGTGTCAAAATCGAAGTTTCCGGCGGACCATCCAGATTCCGGATGGAAAAGATGGATCCGACCATGCAGTCCACATCGAGGTTGGAGGATCCGTCTATGGGATCGATCAAAACCACGTATTTCCCTTTCTTCCCGTGGGAATCCACCACCAGTGGTCGCTCCATCTCTTCAGATACGATGGCGCCGATGATATCCACGTATTCCAGAGCGTTGATAAATATCTCGTTTCCCAGTTCATCGAGTTTTTTTATCTTTTCACCCTGGACATTGGTCTCTCCGGTGGGGCCCCTCAGCCCCTCCAGGGCGATACGTCGCATATAATTGGAAATAATCTTCGCCACTGTGCCGAATTGCACCATGACCTGGGTCAGCTCCCCGCTGGCCCACGGATGGCTATGCTGCTGCTGAATCAGGAAGCGATCCAGTGTAATGTGTCTACTTTCGTTCTTCGCCATGACTCCTCTCCATTTTCTGGAATATTATGGTTTAGGCACCGGCGGGCCGTCATACTGAACGAGTTTATGGCCATATCCGGGTGAGGGCGCGCTCCACGCGCGGCCTCAAGTCGCCTTGCGCACCCTGGCCCACCTCGACTAAGGCACAACTTGTTCTCCAACTGGGAATTGAACTTGCAAAATGCAGACCATAGATGACTAATCGAATATTTTTAACGACCGCTTCACATCCGCTCAAAACAGCGAACATGGGAAATTTTATCCGGAAATCCGGGAGCTTCCCGCGGCTTCTCATTCCCGGCGCTTCCGGCCCTAGCCAAAACGAACCACTCCCCGCTCAGTAACCTCTGTTTTTTTAAACAAAACCAGAAAGAACACATGTTTGCAAAACTCCTTAAAATGGTAAACGAGATTTGAATGTATCAACGGTCTTGCATGAAGAACTTGATAGCCGGAGGCGTCATGAGCGTGGTGACGATCGCCATGATAACGACTGCCGAGAACATGAAACGGATTACGGACGGTACCGGCACCGGTGCAGAAAATATCCCGGTGCGCAGGGCGATATCTGCGATGATCAACTCAACCGCACCGCGGGCGTTCATGCCTGCACCGACCGCCAACGCCTGGCGATTCGACATTCCCATACTGCGGGCACAGATGCCGGCGCCAATAACCTTGCCAATGGAAGCGATGAAAATCATGCTGAGAACGAAAACCGGGACCTCCAATAATGCTCCCAAATCCAAATGCATGCCAATTGAGGCAAAGAAGATTGGCGCGAGAAACCCAGAGGTCAACCCCTTGGTCTTGCCCAGGATGTCGTCGTAGGTCTGTGGTGTTATCGTACTTCTCCTGAAGAACAGTCCGGCTAAGAACGCGCCAAGGATGAAGTGCATACCGAGCGCTTCGGCAAGCATCGCATATGCCATGGCTGCAATCAGCAGCATACTGAACTCGAATTCGTCCGCATGGCTTTTTTTCAAATGTTTGCCAAGAATAGGAAACAGGAAATATCCAAGACCTCCAGAAATAATGAAGAACAAAATGACTTTACCGATAATCCATGCAACAGCGACCAACCCCGGAGCTGTGCCGCTCTGCAGGAAGCCAGTCAGAACGGCAAGCAAGATCAGGCTGAAAGTGTCATCGATTACTGCCGCGGAGACAATGGTTTGACCAACTCTTGTGTTCAACTTGCCGAGATCCATCAACGCCTTGATGCTGACGGGAACCGCTGTTACAGCAATCACTGTGCCGAGAAACAGCGACTGCGCAAAGCGGGTATCCGATGATGGAAGCATCAGGAATCCAAAACCGATCCCAAGGGCTAATGGAAGGAACATGCCGCCGGTTGCCACGACAAATGCATCCTTCGATGCCTTAAGAAGTTTGACTGGATGAAGTTCGATTCCGCCAAGCAGCATCAGGAAGAAGATTCCGAGATCGGTAATCGCCTTAAAAACCTCGTTATCGGACAATCCCGCAAGAATTGGAAACGTTTGGTGGTGATTTTGTACCAGCACACCAAGACAAACACCGGACACCAACTCACCCAGCAAGGCAGGTTGCCCCATACGCTCCGATAATTCACCGAAAACCCTCGTGACTATCAATAGGACGAGTAGGATATATATGATTGACATATGCTTTACCGTCTGCTCTTAAGATGATGATAGAGATGATAGGAAATCGCTTTTCGGGCGCGCTCCTGCGCGCGGGCTCAAGCCGCCTTGCGCCCCCTAGCACACCTCGACTAGGGCACAACTTGTTTTCTCACTGGGAATTGAACTTACAAAATGCAGGCCATAGATGACTAATCGAATATTTTTAATTGATTACAGAAACACCTTCAAGCTTCCAGCATTGTTGTATCTGACGGGTTCCATTGTTTTTCCGATATTGCCCAAGCAGGTTTCCTCCTTCATCGTAATGGCGCTGACCGGGCACGAATCGACCGCTTCCTGACAGTCGCAGGACGCGCACATCTCGGGACCAATTACAAACGATTTCTCATCTCGGACCTCAAAGACCTCTGGGCAGAGATCCGCGCAGATTCCATTTCCGATGTATAGTTCCTCATTAACAACGGGCAGTTGCATGTCTTCACCGTCAATCTTTGTTCATACCCGGTAGGACTATAAAATCGGGAAAGATTTTCCCTTCCGGCCTTGGCCGCCTCAAAAGCAATTTCATTTTTTTATCTACTTTATGAGCACTTGATAAAAATGAGGCGTCGGACTACCGTCAAATAAAGGTTTAACACGCTCACCTGCTTTGTCATGCTCAGGACTGCCATGCATTGTCATGAAGTCATCTTGATTATCAAATTCAACAATAGCTGCGTAGTTGCCCGCCTCCAAAGGCTTTAAAAGTCTCCTCCTGATAAAACCCTTATGTTTCGAAAACTTTTCATTTGACCAGGCAAACCACTCCCTGAACTCAATATCTTTGCCTTCTTTTATGGGTGGAAAGGAAATCAAAGCCACAAACATAGCATCACCTCTATTTAGATTCTTACTCGTTTGATCTGAGAGTTTGTCTCTTAGATTTACAATACAATGAAACTGCGACGCCCAAATAACCACCAAGAATCTTATCCACGCAGTGGGTTAGTTTTCAGTTATATGTGTACTCATTATTACTACATGGCCGAACGTCGCGGATGCATGCGCGGCTATAAGCCGTCGCCTGCATCCAGCTTGTTGAGCAATCTCTTGATCCCTGCCTATTCGCCAACACCGTGCTCTGGTCCAGCCTGTATTGTTTTGTACAGACCATGGACATAGATAACATACTTGACATAAGCATCCGCCCATTCTCGCCCGGCCGTCAAGTTCTTATCTTTGTTGCTTCGTGCCTTGCGCGCCTCATCAAACACCGTTGTCAGCTTCTTCTCAAGTTCGGTCTGAAGCAGCTTCGAGACAGGCTGAAGGTCACCGGTGTCAAAAGCGCGTTCGGCGGTCGCAATATCAGCAGGCAATGGTTGGGCAGGCTTCAAACCAGTGTAGGGAAAACCCTCCGCCTGGCGGTGAAGTCTGACGGCAGTCTCCATGAAATGCTGCTCAGCCAAGGCCTTTGCCTTGCCGCCCATCTGGTAAACAGGCAGGCTTTGGTCGAACATTGAGCGCAATTCATCATTCTGGTCTTCTCCGACCCAAATGGCGACTGGAGCGAACTTGCCGGTTTCCAAAGCCTTGCGGGCATCCACAGCAACCGGGCCGCTCTCTGTGTCGCAGTGAGCCCATGCAATGCCACTCCAGCCTCCAAACAACGTAATGGCCACGGCCAACAATAGAATAATGACATTTGATCTTTTCATACTATCTATCCTCCGTCACGTCGCCAACTTGTTGAAAAGTGACGAGCATCGGGACGGCGACTTTTTCCGGATGCTCAACGTCTTCGTGATACTGCCATCAAGGTTTATCCGTATAAAAAACAACGGCGAAATGAATTTACATAAAAAAGGTCGCACTATCATGTCAATCTCTTCTGGTTTCCGTCTGTAGAGATTCTTCGGTCCTTGTTTAATAAGGAAAAATGTTTATTCCGCTGATGCCGCCGAAATTGCGTATTCTTCATGCCTACATAGGTCCGAACCGCGGCAACTACCAGGGGAACGACACCCAAAAGATGAAAACGAGATCTCCCGGCATCCGCGCCCATTCCACGGTCGCGACCAGGTCCCGGTTCAGGTAGTCGAGTCCCCTGGCATGCCAGTAGCCGTTGTTGAAGCACGTCGTAAAACTGCATCAGGCCGCCCGGAAAGAGATTGCCCAGCACCATGAGCAGAAGACCACCGTTCAAACCCCAGAAAGAAATGCGGATATATTTCTCGACTCCGGACCCACTGGTCGTCGGCCAGAACCTGCCGGAAGGCCATGACCATCAGGGCAATGGCCTCCATGCCGAAGACCCCCATCAGGGCGGTATGGCCATGGTTGGGGGTGAGAATGGTGCCGACCTCGAAATAGCTGACCACCGGCAGAGTTGATCAGGAAGCCGAAAATACCGGCCCCGACGAAATTCCAGAATCCGACCGCCATCAAAAAATAGAAGGTCCACTTATGGGGAATAGCCAGGCTCTTTGCCGCACTCATCGCATTCTCCCCGGGTGAGTTTGATGAAACTCCAGGCATCCAGGGTGAGCAGGGTGAGCGGTACCACCTCCATGGCGGAAAACAGCGAGGAGAGGGCGAGGTTGAAGGTCGACTGCCCGGTCCAGTACCAATGATGGCCGGTGCCGATGATGCCGGCGCCGAGAAAGAGAATGGCGTCGAGATAAATGACCCTGGTCGCGGTCAGTTTGGATACCACGCCGAGCCGGAAGAAGGTCACCGCCACCATGGCGGTAACGAAAAGTTCAAAAAAACCCTCGACCCAGAGGTGAATGATCCAGAATCGCCAGTTGTCCGCCATGGTGTAATCGGTGGTACTGCCGAAGAAAAAGGCCGGCAGATAAAAGAAGGGAATGGCAAAGGCAGCCAGCAGGAAAAGCCAGGCAATCTCGCTGCGGCCAGGGTCCTGCAGGGCAGGACGCAGGGCCCGGAAAACCAGAAATACCCAATAAAGCAGGGCCGCAGCCAGGAAAAACTGCCAGCCCCGGCCGATTTCGAGAAATTCCCAGCCCTGGTGCCCGAACCAGAACCATAATGGTTCCCCAGCCATTGATTGATGCCCAGCCATTCTCCGAGCAGACTGCCGACGGACTACCAGCACGAGCAGGGCGAAGAGGATATTCATGCCCCCGAGCCTGCCGGGCCGGTTCCTGCATGCCGATGGCCTGGGAAAGGAGCAGACCTCCCGCCACATAGCTGGTGGCGATCCAGAAGATGGCCAGCTGCAGATGCCAGGTCCGCAGAATATTGCTGGGCAGGATCGACGAAAGATCAAAGCCGTAGAAGGTGCCGGGATCGGCCCGGTAATGGCCGACAGCCCCGCCCACCAGAACCTGCAGCAGAAAAAGCAGGGAACCACGACAAAAAACTTGATGGTGGCCCGCTGGCCCTGGACTGGCCGAACCGGGCAGCATGGCCGGATGGACATGCTGCTTTTCCCCCTTCCAGCCCAGGTAGTCGAATTTGCCGAAGGCAAAGAGAACCAGCGCCGTGCCGGCCAGCAGGGTGATCAGGCTCAGGGCACTCCACAATACCGATTCGCTGGTCAGGGTATTGCCGGCCAGGGGGTCGTAAGGAAAATTATTGGTATATGAGTAAGGCTTATCCGGTCGCTCGGCTCACCGAGGCCCAGGCGGCCCAGGCAAAAAAGGCGGTAAGCTGGCGAAGCTCCTCGGGATGGTCAATGAAGTCTTTCCGTAACCCGCCATTGGCGGCCGGGTCTGTGAAATAATCTGTCCAGCGGCCAATCTGCCGCTCAAAGGAAAACTCTTCCGCTTTCCTGAATAGTAGCGTGTCTGTTGGCGGCATCATACTTGTTAGTTTTTAAAAAAGGCGGCACGGCGGCATGAACCGTTTCCGTTTCCCTCGGACTGAGTTGCTCCAAATCCTTTCCAAAGAGATCATGTGCGAGCATTTCAGCGGCATCGACGGCAAGCGTGTGAAGATAATCAGCGGCAAAGTCCGGACCAAGATAGGCTCCATGCCCCCAGATCGTGCCATTGTCCATCAAACCGTACTTCAAAAAGACCTGTTGGCCGGCGCGGATATCCGCACCGCTAAAAACCAAACGTCCCTCGGCGGTTACAACCGAATGAGGAATAGGAGGCGCTTCCCGGTAGGCACGTACTCCTATCCAGATCAAAACGCTAAATCCGATGACCATGGTCACGGCAACTCCCCAAACCCAGCGTCGGGAAATTCGCTCAACGTTTCTCTTTGAAGTATTCATTGGTTGCTTCTCCTGTTTAAAAATAAACGAGCTGGCCGTCTTCAACCGGAACAAAACAGGATCCTTGCTGAGGAAAAATGAGTAAATCTCTGAGGAAAAACTCCGAGGACCTGTCGTCAATGGATCATCGTAGTCCAGAAAGATGGCCGGTCTGCCCTCTTTCAGTCGTTTAAGGATGTCATCTTTTTTCTCAAGGGTCTATTCCTTGCCTTTTCCGACTTTTCCAATATCTGTCCTTTCTTCTCGCAACTCAACACCCTTGCGAGGCGGTCGGGATTGGGAATATTTTAGCGATCTGTAATTCCGTTTTCCTTGTTTCGCATGAGACAAACTGCCCGGGATGTCCATAATAGGTAAGATGATGGAAATTCCTTGCGTTTCAATAAGGTTTCCCAAACGTCCCTGACATCCGTTTTCATTTCAAACCTCCTTTATCCGGATTCATCTTCCGATTAATTTCCTGAACTCCTTCTCATCGATGATCTTGACCTTTAGTTTCTGTGCCTCATCGAATTTGCTGCCCGGATTTTCACCGGCCACCAGGTAATCGGTCTCACCGCTCACACTGGAAGTCGCGCGGCCCCCGAGGGACTCAACCCTTGCCTTGACTTCGCTGCGAGTATAAGAGTTCAGAGACCCGGTGAAGACGAAAGTTTTTCCTCTCAGCGGCAGTTCATTTCGAGCCGGCATGGCCTCCACTTCTACGCCGGATTTGGAGAGCTGGTCTAACACCTTTTTGTTCTCTTCCACTTTGAAAAAGTTGTTAACGCTCTCCGCGATTTCAGGACCGACTTCGGAGATCGCTTCCAACTCATTTTTGTCCGCCATCCTGAGAGCATTGAGACTCCGGTACTTCCGGGCAAGCACCCGCGATACCCCTTGGCCTACGTGGTGGATGCCCAGCGCGTAAAGAAAACGATCAAGGCGAGGTTTTTTATTTGCATGGATCGCCTCATAAAGTTTATTTGCCGATTTTTCGGCAACTCCTTCCAGTTGCAAAAGATCGTCCACCGAAAGGATATAAAGATCCGCGATAGTCTTGACCATGCCTTTTCCCACGAGTTGGTTTACCGTTTTACCGCCAAGACCCACTATGTTCAGGGCGTCACGGGAGGCATAATGGATGAGATGGCCAACCAGTTGGGCAGGACAGGAAAGCCCAGCAGGACAGATCGTATAGGCACCTTCTTTTACGGTTTTCGCTGCGCAGCAGGGACATTCCCTTGGCATGGCAAATTTTTTGGTCCTCTTTTTACCTCGCTCGTCTAACCGTTCCACCACCTCGGGGATCACATCCCCCGCGCGGACGACACGAACCCTATCCCCGGAACGGAGGTCTTTTTTGTGCACCTCTTGTTCATTATGCAGCGTCGCCCGGCTCACAGTGACGCCTCCCACATCGACCGGCTCCAAAAGAGCCACCGGGGTCAAGATTCCCGTTCTCCCCACCTGCACAACAATCTCCTCCAGGGTAGTAATCTCTTCCTTGGGCTGAAATTTCCATGCAAAGGCCCAGCGGGGGCTCCGCTGGCGGACTCCCAGTGAATCCCTCAGTTCAAGACTATCCACCTTGATAACGATCCCATCGATATCGTAGTCCAGGCGCTCTCGTTCTTCTGAAAGTTTTCGGTGGTATTTTTTGATTTGACCGAATGAATGAGTCTTCTTGATGAGGGTATTTGTTTTCAGTCCCCATTCCACAAATTGTTGAAGCATCTGCCAGTGGGAAGAGAACCCATATTCCTCGATCCTCAATATATCGTAGAAGAAGATGTCGAAAGGCTTGCCGGCCACCTTCTTCGGATCGAGCTGTCTCATCATGCCGGCCGCTGCGTTGCGGGGGTTGGCAAAGGGATCTTCCCCTTGTTGAATCCGCTCCTTATTCAATCTGTGAAATCCGTCCTTCTTCAAGAAGACCTCTCCTCGAACGGAAAGCAGGGAGAGAAGAGAGCCGTTTTTCCGGAGGCGCAGCGGAACCGCACCAATCGTCTTCAGATTTTCAGAAATATCCTCTCCTGTCTCGCCGTCCCCTCGCGTAGCCCCGTACTTAAATATCCCTTTCTCGTAGACGACCTCGACTGAGAATCCATCGAATTTTGGCTCAAGGACATAAGTGATATTGTTGTTTTCTTTAATATTGCGCCGGACGAAGTCGTCGAATTCTCCGACCTCCTTCTCCGCCAGCGCTGCATTGAGGCTAAGCATCAAACCGGCATGCTTCACCTTTTTGAGTTTATCGACCGGCTCGGCGCCCACGCGCCGTGTCGGCGAGGTGGCGGATTGCAAATCAGGAAAAGCTTCCTCAAGCTCCCGGAGACGACTGAAAAGTTTGTCATAAACGGAATCGGAGATCTGGGGCTGGTTTTTAACGTAATAGAGGTAATTGTGATATTCGATCCCGTCGCGAAGGGCCGCTATCTCTTCGCGGGCCTGCTTCTTGGCAATCATCTTCACGTCTGTGAATTGGGTCTTGGGATTTTCATTGAAGTTTAGACTCGCCATCTTGTGCCCATTCTTTCTGCTAAGGCTTGCGCCCTATGAGTTTGCGGCAATGACTGAAACAAAGAAAGACCGAAGCGATTAGTTATTTTCTTTTTAGAAGCTTTTTGACCTCTTTAAGAGATCGAGTATTCAATACATCTTCTTTTTCAAGCCATCCTCTCCGGGCCTGATATACTCCAAAACGCATGAATTCTAGATCGGTGATGCTGTGGGCATCCGTGGAGATGACAATTTTCAACCCCATCTCCTTCGCCATTTTACAGTATCTGTCGGTGAGATCCAGGCGGTCCGGATGAGCATTCAATTCCATCAAACATCCCCTCTGCTTGGCTGCTTCCATCAATTGCTCCAAATCCAGATCATAAGGTGCCCGTTCTTTGATGAGTCTGCCACTGGGATGGGCGAGGATATTGAAAAAGGGATTATCCATCGCGCGGATAATGCGTTCCGTCTGCTTTTGCCTCGATAGTTTTGTATTGTAGTGAACGGCACAAACTGTAAGATCCAACTCTTTCAGGATGTCGTCAGGGAGATCCAGAGAGCCGTCTTCAAGAATGTCCAACTCCACGGACTTTAGGATTACGATCCCCTTCATCCTTCCGTTCAGCCTGTCAATGGCCTTTATACGCTTGGCCAGCCGCTTTTTATCAAGGCCGTGCGCCATGCTGACCCGTTGGGAATGATCCGTAATGGCCAGATATTCATATCCGTGATTTTTTGCTGCTTTCACCATATCATCGAGACTATTGCGCCCATCCGTCTCTGTGGTGTGAACATGGAGGTCACCTCGGATATCTTCCAAGTTGATCAGTTCGGGAAGTCCGTTTATCCGGGCTGCCTCGATCTCACCCCAATTCTCGCGCAATTCCGGATCGATATAATGAAGTCCAACTTTTCTATAGACCTCCTCTTCGGTCCTTCCAGCGACACGCTTCTTTTCCTTAAAAACGCCGTACTCGTTGATTTTGAAGTGTTGTTGAACCGCGAGTTTGCGGACTGCGATATTGTGATCTTTGGAACCGGTGAAATAGTGAAGGGCCGCGCCATAACTCACCTGCGGCACAACCCGGAGGTCGACATGGAATCCCGATTGAAGCGCTACGCTGGAACGGGTCTTTCCCTTGGAGAGGACCTTGTCAACATCTTCATAGTCGACAAACCGGTCCATCACGTTGGACTCCTTCCTGCACGTCACCAGAATGTCGAGATCTCCTACCGTTTCTTTCCGACGGCGATAGCTGCCCGCAACCTCAATGTCTTTGACCCCTTTGCTTTTCTTGAGGTATTGCACTAAGGGGCCGCTGATCTGTTCCGCTACCATCAGTTTGAGCCGCTCCTTTTCAACTTGAATCTGCCCGAGCCCATCAAGGATCATTCTCTCCGTTTTTTTCCCGAACCCGGACAGTTCCCGAATCTTTCCCGTCTCGGCTGCCTCCCGCAATTCTTCCGGTGTTTTGACTCCCAACTGCTTATGAAGGATCATGACCCTTTTCGGACCCAGGCCTTCGAGCTTCATGAGGTCGGCGAGTTCTCTCGGAGTACTACCTTCCAGCTCCGTCAGCTTGGCGAGGGAGCCTTTCTCAACGATCTCCCTGATCTTGCCCGCCAGATCCTTGCCGATTCCCGGGAGCTCCGACAGGTCCTGCTCCCGCTTCACCATGTCCGCAACACTTTGAGGGAGGTCCGAGACCACCCGGGCAGCGCTTCGATAAGCGCGGATGCGGAATTGGTTGGCGCCCTCCAGTTCCAGAAGATCGGCCATCCTATTGAAGATTTCCGCCACATCGCTGTTATGGACAGGCATCTGTCACCCCTTTGTGATCATGCTCTGCAATCTCAAAGCATCCTGAGCTGCATAAGCCGCTTCGTCATTATCAAAGTAGCAAAAGATTTCTTTGTTTTCTCTGGTCCAGGCAGCAAAGGCCCCTGCCCATCCTGAAAGGACACGGGTTTCGTATTGACCTTTATAGGCTTTTTCTTGCGGTCCATGCAGCCTGATGTAGACAAAGTCAGCAGTCACATGCCTCGGGGAGAGGGTCCCGGCAAATTCGTAGATGCAAAAGGCTGCCTTGTATCGCTCCAGGATTCTAAGGGTCTCCTCTTCAAACCAGCTGGTATCTCTGAACTCAAAGGCGTACTGAAATTTGTCCGGAAGTATTTCTAAAAAATTTTTCAAACGATCAGGATTGAATTTCCATCTCGGTGGTAACTGAAAGAGAATAGGCCCCAGTTTCTGTCCCAAAATCTCCATTCGTTTCAAAAAGGTGGAAACCGGTTTTTCCGGATCCTTCAGTTTCTTCATATGAGTGATGTAGCGGCTTCCCTTCACCGAGAAGATGAATCCGGACGGGACAGTGTCCCGCCACATCTTTAGAGTCTCTTCCTTGGGAAGTTGATAGAAGGAATTGTTGATCTCAACCGTGTGAAAATGAGATTGGTAGAATTCAAGAAATTTTTTGCCAGGGTGGTCTTCGGGATAGAACGTGCCTCGCCAATGATCGTAGTGCCAACCCGAAGTGCCGATGTGGATACGCTCTTGGTTCTTCATACCATTTCTAAGCCGATTTCTTTTTCAGCCGATAGATTGTTTCAAAAGAACTGAACAGATCAAAGTACTTTCTGTGAACTCTCACGCGGTCATGCGCATAAGAACTGCCAGAAGAGAATTTGCCACCGGATTTGCGTGGAGGAGGACAAGGTAATTGGCTTATTGGTGCCTTTTTTCGGAAAAAATAGTAGAGAACTGACTCATAGGCAGAGAGGCCCAATGGCCCTTGACTATTTGGAGAAGACTGATGGCGACAATGTCCTGTGCCCTCCGGCATCGGCAAAATTATTTTGCAAACTCATTTCTGCACTGGTCCATCCCATCTATTTCCTTCCCTATCTCAGGTAATGAACCACCAGCGCCACGATAAGTCCCACCAGTAAAATCCAAAAAAAGAAATCCAGGGTGATGGCCGTCGTGGCTTCGGCTTCTCTTCTCGCCTGGGCTTGCGCTATTGCCTCTCGCCTGGTGCGTGGGGGCCTGGGCGGCACGGCCGCGGCTATCAGAAAAGCAAAAATTAATCCGAACCAGAGGAAGGGCAACCAGGTGAATCCCCAGGCGGTTGGTCCATAAGGACCTACCCAGACACCACCGGCCCAGGTAAATAGAAAGAGAATCAGGGCAAACCACAACCAACCGCTCCAGGGGCCTATCCTTCCCAAAAAATAGAATGGTAACAGTATCAATGTTGCAATAATCAATGCGGTCAACAAGTCAGCAATAAACATTTGTTGGTTCCTCCTTGAATTTTCACGATAGCGGCTTTGGCACGTTCACCTTGGACAAGCTTACTCATCATCAGAAAAAGAAACATGGGATGATTCTGGACAAGGGGGGAACCAAGGCTGAGATCGAGTTTTCCTGTTGGCCCTTTAATGAATTCTATGATGAAATGGGAATGGAATACAAGTCCGCATTAGCTGAGATACTGCAGGTTATCGCTTCTGCATTACGTAATGGAAAGGATTGTTTTATAGAGACTTATTTCGAATTTGTTATCTGTAATTTTCTCTGATGTTTTTTGATGATCAGGGTAAGGCGGAAGGGGGATATTGTTGTTTTATTGATTTAGTTTCGTTTCTAGTTCTGCCTGGATTTTTTGATTCCCCAATAGTTCAGAAGGATTCCATCTCTGCAAAAAGATGGAATCCTTCTGAACTATTTCTTCTGGCAGGAAGGACAGTAATATCCTGTTCTTCCCGCTATTTTTATTTTAGCTATTTTGCCGCTGCATTGCGGGCAAGCATGACCTTCCGCCCGGTTTGGAAGGAGGTAGCTCTTAGGAAGTTTCAAGGGGTCAGCCTCTTTTTCAATGGCCTTCTCCAGTACTTTCCTGGTATTTTTATACAAATTTTTAAAATCTGAATCCGAAGAGATCCGTGGTTTTTTGTTGTGGATGAATTTTACAGTGAAACAAAATTTCGTCGGCATACACATTCCCGATCCCTGAAATTACGGATTGATCGGTAAGGGCGATTTTTACCATCGATTTTTTATCTTTCAACAATGCAATGAACTCTTTTTCATTTATTTCCAGCGCATCAGGCCCCAACTCCTTTTCTTCGATAAATTCCTTCAGATTATCGGTAAATTCCACGTGTCCCAGCTTTCGTTTGCTGATGTAATGCAGCTTGTGCTTATTCATAAATCCAAAACTGCATTTTGTATATTCGGGTGTATCCTCACTTTCTCTCAGGTATTTCAGGGCGCCGGTCATACCAAAATGCATCACAACCGCTTTTTCCTTGCCTGTTGATAAAAACAGGTATTTTCCGCGCCGAATGGTTTTTTTAAATTTTTCGCCTTTCAGCTTTTTCTTGAATTCTTTTTTTGAAATTCCGACAAATTTTCTGTCTTCTATTTTAAAGCTTTCAATTCCCGTGTTTCTGGCTTTTTCAGCTTCCTGCCTGTATATTTCTACATCTGGCAATTCCGGCATAATTTCTCTTTTAGTCGGGTTGTGGAGACATTTAAGTAGTTTATCAAAGCTTCATAAAGCAATCATGCAATAACGTTTTCTGGGTTCAACAACGTCGCATAGTCGCAAGAGCTAATTCTCAAGGTCAACTGCAGGGGATTTTCCGAATCGGGACAATCAAGCACAAAAAAAGGCAGGGCCCGATGAGTGACCCCGCCTTAATGTCTGCTATGCTGAAAAGGATATCAGGCTTTCATCTTTCGGCGTGCTCCGATGAGTCCGGCTAAGCCAGTGCCCATAAGGAGCATGCTGGCTGGTTCGGGAACAGAATTGCCCGGGGCTTCATTCCCAAAGCTGCTGCCCTGGATAAAAACCCCTGAGTCGAGAGCATAATCTCCTGCATCAGCAATGGCCAGCATCAATGTATGGTTTCCTGCACTCAGTCCCGGCATCTCTATAGTAAAGACATCGGTGAAGCCATCATACTCGAAGGGATAGGCCCCAGCATTCGAATCATCATTATCATTATCGTTATAATATGAAGGATTAAGGCCATTGTTAACATTGTTGATCGAAATGGGTGTGGTCGTTCCTGGAATTAAGGCTACATTGTTGCCCACAGCCGTACCGTCCAGAAAAAAACCAAACACATCGTTATAAGCTGAGTTAACCCATTCATTATACTCATCAGAGCCGAAGACAAAATTGAAGTAGGCATCGCCGCCCTGTCCACCTGTGAACTCAAAATCAAAGGCCAGGATACTCGCATCGTGAGTGGAATAGCCTGGGACCAGCGCATCCAGAAAAGAACTTCCTGCTCCATCATTATCCCCAGTTATTCCATCGGAAGTATTGGTGGTGCCCTGAAGATTTGAGGCAAAGCCTGATGTCAGAACGATACCGGAATTTATGCCTATGCCCGCAGCAGTCCCCCCGGTAAAGTAACCAGAGGCGTCTCCCGTACCGGTGTAAGTGGCATTGGAGATGGTGATACCGCTGCCAACAATCGCCGCAGCCATATTATCAGCATTATCATATGCCGAAATATCCATCGCCAGTGCGCTTGATGCCAAACAACAAAAAAACACCCCTATTGCCAATCCTGCCAATAATCTCTTCTTCATTTTTCTCCCCCTTTAAGATTAAGTTCCGCTGTGGCCGATTACCACCTTTGCGCGGTGGAACAGGACATAAAATGCAAAAATTGTGCCCTACCAGGGAATATGCAGTTAATGTTGGCAATAACAGTATCTTGTATAAAAATATACTGATCTCCGCAGTCAGAATGTACGTTTTTCAGGAAAAAAAGTCCCGTATTTCGGAAATTATCTTTTTCAGAAAGGGTAAAGGGATGTTTTGATTTTATTGCTGTAGTGTCGTTTTTAGTTCTGCTTGGAGTTTTTGATTCCCAGTGATAATCGCTTTCCCACATCCTCTGGTAAAAGAGGATGAAGATGAAAGGATAAAAGACCGTACCTCGCACCATTCATTTACCCACAACGCCCTTGATTCCGCCTGAAATCAGTGCGGTGATATTGGTGAGAATACGCGGCAGGACAAAGCCCCCGGGAGAAGCCAGATAGCGGGGTTCCCAGTGGGGTCCGAATTTTCCCTTGTAATGACGCAAGCCCTCAAAATTGTAAAAATGCTCCCCATAACGGAAGACAAAGGCGCCGATCCGGTTCCAGAGTGGAGCGAAGGGGCGATTCTCCAGACCGGACAGCGGGGCCATGCCAAGGCTGAAGAATTGATACCCCTGCGCCTGTCCCCACAGCATCAGATTGATAAACAGATAATCCATGATTCCATCCGGCGCCTGTGGGATGTACCGCATCAGATCCACCGACAGCTCCTCCTTTTCGGCACCGGTCCAGAGATTGGCAAAAGCAATGATCTCATCCTGCAACCGTACCACAGCCACCGGGAAATTTAACAGATAGTTCTCCTGGAAATAACCCATGGAGAATCCTTTTTCGCGGCTGTTTTTTGTGCGCAGCCAGGTGTCGGAGATACGCCGTAAATCTGGCAGCAGCCCGGGGACGGCGGCAGCAGGGAGCACCTCGAAGCTGCATCCTTCCCTGCCGAGGCGGCGTTGCGTATAACGCAGTTCGCTGTGTTTCGAGCCGGCCAGGGTAAATTCACTCAGCAGCACCTTTGCATCCTCGCCAAGCTTATAGAGGGTCAACCCCATATCCAGATAGACATGGAGCATGGCGGGACCGACCTCATAAAAGACCGTCTGGCCGCCGTGCTGTTCAACCAGCTCGCGGAATTGCCATGCCAGATCGCGTGCCGTTGCAGGTGGACCGACCGGATCACCCATGGAGATCCAGGATTGCCCTTCAATCCCGTACATGACAAACCCGCGCTGCTGGTCATCAAACAGCAGTGCCTTGTCGCCAAGCAAAGCCAGATTAGCCTCGGTCGCAGGCGTGCCGGCGATAATCATCCGAGCTTTATCAAGGGCCAGGGCATCTGGCCGCTCCGGCGTTTTTACCGAAGGTCTCAATAATCTGGCAAAGGAGAACAGGAGCAACAAACTACCGGTTCCAACCGTGGCCCGCATGAATCGGGGGGCATCCGCCTGTAGGGCAAAGTGCCACCAGAGCTCGCCGGAATAAGTAACATGTTTGTAGGCAAATATCCCCAGCCAGATAGAGCATCCAAAAACCAGGAGAATAGTAACAATCCAGCTTAAACTGAACGATTCTGCAAACAAAGAGGACTTACGGTAAAAATGACGATGGCAGGGGATCAATGCCGCCAATAACAGCGCCAGCAGGATGGCCTCTTCATAATCCGCGCCCTTGAGCAGGGAAAAAAGAGCGCCGCCGGCGAGGAAGATCCCGGTGAATAGATACGCAGCATCAAGCCTCCGATACAACCCGCGTGCCAACAACAACAAAACCGCCCCGGTCAAACTGCTGAGAAAATGCGAAGACTCGACAATCGGCAGGGGAATAAAGCCCTGCAGCCAGTACAGACGTCCAGGCTCTTCAGGAGTTGCCCCGGAAAAGAGCAGAACCGCTCCGGCAACAAGCGTCGACAAAGCCAGAAACTGCGGAACCACGACTGAACCCCATTGACCGATTAGTCGAGCAATCCGGTTGACAACCACTTTTTGTTGCATCACTTCAGTGACCGCCAGAAGTAATGTCGCCACAATCAGCGGCAGCAGATAATAGATGGCGCGATAAAGCAACAGAGAGCCAAGCAGTGCCGCTGAAGATTCATCCGGGGCAAACAACAGAACCATCGATTCAAAGACGCCCAGACCACCGGGCACATTACTAATCAAGGCCACAATCTGGGCCAGGAGATAGATCCCGATAAAATGGGGGAAAGAAAATGGAATTTGCTCCGGCAAGAGCGCGAACAACACGCCACCGGCCAGAATCCAGTCAAGAGCGCCCACGGTCAGTTGCGCGACAGCGAGCCTCAGGGAAGGCAGGGGAAACTCCCAGGAACGAAACCGGAAAGCTGTCCGACGCAGCTTGAGTAGCAGCAGATAAGCGGCTGCCAGAAGCAGGAAGAGAAACCCCAATATCCGGATTGAGGCAGTGGGCAATCCCGAAACCACAGGCCAGGCCAGCGGTTCCAGCGCGAACACCAGCCCGCCGGCGGTCAGAATTCCAAGCCAGAAAGTAACCGTGGTAAAGCTCACCAGCTTGGTGATCTCTTCTGTGGAAAGTCCCCAGGTGGAATACAGGCGGTAACGCATCGATGCGCCTGTCAGAAGTGAAAGGCCTATATTGTTACTGAAGGTATAACTGATGAAAGAAATCAGCATCACCCTACCCCGTGGCAACGGGTGCTCCAGGTACAAAATCCCCAGTTGGTCATAGGCTGTCATGGCCAGATAGCTGACGACGGTCAGACCGATTGCCAGCAGGAGGTCAATCAGGGTAACGGCATGCATCCAGCCGATGATTTCATGGTAATGAAATTTACGTAGAGAATCATGCAGCACCCACAAAGCCGCAAAAAATATTAACAGCGCCACAAGTGGAAGCAGGCGTTGCAAGACCGATGGCCGTAGTTTTATAGAGATCATCTATTTGTTATTGTTTCTTCCCTTGTGTGTGGATGTCATTTAAGCCCATGGGCAATAAAGCCATTCAAGATAATAGCTATATCTCATTCCCTGTTTCCATCATTATCCTGTCTTTATTTTAAAGGAACAAATACCAACAGCCCAACAGAAGCTGACGGCAATGGCCGGAATCAAGGGAGGATCTTTGATTATGATCCCATAAACCAGCCAAAGAAACAAGTCCATGCCAGTAAAGAAAGGCCAGGGTCAGGCCTCCATGTTGACAAGTTTAAACTCAAGAGGTATGTTCTCCCCATGTCACGAAAACCACGCATCCATCTTCCTGGTGGACTCTATCATGTTATTTTCAGGGGAAACGCCGGGCAGGACGTATTTCTGAACGATGCCGACCGTTACCGTTTCTACCTTCTGCTTCAGGAAGGAACCTGCCGCTTTGGCTATAGAGTTCACGCCTTTTGCCTCATGAGCAACCATATACATATTGTCCTGCAAGCTGGTGATATTCCCCTCTCTCGCGGCATGCATAATCTCTCGTTCCGTTATACCCGCTGGATCAACTGGCGGGAGAAAAGAACCGGCCATCTTTTCCAGGGGCGTTACAAAGCCGTACTGGTGGATAGGGACAGCTATCTTCTTGAACTGGTTCGCTATATCCACCTCAACCCGGTGCGGGCCGGTCTCGTTCCAAAACATGAGGAATATCCCTGGAGCAGCCATCGCACCTACCTTGGCAGGGAAATGCTTCCCTGGCTGACCACCGATTGGATTCTTGGGCAGTTCGGAAAATCGGTTGCCAGGGCGCGGACGGCATACATGGCTTTCGTGCATGAGGGTGCGGGTGGGGAACGCCGTCCCGAGTTTCATGGTGCCGGAGTTGATTCGCGGTTTCTCGGCGACGATAGCTTTATGAACAAATGTCTTGCCGGTACAGGGGGCATGCCGCATCGCCTGACGGCACAACAAATCACCGACAAGGTGTGCCTCGCCTATCAGATTGATTTGTCCGATTTGCAATCAAAGTCACAGCAGAGAATCGCCTCGGAAGCCCGCGCGGTGGCCGGCTGGCTGGCCCATGGATCTGGCGTTACCCTTTCGGATGTTGCCAGGCTTGTGAATCGGGATGCGGGGAGTATCAGCTCAGCAGTGCGCCGCCTATCAGATCGCATGCAGGAAAATCCTGAACTGGCCAAACGGATGAAATCTCTGCAAGCTGGGATTGAAGAGACAACTTGACATCTTGGAGGCCTGACCCTGTTGCTTGACCCTGTTGTTGTGTGACCTGAATTGCAACTTGTGCCCTTGTCCCTCTCGTGGTATAGAAATTTTCCGTTTTCCATTTAGGAAATATGGATGAAATTTTTGATTTTTTGCGTGCCATTGTATAATGGATGATTGCACTCCCTGCTTCGATCTGCTGCCTGGTTGCTGGTGACCAGGGAGGGATCGGAATCGGCTGTGCCCGTGTTGAGTTTGTATGATTTTTTTTTATGATTTCCCCTTGAGGTTGGATAGATGAAATTTCGCTTTCCTGTCGTCATTATCGACGAAGATTTTCGCTCTGAAAACGCATCTGGTTTCGGGGTTCGGGCCATGGCCGAGGCCATTGAGAGCGAAGGCATGGAGACTATCGGTATCACCAGTTTTGGTGATACCGCCATGATTGCCCAGCAGCAGAACCGGGCCTCCTGCTTTATCCTCTCCATTGATGACGATGAGTTTACCGATGAAGATCAGAAGGATGCGGCCATCGACAAGCTGCGTCTGTTTGTGGGTGAGATCCGGCGGCGCAACGAGGATATCCCCATCTTTCTCTATGGCGAAACCCGGACCTCGCGTCACATCCCCAATGATGTGCTCAAGGAGCTGCACGGTTTTATCCATATGTTTGAAGATACCCCGGAGTTTGTGGCCCGCCACATTATCCGCGAGGCCCGCATTTATCTCGATTCCCTGGCGCCGCCGTTTTTTCGCGCCCTGACCGGATACGCGGCCGATGGCTCCTATTCCTGGCATTGCCCCGGCCATTCCGGCGGGGTCGCTTTCCTGAAAAGCCCGGTGGGACAGATGTTCCATCAGTTCTTCGGCGAAAACATGCTGCGCGCCGATGTCTGCAATGCCGTGGACGAGCTGGGACAACTGCTTGACCACACCGGTGCGGTGGCGGCCTCGGAGCAGAATGCGGCCCGTATCTTCGGCGCCGATCATCTCTTTTTTGTCACCAACGGCACCTCCACCTCCAATAAGATCGTCTGGCACGCCAATGTTGCTGACAACGATGTCGTGGTGGTCGACCGAAACTGTCATAAGTCGGTCCTGCACGCCATCATCATGACGGGTGCGGTGCCGGTCTTTCTCATGCCGACGCGCAATCATTACGGGATTATCGGGCCGATCCCGAAATCCGAATTCCTGCCGGAGACCATTGCCGCCAAGGTTGCCGCCCACCCTTTTGCCAAGGATCTGTGCCCCAAGCCGCGGATGTTGACCATTACCCAGTCCACCTATGACGGGATTCTCTATAATGTCGATACCATCAAGCAGATCCTGGGCGACAGTGTGGGCAATCTGCATTTTGATGAGGCCTGGCTGCCGCACGCCACCTTCCATGAATTTTATAAAGGGATGCATGCCATTGGCCGTGATACCTGTCGATCCGAAGGGCCGATGGTCTACGCCTGTCAATCGACCCATAAGCTTCTGGCGGGCTTGAGTCAGGCCAGTCAGATCCTGGTGCAGGAATCGCCGAACTGTCACCTGGACCGAGACCGCTTTAACGAAGCCTACCTGATGCATGTCTCCACCAGCCCTCAGTATGCCATTATTGCCAGTTGTGATGTGGCCGCGGCCATGATGGAGCCGCCGGGTGGAACCTCGCTGGTTGAGGAATCCATTCTTGAGGCCATGGATTTCCGCCGCGCCATGCGCAAGGTGGATGCCGAGTTCGGGGATTCCTGGTGGTTTAAGGTCTGGGGCCCGGAGGAGCTGGCGGAAGAGGGCATGGGAGAGCGTGAAGACTGGATCCTGCGTGCGGCTGAATCCTGGCATGGTTTTGGCGATCTGGCCGATGGCTTTAATATGCTGGACCCGATCAAGGCCACGATCATTACGCCGGGGCTGGCCGTCAACGGTGATTTCGCCGCCACCGGCATCCCGGCGGCGATCGTGACCAGATATCTATCGGAACATGGCGTCATTGTTGAAAAAACAGGTCTCTATTCGTTCTTTATCATGTTCACCATCGGCATCACCAAAGGGCGATGGAATACGCTGGTGGCAGCATTGCAGCAGTTCAAGGATGATTATGACCGCAATGCGCCCCTGTGGCGGGCGCTGCCAACTTTTCTCAAAAAATTCCCCCGCTATGAGCGCATCGGTTTAAGAGATTTGTGTAATTCGATTCATGACATGTACAAAAAGAATGATGTGGCGCGGTTGACCACAGACATGTATCTCTCGCACATGGAACCGGCAATGAAGCCGGCGGACGCCTATGCGATGATGGTGCATAATGATATTGAGCGGGTTGAGATTGATGATCTTGAAGGGAGGATCACCAGTATCCTCCTCACCCCTTATCCTCCGGGGATTCCCCTGCTGATTCCAGGCGAGCGGGTCAACAGGACTATCCTGGAGTATCTGAAATTCGCCCGCAGTTTCAATGAAAAATTCCCCGGATTTGAGACCGATATCCACGGTCTGGTGAAAGAAGTGAAAAACGGTAAGGTTGTCTATGCCATGGATTGCGTCAAGGCCTGATGGCGTCGCGCAAAGGGCCAAATACTTCGTTGTACTGCATCCTTCATCATTGCGGCGTAGCAACAGTACGCCTCATTCCTCAGGAGTGGTACGCCTCGTCTTTGGCCCTTTGCGCTTAGCCATCGCCGCTGGTTAAAGGGCCAAATACTTCGTTGCACTGCATCCTTCGTCATTGCGGCGTAGTAACAGTACGCCTCATTCCTCAGGATTATTGGTACGCCTCGTCTTTGGGCCCTTTTGCGCTTAGCCATCGCCGCTGGTTAAAGGGCCGGATACTTCGTTGTACTGCAAGGGCATATCCCCTCCGGACATTACTGGTCGGTACTCTGACAACAGGATGAAAAACCTACCAGTTCTCGGCCAACAGCTCAAAATGGGCCTGGGCATGGTCGCAGGCAGGGCATTTCTCCGGGGCCTTATTCCCTTCATGGATATAGCCGCAATTCCGGCAGTGCCAGGTCACTTTTTCCTCTCTTTTGAAGACTCGGCCAGCCTCAATATTGGCCTTTAATTCCAGGTACCGCTTTTCGTGGTGCCTCTCGGCTGCGGCAATGGCCTCAAGGATCACGGCGATTGCCTGCAACCCTTCTTCCCGCGCCACCTTGGCAAATCCCGGATACATGATGGTGTGCTCGTAATGTTCACCGCCGGCCGCCTCCATGAGATTGTCAACAGTGGTGCCGATGACCCCGGCCGGGAAGCTGGCCTTGATCTCGACCTCACCGCCTTCCAGCAGTTTGTACAGGCGTTTGGCGTGCTCTTTTTCCTGGTTGGCCGTCTCCTCAAAGATCTGGGAGATCTGCACGTAGCCGTCTTTTTTGGCCTGGGCCGAGTAATAGGTGTAACGGTTACGGGCCTGTGACTCACCGCAAAAGGCGGTGAGGATATTTTTTTCGGTCTGGGTTCCTTTTAGAGTGGCCATCTGGTGATCTCCTGCCTTAATGATTAATGAGCGATTCAGGGAAAGACGTTCTTCCCCAAAGATATTATCATCTATTTCCGGTGTATCTTATTTTCGACCCGGAGCCAAGGGGCTGATACTCAAAAAAAGAGTAACTCTTCGATCAGCCAACGGGACCCGGCATTTTTATTTTAAAAGTAATTAACGACTGACTGAGGATTTCCCGGTTATCCTGCTTACCGGATAACCTTTTTCCCCGGAAAGCATCTTCTCTCTCCTTCCTCTCTGCTTGTTCATGCGGAGGGCCAAAGGCTCTATCTTATCCCAGCCCGGGCTAAAAGGCCCAGGAAATTATCGTCCAATAGGCAAAGGGCCAATCTGTAATCGGATCCCGGTACGCCTTCTCAACGAATTCTCTCTGTAGCTGCAACGAGCTGTCAACTTCTTCGTGATCAGCCATTATCGTCCATGATAAGAACTGTTCTTATTTGCAGAATAGGTTTATTCCGGATCGTCCGATTTTGATATCCGCATATTCTGTAGTATACTTTTTTATGATGAAGGATTGCGCTTGTCTTCTTCAGTGACCGTGCGCAGGGTTGACAGCTGATCCTTTTCTCTTCCGATCTCTGATTGCGAGGGGGTTACATGGCCATGATTAAGAAGATTATTCATCAGCTCTATCAGGAAAGACAGCTGCTGCTCACTGTCGTGCTGGTCATGGCAGGACTCGCTGTCTTCTTTCATCTGGATCTGGATGATCACGCCCTTCGTTTCCTGCAATGGCTGGAGCTGCAAGGGGTCTGGGCGCCGCTGCTTTTTATCCTGGTTGACGCCCTGGTCGTCGTTCTGGTCTTGCCGGGCGTCCTCCTCACCCTCGGCGCCGGCTTCATGTTCGGTGTTGTCCATGGCGGGATCTATGTGGTTGTGGCCACCACCCTGGGGGCAACGGTTGCCTTTGTGATCGCCCGCCGTTTTCTGGCCGCCACAAGGCTTGCCCGCTACTGTCTCTCCAATCCCCGTTTTCTGGCCATAACCGCTCTGTCGCAGCGGAGGGGATGGAGTGTTGTCCTTCTTACCCGCCTGATTCCCTTTTTCCCCTTCAAGCTCTCCAATTATTATTTCGGCCTGGCCGGCTTTGGCCTCCGCGATTTCTGCGTGGGTACCTTCTGGGGCATCATGCCCATCACCTTTTTTAACGTCTATCTGGGTTCCCTGGCCGCTGACCTGACCATGCTTCGTTCGCACCGAATAGAGAGGACGCCGCTTCAGTGGTTTCTTTATGGACTCGGTTTGCTGCTGGTGCTGGCGCTGCTCATCTATGTCACCCGTCTGGCGCGCAGGATGCTCGATAGCTATCTGTCGGGAGGGAGAAAATGATGTGGCTGAAATGGTTTCCCTGGAGATACCTGGTGCGCCATACCGCCCGCAGCCATGGCTTCCTTGATCCCATCGCCCTGCTTGCCAGCCTCCATCGTTTTGCCCAGCCCTCAGAGGTGGGCGAGCCCATTGAACTGCTGCGGGCCGGGGTGGTTCTCCATGCCCGCGGTCTCATCAACAGCAGGATCATCCAGCATAACCTGGACTGGTTGTGGCCTTACTGGGTGGAAAGGCAGTTTGACCCTGCAGACGATGCCTTTATCCCCCGGGCCTTCTCCATTACCCATATCAACCTCACCCACAGAAACTGGACCGCCGTGGGTATTCCCGATTTTGAGGAGCTGCCCCTTGTTGATCCCCGGGGATTGGTCACCCCTTTCTGGGATGGCTGGTCCCTGGATTGCTGGATTGTCACCGACGATCACCGGCAGCTCCTGCCTTCCCGTCTGCCTGCTGTCAGCCAGCGCCTGGACTATGTCCGGGGGCTGGCGGTGCAGACCGATATGGCCCGGGAAGACCTGATCCTCCACTCGAGGGTCGATGTGCAGATGCTCTCCGGTATCCCCCAGTGTCTTCTGGAGATACAGGCCGAGGCAGGGACCCCCGCCTGGCTGGTGGTGTCGCTGCGTCCCTATAATCCCGAAGGGATCAGCTTTGTCCATGACCTTGCCCTGGCGGGGGATCGGAGGGGTTGGACCGTGAACGGGGAGCAGCAGGTCCTCTTCAGTGATCCTGCCGACCGCCATCAGGTCTCGACCTACCGGAGGGGGGATGTCCTGCTCCATCTCCAGGGCCGGAAAGAAGGGAGCGAAGAGGAGAGGGAGGAAGAGAGGAAGGGGACGTGCAGTGTGGGGATGTTGACGGGCGCCGCTCTCTTCCGGATCCAGCCGGGGCAGCCGCGGATGCTTGCGGTCAGCATCCCTCTTGATCATCTCCGGGAGAACCTTCCCGTCAGGGCAATTTCCTGGGAGAGCAGTCTGCAGGACACTTGTGCGCTGCACATTCCGGATCAGCGCATGCAGTTCCTCTACGATGCGGCATTGCGGACCCTGATTCTGCACTCCCCGGATGAGGTGTACCCCGGGCCCTTTACCTACAAGCGCTTCTGGTTCCGCGATGCCGCCTTTATTATTCACGGACTGCTCTGCAGCGGCATGATTGACCGGGCAGAGCGGGCCCTGCATCTCTTTTCGCGGCGCCAGACCCGGGCGGGCTACTTTCTCTCCCAGGAAGGGGAATGGGATTCCAACGGCGAGGCCCTGTGGATCTTCTGCCGTTTTTGCGAGATGAGCGGCAGGCCTCCCCATCCCGAATGGCTCGATCCGATCCGGCGTGGGGCCCGCTGGATTGTCCGTAAACGGACGGCGGAGAAAAAGGAGTCCCTGCACGCCGGCCTCTTGCCGGCTGGTTTCAGCGCTGAACATCTGGGCCCCAATGACTATTATTACTGGGATGATTTCTGGGGGGTCGCCGGTCTGCAGGCTGCCAGCCGGCTCATGCGCATGGCCGGAGACAGCAAGGATGCGGCAGAATTCGGTGAGGAGGCAGAGGCCTTCCTGCGGGCCATAGAGCGCAGTCTGCGCCAGGTGACTCTCCGCCTGCATCAAGAGGTGCTGCCCGCCTCGCCCTACCGGCGTTTGGATGCCGGGGCCATCGGTTCCCTGGTGGTCGGCTACCCCCTGCAGCTCTGTGGTCCCCAGGATTCCCGCCTGCTCAATACCGTGGAGTTCCTTCTGGACCACTGCATGGTCCAGGGCGGATTCTTTCAGGACATGATCCATTCAGGGATCAATGCCTACCTGACCCTGCATCTGGCCCAGGTGCTGCTGCGGGCCGGCGACCCCCGCTATCTCGATTTAATGGAGGTGGTGGCAGGGCTGGCCTCAACGACCGGCCAGTGGCCCGAGGCCATCCATCCCCGCACCCTGGGCGGCTGCATGGGTGATGGCCAGCACAGCTGGGCCGCGGCCGAATGGATCCTGATGATCCGGAACTGCTTTGTGCGCGAGGAGGGGGATGGCCTTGTCCTGGGGGCAGGAATCGCTCCGCAGTGGCTTGAGGCCAAGGAAACCCTTTCTTTTGGCCCGGCCCCCACTTCGTTTGGCACCATTCAGGTGAGCATGGAGAGCATGCCAGTGGAGTCAGGGGAAAAGGTGCTGGTCACATGGCAGGGGCAATGGCATGCGGAACCCCCGCCCATCGAGGTGCGTCTGCCCGGCTTTGTCGCCAGTTCGGTCAGTGCCGGAGAACAGTCCATTGTAATTCAAAAGGAAACATCTGTATGAATATCCTGATGATGACCAATACCTTTACCCCCCATGTCGGCGGGGTGGCCCGGTCGGTGGAAACCTTTACCGCCGCCTATCGACGCCAGGGGCACAGGGTTCTGGTGGTGGCCCCGGAATTTGAAAATATGGCGGAAGGGGAGACGGATGTGGTGCGCATCCCGGCCATCCAGCATTTCAACGGCAGCGATTTTTCGGTGGTGCTGCCTGTTCATGGAGATCTTGACCTGGCCGTTGAGGGGTTTCGTCCGGATATCATCCATTCGCATCACCCCTTTCTCCTGGGCGGCACCGCCCTGCGCCTGGCCCGACTCCATGACCTGCCGCTGATCTTTACCCATCATACCATGTATGAGCAGTATACCCATTATGTACCGGGTGATTCTCAGGCCATGAAGCAGTTTGTGATTCAGCTGGCCACCAGTTACGCCAACCTCTGTGATCTGGTCTTTGCCCCCAGCCAGAGCGTTGCCGAGGTGCTCCGGCAGCGGGGGGTGCTGACCTCCATTGAGGTTGTGCCCACCGGTGTGGATGTCCAGACCTTGGCCCGGGGTTCGGGTTCCGGGTTTCGGGAGGCGATGGCTATTCCTGCGGATGCTCTGGTCATCGGCCATCTGGGCAGGCTGGCCCCGGAGAAGAATCTGGAGTTTCTGGCCACGGCCGTTGCCGCCTATCTGCAGACGGACAGCCGCGCCCATTTCCTGCTGATCGGCAGCGGTCCCTCTGCAGAGATCATCCAGCAGATCTTTGCCAAAGAGAATCTGACTCCTCGCCTGCACCATGCCAACCTGCTTGAGAAACCCCAGCTGGCCGACGGCTATCAGGCCATGGATATTTTTGCCTTTGCCTCCAGGAGTGAAACCCAGGGCATGGTGCTGACTGAGGCCATGGCCGCCGGGGTGCCGGTGGTGGCACTCGATGCCCCGGGGGTCCGCGAGGTGGTGGTCGATGGCGTCAACGGCACGCTGCTCCACGACGAATCGGTTGCTGCCTTTGTCGCCGCCCTGCAGGCCATGGCCGGGCTGCCCGCTGAGCAGATCGTCCTGCTGCGGGAGGGAGCCCGGCGCACTGCCCGCGATTTTTCCCGGGAGGCGACCGCAGGCAAGGCCCTGGCCCTCTATGCAGGCGTTATCGGTCGGAGACAGGCTGGTAAGCTCAAGTCGATCAAGGGTCAGGAGGAGTATGGCGTCTGGGAGGGGCTGCTGCGCCGGGTCAGCATCGAGTGGGAACTCTTTAAGAATGTTCTTGATGCCGCTGATGCCGCCCTCCATGGCGGAGATTCCCGGGATGAAATGAAGCCATGATCTCGCGTCTTGAACTCTTGGCCAGAAGGATGCGGCATCTTATAAGCCGAAGTGAACGGGCCATACGTCTTTTGTCTCTCTCAAAATCAGAGGAAGAGCGCCTCGCACCCGGTATTGTCATGATTCAGGTGGATGGCCTTTCCCGCAATCAGCTCCAGCAGGCCCTGAAAAAGAAAAAGATGCCCTTTGTCCACCGCTTGCTGAAGAAAGAGCGGTATCAGCTCCATTCTCATTATTCCGGCCTTCCTGCCAGTACCCCTGGCGTTCAGGCGGAACTTTTTTATGGGGTGAAAGGGGCGGTGCCCGCCTTCAGCTTTCTCGATAAAAAGTCAGGACGGATTGTGCGGATGTTTGATCCTGATCCGGCGGCAGAGATCGAAAGGCAACTGGAAAAAAAAGGAATCCCCCTGCTCATCGGCGGCAGCGCCTACTCCGACATCTTCACCGGCGGGGCTGATGAGTCTCATTTCTGTCCATCATCAATGGGGTGGGGAGATTTGCTGCGCGCCGCCAGGCCTTTTTCCCTTCTTCTCCTCCTGCTTTCCAATGGCTATAGTTTTATCCGGGTCTTCATCCTCCTGATCGTTGAATTTTTTCTGGCCCTGGCTGATTGTCTTACCGGGCTCATTGACGGCCATAATCTGGGCAAGGAACTCAAATTTGTGCCGTCCAGAGTGGGGATCTGTATCCTTCTCCGGGAGTTGGTCACCATCGGCGCCAAGATCGATATCGCCAGGGGTCTGCCGATTATCCACCTCAACTTTGTCGGCTATGATGAACAGGCCCATCGCCGCGGCCCCTCGTCCCTCTTTGCCCATTGGGGGCTCAAGGGGATAGATGATTCCATGGCCCGTGTCTGGCGGGCGGCCAAACGATCCACCCGCCGCAGTTATGAGATCTGGATCTATTCCGATCATGGCCAGGAGAACTCCCGCTCCTATATCAAGGAACAGGGGCGGACGCTGGAGACGGCGGTCGCTGCTCTCTTTTCCAGCCGTGATCAATGGCTGGAAAAGGCGGATGGCAATCATCGGGGTATCCAATCGCAGCGGGTCAGATTTCTCGGAGGCAGACGGATTCAGAAAATATTTAAGGTGTTCAAGGAGGAGGGAAGGGAGGAAGAAACCCAAGACGTGGTCGTGACCGCCATGGGCCCCGTGGCCTTTGTCTATATGCCCTATGAGCTGGATGCGTCCCGCCGTGATATCATGGCCGCTGAACTGGTGGCAAGCGCCCATGTTCCCCTGGTGCTGGTCTGTGATATGCCGGGCCGGGTCAGGGCCTGGACCAGCGACGGGGCGTATCTCCTGCCCGAGGATCAGGAAAAGATCTTCGGCCCTGATCACCCCTTCCTCCCTGAAGTATGTGCGGATATGATCACCCTGTGTCAGCATGAGAACGCCGGCGACTTTGTTCTCTGCGGCTGGCGCGCCGGCGCGGAGTCGATCACCTTTGCCATTGAAAACGGCTCCCATTGCGGGGCCGGACCGGAGGAGACCGGCGCCTTCGCCTTGCTGCCCGGTGATGCAATTCTACCGAAGAGAGTCCACGGGTATCTGCGTCCCCATGATCTGCGTTACGCCGCCTGTCGCCTTCTTGACCATCCAGAGAGAAGAAAGGTGCCCCGTCCCCTGAGGCCGGTCGGGAAGGAGACCCTGCGGATCATGTCCTATAATATTCACAGCTGTCGCGGTATGGATGGCGTGGTCGCGCCGGAACGCATTGCCCGGGTCATCGACCAGCACCAGCCTGATATCGTGTGCCTGCAGGAGGTTGATGTGGGCAAAGACAGAACCGGAGGTGTTGATCAGGCCCGGGTTATTGCCGAGTGTCTGCGGATGGACCATCATTTTTATCCCACAGTGGGGGTGGAAGATGAACTCTATGGCGATGTTATTCTGACCCACTTGCCCATGCGTCTGGTCAAAGCCGGGCCGCTGCCCGGCCTGCCGGGAAGGCCGCGCCTCGAGCCCCGGGGAGCGCTGTGGGTGGTAATTACGGTGGGCAGCCGGGAGATTCAGTGTATCAATACCCATCTCGGTCTTTTCCCCAGTGAACGGTTGCTCCAGGCCGAGGCCCTGCTCTCCGGTGAGTGGCTGGCCCATCCCGACTGCCGGTTTCCGGCGTTTGTGTGTGGTGATTTCAATGCCACGCCCGGATCTCCCGTCAGCCGGTTGATGCAGAGCCGTCTTGTGGATGCCCAGTCGCAATGCCTCGATAAACCGCCGATGAAGACCTTTTGCAGCCGCTATCCGGTGGCCTGTATCGATCACGTCTATCACAGCCCGGGCATGGAGGTGGTTGATTGTGAGGTGCCGGCCAATGAACTGGCTCAGGTTGCCTCCGATCATCTGCCGCTGGTTGTGACCTTCCGCCTGCAGGAAGAAGATCACAGAGCACTTGCGGAAGATGAGCTGAGCAGGTAAAAAGAGTTGCCTGAAAAATGAACGGCGCTGAACAGCGAGTGGGTGGACCCTCTTGCGGGGTGCTTTGAAAAAGAAAACGGGAAAGAGCATAATGACAACAGAAATTCCTTTGCGGGATCGTATTATTGTGGCCCTTGATGTGGAGCGCCCCGAGCAGGCCAAGGAACTGGTCAGGCGCTGCGAGTCCCATGTCGGCTTCTACAAGGTGGGGCTGCAGCTCTTTATGGCCAGCTGGTTTGAGGTGGTGGACTGGATCATCGAGCACGGCCATAAGGTGATGCTCGATCTGAAATTTTTTGATATCCCGGAGACGGTGAAACTGGCCGTGGAGCAGGTCAATAACCGGGGGGTCACCTTTGCCACCATCCATGGCAATGATCCCATTATCCGGGCGGCGGTGGCGGCGCGCGGCGATATGAAGCTGCTGGCGGTGACCGTGCTCACCAGTTTCGGCGAGGAGGACCTGCGGGCCATGGGCATGACCCAGTCGATCGAGGATCTGGTCTATTTCCGGGCCAAACGGGCACTCGATCTTGGCTGTGACGGGGTGGTCTCTTCAGGGATGGAGGCAGGCAGGCTGCGCGATGGCCTGGGCGAAAAATTGCTGATCGTCACCCCCGGGATCAGGCCGGGGGCCAATGTGACGGATGACGAAGATGATCAGCAGCGGATCGTGACCGCGGGGAAGGCCATTGCTGCCGGGGCCAATCATGTGGTGGTCGGACGGCCGATCACCAGGGCCGATGATCCGATCCGGGTGATTGAGGCCATGCAGCAGGAGATAATGCGATTGGCCCGGTGATGTAAGCGGTGGAGAGTTGCTTATGCCCTGAATGCCGTCACTGCAAACCAGATGAGCTGCAGGCTGGCCAGGGCATAGATCCCGGCGATCACATCATCCATCATGATGCCGATGCCGCCATGGATGCGCTCATCAAACCAGGAGCAGGGAAACGGCTTGAGGATGTCGAAGGCGCGGAAGAGGAGGAAGCCCAGGACCCAGGCGGCCGGATGATCGGGGGCGCAGGCGAGGGTGATGAACATGCCCAGGATCTCATCGATGACAATGGGACCGGCGTCTTCCTGATCCAGCAGTTTTTCGGCGGAGCCGGAGACGAAAAAACCGAGCACAAAGACCAGTCCCAGCATGAGCAGGTAGGACGGCAGGGACAGGTTGCGCAGCAACAACCAGGGGATGATGGCCACCATGGAGCCCCAGGTCCCCGGACACACGGGCAGTCTGCCTGCATAGAAGCCTGTCGCCAGGGCGATAATCACACGATCCATTTTCATTCCTTCCCTTCTTTCTTGATTTCTTTTCCCAGATACACTTCCCGGTAGACCTGCTGCAGCGGGACCTGCGCCGATTCGGCAATCTCTCTGCAGGCCTCATATTCAGGATAGATCATTGCGCCGGCCGGGGTCTGCACCTTCTTGGCCGCAACCTCTCCCCATGAAGTCTCCACCATCACCTGTTCACGCTCCAGGGTCAGCCGGGCCTCCGTGCGGAAGCGCAGGCCGATGGCCGTGGTCTCCGAGAGGATGGTCTGCTTCAGCTGCAGGCCCTGGGCCGGGTGGCAGATGACGCGCAGCAGCTGTCCCGGCCGACCCTTTTTCATCAGCATCGGGGTCAGGCTGACATCGAGCGCTCCCTGCCTGAGCAGGAGGTCGCAGAGATAGGGGAATCCTTCGCTGTTCCAGTCGTCCAGGTGGGTCTCGATGACCTCAACGGTCTCGGATTTCTGTAGCTCCCGGCCGATAATCAGGCGCAGCAGGTTGGGCTGTTTGTTGGAAAGCGTCTGGCTGCCGGCCCCGTAGCCGGTGACGTCGATGGTCATATCCGGCAGCGGCCCGAAGCCCTGGGCGAGGCCTGAGAGCAGGGCTGCCCCGGTGGGGGTAACCAGCTCCTGACTCAAATCCACGGCATACACCGGGACTCCTGCCAGCAGTTCGCAGACGGCAGGCGCCGGCAGGGGCAGGCGGCCATGGGCGCACTCCACAAAGCCATGGGTCCAGGGCAGCGGTGAGCTGATCAGCCGTCCTATGCCCAGATGATGCAGGCCGCAGGTGACGCCCACCACATCCAGGATGGTGTCGACGGCCCCCAGCTCATGAAAATGGATGGTCTCCACCGGCTGGCCATGGACCTTGGCCTCGGCTGCGGCCAGGGTCCGGAACACCGCGCCGGCCCGCTCGATGATGATCGGCGCCAGATCGCTGGCCTGCAGGATCTCCAGGATGGTGGCCAGGTTGCGAAACTGCTGATTCCCCCTGGCGCTGATCTCGACCTTGGTGGCCTTGATCCCCGAGGGTCTGGTGGTGGTGACGGCGAGATCGAAGGGACCGATGTCCAGTTTTGCCAGTTCCCGGCGCAGGATTTCTTCGTCCAACCCCGCATCCAGCAGGGCGGCCAGAAACATGTCGCCGCTGATTCCGGAGAAGCAGTCGGTGTAGGCAATCTTCAGGGGCTGAGTGGAGGTGGGCATGGCGTGATCAGGGTGTCTTGCGGGCGGCAGAAGGCCGGGGAGCTTATTCTCGGGTGAGCTGCAGGCCAGGCGCCAGGGGGTGGCCGCACAGGTAGGCCTCAACCGTCATCCGCTTTTTCCCCTCCGGCTGGATCTCTTTGATCAGCAGAGAGTCCTGGGCGGTGGCGATGAGCAGTCCCTGGTGGTCGGCCAGGATCAGGGTCCCGGCAGTCTGTCCGCACTCTTTATGGACAATCTCCGGCGCAAAAAAACGGAAACGCTGGCCGTCCATAAAACTGTAGGCGCCGGGCCAGGGGTCCAGGCCGCGGATCAGGCAGTGCAGCTCGGAAGCCGGTCGGTTCCAGTCAAGGCGGCCGTCTTCCTTGGTCAGCGGCGGGGCCTCGGTGGCCAGGCTGTGGTCCTGCCTGATGGGAATGAGTTTGTCCTGACGCAGCAGGTCGAGGGCCTGGAGCAGGGTGGCCCCCCCCAGCTCCGCGAGTTTGTGAAAAAGGCTGCCCGCGGTCTCGTCCTCGGCCACGGGGATTGCTGCCGGCAGCAGGATGTCTCCGGTATCCATGCCCGCGTCCATCTGCATGATGGTGACCCCGGCCTGGCTGTCGCCCTTGATGATTGCCCACTGGATGGGGGCGGCCCCGCGGTGTCTGGGCAACAGCGAGCCATGGATGTTGATGCAGCCCAGTCGCGGCAGCTCGAGGAGGGAAGCGGGCAGCATGCGGCCATAGGCGGCGACGATGATCAGATCCGGCTCGTAGCCCTTCAGGGTAGCCGCAAAATCTTCCGTGCGGATCTTGGTGGGCTGCAGCACCGGGATTCCTGCCTCTTCCGCCGCCACCTTGACCGGAGGGGGGGCAAGCTTTTTACCGCGGCCCTTGGGGCGGTCAGGCTGGGTGACCACGGCCACTATCTCGATCCGGCCCGTTCAGCAGTTGGTGCAGGGCAGGAACGGCAAAGTCCGGGGTTCCCATGAAGATGATGCGGAAGCTGCTGTCTGCCATCCTTGCCGTCCTTTTTATGCCTTCTTTTCGGCCAGCATCTTCTGGACCTTTTTCTTGTACAGTGTGCGCTTCAAGGCGCTCAGGTGGTCGAGGAAGAGAATCCCGTGCAGGTGATCAATCTCGTGCTGGAGGACCACGGCAAAGCGGTCTTCCGCTATTACCTCCATGGGCTCGCCATTCAGATCCTGAAAGGCAACGGTGACCTTCCGATAACGTTTGACATTGGCGGTCAGCTCAATGACGCTGAGGCAGCCCTCCTCGTCGATCTGACTTCCTTCCTGGCAAATGATCCGGGGGTTGAGCATGGCCATGACCTCCTGCTCCTGCTCGAGCCTGGCCACATGGACGATGATCAACTGGATGGACTCGCCGATCTGGGGCGCGGCCAGACCAATGCCGGGTGCGTCATACATGGTCTCGGTCATATGTTTGACCAGTTCCTTGAGTCCTTCGTCGAAAACGGTGATCGGTTTTGCCTTCTGACGGAGGACAGGATTCGGAAATTCTAAAATTGTACGTATGGTCATGGGATGATGGTATGTATTAAGTTTCTAGGAAAAACTCCTTCAACAAGGGCGGAAGGATGCGTTTCTTCGTTTATATTATATTCCGGAAATATAACACAGGAATCGGGTTTTCGCCATTGATGAATAGCAGGAAGAGGGAGAGGGGAAAGTCGGGGTCAGTCTTGCAGTCAAGCGTTGGATTGCAAGCAAATGAGGAGGGTCGGGTTCTGAAAAATAAGCAATGGTCACGTCATTGAGGATGCAACCCTCAATATTATTCATCTTGGGGAGTTAAACTTTCGCACCGGCAAGATCACGAAAATGCATCGCCATTTCGGGTCCTTTGGCCTCTTCCTCGTGCTTGAAAAAAACGAAAGCTCTCAGCCATTTCTGCGAATGAATCCTGTCCAGCCATTGCGCCAGATCGGCTTCCGTGTAATCGGAACGGCGGAGACGCAGGTACCCCCATGACGCCGTGCTGATGATCTCAGACGCCGGATTCTCATCCGCATCCGCGATGCACAGGCTGCATTCCTTTTCACGAAGCAGGTCCAGAATTTCAGGATCGAGCCAGGTGGGGCTGCGAAACTCGAAGGCGCAGTGTATCTTTCCGGGAATCAGTTCGAGGAAATTCTCAAGCACGGAACGGTCGGCACGAAAGCTTTTGGGAAACTGAAACAGGACCGGCCCCATTCTCCTGTCCAGGACCGACAGTGTCCTGAAGAAATATTCAGTCTCTTCGTCCACATTTCTCAACCGCTTTCGATGGGTTATGACCTGCGGCGCTTTGAGTGCGAAAGAAAAATCATCGGGAACCTGTGCCGCCCATGATGCGAGGACCATTTCCGTGGGCATGTGATAAAAGGTATAATTGATCTCCACCGCGCCGAGACGTTCAGAATAGAAGTGCAACATTTCCTTGGGCGAGATCTTTTCAGGATAGAATATTCCTTTCCATTCCTTATATCCGTATCCGCTTGTGCCGACATGGATTTTCATATTTCACTCCTCTTCTTCTCCGTTGCCGGACCTACAACCTCAACCGCGGCGCGCAGCCTCGATTGCAGCGATGTCGATCTTTATCATCTGCATCATTGCCTCGAATGCGCGCTTGGCGGCATCGGTATCGGGATCGGTGATCGCTTCCGTCAGGGCGATCGGCGTAATCTGCCAGGATAATCCCCATTTGTCCTTGCACCAGCCGCAGACGCTCTCCTGGCCGCCATTGCCGACGATCGCGTTCCAGTAGCGATCCGTTTCGGCTTGGTCAACGGTTGCGACCTGAAACGAGAACGCTTCGTTGTGCTTGAACGCGGGTCCGCCATTGAGTCCGAGACAGGGAATGCCCATCACGGTAAACTCGACCGTCAATACATCCCCTTTCTTCCCGTCCGGAAAGTCTCCCGGGGCCAGGTGCACCGCGCCGACGGATGAATCGGGAAATGTCTTGGCGTAAAACCGCGCCGCGTCCTCGGCGTCACCATCGTACCAAAGGCAAATCGTGTTCTTTGCCGGCTTCATCATGTCACTCCTCCATCGAAGATTTGCTGCAATTGTCTTCAATCCACAGACGGTCCGTTATAGGGAATCACCACGCGATCGTCGCCTCCACCAGCCACACTCGCCATCGTCGACAACTTCTGGCGCGCGGCCGGATTCTCCCGAACCTCCGCGTCGAGAAACGTTAGCGCCCAAGTGTAGATGTCGTTGGTCGACGCAACATCGAAACCATGTGTCACACCGGCCAGCGACACGAGTTCGCGCGTCCCGGCGAGCCGGTTGATGCCTTGTTCGCGTCATGATGATCGGCGCTAACGTATCCGCCGTTCCACTGATAGCGAGATACGGCAGTGTGACGCTGTCGAGCCCGCTCTGGTCGCGCCCGAACGCCGGCAGGAAAAGTTCTCCGAAAAACGGTACATAGCCCACCGCCGCCTTGAGGCGCGTATCGACAGTTACCTGGGTCTGCGCTAAATCGAGCGACGTGGTCAATCCGGCACCCCCCAGCAGCAGCAATGTCTCGCCACCCATGCTCGCCCCGAATCCTCCAATCTGGGTTGCGTCGATGTGGTCGCTCCATTGCGGGTCCGAGAGCATGAGGTCGATCTCAGCCGACGTCGACAGCGCCCGCAATGCCTGGAGCGCGGTAAAATCGCTTAGATTCGCTAATAACGCCACGGCATCGCCGAGGTTGTCGACTGTGAGATCGGTAAAGCGCGGGTCGCCGTAAAACGGAGCCACGACGATATAGCCGTAGCTCGCGAATACGGACATCGCCGCAAGATAGTCGCTGGTGAGTGGGCTGCCGCGGTAGCCATGAGCAAACGCGATCATCGGATAGCGAGCCGTGGAGTCGGCGAAAAGTGGCGGATCCGCGCCGACTTGCATATGCGGCACGACGTCACCCGTTGGCAGCGGATAATCGGCACGGGGATTGTCGGCGACGGTCGGATAGCAGGCGAACAACACAAACTCAACCTGTTGTCCTGCAAACGACCCATAGAGGTTAGCGTCGTTCGGCGCCGTGACCATGACGGATAGGAGTATTCGTCCGGGTCAGCGAGTAGATCTGTCACATAGCGTGGCGCGCCGTCTGCCGAGGGCGAGCCTTCCCAGTAGCCCTTAGCGTCCTCGCCGGGCGCTACTCGGCTGAAGTCCTGGGCGATGTTGCTGCACGCCACGGCGTATGGCCCGGGAAGCGCAAGCGGGGACACGACGGTGGACGGCAACGGTTGGTCCGACGCAGTTCCGCCGTCCCCGCCGCCACATCCGACGGACATGAGTACGAACCCTGACAACACCACCAGCAACACTCCCCGCAATCTTGCCTTCATAGCTGAATCTCCTTGGTGCCAAGAGTTTCGGGTGCTAATCTGACCCTTTATATTCGTGAGGTCACATGGTAGAGGCCACCCAGTTCTATCCTTAAAGGTCTTGCCATGTATTTATCATATCGGGTCAATTGTTGGATTGCAAGACTGCCCCCTATTTTGCTCACAAGGAGGATCAGTTGCGTTCGACTTTTATGGTTTAACTGCCACCAATTCAGCAAGGCCGGATTTCTTGCCCAACCTTAAAGCCCAGCCGCGCCGTTTTTCGGCATAGGCTGAGCTTTAAGGTTCCAGGAAATATTCGAAGGTGCCGGGGAGGATCTGTTTGGTAAAGTAACTGGGGATGAATTTGCCTTGGGCACTACAACGCTTGAAATTACAGGGAGTTATTACAATAATTTGCGTTTGCCTAACAGGCTCAACGTTACGGGTAACCTGACCGCGCCACCTGACCTTGCAGCGACAGCGCCGCCAACGTTCTCGCAGTCAGGTTGACCCCATATTGGGCTTTTTCTATTTTAAAATGTTTTTATTTGTGATACATTATGAGTTACACATTCTATGGCAATATATTGCCAAATTACTTAATTTAATTGCTTTTTTAGTTACATTTTTCGTGTCAACTTCGTGGTGAAAAAATGAAAGAAATTATGACCTTTAAGTCTGGCAAGTTTTATTTGTGCGATATTTACGATGAAACTAAAATTAACAACTTACTTACGCGAGCCGTTGTGCTCAACGAAACAGTTGTCGATCTGCCAATTTTACCTGAGCTTTCATCGCGTCTGGAACCTGACATTATGTATAGCTCAATATCTGGGACTGCTATGATTGAAGGGAATGCAATTACAGGAGAAGATGTTAAAAGAATCGCTGCAGGGGAGGACATAGTCAGTTACACCCAAAAAGACAAGCAGGAAATAAAAAATTTAATCAATGCTTACAATTGGTTATCTGGCATTGAACCTGCTGATGGGCCATTTACTTTAACGGAAGAAATAATCAAAGAATTACATAAAATTATTACCAGCAATGTTCTGCTTGAAAACAATATCCCAGGGCAGTACCGAAACGAAATGGTTTATGTCGGAGACAAGGCCCATGGGGGTAAATATACCCCTCCTAAAATATTAGCTGACATAAAAAATTTAATGACCGAATTTGTTAGTTGGATAAATAGCGAAGAAATAAAAACACTTAACCCATTTATCCGTGCCGCCGTCGCCCATTATCACTTTTGTCTTATTCATCCATTTGCTGACGGAAACGGGAGGACGGCGAGAATAATAGAAGCTTTATTACTCCAAACCTCCAACATCAAATACGTACCCAAGGAAATATCGAATTATTACTATCGAAATGTTGATGATTATTACATTTCATTTTCAAAAAGCATTAATCTTAAAAAAAATATTACCCCTTTTGTTGAGTTTATGCTAAAGGCGTCCGTCGAAAGCCTACAAGGCATTAAGGAATCTATTGTTTATTTCATTAGAAAATTTACACTCAGAGATTTTTATGCATTCGAGAAAAAAGAAAAAAGAATTACAAGACGTCAATTTGACTTGCTTTTATTGTTGTTAGACAATCAAACTCCATTCAGTTTAAAAGATTTGGTGGAAAAGTCTCCATTCTCTATTCTATACAGGAGAGTTTCGACTCAAACTGCCAGGAGGGATTTGAAAAAGTTAACCGAGAAAAATATTCTCCATATTTCGGATGACAACAAATATTCCTTAAACCTACGAGCACTTGGATAGCATATTTTGTAGCCCACGATAAACTCAGCCAAAAATCCAAAAATCGGGGTCAGGTCTTGGTTGCGGCTGGGCAATGTTGCAAATTTCTGCGGGAGTGAACCCCGCCTCGGTAACCGCTAGCCACGGGCCGGGAATTGAGCCTTGCAGATAGGTTAGTAATAACTTATTTGATGCGTAGGTGCAAGAGCAGGCGAGGTGCAATGGTAACGGGTAATGCCGACCGTGAAGGTTTTGAGTCCCGAAATGACCGCGTTGGGTAAGGCCGATGGTATCAAGACGCCAGCAGGCAACAGCGTGGCCCGTGTCAAAGGCGAATGGGTCATGCCACCCCGGGATCGTAGACCGTGTCGAGCTTGACATAAGGAAGGTGCAGTAACCCAGGAGATCCCATATCTGGCGCAGGGTATCGCGCACTGCCTGACAAGCCTGAACAGCGAGGATGGCGGCCGTAGATGCGGGAAGTCTGAGGTGCCCATAGTAGCGATGAACGCGGGTAATGCTGCGGGAGCAAAGGGGCGCCGGTTTGAGTTAACGAACAGGGGATACATGCCCCGACACCGAGCGGACTTTAATGCATGGACACACAACTTGTTCGTTTCACACAGTGGGCACGGCAACAACCTCAGCAACGTTACACCGCGCTCATGGGGTTGCTTGGCCGCCGGGAAGGTCTGAAGCACAGCTTCGAAGCTCAACCGGGGAACAAGGCACGCGGGATCGACGGAGAGAGTAAATCGGATTATGCAGAAGAGGTTGGTGCCCGATTAGCGGAGTTATCGGCCAAGTTGCGAAGTCTGAGTTACCGCCCGAAGGCGGTCAGGCGGGTCTATATCCCCAAGAGCAACGGCAAGCTAAGGCCGTTGGGGATACCCAGTTTTGAGGACCGAATCGTGCAACACCGCCTGTCTGGGCTGTTGCAGGCGATTTGGGAGCCTGATTCAGCGACAGTTCCTACGGATTTCGCCCTCAGCGTAGCGCGCACCAAGCATTGGCGCGGCTGGGAGAGATCATCACGAACCATGGGACGCAATGGGTGGTCGAGGCCGACATCAAGGGATTCTTCGACAATGTCAGCCACGATTGGCTCATGAAGTTTCTGGCGCACCGGATCTCTGATCCGGTGTTGTTGCGAATCGTCAGACGTTTTCTCAAAGCTGGCGTACTGGAATCAGGGCAGCTCACAGCCAGCGAGGCTGGGACACCGCAAGGAGGACTGGTCTCGCCGGTACTGGCCAATATCTACCTGCATTATGTCCTGGATCTGTGGGTGGAAAGGCGCTTTGCCCGAACATGCAGAGGTCGGGTGCATCTGGTTCGCTACGCAGACGACTTTGTGGTCTGCTTCACACATGAAGCCGAGGCCAAGCGATTCATGACTGAACTTCCCGTTCGGTTGGCAGCGTTTGATCTTGAAGCGGAGCCGAGCAAGACTTGCCTGCTGCGATTTGGCAGCAGGGCTCAACGGGAGTGCGGGAAAAACGGCATTCGCCGGCCCCAGACGTTTAACTTTCTGGGTTTCACACACTACGTTGGTAAAAGTCGAAAGGGTAACTTCGTAGTCGGGCGCACGAGTCAGCGAGAGCGAATCGCCCGGAAGTTAAAAGAGGTCGGAGATCGTCTGGCAGGGCTTCGGAATGAGGGCGGGCAAAGTATGATGGACTACGCCAAGCGGCACCTGCGAGGGCACATCGCCTATTATGCAGTCAGTGGCAACTCACGCAGTATACGAACCTACGCCTACCGTATCAGCTGCCTGTTGTTCAAGTGGCTGAACCGGCGAAGCCAAAGGCGTAGCGTGAGGTGGGACCGCTTTACAAGGGTCCTGGCCGCCTGGATGCCGTCCCTAAAGATTCAGCACAATCTCTATCCAATACCACTGTGGATGTCTCAAGCTGGGAGCCGGATGGTGTAACGCTCCAAGTCCGGTTCTGCGAGGGCGGCGAGACGTACTGGGTAACCGGGATTCTCGCTGCTACTCACACAATCCAACATTTCTCGTTAGGTTGCTTAATCCATGTATGGTTGCAAGACCTGACCCCGAGTTTTGCCCAAATTTTGATGTTGTCCAAGGCCTCCTGAAAGACTCTCCGCTAAGGCTCGTTGTTCTTCTTCCGCATTTTTGATCATGATAAAAACGGGCTTTATTGCAATCACACCTACAACCATCATTGCAGAACCCAACACACCTATGATTTCAAAAGAATAATCCACCGCAACGCGATGCGCCGCTGGGGGCGACAATAATGTCACAAGAGTTATGAAGCGACGGGTAGCCATGGTGGCTATGCCTAAAGAAAGCAGGCAACCAGGCTCGGGTATGCCCCGTAAGAGTGATGAGCCGGAAAGAATAATATACGGCAGCGCACTGTAAGACGAGAGAGATGAAAACGATGGCGGCGAAAGCAAGAAATTCCTCCTTTCCGTTCCTTTTGAAGGGAAACCTGAGGTTTGTGTTTTTTTGTGGGCATTGATTTCAAATATGGCGACTAGACCTTAAATGGGGTATCGGATGCAATTGTTTAAATTTCAGCGACAGACCGACAAACTCAGCCGACCGCGCCACTGAAGGTGCAGAAGAAAATCAGCAGCTCCACGCGGTCGGCTGAAGTGCCTGGTTGGCCGATTTTTGTCGGTTGGTTTTCATAATGCTTGCTTGCAAGACCTAGACCTTCCCCTTCTTCGATTGGCGGACCCAATTGAATTGTGCGATTGTCTCCCGATTGCCGTCAGTCGTTGAGTCTGACCAGCGGCGGTTTTGTGCCGACTGGTCTAGGCAATATTTCTACTCTCAGACGATGTTTCCTTGGTTCACCCACTCCCTTTCAACCCGTTGCATATAGTCATCATACGTTTCATCGAATACTTATCCTCTAAAAGTGCCATCTTCAAAATATCTTCTTATTTCCTCTTTTCCTTCTTCAAATAAGGAAATCGTCTATCTCTAGCAGATGAAATGCAAAATAATAATTAACGATGGCGGACACTAAAAAAGCCGATGTTACAGCATTTCGCACATCATCTCCCATGTGATTTTCTTATCCTTTAGGAATGTCACCCACATGTATTATTCGATTCCTAACTTTGTATAACCAGTTTAGCCGGTGCTTATTAGTGTCATCGGTTTCATCCTGTCTGGGTACAATTCATGGTGCTTCAGGAAGGCTTTAATCTTGTATATCGCAGATGGAGCGGTGAAAGGTTCGAGTCTGGCAGCAATATCTTCAACCACTGATGCTTCAATCTTTTCTTTGGCAAGCAGTTTTAGTAGTTTCTTTTGAGCACGCGTGATAATGGATTTTTCTGTATATTCAATGGCTTTATGAACTAGCTTATCGAGCAGTTTCTTGGATGAATAAGTTATGTATTTATTTTGTTTGTACCAATTCTCGTAAATAGCATTGAAATTAGCGTTGCCGTAGGCGGCAAAACGGATGCATCGATGTTGAAGCAGTGACACAATTGTAAAACTGACTCTCCAATCCAATATTCTGTAGTATCGGTAGCCTGTCAAAAACATCGGTATAATGATAAAAATAATTTTGGCCCACAACTGGGTCAGTATAATGAAGACTATGATAATCTTGATTATCAGGTTCTAAATACACTTTTCTTCCGGTTAAAAATGAAAGGACCAGACAAAGATCATCAATTGTTTTAAAGCCACCAGCAGGGTTTGTGATTACTGACTCTTTTAAGTCTGAGGCTTTAATTGATGCAATGGCTGTTTCTACAGTTTTTTACTACCTTCCGCTTTCCGAGTGATTTTGAAAGCAGGTTTGATTTTTTCATCAAACGTAAGGGTATACTCTCCGTGTTTCCTCATTAGATTATGGTTTGCTCGCAATGCATCTCGTTTACTTCGATCGTAAACGGCCCCATCGTGAATGTCCTTGGTTTCGTGAAAGAATGTTTGAAATTGTAGAGTTTGAAAGCTTCTATTTCTGTTGTCATAATCCTTTCCTGTATAACCGCAAAATCACCAGTTTGGCTGGTGCATTTTAATGTTGGAAATGCGTAATATGACCCCAATTCGCGCGTGTACACCTAACGTGGTCCACCCCGATTGGGACAATCAAGATTATATTTAATCCTGTGAGATTCACTGGTTCTCAAAACGATCCTTCCGCCAATGAAACAGGCGTAGACATTAACCGTACAGACTTCTCAATTGATGATTCCTCTGACGTATGTGCTTATGACAACAAAAGCATATGACGAAACAGTGTTTCTAGTGCTGAACGCAACGCTTCAGCGGCGGCGCGCTTTTTGACGTCCGACTGAAAGCGCATGGTTAGGATTTTAAATGGTCGCTGTCCCGAATGGCGCTAGCTTAAGGTGTTTTGACTGGGTAATCGCTCTGAAAACACAGGGAAAATTACAAATGTATGGCGATGTGGAACGCTAAAACTAGCGCCATTCGTCGTACTGTCCCTATTTTTTTTAAGAACAAGAGTCAAGCAAAGACTTGACCCTCCCTCTATACATCATCACATATTGCATCAGATTAATATCTTTGCACGGCGTTTGCGTATAATTGATTAACCTCCTCCTCTTCTTGTAATTGCAACCGAGCTTTTTTAATAAGTATATTATAATCATTCTGATAAATTGCATATTTATCAATGATCTTAGGTAATAAATAGTCAGTCGTTCCCATTGAGATACAAATTTTGATTTGGTTGATATGAGCTTCGTTCAGCCTCGCTTTTACATCTCGCGTAGCTAAATCTTCCTGTTCTGCAAAGGATTTAATGACCTTGTCTCGTTTAAAGTTATCTGGATGGTAGGTTTCAAGAAATTTATCGTAACGCAGTAAAAGCATGGACGCTATTATTCTCCATATCGTTCTGCAATATCAAACGTATTATAATCACAGGCGTCTTCAATTGCCGAAATTGTAAAATTAACTGCGTCTATAAATAATTTCTCGCTATACGCGATCATACACCGTATTCAAAGCATTTTGAAAGTATATAAAAAATCGGTCTTTCGTGTAACTGTACGTTTGATTTAAGGATACATTCTGAGTCGAAATATATGTTTTGTATATCTTTTGTAACTGATAGTCTTTTTCTTACTTCTATTCCCTCTTCTTCAGTATCAGCAATTTCCAATCCCATTTACACCCTTCTTCCTGCTCCAATGCATCTTCCTGTTTTTCCTTTAATTCATCAAGATCATCAATTATTTCAGAAAGTTCTCCCAGTAGTTTTTTGAGTTCATCCCAGTCCTTTTTTTACCTGTTTCAAAGGTGCAAATTGATCCTCTCATTTGATTTTTGTCTTTTTCATCCGGCTTTGTTTCAAATTTATTGGCATAATACCAGCCGCCATTTTGTTTCCTCGACCAACTTAGCTATCTCTTTATCTTTCAGGTTATGAGTTGTTGCAAACGTACCATAGATTCCAATCATCAAGACAACTATTATCTTTATCAAACATTGCTGAAAGTTGTTTTGTCAGTATTTTATTGATACGGACTTTCGCGCTTAGTATGCAAGCCCTCGTTACTGGCAAACGACTTAATAGCGGCATCTCTCTTGAACTTTTCTTTCGGATACATTCCTAAAAATTTGATATAGCGATCATAAACAAGACCTTCAAAGAAAAAGTCATCTTCGCAAAGCAACTTTATGCTTTCATCTGAAGTATTAATCTTCCTTGCTACTGCATTTAAAGCATTTTTCTCTTCATGAACGTACTTTTCCTTTGCACGATTTACGTTGATCTCTGTTGTGATTTTTTCTATTAAAAACGGTCGCATTTCAGTCTCGGATTTATCCGAAATAACACGTTTTTCATTCCATAGATATTTTTGCTGATTTATCTTCTTCTATGGAAGTATATCTTTACGCCACAGTTCTTTATCCTCCTCACCTACTGTCATATTTGCAATATCGGATTTAAGCCTACTTATTATGCTTTCCTCCAGATAATATATATCATGCCATTTCCAATATTCCGCAAAGTGGTTGTCATGAACTTTGTATAACTGCTTAAGTATTTTGTAATCTTCACTTTCAGACATCAGACTTTCCCCCGCCCAAATACTATATTGTTTTTTATAGATTCCAGCAAAACAACCAATAGAGGCAGATTAAGATAAAAAGGGTCATATTAAAATTAAACTCTCTCTTTCCGCCACCCTACAGGCCCGCCCTCTCTTTTTCGAATTTAGGCGTCTACCGGTAAGTGTCTCTATCTCTTCTTTGAAGAACAAGGGGTTAAGTCTTTGCTTCGGCTTCTCTGTTCTTAAAAAATAGGGACAGCGACATTTAAAAGCCTAACTAAGAGCATAAGAGCGTTTTATCATTCGTCCCGCCCAGGCAATACCTTTGTCAGCCATGATCCCAGAACCGTGATTCTACCCCCGATGTCCGGCAGAAAGAGCGGGATGATTGATAAAATGTTGTTGGACTGAGCCGCGGGTTCGAAGGAAGTTGTTTTTAACTTCTATGGAGTATGTTTATAACACTCTGAAACTGCAAAGCAAACTTTTTGTGTGACATGAAGATACCGTGGCAAGGAACATAGAAATTCATTGCCGGTGGGGGAGGAGGGAAGGAAAATGTTTTTTTCTGCTTTTCTGGAGACATCTACGGTTTTCCTTGGTCTATTTTAGTATATTTTGCAGGATTTTCCTGGAATTCAGATGCACCATTGCTATTTCTTTGTTTTATTCCCTGACCATTACAAAATAGAGGACGCGCGACAGCAATGAAGTGCGCCCCTCGCAGCGCCAATGGTGACGTCCTCCCATTGCCTGCGGGTAAAAACATTTACTGCCATGGACAACATCTCCATCCCGCACCCTGTGAGCACAGGTCGTTCTTTCTTTCCCCTTGAATCTCGGGTACGTTTCGAGCTATTCTAATAGAAACAGGCCTCCACGCCCTGCTTGCCAAAGAGCAAATCAAGCGCCACCCTTTGCCAGAGACCGCCCATGAGCCATAACCTGCCAGACCCAGCCAGCGAGCTGGAATTCGAGCAAAACTACCTCAATCTGGTCAACGCCATCCATTCCGCATCCAGCCCCAACGCGATCATGGTCGGTCTCCGTGACCAGATTCTGGACGTCTACCAGGTGGAGATGGCCACCATCTTTCTGGTGGCTCGTTTACCCAAAAAACAACTGGTCTCCTGGCTGGTCCTCCCCGGTGAATTCCTGAAAAAAATCTATCTTCCGATCGATCATTCGAGCATTGCCGGCTATGTGGCCGTCACCGGCGAGGTTCTCTCCATTGCCGACGCCTACGATCAGGAGGAATTGCGGAGCATCAACCCGGCCCTCCGCTTTAACGCCATCTGGGACGAACAGACGAACGTCCGCACCCGAGAGGTCCTGGCCGCTCCGATTGTCTACCGGAACTCGCTCCTGGGGGTAGTCGAACTGATCAACACTCGCCATGAAAGAGGGTTCTCCGAACGCGACCTCCAGAGGATTCTCAACCTGGCCGAGACCCTGGCCATTGCCCTCTATAACAACTTGCGGATGTCGCACAAGGTCCCCCTCAAGTTTGACTGCCTGGTGAAAAAGCGACTCATCTCGGCCCAGGAGTTGGATAGGGCACTGGCCATCGCTGCCCAGGAGAAGGTCGAGCCCGAGACCATCCTGATTCAAAATTTCCGGATCGCCAAATCCGATCTGGGTGAGGCCCTGGCCAGCTTCTATAATACGCGCTATGTGGATCTCAGCCAGATCGACTATTACCCGAAACAACTCTTCAAGGGCATCAACATCGACTACTTCCGGGCGGCCAGCCTGGCCCCTCTCAGCCTTACCGACAACACGGTGGTGGTGGCGGCCATGGATCCGGAGGAGCAGAGCACTCTGATCCACGAAGTCAGGCAGGTGCTGCGGGTCGCCAAGGCCGAGGTGCTTTTTGCCTTCCGCGACGAGATCGAGGCCTTCTGGAAACGAATCAAATCAACCTATTATCCTGACGAGGCAACATCCTTCCTCAGCCCGAAAAAAAGCTCTTTCGCCTCAATCATCGAACGGATCGAGGTGGAAGAAAAAATTTCTTCTTCCCTTCTGGCCAAGGATAGTTCGGCCAAGGAGGAGGTGATTGACGACCGGCCGGTCGTCCTGCTGGTCGAACAGATTATTGAAAAGGCTTATTACCGTAATGCCTCCGACATCCACATCGAACCCTACGGCACCGAACACGACGCCGAGGTGCGCTACCGGATTGACGGGGACTGCACCGATGTCCTGAAAATCCCCAAGAATTATGTCAGGCGGGTGATCGCCCGATTCAAGATCCTGGCCGAATTGAACATCGCCGAACGGCGCAAACCCCAGGACGGCAAGATCAAATTCACCACCTCCCGCGGCAAGGAAATCGAACTGCGGGTGGCCACCATCCCCACCGCCAACAGCAATGAGGATATCGTCCTCCGGGTCCTGGCCGACTCCAAACCTCTGCCCTTGCAAGATATCCTTCCTCCCCGGATCCTTGAGGCCTTTCAGGAGATCATCGTCAAGCCTTACGGGATTGTCCTGGTCGTCGGCCCCACCGGTTCAGGAAAGACCACCACCCTCCATTCGGTTCTCAGCGCCATCAACACCCCACAAAAGAAGATCTGGACCGCGGAGGATCCGGTGGAGATCACCCAGTACCGGCTCCGCCAGGTCCAGGTGAAGCCCATGATCGGCTTTACCTTTGCTGCTGCCATGCGCGCATTCCTCCGGGCCGATCCTGACGTGATCATGATCGGCGAGATGCGCGACGAGGAGACAGCCAAGATGGCCATGGAGGCCTCCCTCACCGGCCATCTGGTCTTCAGCACTCTCCACACTAACTCCGCCCCGGAGACCATAGTCCGCCTCCTCGACATGGGGATCGACACCTTTAACTTCGCCGACTCGCTCCTCGGGGTGCTGGCCCAACGCTTGGTTCGCACTCTCTGCGACAAGTGCAAGGAACCTTACCACCCCGACCGGGAGGAATACGACCATCTCTTCCACAATTATGGGGTCCTCTTTTTCGACCATATCAATATCCTCTATTCCGATAAGCTGACCCTGTACCGGGCCAAGGGTTGTCCAGCCTGCAACAACTCCGGATATCGCGGCCGACAGGGCATTTACGAGCTGATGGTCTCCAGCCCTCGCCTGAAAAAGCTGATCATAAAGCGGGCCGCGGCAAGCGACCTGAAAGAGGAGGCGATCAGCAACGGCATGACCGTCCTCCTCCAGGAAGGCATTCATCTGATCTTTGACGGAAAAACCGACTACAAACAGGTGATGAGCGTCTGCTTCCAGTAAATTCTCCAATTTGAAAATCGTTGTAAGGAGACCGGGGAAGCTTCCTGGACTGGTACAGGGAAACGTCACTCGCGAAGTAAATATGGGTTGGAAGTGATCGTTCTCTGCTTTTTTTTCATTCATTTTTTTTAATCTTCCTTGTTCATGACATTGTGCTCTCCTGAAATTTTATGATACTGTTATTAAAAGTCAGGGTATTTCTGGTGGATATTGAGAAGGGACGCTGATCCCCTGATCCAGGTGCCGCTTGTTCGATTCGCGCCGTAAGAACCAATAAAATCAAATATTTGCGTTTATTTATTGGCACAGAGTGTGAAAAATACCCCCTACGTCCAGACGGCCACGTTATCCTCCATCTCAGTCTAAAGGCTTCTCGTTCCCAAGTTCTCTTGTTATTTTTTCTGTCCGTTGGTGCTACTTTAGCGCGGCATTGAAAGGAGAATCCATGACCGAACAACCCCGTGTCAGCCATCCCATCTACAACCTTCTCCCCACGGAAATCGAGGGATTCAATTCCCTGGCCGAACTGGCCCTGGATATGCACTGGTCGTGGAATCATGCCACCGATGAAGTATGGCGGCAGCTTGATCCCGAACTGTGGAAGATCACGCACAACCCCTGGGTTGTCCTGCAGACTGTCTCGCGCGATCAGATTGAACGATTATTGGCCGATCCTGTTTTTCGTGAAAACGTTGATGGCTTGGTGCAGTCCCTGCGCCAAGTCGGGGAGGAGAGCGCGTGGTTTCAACAAAATCATGCGCAGGATTCCCTGACCTGCATCGCCTATTTCAGCATGGAATTTATGTTGAGCGAGGCCCTGCCCATCTACTCGGGCGGACTTGGCAATGTAGCCGGCGATCAGCTTAAGACCGCCAGCGATCTTGGAGTGCCGGTGGTCGGCGTGGGTTTGCTCTATCAGCAAGGTTATTTCCGCCAGGTGATCGACAAGCAGGGGATGCAGCAGGCCCTCTTTCCCTATAACGATCCCGGACAGTTGCCGATCATGCCCTTGCGCCACCCCAACGGCGAGTGGCTGCGGCTGGAGATCGACTTGCCTGGTTACTCGGTCTGGCTGCGCGTCTGGCAGGTCCAGGTCGGCCGGGTTAAGCTCTACCTGCTGGACAGCAATGACGCGGCAAACTTCCCGGCCCATCGCGGCATTACCAGCGAGCTCTATGGCGGCGGGCCGGAGCTGCGCCTCAAGCAGGAAATGCTCCTGGGCATCGGCGGCTGGCGGCTGCTTGGCGCGCTTGGCATACAGCCGGAAGTCTGTCATCTGAATGAAGGACACGCGGCCTTTGCCATATTGGAACGCGCCCGCAGTTTCATGGAAGAGACCGGACAACCCTTCGAGGTCGCGCTGGGCGCAACCAGAGCCGGGAACCTCTTTACCACCCATACGGCGGTGACTGCCGGCTTTGACCGTTTTTCTCCGGCTCTCATTGAACAATACCTCGGGGGGTATGCCGAACAGAAGCTCGGAATACCGCTCCACGACCTGCTGGCCCTTGGCCGTCGAAACCCAGACGATCCGGCGGAGAGTTTCAACATGGCCTACCTGGCAATCCGCGGCAGCGGGGCTGTTAATGGGGTGAGCCGCTTGCATGGGAAAGTCAGCAGGAACATCTTTCAGCCTCTTTTTCCGCACTGGCCGCAGGATGAGGTGCCCATCGGACACGTTACCAACGGAGTCCACATGCGGAGCTGGGACTCGGCTCAGGCCGATGACCTGTGGGCGCAAGCCTGTGGACAGGAACGCTGGCTGGGGACCACGAAAACCCTGGAGCATGATATTCATTGCGTCTCCGATGTCACCCTGTGGAATTTTCGCATCGCCGCCGGCAAGTCTCTTGTCGAGTTCGCTCGCGAGAGATTGTCCCGGCAACTGGCTATCGCCGGCGCCTCGGCTGAGGCGGTTGAGGCGGCAAAATATCTCTTTGATCCCAACACATTGATACTGGGCTTTGCCCGCCGCTTTGCGACCTACAAGAGACCGAATCTGCTGCTGCACGATCCGGAGCGACTGCTTCGGCTGTTAAGCAACCCGCAACGACCGGTGCAACTCATCCTTGCCGGCAAGGCCCACCCGGCGGATCCGGCAGGTCAGGCCATGATTCATGAATGGATAGATTTCATCCGTCAAGCCAAGAACCGGGCGCACATTATTTTTCTGAGCGACTATGACATGTTGATTACAGAACATCTGGTCCAGGGTGTAGATGTCTGGATCAATACGCCGCGGCGTCCCTGGGAGGCGTGTGGCACGAGCGGCATGAAGGTGCTGGTCAATGGTGGCCTCAATCTCTCGGAACTCGACGGCTGGTGGGCGGAGGCCTACACACCGGAAGTGGGGTGGGCGTTGGGGGATGGTCAGGAGCATGACCATGATCCGGCCTGGGACGCTGTTGAAGCCGAGGCGCTCTATACCCTGCTTGAGCGGGAGGTGATCCCGGAATTTTATGCCCGTGACGAGCGCGGCATTCCCACCGCCTGGGTGGCGCGGATGCGGGAAAGCATGGCGCGCTTGACGCCGCAATTCTCTGCCGATCGCACGGTGCGCGAATACACGGAGCAACATTACCTTCCGGCTGCGGACGCCTATCGCAAGCGTGCTGCCGATAAAGGTGCAAACGGCAGAGAAATAGTAAATTGGCAGCGGGCGATTGCCCAGAACTGGCCGAACATTCGCTTCGGCGAACTGAAGGTTGAGACCCCCGGCGAGCAGCACCTCTTCGAGGTTCAGGTGTATCTCAATGAGCTTGTTCCTCAAGCGGTACGGGTGGAGCTTTATGCCGATGGAATGAACGGCGGCACAGCGGTACGCCAGGAGATGACGTATGTTCGCCCACTGGTCGGCGCGTCAGGGGGCTATGTCTACAGCGTGGCTGTTTCCGCGGCCCGTCCGGCAGCGGACTACACGGCACGGGTGATACCGAACTGTGACGGCGTCGCGATCCCGCTGGAAGATGTTCGAATCCTGTGGCAGCGCTGAGCCTCATTCCTCGGGATTTGTGCACCTTTTGTGCCTTTTTGCTTAGCCATCCATCAGATGACTTTTTGCGAATCATCAGCAGCCCAATGGGGAAATACGTGATGGACTGCTCTGCTCCACTAACATCAGTATCGGGGCCTACACGGTGGTGATTTTTTCACAGGATGGATAGGCAGAGATTCTCATAGAAGATCCCGCCCACATTTACTGCCTGTCGAACGCCATTGCAGATGGCGCGATGGTGCTGAAGGAGGCTGAATGAAAAAGAACAGTTTGATAAAGGCATTGTTTCTGGATATCGGCGGCGTCCTGCTCACCAACGGATGGGGCCACGAGTACCGTAAACTGGCAGCCCAGACGTTCTCCCTGGATCCGGAAGAGATGGAGGATCGCCATCATCTGCTCTTTGAGACCTATGAGTTGGGCAAGCTCACCATTGAGGAATACCTGAGCCGGGTGGTTTTCAATGAAGAGCGGTCCTTTACTCCGGCCCAGTTCCAGCGCTTCATGTTTGCGCAATCGAAATCCTACCCAGAGATGATCGAGCTGGCCCACAGGCTCAAGGTCCGCTACGGGTTGAAGGTCATTGTGGTCAGCAACGAGGCTCGCGAACTGAATGCGTACCGAATTCGCGAGTTCAAGCTGGACGGGCTGGTGGATTCTTTTGTTTCCTCCTGCTTCGTCCACATCCGCAAGCCCGATGCCGATATCTTTCGGCTGGCGCTGGACATCGCCCAGACACCGGCCCGGCAGGTGGTCTATATCGAAAACACCCCCATGTTTGTCCAGATCGCCGAAGATCTGGGGATTTGCAGCATTCTGCACACGGATTACCGGTCCACCTGCGCGAAACTGGCTGCGTTCGGATTGGAAGATGACGAAGGAGCTCATCCATGAAACCGGCTGATCCGCGCATCCTGACGATCAATGGCGGATCATCGAGCATCAAGTTCGCGCTGTTCGCGGCTGATGATTCGCTGCGAAGGATTCTGGCGGGCAGCATTGAGCGGATCGGATCGCCGGAGGCCGTCATGCGGGTGAAGGGCCAGGATGCGGCGGACAACTTTTTACGGTCAGTGCCGGCGCCGGATCACACGGCGGCGGTGGCCATTCTCATGGACTGGATCGAAGAGCGCCTCGGGCGAGAGGCATTGACTGCGGTGGGGCATCGCGTGGTGCATGGCGGGCCGAAGTATAGCGAGCCGCAGCGCATCACCGCGGAGATGGTTGAGGAGCTGCACCGGCTCAGCCCCTTCGATCCTGAGCATCTTCCCGAGGAGATCCTGTTGACCGAGGCCTTTCATCGCCGCTTTCCCGACCTGCCCCAGGTGGCCTGTTTCGATACGGCCTTTCACCACGACCTGCCGCGCGTGGCCAAACTGCTGCCGATCCCCCGCCGCTATGAGGCGCAGGGGGTGCGGCGATACGGATTTCACGGCTTGTCCTATGCATTTCTCATGGGAGAACTGGCCCGCCTGACCGGAACGGAAGCGGCACAGGGCCGGGTCATCCTCGCCCACCTTGGCAATGGCGCCAGTCTGGCGGCGGTGCGTGACGGCAAACCGGTGGACACCAGCATGGGTTTCACCCCGACCGCCGGGGTGCCGATGAGCACCCGCTCAGGCGATCTTGATCCCGGACTGCTCTGGTATCTGGCGCGCACCGAGGGACTTGATGCCCAAGGATTCCATGAGATGGTCAACCACGAATCCGGGCTGCTCGGCGTCTCGGAGACAAGCTCCGACCTTCGTGAGCTGCTCGAGCGTGAAACCCAGGACGTGCGGGCGGCAGAAGCCGTGGCGCTGTTCTGCTACCAGGTCAAGAAGTGGATCGGCGCATTCGCGGCGGCCCTCGGAGGAGTGGATACCCTGGTGTTTTCGGGCGGCATCGGAGAAAACGCGTCTGTAGTCCGTGCGCGGGTATGCGAAGGGCTGGATTTTCTGGGAATCGAGCTTGCGGAAAAGCGCAATGTCGAGAGTGCGGGGGTGATTTCAGCTGCGGCCAGCCGGGTGACGGTTCGCGTTATTCGCACAGACGAAGAACTGATGATAGCCAGGTCCGTTACCCGCCTCCTCGGACTCGACGCACCTCAAGAAAATTGAGCCATGCAAACAAGGCAATAAGGAGAAGATCGTAGCGATGAACAAGAATTTTAAAGTTGTCAATTACTTGACGCCACGCGCAGACTAAGGCGGATGGCCTTCAGCGGCTTAAAGGAATAGGGCTCCGGTAATGCTGAAAAATATCAAAATGAGACCCTCCGGGATCAAGGTCCGAGAACAAAAGAGACTAGGCGCGGAACCTTCGCCGCTGGTAATGACGATTGGTCATTCCACTCATACGCTCGAGGAGTTCATCCACATGCTGCAGGCTCACGGGGCAGGTTGCGTAGTGGATGTGCGCACGGTGCCCCGCTCGCGGCACAATCCGCAGTTCAACAGGGATGCCTTGCCCCAATCGTTAAAGAGGGCCGGCCTGGAATATGTCCACCTGCCAGGCCTCGGCGGCCTGCGTCATGCGAAGCCCGATTCGCCCAATAGAGGCTGGCAAAATACCTCTTTTCGCGGTTATGCCGATTACATGCAGACGCCCGAGTTTGTGCGGAGCCTTGAAGAATTGATCTCTCTGGCCAAGCAGAATCAAATCGTCTTGATGTGTGCTGAAGCGGTGCCGTGGCGCTGTCATCGCTCGCTCATCGCCGATGCCCTGCTGGTTCGCGGCATTCGCACCGAGGACATCATGAGTCTAACTCGCCGTCAGGTTCATACCCTTACCTCATTTGCCGAAGTTCGGGGTACCACGATCTCATACCCGGCCGAGGCTTCGGAAAGCGTAAAAGATGCCGACTGTTGAAGGTTCCCAGGCGCAGTCAGTCATGAAAATCTCTGCCCAAGAAGGTGAAATCATGAACACAGACTTGCTCACTCCCGAACTGCTCCACAGGATGGATGCCTACTGGCGGGCCGCCAATTATCTGTCGGTCGGCCAGATCTATCTCTACGACAATCCCTTGCTGCGGGAGCCCCTGCAACTGTCACACGTGAAGCCGACCCTGCTCGGCCATTGGGGCACGACCCCGGGCCAGAACTTTATCTATGTTCATCTGAACCGGGTCATCAACAAGTTTGACCTGGATATGATATACATCTCCGGCCCCGGCCACGGCGGCCCGGCCCTGGTCGGTAACACATATCTTGAAGGCACCTATAGTGAGATTTATCCGGACATCAGCCCGGATGAGGCTGGTCTGAAAAAACTGTTCACCCAATTCTCCTTTCCCGGCGGGATTCCCAGCCATGTCTCCCCGGAGTGTCCGGGGTCGATCCATGAGGGCGGTGAGCTGGGCTACTCACTGAGCCATGCCTTCGGGGCCGTTTTCGACAACCCGGAACTGGTTGTCGCCTGCATTGTCGGCGACGGTGAAGCGGAGACAGGCCCCCTGGCCACGGCATGGCATTCCAATAAATTCCTGAATCCGATTACTGACGGCGCCGTGCTGCCTATCCTCCATCTCAACGGTTATAAGATAGCCAATCCGACGGTGCTGGCCCGTATCAGTCAAGAGGAATTGGAGCAGCTGCTCCGCGGCTATGGCTGGACGCCGTATTTTGTGGAAGGGGATGAGCCGGAAAAGATGCATCGGCTCATGGCCGAAGTGCTGGAGACGGCCATTGTCGAGATCCGGCGGATTCAGGGCAATGCCCGGGACAACAACGACGCCACCCGGCCGCGTTGGCCGATGATCGTCCTCAATTCACCCAAGGGCTGGACAGGCCCGAAAGTGGTCGATGGTCTGCGGATTGAGGGCACATTCCGGGCGCATCAGGTGCCGCTGCTGGTGGATTCGGGCCATCCCGAACATCTGCAGCAGCTTGAGAGCTGGATGAAGAGCTATCGGCCTGAAGAGCTCTTCGATGAAAATGGCCGACTGAGACCGGAATTGGCCGAGCTGGCGCCCAAGGGTGACCGGCGGATGGGCGCCAATCCGCACGCCAATGGCGGGATGCTGCTGCGCGACCTGATTATGCCCGACTTTCGGAGCTATGCGGTGCATACAGAGACACCAGGATCAGTCGAGGCTGCCGACACGCATGTGCTGGGAGAGTTCCTGCGCGATGTGGCCAAGCTCAATAGGGAACAGCGGAATTTCCGGATCTTCGGTCCCGACGAGACGCTTTCCAACCGCCTGAATGCTGTTTTTGAGGTCACCGACCGGCAGTGGGAGGCCCGAACCCAGGAGAATGATGAGTTTCTTGCCGCAGACGGCCAGGTCATGGAGATGCTGAGCGAACACCAGTGTGAAGGTTGGCTCGAGGGATATCTCCTCACCGGCCGGCACGGGCTGTTCAACTGCTACGAGGCATTTATTCACATCATCGATTCAATGTTCAACCAGCATGCCAAGTGGCTGAAAGTCACAGCCCAGTTGCCGTGGCGGCGGAAAATCGCCTCGCTCAATTACTTGCTCGCCTCCCATGTCTGGCAACAGGCCCATAATGGCTTTACCCATCAGGACCCGGGCTTCATCGACAACGTTGTCAACAAGAAGGCATCCATCGTGCGCGTCTACCTGCCGCCCGACGCCAACTGCCTGCTGTCGGTCTGGGACCATTGCCTGAGGAGCCGCGATTACGTCAATGTGGTGATCGCCGGCAAGTACCAGGCACCTCAATGGTTGACCATGGATGCGGCGATAGCACACTGCACACAAGGGATCGGGGTCTGGCACTGGGCCGGCAACGATCAGGGGATGGAACCGGACATGGTGATGGCCTGTTGCGGCGACGTGCCCACGCTCGAGACCCTGGCCGCCGTTTCCATTCTCCGTAACTATCTGCCTAATCTGAAAATCCGGGTGATCAATGTCGTCGATCTGATGAAGCTGCAGCCGCCCATCGAACATCCGCACGGCCTGAGCGATGAAGACTTTGATGCGCTTTTTACCAAGGACAAGCCGATCGTCTTTGCCTTCCATGGATACCCCTGGTTGATTCATCGCCTGACGTACCGCCGTACCAACCACGAAAACCTGCATGTCCGGGGCTATAAGGAAGAGGGCACCATCACGACCACCTTTGACATGACGGTCTTAAACGATCTGGATCGCTTCCATCTGGTGCTGGATGTGCTCCACCGCCTGCCGCAGTCGGGTGCCGGAGTCTCGCTGAAACGGATTATAGAGGATAAACTCGTTGCCCATAAGCAGTATATCAAGAAGTACGGTCAGGACATGCCGGAGATCCGCAACTGGAAGTGGGACCTGGTCGAAGCGGGCAAACCGGGGTGAAATTGATCGATCAGGAGAGAATCTTCAAAGTGTCTCGGGTTATGTAATCATTCTATATTGAAATAATTAAAATGAGGCGGGTCAAGGTGATTGTCAGCCGCTTCTCAGATAAACAGGAAAAAAGGAGGATGAAATGAAGAAACTCATTATGTCGAGCATGGTGATGGTGATGCTTGCCTCTCTCGGCGGATGTTTTCCCGGATATCCTGAGCATGACGGTGATCGAAATTATGATAGGGACGGAATATATGACAATGATGGGATATATGACAATGATGGGATATATGAGAGGGACGGAAGATATGACAGGGACGAAAGATATGAGAGGGATGACCGGCATGATTATGACAGGGATGGAGGACATGAAGAGGGTGAAGGGTATGATCATGACCGGGATGGAGGGCATGAAGAAAGAAGATAATCCCTGTGTATCCCGGCAGCTGTGCAGGCCATAAAAGCCGGAGTTGAACTTGAGCCGAAGGTAAAAACCATGTTGGTGCAAGATGATGTCGAGCCATCATTCCCATAAGCATGGCCAATACAAGGCCAGGATGGAGAAAGAGTAGCAATGAACCGTATCGCACTGAAAATGCTGCTTGGCGACCCCGCGAAATACGCGGGACTGCTTTTCGGCATTGCCTTCACCTCGTTTCTCGTGACTTTCGCGGTCTCCTATTTCGGCGGTATGATGACCCGCAGTTTTGCCTTGATTGCCGAGAACCCGAGGGCGGATGTGTGGGTCATGGATCCGGCAGTTGTGGTGGTCGACAGGACCATGAACCTGCCCGCGGGGGACCTCAGCCGCGTGCGCAGCGTTGAGGGCGTGCAATCAGCGCTGCCGCTGGCGGTGGATCAGGCTGATGCCCGTTTTCCGAACGGCAGGTTTCAATCCTTCCAGGTGATTGGGGTTGACGATGCCACCCTCATCGGCGTGCCTCCGATGGGTGGCGGGGCAACGGCCGCAGTGCTTCGGGCCCCCGATGCCGTGATCGTCGATGCGGGCGGCACCAGCGGCAAGCTGCAGACCCCCTTGCTGAAGGTTGACCAGTGGCCCCACGGCAGGCCGCACCTGGACGTGCCCATGCGCCAGTTGAAGGCGGGCGACGAACTCCTGGTCAATGACACCCGTGTCCGGGTGGCCGGGAAATCGGAAGCCCTGCCCAGGTTCCCGCCGCGGCCAATTCTGTTTACGACCTATTCCAGGGCTGAGCACATCCTGTTGCCGGAGCGGCGACGGTTGACCTTTGTTCTCGTAACAGCCATGCCCGGCGAGGATGCGCACACGCTCGCAGCCCGCATTGAGACTGCCACCGATCTGCGCGCCCGGACCTCGGACGATTTCAAGAGCGACACGGTCAAGTGGATGTTAGCCAATTCCGAAGACGTGGGCGATGCCGTGACCATGCTTTCCATCGCCATGCTCGTGGGTTTCGGCGTCACCGGCGTCATGATGTTCATGTTCACCAATGAAAACCTGAAGTATTACGCCGTGCTCAACGCCATGGGGGCGACCACGCGCTCGCTGCTGATAATGATAAGCTCGCAGGCCGCACTGTGTGCGCTCCTGGGGACGGGATTAGGACTCGGCCTCTGCGTTCTTGCCGGTCGGGTTTTTGTGAACTATGGCTTTCCGTTCCGCATGATGTGGTTCGCGCCGGTGGGAGGAGGGACGGCGGTGTTGCTCGTCAGTATCGGGGCCGCGGCGTTCAGCGGGCGGTCGGTGCTGAAGATGCAGCCGGCCTCGTTTTTAGGCGGAAGATGAGTGGGGACAGCATGGAAAGTCTTGCCGAAGCTAGCAAAAATCAAACAGCCGTCAGCTGTCACGGTGTGACCAAGACGTATGGACAAGGCAACGCCGCCGTGCAGGCTCTCCGCGGTGTCGATCTGGAAATCCGCATGGGAGAGTTGTTGATGCTGGTCGGTCCGTCCGGATGTGGCAAGACGACGCTGATTTCAGTCCTGGCGGGCTTCTGCAACGGGACGATGGCGACTGCTCTGTCCTTGAGCACGATTACCGGCAGATGTCATTCGATGAAAGGACGAGATTTCGCGGCCGGAACATCGGTTTTGTCTTTCAGACCTTTGACTTGATTCCGGCGCTCACCGCGGCCGAAAACGTGGCGACGCCCCTCCTCATCAATGGCCTGAAGTGGCCAGCGGCGCTGGAGAAAGCGGGCGCAGCATTGAAAATGGTGGGCTTTGATGACCGTATGATCCATTCTTTGCCCACTGATTTATCGGGCGGCCAGCAGCAGCGCGTCGCTGTTGCCCGGGCGATGGTTCACGACCCGCGCATGATCGTCTGTGATGAACCGACCAGCGCCCTTGATAGCGAGAGCGGTCACATGGTGATGAGTTTGATGCGGCAATTCGCGCTGGGCAAGGACCGCGTGCTGGTGGTGGTCACGCACGACACCCGCATCTTCGAATTCGCCGACCGCATTGCCCGGATGGAGGATGGCCGCATCACGCGGATGGAAAATCCGCCAGGCCGTAGGAATGGACCGCTGAAGAATCCATAGGGGAACTCATGTTTCGTCGATACATCTTACCGCTGCTGGCGTTGGCTGGAGTCGCCTTCGCCATCTTTACTGTTGTCTGGGGTGATAAAACCCGTCCGCCGGTGCAGCCGGTCTCGGAGGCTCCAACATCACCTTATCACAGTTCTGTCTCCGGATCGGGCATCATCGAAGCGAGCACGGAAAATATTTCGATTGGAACCCAGATTCCGGGGATCGTTTCCAAAATTTTTATTAAGATCGGCAGCAAGGTGAAAGCGGGGGATCCGTTGTTCACCATTGATCAACGCTCCATCCGGGCAGAATTGGCCACTCGACAGGCGGCGGTTCAGGTTGCCGAGGCAACACTCGCCGAGGCTAAATACGATTTTTCACTCTACAAACCCCTTGCCACCCAAGGCTTCACCAGCGCCGCAGATCTTGTGAAGAAGCGCCTCGTCATGCAAAAGGCCGAAGCGGAACTGCAGCAGGCACATGCTGAACTGAACTCATCCGAAACCGAGTTGGAGCGGCTGACAGTGCATGCTCCGGTGGACGGACAGGTGCTGCAACTCAAAGTGCATCTCGGGGAGTTCGCGCCGGACGCTGCCAAGGTCCCGGGAGAATCGCCGCTGATCTTGCTCGGCAGTATCAAGCCGCTCAATGTGCGGGTGGACGTGGACGAAAACGATGCCTGGCGCGTGCATGCAGGCGCCGCCTGCGGTCGGCTACCTCCGGGGGAACAAGAAAATCAGGACGCCGCTGATATTCGTGCGCATTGAACCCTATGTCGTGCCCAAGAAATCACTGACCGGCGACAGCACTGAGCGCGTTGATACACGTGTGCTGCAGGTGATTTTTAGTTTCACGCGGGGCGACCTGCCGATCTTTGTCGGTCAACAGATGGACGTGTTCATTGACGCGCCCGGGCCCCTGAAGGCAAAGGTCGCAACCCCTGACAGGGAAGAACTGTGAATCTCGTCGAGCACAAACAGTTTCCGGACATGCCTGAAATTTGTAACTGGCTACGGGAAAACCGCAAATGAAAAGGCAAACGTGTCATAGATACAGCGAGGACCCTGGCTGTCGAAGACGGTAGGGAAACGTCAGGCAACCAGCAACAAATTATTTTCCCAGGTTGAGTATTTTTCAGGATGAGGATGGCCACATGCCGGAAGCATATCAGACACTGTCTCATCGTGCCAGGTGCAACCCGGGCTGCGCGCCGTAGTGAACACTCAAATATCAAGGAAAGGAGATCAGCATGACAACTGCTTCAAGTCTCGATTCAGCACAATTGGATCAACTGGCGATCAATACGATTCGCTTCCTCTCCGTGGACGCCGTTCAAAAGGCCAATAGCGGTCACCCCGGGTTGCCCCTCGGCGCAGCGCCCATGGCCTATGTCTTGTGGACGCGGTTTCTCCGGCATAATCCGGCCAATCCGCATTGGTTCAATCGGGACCGCTTTGTCCTGTCGGCAGGACACGGTTCGATGCTGCTCTACAGCCTGCTTCATCTGACGGGCTACGATTTGCCGCTGGAACAAATCAAGCAATTCCGCCAATGGGGCAGCAAGATGTCCCGGCCACCCGGAGCACGGACTGACGCCGGGCGTGGAGACGACGACCGGTCCCCTCGGTCAGGGATTCGCCAATGCCGTCGGCATGGCAATCGCCGAAGAGTATCTTGCCGCACACTACAACCGGCCGGATCACCGGATCGTCGATCATTACACATACACGCTGGCCAGCGACGGCGATTTAATGGAAGGGGTAGCGTCCGAGGCCGCATCGCTCGCCGGTCATTTAAAACTCGGCAAACTGATCTGCCTCTACGACGACAATCAGATCACCCTTGCCGCCGCGACCAACATGACATTCACGGAGGATCGGGCCAGGCGTTTCGAGGCGTATGGCTGGCACACGCAGACGGTTGAGGATGGCAATGATCTGGAAGCCATCGACCGCGCCCTGCGGGCGGCGCAGGCCGAGAGGGAACGGCCCTCGATTATTCTCGTGCGGACGCATATCGGCTATGGCTCGCCGCACAAGCAGGACACTTTTGAAGCGCACGGCTCGCCGCTCGGCGAGGAAGAAGTGAAATTGACGAAAGAGGCCTTGGGCTGGCCGGTGGCCCCGCTGTTCTCCATCCCCGATAGGGCACTCGCCCATTTCCGTCTCGCCCTTGAACAAGGCAAACAGGCTGAAGATGAATGGGATGCTCGATTCTCGGCGTATGCGCAGGCCTTCCCGGAACTCGCCAAGGAATTCCAGCAGGGTATGGCGGCTGAATTGCCCCCAGGCTGGGATGCGGACATCCCGGTCTTTCCGGCCGATCCGAAAGGAATGGCAACACGCGTTGCCTCCGGCAAAGTATTGAATGCGATTGCTGGGAAAATTCCCTCGTTGATCGGTGGTTCCGCGGATTTAGATCCGTCCACTCACACTGAACTTGAAGACATGGGCGATTTCCAAAACCCGGGTGACGAGACCGGCGACCTGCAGGGATCGGCGGGCGGCGGCTGGAGTTATGGGGGACGCAACCTCCATTTTGGGGTCCGCGAGCATGCGATGGGATCCATCGCCAATGGTCTGGCCGTGCATGGCGGCATCATCCCGTTCACGGCGACGTTCCTTATTTTCTCGGACTACATGCGCCCGGCCGATTCGACTGGCGGCCCTCATGGAGCAGGGGGTGAATTTCGTTTTCAGCCACGACAGCATCGCGTCTGGGCGAAGATGGCCCGACACATCAGCCCGTCGAGCAATTGGCCTCACTGCGCGCCATTCCCAACCTGCTCGTCCTCCGCCCGTGCGATGCAAACGAGACGGCCATGGCCTGGCGCGTTGCTGTTGAGACCCGGAATCAGCCGGTGGCGCTCATCCTGACCCGGCAGGGTGTCCCCACCCTTGACCGCAGCCGATTTGCCGCGGCAGATGGTCTGCGGCGCGGCGCCTATGTGTTGGCCGATGCTCCCCATGGCAATCCGGACATCATCCTGATCGCCAGCGGTTCGGAGGTCAGTCTGATCGTTGCCGCCGCTCAGACACTGACCGAGAGAGGGATTCAGGCGCGGATCGTCTCCATGCCGAGCTGGGAATTGTTTGATGGCCAGCCGCAAAAGTTATCGCGAGTCGGTTTTTCCTCCCTCAATACGGACACGACTGGCGGTTGAAGCGGGCGTGACTCAAGGTTGGAGCAAGTATGTGGGCTGCGAGGGTGAGGTGATTGGAGTGGATCATTTTGGCGCCTCGGCACCGGGCAAGGTCGTCATGCACGAATATGGCTTCACTGTTGAGAATATTTGCAAACGGGCCCTGGAATCAGTAAACTTAAAACTGAAGGCGAGATAAGGGCTGGCGGAATTGGCAGCGGACCATGCGGGTTGGTCCTGAAGGGACACCGATCAAAGTATCTCATGGGTCAGGGCATGAGGTCATGACTATGTTGGAAGGGGTAAATGAAAAGAAGGATACCGGCATGCCATGCACAGGAGAAGGCATTATGAATGCAGGCAGGAGAACGTTTCTCGGAGCATGCCTGGCAGCCATGGCTACCGTCATTGCCGCGGCATCCGCTTACCCTGTCTTGCGTTATCTGGCCCCGCGCAAGGTTGAACGAACAGACGTCAAGGTCACCATTCCACTTCAGGACGTGCCCGAGGGGGACGCAAGGTTCTTCGAGTTCGCCGGATCATCGGCGGTAGTGGTTCACAAGCGGGATGGCGGGCTGGTGGCCCTGTCGGCCGTCTGCACCCACTTGGGCTGCATCGTCCAGTGGGAAAAGGACAGGCAGGACTTCCTCTGCCCCTGCCATGCCGGTCGCTATACCGCCGACGGGTCCGTCATCAGCGGTCCTCCCCCCAGGCCGCTGCCCAAGCTCCCTTTTATTGTTTCCAATGACACCATAACCATAGGGTAGGAGGCTTACATGATCTTCATAAGTCGCCTGGTCGACTGGATCGACGTCCGTATCGGCATACGCGAGATTATCCGCAAGGAGTTGACCGGCTACCTGCTGCCCAGGAACATCAACTCCTGGTATTCCCTGGGCAGTGTGCTTCTGTTTATCTTCACCCTGCAAGTGGTGACCGGCATGCTCCTGCTGATCTATTATGTACCCGACGCGGACAAAGCCTTCAAGAGTGTCACCTTCATCATGAACGAGGCGCCGTTCGGCTGGTTGATCCGCCTCTGTCATGCCGTGGGTTCCAACATGATGGTACTGGTGCTCTTGCTGCACATGCTGTCGACACTGATCATGGGGAGCTACAAGCGCCCGAGGGAACTGAACTGGGTGAGCGGATTCATCCTGTTTGTCATGGCTCTGGGCATCTCATTTACCGGCTATCTGCTTCCCTGGAGTCAGCTTTCCTTTTGGGCAACCACGGTGGCCACCCACAGTACCATGGCAATTCCGGTCATCGGCCCCTATTTGCTGGAGTTACTGCGCGGTGGAGATCTGGTCGGCCAACCTACCTTGGGGCGGTTCTTTGCCCTGCACGTGGCGGTGATCCCGGCATGTATTGTGATCCTGATCGGCCTCCACCTCTTCGTGCTCAAACGCACCGGCATCTCCACGCCGCCGTTCGGCCGAAAGGAAACAATTATCAGCTGGCCAGGGGACTCCTATCGCCATGAAGATCATCCGGGCGGTATCCCTTTCTTTCCAAACTACGTTCTGGAGGATTTGCGGTCCATCTCCATCTACCTGGCCTGCTTCCTGGCAGTGGTTTTCTTCTCGCCCCATCTGTTCTTTCCCCCGGAGGCCTTTCTGCCGGCCAATCCGCTGATAACGCCGGCCCATATCAAGCCTGAGTGGTATTTCCTGGCCAACTACCAGACCCTGAAAATCTTTCCCAACGAATTCATCGGTCTGACCGTCCAAGGGGCTGTCATGACCTTTCTCGCCTTGCTCCCCTTTGTCGATCGCGGACGGGAAAGGCACCCCCTTAAACGGCCCCTGTTCCTGACCTGCGCCATCGGCGGGATCCTGCTCTGGATCGGGCTGGGCATCTGGGGGTACTTTTCATGACATCTGGATATGGCAACCATGATCGATGGTCATTTCCGAGGGCCTCTCTCCTGCTCATTGCCGCCGTGCTGCTGTGCTCCGGACTCGCCGGTACAGCTCAAGCCGAGGTCGTCTGCATCCAGTGCCATATCGACCTGCCGGAGGAATACAGCCTGCCGGTCAAACTCTGGCGGAAAAGCATCCATGCCGAAAACAACATCACGTGTGATGCCTGCCATGGCGGTGACCCCAAGGACGCAGACAATGCCATGAGTCCGGACCGCGGATTTGTGGGCGTGCCCAAAGCGGTTGATATTCCGTCCATCTGCGGACGTTGTCATGTAGGGGTGCTGAAGGATTTCCTGGCGAGTGCACATGGCCGCGCTCTGGGAGAAGGAGGGCCGACCTGCGTCACCTGCCATAATAACCATCTGGTACTCAAGGCCTCGCTCGATCTTATCAATGAGAAGACCTGCAGTCAATGCCACAGCTACGAAAGGGCACGGCAGATCCATGACGCCATGGCCCAGACCGAGGCCGCGATTGTGGCCATGGATGCCCGTATCGCTGATTTCAGGAAAACCGGAACCGACACTGAAACCCTGGAAAAACGTCTCTTCGCAGTGCGTAACAGCTTTCATTCCCTCTCCCACGAAGTGGATGTGAAGAAAGTGAGGGCTGCTTCAACAAGCATAGGTGCGGATCTGGCAAAGATCAAAACCAGTCTGGACGAACTGACTGCCACCCGCCAGAAACGCAGGCAGGCCGGTTTGCTGGTCGTGTCGGCCATGCTGATAATGGCTCTGCTGCTGCATCTATTGCGAAAAACGTATGACTAGACTCGTCGGACAGAATTTCCGCAAGGCGCTCTCATGGAGGTTTGCAGGATGGCGAATCGCAACGGATCATGTGGCCATTGCAGTCTTAACTGGAATCGAATCAAAGGAGCTCAACATGCCCATTCAACTCAATGAAGAAAACGGCGGCAAGGTGCTGATTGTCCACGTCAATGGCAAGCTGGTCAAGGCGGATTACGAACATTTTGTGCCAGAGTTCGAGCGACTCATCCGTCAGCACGGAAAGTTGCGCGTGCTGTTCGACATGGTTGACTTCCACGGCTGGGAGGCCAAGGCGGCTTGGGAGGACTTGAAAATCGGGATCGCCCACTTTGCCGACATCGAGCGAATCGCCATGGTCGGGGAAAAAAGCTGGCAGCACGGCATGGCGATGTTCAGCAAGCCTTTCACGAAAGCGAAGGTCCGATACTTCGAACAGGCCGATGCCACCGAGGCGCGGAAGTGGCTGGACGAAGTGTAGCAACTTCGATTGCAAACCCATATCATGCCACATGATATCAGAATTGCTGGAAAAAGTTTTGTTCTTTGTCACAGGAGTTTTGAAGTACACCGAACCGGATTATCCGGGAGGAGGCAAGGCTGTGCTTTCTTATCAGACAATGCATCATCATCGTCGCCGTTTGTCAAGGTGATGGAACTGGAAAACAAGGAGCCAAGATCATGAAAAATAATCCGTTGAAACAATTGGGAACATTGGGCCAATCCATCTGGCTGGATTACATCCGCCGGGATATGATCGCCGACGGCACGCTACGGCGTCTGATTGAGGAGGATGGACTGCGGGGGATGACCTCGAATCCAGCCATCTTCCAGAAGGCGATCGCGGACAGCCCTGATTACGACGAGGATATCCGGACAGCGGCGCTCAAGGGAGAAGAAACCGAGGCAATTTATGAATTCCTCAGCCAGCGCGACGTGCAGAATGCCGCCGATGAATTCCGGCCTCTTTTCGACAGCACGGGCGGCCGGGACGGATACGTCAGCCTGGAGGTCAATCCCCACCTGGCGCGGGACACCCACGGGACTATTGAGGAAGCCCGCCGCTTGTGGGGAGCCCTGAACCGGCCCAATGTCTTTATCAAGGTCCCGGCGACGGTCGAAGGACTGCCCGCCATCCGGCAACTGATCAGCGAAGGGATCAATGTCAACGTGACGCTGCTCTTTGGCTTGCCGCGTTACCGGCAGGTAGTGGAAGCATACCTCGCCGGACTCAAAGCGCGTGCGGCCCAGGGAAAATCGGTGGAGCATGTGGTCTCGGTGGCCAGCTTCTTTTTAAGCCGAATTGATGCATTGGTGGATCCGCAGCTGGAAAAAATTATTACCTCAGGCGGTAAGGAGGCCGAGGTCGCGGAGAAGGTACGCGGGCAGGTTGCCATTGCCAGTGCCAAGGTAGCCTATCAGATCTACAAGGAGATCTTTGCCGGCGACCGGTTTAAAAAGCCGGCGGCTCAGGGCGCCCATGCCCAGCGGCTGCTGTGGGCCAGCACCAGCACCAAAAACCCCGATTACAGTGATGTGAAATACATAGAGGCCCTTATCGGACCGGAGACGGTCAACACGGTCCCACCGGAAACCCTTGATGCCTACCGGGACCATGGAGAGCCGCAGGTCCGGCTTGAAGATGATGTCCAGGAAGCCCGCTGGGTGCTCGCGCAACTGCCGGAACTGGGCATCAGTATCGACCAGGTGACGCAACAACTTGAGGACGAAGGGGTCGAGAAATTCAACAAGCCGTTCGACAAGCTGATAGCGACCTTGGCGCAAAGCTCTCAACAGGTCATTTGAAGGGATTCATGAAATGAAGTATCGTGACGGCCTGACCAGGACGGCGTTGTGATGCCCCTTGAGGCAAGCCATATTCTGTGGCAACCATAAGATCATGGAGAGAAAAAACGATGAAAAATCAAAACACATATGAAATCGGCATGGTCGGCCTGGGGGTAATGGGGCGAAACCTGGTACTGAACATGGCCAGCCACGGTTTTTCGGTGGCGGGCTATAACCGGCACCCGGACAAGGTCGAAGCCCTCCGTCAGGAAGCAAAGGGGCTGGATGTCCGCGGCGCCGACAGTATCGAGGAGCTTGTCGGCCTGCTCCGTAAGCCGCGGGCGGTGATGATGCTGGTGACTGCCGGTCCGGCGGTGGATTCGGTGATCGACGATTTGCTGCCGCATCTGGAGGAGGGAGATCTCCTCATCGATGCCGGCAACTCCTACTTTAAGGACACCAACCGGCGCGCCGAAAAACTGGCCGGAAGCGGAATCCACTTCCTCGGCGTCGGGGTCTCGGGTGGCGAGGAAGGTGCGCGTCTCGGACCAAGCATCATGCCCGGCGGACCGCAAGAGGCCTATGAGCGCGTCCGACCCGTGTTCGAGGCCGTGGCAGCCAAGGTGAACGGGGAGCCGTGCGTGGAATGGCTCGGTCACGGATCGGCCGGCCATTTCGTCAAGATGGTTCACAACGGCATCGAGTATGCGGTGATGCAGCTCATCGCCGAGACCTACGACTTGATGAAGCGCGGTCTCGGTCTTACCAACGATGAAATGCACGACGCCTTCAGGGACTGGAACAGTGGGGAATTGAACAGCTATCTGCTGGAGATCACCAGCCATATCTTCGCCAAGCAGGACGAGAAGAGCGGTAAGCGACTGATCGACGAAATTCTCGGTGTCGCCAGGCAGAAAGGCACCGGCATGTGGACCTCGGAAAGCGCCATGGAACTGCAGGTGCCGACTCCGACCATCGACCTGGCGGTGGCGATGCGTGACCTCTCGGTGTTCGCCACGGAACGTGAGGAAGCCAGCCGCCTCCTGCTGCGACCCATCCGCCCTTTTGCGGGGGACCGCCAGGATTTGCTCATGGAACTGCGCGCTGCATTCTACTCGGCAATGGTCATCACCTACGCCCAGGGCATGGCCTTGCTGGCGGCGGCGTCGGTCAAGTATGGCTATTATCTGGACCTCGAAGTGGTGGCACGCATCTGGCGGGGCGGCTGCATCATTCGCGCCTCCCTGCTGGAAGACATCCGTGCCGCATTTCTTCAGAAACATGACCTGAGCAATCTGCTGCTCGATCCAAACCTGTCGCAGAACGTCATGAAACATCAGGAAAACCTGCGCAAGCTCGTCTGCCAAGCGAGTGAAAACGGCATTCCCGTGCCGGGCCTGATGGTATCGCTGGCGTATTTCGACGCTTTCCGCAGCGAATGGCTGCCGGCCAATCTGATCCAGGCCCAGCGTGATTATTTCGGGGCGCACACCTATGAGCGGATCGATGCCCAAGGTCCGTTTCATACCGAATGGGAAAAGGAGTAAGAACAATGACTAAAGATAACCAACCGCAACCCAGCGTCTTCGCCATCTTCGGCGGGACTGGAGATCTGGCCTGGCGGAAATTGATGCCGGCCTTGTTTGACCTTTCCCGGGATCAAAGGTTGCCTGTCAACTTTTCGATCATTGTGCTGGGTCGCGGCAAACTCAGCGATGAAAAGCTGCGGGACCATCTGCACAAGGGGGTCAAGCAGTTCTCACGGCGTGGCAAGGGAATGGGTGAAGAATGGAACCAGTTCGCTCAGCACATTCATTACCTGCAGTGCGATTACCAGAAGCTCCAGACGTATTCGACTCTGGTGGATCAATGCACGGAGCTGGAAAAGGAATGGGGGGTCAAGGCCCAGCGCATATATTATCTGGCTACTCCGCCCTCCCTGTTTGGCGAGATCTCGGATTGCCTCGGCAAAGCCGGACTGGCAGATGACCGGGAACGAACGCGGATTGTCATCGAGAAACCGATCGGCTACGATCTGTCCTCCGCCATTGCCTTGAACAGCAAGCTTGGCGAAACCTTTGATGAATGCCAGATCTTCCGGATCGATCATTATCTCGGCAAGGAAACGGTGCAGAATATTCTGGCCTTCCGTTTTGCCAATCCACTCTTCGAACCCATCTGGAACCGGCATTACGTAGATTATGTGACCATCACCGTCGCCGAAGAGGTGGGCGTAAAAAATCGCGGCGGTTATTACGATGGCGCCGGCGCGCTTCGCGATATGGTGCAGAATCACCTGATGCAACTGCTCTGTCTGGTGGCGATGGAACCGATGGTATCCTTTGATGCAGACGAGATCCGTAACAAGAAAGTAGATGTGCTCCACGCGGTGCGCCCGATTCACCATGACGCAGTCCATCAGAGCGTGGTGCTCGGCCAGTACGGAAACGGTTGGAACGGCGGTGAGGAGGTATGCGGTTATCGCGGCGAAAAAGGGGTCGCCCCTGATTCGCAAACCGAGACCTTTGTGGCCTTGAAGCTATTTGTGGACAACTGGCGCTGGCAGGACGTGCCCTTCTATCTCCGCACCGGCAAACGGCTCACCCGGCAGGTCTCCGAAGTGGTTATCCACTTCCGGTCCGTGCCGCATCAGTCGTTCCCGCCCGAAGCCAGTCTCGACTGGCAGTCGTCCCGTCTGGTCATGTCGATCCAGCCCGACGAAGGCATTGTGCTGCGCTTTCAGGCGAAGCATCCTGGGTCGAAAATGCACCTGCGAATGGTTGAAATGAAGTTCAACTATCAGGAAACGTTCGCCACCCGGTCTCCCGAGGCTTATGAAACATTGCTCTGGGACATGATGAAAAATGACGCCACTTTGTTCATGCGCGCCGACCAGATCGAGGCGGCATGGCGTTTGTTGATGCCGGTACTTGAAATGTCGACGGTGGCCACGCCCAGTGATTTTCCCAATTACGCTGCCGGCACTTGGGGACCGGAGGGTGCTCAGGGCCTGCTCGCCCAGGATGGGCACAGTTGGCCGCTCCCAACCGAATTGGTGCATCCCGCCGGCCCACCATGTGAAGATCAAGACTCCGGTGAGGACGGGGACGTATTGAAGGAAAGGAAATGATAGTGGTTATACTTTCCCGGCCGGACTACGACCCGGTTTTTATCCCGGCGCAGTAATGGCGGCGGGCTGGAATAAGTTGTTCGCTAGTTTTTTCGCGCAGTACGATATACAGACAGGCGAAGGACAAACCGGTAATTTTCGCGCTTCTCTTTACCGGAATTGCTGAGACCTCATCTTGCCCATAGCCCGGCTCAAGAGGTGAAAAACGGCCAGAAACTGCTTGACAAGACAAGTGAAAACTAAGAATCTATAATATGCATTCAAAAAAAACCTTGACCGGGGGAACAAATGTTTCCCTCTGAGTACGGCGCTTTTTCAGCCCTCCAGCCTGACCTGACGTCCATGGCTATCTATTCTCTGATGGTCTTCGGCCTCATGGCTGTGCTCCTCTTCCTGACCAGCCGGCTGGGAGAGAAGAAACCCGCAGACCTTAAGCTTTCTGCCTATGAAAGCGGGATGATCCCCACCGGTACGGCCAGATTTTCCTATCCTGCCCCTTTTTATCTGATTGCCATCTTCTTTCTCATTTTCGATGTGGAGGCGGCCTTCATCTTTTCCTGGGCCGTTGCCTTTGACCGGCTCGGCTGGCAGGGCTGGCTGCGGATCACCTTTTTTATTTTCATATTGCTGGCCAGCCTTCTTTATCTCCGGCAAAAGGGTGGACTTGAATGGACAACGGCAGGGCAGCAGAAATGAGCCAGGAAGCAAAGGGCCTGCCGCGGAACCTGGATACCATCATCAACTGGTCTCGTAAATACAGCCTCTGGCCGTTTTTTTTCGGTCTGTCATGCTGCTTTATCGAAGAGGCAACCGCTTTTACCTCCCGTTATGACATCGGCCGCTTTGGCGCCGAAGTCTTTCGCGGCTCTCCGCGGCAGGGCGATCTGCTCATCATATCCGGAACGGTCTTTAAAAAAATGGCGCCGGTGATCCTCCGTCTTTATGAACAGATGGCTGAACCGAAATGGGTCATGTCCATGGGCTCCTGTGCCAATTCAGGCGGGATGTACGATATCTACAGCGTGGTGCAGGGGGTGGATCAGATTCTGCCGGTGGACGTCTATGTCCCGGGCTGTCCTCCCCGCCCCGAGGCTCTGCTGCAGGGGCTGATTTTGCTCCAGGAAAAAATCGTGGCCAGTGAGCGGCCAAGCCGGGCCGTTTTCAATTTGGGAAAAGGCGAACAGGGAAGCAGCGGGCCGGTCCTCATGGACGGCATCTCCAAATCCCGGGACCCGCGCGGGCCTGGATATGAAGGGATTCCCATCAGAGGAACCTCGGTCTCTCCGCCATTCTTTGCCGACAATCGGGCCGATCGGATGTGGACCCCGCCGGCCAGGGAAAAAGAGTTGAGTACCCTGGAGATGCGCCTTGCGGAAGTTTTGCAGTCCCTTTTTGCCGGGGGTGTGGTTTTGCAGGCCAAGGCCACGGACATGGTGACCTTTCAAGTCGACCAGAAAATCCTGCCGGCTGTTTTGCGCTATTTGAAAAATGAAGCCTCGCCCCGATTTGAACGTCTGGAAGATCTCACCGCCGTTGATGAATCGGCCCGCAGGCACCGTGGGGATCTTCCCGATTTTACCCTGGTCTACACTCTGCTCTCCTTTGTTTCGGCAAGCCGGGTGCGCCTGAAGACCGGTTTGTGGGGCACCAGCCCGGTTACCGCCACCATTTGCGATCTCTGGCCCTCGGCCAACTGGTACGAACGGGAAGTCTATGACATGTTCGGCATCGGCTTTACCGGACATCCCGATCTCCGGCGACTGATCATGCCCCATGACTGGGAAGGCCACCCGCTGTTGAAAAGCCATGTCTACAGGGCAACGCAAATGGCTCCCTATGGCCTTGAGGATGCCCGAAGCCATCAGGCCCTTGACGCGGCATCTTTTTTCAGCGGAAAAAATGACCGGGAATATCTCTTGAACCTGGGACCGCACCATTATTCGACCCATGGCGTTGTCCGTTTTGTTCTTGACCTCCATGACGAGCACATACGGGATATGGCCATTGATATCGGTTATCACCATCGGGGCGTTGAAAAGATCGGCGAACATCAATCCTGGCATCAATTCATCCCCTATACCGACCGGGTTGATTATTTAAGCGGCGTGGCCAACAACCTCACCTACCTTTCCGCCATCGAGGCCATGGCCGGAATCCAGCTTCCCGACCGGGCCGAATACATCAGGGTCATGCTCAGCGAATTTTTCCGGATCAGCAATCACCTTCTCTGGTTCGGCACCTTTGCCCAGGATCTCGGCATGATGAGCGCTGTTTTTTATGCCTTCCGGGAACGGGAAATGATCATGGATATCGTTGAATTCATCACCGGGGCCCGCCTGCATCCCGCCTGGTTCAGAATCGGCGGCGTGGCCCAGGACCTGCCGGATGGCTGGCAGGATCCGGTCTCGGCCTTTGTCAAGATCTTCCCGAAGCGTCTGCGGGAATACGAGGCATTGATCACCAATAACCCCATAATCAAGGCCCGCACCAGAGGAATAGGCGTCCTTGCCCTCCGGGATGCCATGGACTGGGGGGTCAGCGGCCCCAACTTGCGGGCCTGCGGGCTGGGTTGGGACTTACGGAAAAAAATGCCCTATTCAGCTTATGGTGCATTTTCCTTTGATATCCCCACCGATCCGGACGGCGACTGTTACAGCCGCTATCTGGTCAGAATGGCGGAGATGCGTCAGAGTCTCGGCATCATTGCCCAGGCCGCCAAAGAGATGCCCGGCGGGCGTTATATCTGCGAAGATTGCCGATACACACTCCCTGAAAAAGATGCAACTCTTCATGACATCGACAGCCTGATCCATCATTTCGTGGCGGTTACACGCGGACCTAAAACTCCTGTGGGGGAGACCTATTTTGCCACCGAGGCCCCGCGCGGCGAGCAGGGTTATTACCTGGTCAGCGACGGATTGAACAGGGCATACCGGCTGCATGTCCGCTCCCCGGGGTTTGCCAACCTGCAGATTTTGCCCGGCCTGGCGAAGGGGGCAACCATCAGCGACCTGGTGGCCATCTTGCCCTCACTTGACTATATCATGCCCGATATTGACCGATAGGAATCAGCCCATGCTCACGGAAGAAATACGGCAAAAAATCGCCCAGGAAATCGCAAAAAGCGAACATCCCCGAGAAAAAGCCGTTGATGTCATGTATGTCCTGCAGCGCCATTACGGATATATGACCGACGAGGCGGTTCACGAGGCCGCACAACTCCTGGGCATGACTGCCCTGGAACTGGAGGAGCTCGCCACCTTCTATGATTTTATCTACCGGCAGCCGGTGGGCAATTACGTCATCCACGTCTGCGATGGCGTGGCCTGCTGGATGCAGCATGAACGTGCGGTTTTTGATTATCTGTGCCGGAAACTGGGAGTTGCGATTGGCGAGACAACAGTGGACGGGCTGTTTACCGTGCTTCCCACTGCCTGCATCGGGAACTGCGATCAGGCACCGGCCATGCTGATAAACGGCAAGTTTTACGGCTTACTGACCCCGGAGAAGATCGACGACATCCTGGAACAACTGGTGTCTGAATATTGCCAACCAATTCTGACCCGGTGATCGACATGCCCGAACTGCTACTCTTTCGAAATCGCCGACCGGACAGGGCGGCAACCCTTGACGAATACCGGCGGAGCGGCGGCTATGACGCTCTGACTACCGCCGTCACCACCCTTGCGCCCAAGGATGTCCAACAGCAGGTTTTGGACGCCGGCCTGCAGGGAAGAGGCGGTGCAGGATTTCCGGCCGGCCGCAAATGGGCGGGGGTTCCCGAACATGGCCATTTCCCCCGCTATATTCTGCCCAATACCGATGAAATGGAGCCCGGCACCTTCAAGGACCGGATTCTGGTTAATGCCGATCCGCATCTTGTCATTGAGGGGATCATCCTGGCCGCTTATGCGGTTTCGGCGGCAAAGGGCATTTTTTTTATCCGCCCCTCCTACGCAAAAGATGCCGAACTTATCGAGCAGGAGTTGGAGGTGGCCAGACAGGCAAACTTTCTTGGCAAAAATATTCAGGGGAGTTCTTTTTCATTCGATATCGTCGTCCACCGGAGCGGCGGGCGTTATATCTGCGGTGAGGCCTCGGCCCAGATCAACGCCATCCAGGGGAAAAGGCCTAATCCCATGAAAGGGGGGCCGCACATGTCTGAACAAGGTCTCTGGGGGAAACCGACCATCGTCAATAACGTGGAAACCCTGGCCTGCGTGCCGGGCATTATCCGCCACGGCGCCGCCTGGTTTAAGGGTTTGGCCGCCACCCCAACGGGAGCAGGGACTAAGCTCTATTGCGTCAGCGGCATGGTGCAGCGACCCGATTGTTATGAACTGCCCATCGGCACCAGACTGAGTGAAATTATTGAGGGCAGCGCCGGCGGCCTGCCGGCTGGTTCCACCTTCAAGGCCTGTCTTCCGGGTGGTGCCTCCACCAGTTTCATGCCGGAGCAGTTCATTGATGTGGAGATGGACTTCGAGCCCTTAAAAAAAATCGGCCATCGTCTGGGCACCGGCGCAATCATGGTTTTTGACCAGAATACCTGCCTGGTGGCCGCCACCCTCAATCTCATCGAGTACTTTGCCAGGGAATCCTGCGGCTGGTGCACACCCTGCCGGGAAGGGCTGCCGTTCATCCGGAAAATTTTACAGGCCATCGAAAACGGCGAAGGCAAAGAAGAATATATTCCCCTGCTCCGCCAGATGGCCGGGTACATGGATCAGGCCTACTGCGCCTTTGCTCCCGGGGCGGTGCAGCCGGTTCTGGGGCTGTTGAATTATTTCGAGGAAGAACTCCGGGAACACATCAGCCAGAAGAAATGTCCTTTCTGTGCCGGACACCAGGGAAGCAAGCAGGCGCTATGGGCCAACCGGGGTAACGGCAGGTACCCCGGCGCCGCCAACGCGGAGGATAAATTCGCATCATGCCCCATTTGATCATCGATGACAGGACCGTTGATGTGCCGGAGGGGACAACGGTCATTGAAGCCGCCGAGCTTGCAGGGATCATGATTCCTCGTTTCTGCTATCTCAAGGTCTTGGGCAGCGTGGGCGCCTGCCGGATGTGTGCGGTGAGTTTTCTGGCCGGCCCGGTAAAGGGAATTGCCATGAGCTGCATGGTGAAGGCCGCGGACGGCATGGTCGTATCCACCACCAGCGAAGAAGCCGTCGCTTTCAGGCGACAGGTGATCGAATGGCTCATGGTCAACCACCCGCTTGACTGCCCGGTTTGTGACGAAGGGGGCCAGTGTCTGCTCCAGGATGAGACCATCTCCGGCGGTCATGAGGCCAGACGCTATCCCGGCAAGAAGAGAACCTATTTCGATCAAGATCTTGGGCCGTTTATCCAACACGAGATGAACCGCTGTATCCATTGTTACCGCTGTGTGCGCTTTTACCAGGAGTATGCCGGCTATCGTGATCTGGGCGTGATGCAGATCGGCAACCGCATCTATTACGGCCGTTTTGCAGACGGCGCCCTGGAAAGTCCCTTTGCAGGCAACCTGGTCGATATCTGCCCCACCGGAGTTTTTACCGATAAGACTGCCAGATACAAGGCGAGACGCTGGGACATGCAACGCGCCGCGACCCTGTGCATCCACTGTTGCCTGGGATGCAACACCACGGTCAACGCCTTCCAGCAGGCCATTGTCAGTCAGGAGGCCCGGGAAAATGAGGTCGTTAACGGCTCATTTATCTGTGACCGCGGCCGGTTCGGGGGCTTATTCGCCAATCATGGCGAGCGACCACGGCAGCCGCTGGTCGATGGGGAAGGGGACCAGTGGCCGCAGGCTCTTGACCTTGCCGTGGGGAGATTAGAGCGGATCGTCAAGGACTCGGGGCCAGGCAGCGTTGCCGTGCTCGGGTCGGCCCGGGCAAGCCTGGAAACCCTGGCGATGCTCAACCGCTGCTGCCGTCAGCTTGACTGGCGCCAGGCGACCTCTTTTGTCGATCCCGGGCTGGCTCGTAAAATAAACAGGGCCATTACCAGGATCGATGACCGGTTGGCACTCTCCCTGGGAGAAATCCAAAATGCCGATTTCATCCTGGTCGCGGGCGCCGATCCGGTGCGGGAAGCGCCCATGCTGGCCATGGCCATGCGCCAGGCCGTGAGAAAAGGAGCGGTGGTGGTGGTTGTTGATCCGCGGCCGGTCTCTCTTTCCTTTGATTTTAGCCATCTGCCGGCAGCACCCGGCCAGATAGAGGCGCGTCTTGCCTCTCTGGTCGGTCCGGCCATTGACCGGGAGAGGGTCAAGAGGCTTGACGGCTCATTCCCTGCCCTGGTTGATGCCCTGTGGGCGTGTCCTCCGGAAGGTCCGGAAATGAGGGAACAGATGGCAGTGCTGGCCGGAAAACTCAAGGAGAGCCGTAAGCCGCTGATTATCTGCGGCACCGGGGTGGTCAGGGAGACAACCCCTGATTTTGCCGCCGACCTGGCCCTATTGCTGCAAGGCTTGCAAGGGGAATGCGGCCTGTTCTACCTCTTTCCGGAAGCCAACGCCTACGGTGCGGCCCTCCTGGCCGGAGTGGAGCGGCCTTCCTTTGCCGATACCCTGCAGGCAATAGAGGAGGGTGCCATCAAAGCGGTCATTACCGTGGAAACCGATCCCTTTTCCCAGTACCCCGACCGCCTGCGTCTGGAAAAAGCCTTCGCCCGACTGGAACTGGTGATCGCCCTTGATTATCTGCCCACCGCCACGGCGGCCCGGGCCCATATCCTGCTCCCGACCGCGACCCATTTTGAAACCGCTGCCCATTTCATCAATCAGGAAGGCAGGATCCAGTCTGCCCGACCGGTGCACAGCAGTGCCAGACCTCTTTCCCAGGCAGGTGAGGGCAGTCATCCCCCGCGACTCTATGACAATGATGCCGTAAATAATGTCGCGGATGGACCCCGGCCGGCCTGGCAGGTTCTCAGTAAACTCATGGCTGCCATGAACCGGGAGGTGCAAGCGACTTCCCTGCCCGATTTCCCGCGGATTTTTGCCGAGGAAGCTCCCGCTCTGGCCCTGCTGCGCCAACAACCCTATCCGGTCGACGGCGTCCGGATTGTCCCGGATCGGCAGCCCGCCCCGGCCCGTTTGGTCACCACCGGGCCAGTCCTGGAAAAAGAAGACAATGAATCCCTGGAGCTCGTCTTCACAACATGGACCTACGGCACGGAGGAGCTCTCGTCCTATTCCGACCCGGTCCGGCTGGCAACGCCCAGTCCCGAGCTGACCATGCACTCGGAGGACGCTGCCAGGGCTGGCTTGGGCGAGGGTGAAACCGTGAAACTGCATCTGGATCGCGGCATTCTTGAATTACCCTTGCGCCTGTCGGCAACCATGGCCAGGGGCGTCGTGGTGCTGCCGCGTCATAATCAGATTGATTGGCAGCAGTCATTTCAGGGACGGCTGCCGATCTGCCGGATCGAAAAGGCCTGAGGAGGTAAGGTGATTACTCTGCTCATAAAGCTGGCATCAGTGCTGGCCCTGGTCCTGCTCCTGACCGCTTATCTCGTCCTCATCGAGCGGAAGCTGCTGGGACGGTTTCAGCTCCGGTACGGACCCAATCGGGCCGGCTACCATGGTCTGCTGCAATCCTTTGCCGACGGGATCAAGCTCCTGCTCAAGGAGGACATTGTCCCGGTCGATGCCGACCGTTTCATTTTTATCTATGCACCGGTAATCGTGGCCATCGTCCCGCTGCTGCTGCTCGCTGTTATTCCTTTTGGGGATACGTCGATCCTGATGGGCAAAGAAATTCCCACAGTGATTGCCGATCTCAATGTCGGGGTCCTTTATGTGCTGGCCCTCTCATCCCTTGGTGTCTATGGCGTCATCCTGGGAGGTTGGGCTGCCAATTCCAAATACAGTTTACTGGGGGCGATCCGGGCCGCGGCCCAGATGATCAGCTATGAGCTGGCCCTCGGCCTCTCCCTGGTGCCGGTGGTGATGCTGGCCCATTCCTTCAGCCTGGTGGATATCGTCAATGCCCAGGCCCGGTATCCCTTTATCCTGGTGCAGCCGGTGGCATTTATTATCTTTTTTATCAGCGCCATGGCCGAAGCCAAGCGCTTGCCCTTTGACCTGCCGGAGGCGGAAAACGAACTGATGGCCGGTTTCCATACCGAGTACAGCGGTATGCGTTTCGCCCTGTTTTTTCTCGGAGAATATATCAACATGATTGCCCTGGGGGCTTTGGTAGCCGTGTTCTTTCTGGGCGGCTGGCGCGGGCCGCTGCTGCCGCCGGTCATCTGGCTGCTGCTCAAGATCCTCCTGGTGCCTTTTCTGCTGATCTGGAGCAGGGCGACCCTGCCCCGGCTGCGCTATGATCAGCTGATGCGCTTCGGCTGGCAATTCCTGGTGCCGGTCGCGCTCATGAATATCGTCATCTCCGGCGGCATAATTTTGTGGATGGGGACCTGAACATGCGGCGGAAAACAGGGGCAAGCGGCTGGAAAGTGTTCGGGGCGATCAAGGGGCTGGCCGGCTCCTACTGGATCACCTTGCTGCATCTCTTCCGCAAACCGATTACCGAGCAGTATCCCGAGTTCAAAAGGACCCTGCCGGCAAGATCCCGGGGGAGAATTATTCTGACGCGCAGCCCGGATGGGGCGGAACGCTGCGTCGCCTGTTTTCTCTGCTCCGGGGTGTGCCCGGTCAGCTGTATCTCCATGGCCGCCGCCGAGAGTGAAGACGGCCGCCGGTACGCCTCCTGGTTCCGGATCAACTTTGCCCGCTGCATTTTCTGCGGCCTCTGCGAAGAGGCGTGTCCCACCCTGGCCCTGCAGCTGACCCCGGAATTTGAATTCAGCTGCTCGGACATCCTGCAGTTTGTTTACGAAAAGGAGGACCTTCTGGTCGCGCATGGCGGCAAAAACAGGGATTATGATTTTTACAAACATTGCGGAATCGGCGGCAACAGCGCTAAGGGCAGGCATGACAATGAAGAGCCGCCGGTCAACATCAGAAGCATTATGCCCTGAGAGGGCAAAATCCACAAGGAAGCGCGGATGAAGGCATATAGCGAAATCTTTTACCTGCTGGCGGTCATTATCACCGTGGCCACGGCCCTGACCATCACCAGCCGCAATCTGGTCTATGCGGTGGTTTACCTGATCATCTCGTTTTTGGGAACCGCCCTGCTTTTTTATCTGCTCGGCGCCCCCATGCTGGCCGCCCTTGAGGCTATTATTTATGCCGGTGCCATCATGGTGCTGTTCCTGATTATTATCATGCTGATGCAGGTTGATAAGCAGGAGGGGCTGGCCTCTCTGCTCAATCAGTGTTTTTTTGTCATCGCGGTCGGCGGTACATCATTCAGCCTTGTCCTGGTGTTGCTCTATGGCAACCCCGGCAGTTTTTTTCCGTTACAGGCCGCCATGGCTGCCCCCGGCAATTCGGCGCCTTTATCTTCCAGAAGTACTGGCTGGCGGTGGAGGTGGTCTCCTTCCTGCTTCTGGTCGCCCTGGTCGGGGCCCTTTACCTGAGCAGGACCAACCCGGAAAAACCGGCATATGGAGGGAAGAGATGATCGTTTCCTATGGCGAAGTCCTTCTCCTGGCGATCGGTCTTTTTTTTATGGGGATGATCTGTGTGGTCACCCGCCGCAATCTGATCATGATCCTCATCGGCGTGGAAATCATGCTGAACGCTGCCGGTATCGCCTTTGTCGGCGGTGCCCTCCGCTGGCGCTCCCTTGATGGCCAGGCCTTTGTCCTTTTTTTGTTAGCAGTCGCCGCGGCCGAGGTTGCCGTGGGGCTTGCCCTGATTGTTTACGCCCATCGCCACAGCGGTACCCTGAATGGCGACGGATATAATCTGATGAAAGGCTAACCGTGAAGACTACACTCATCATCCTGCTCCTGGCCCCGCTTCTGGGGGCACTGTACCAGATCATTGCCGGCCGCCGTTTCCCTCGGCGGCTGGCGGAGGTGGTCAGCTGCGCCGTCATCGTGGTCTCCTTTGTCATGGCCACAGTGGCCTTCTTTCTCCCCGGCCGGCCGGAAACCATCCTGCTGTACAACTGGATTGAGGTCGACACCTTTTCGGCCGGCATGGACATTCATTTCGATGCCCTGGCCGCGATCATGACCCTGATGGTGACCTTCGTCTCCTGCCTGATCACCATCTACTCGGTCAGTTACATGGGCCATGACCATGATTATTCGCGATATTTCGCCTATCTGAATCTCTTCGTCTTTTTCATGCTGGTCATTGTCCTTGCCGACAATCTGCTCTTTCTGTTTCTGGGGTGGGAAGGGGTGGGATTCTGCTCCTATGCCCTGATCGGTTTCCGCTACGAAGAGCTGGCCAACGCCAGGGCAGGGCGCAAGGCCTTCCTGCTGACCAGAATAGGTGATGTCGGACTGGGCATTGCCATCAGTCTTTTCTTCGTCACCTGTCATAGTCTGTCCATCTCGGCCATCAACGGTCAGGCGGCAACCCTTTCGGCCGGGACCGCCATGACCCTCGGCTTTCTGCTGTTCTGGTCGGCAACCGGCAAGTCCGCGCAGCTGCCGCTGCTGGTCTGGCTGCCGGATGCCATGGCCGGTCCCACTCCGGTATCCGCCCTCATCCACGCGGCAACCATGGTCACGGCCGGCGTCTATCTGCTGATCCGTTTATTTCCGGTGGTTTCCCGGACCCCGGAAGTCCTGCTGACCATCGCCGTCGTCGGTACGGTAACGGCGTTCTATGCCGCCTGTGCCGCCATAGTGCAGAAAGACCTGAAGCGGGTGCTGGCCTATTCGACGATCAGCCAGGTCGGCTATATGTTTCTGGCCATCGGCGTCGGTGACATCATCGGCAGCATGTTTCATCTGCTGACCCACGCCTTCTTCAAGTCGCTGCTCTTTCTGGCGGCCGGGGCGGTGATCCACGCCCTCCATGATGAACGCGATATCTCCCGCATGGGAGAAGCGGTGCGCCGCCACGCTGCCCGTCGTCTTCCTGGCCTTTCTGGCCGGCAGCCTGGCTTTAGGCGGAGTGCCGCCCGCGGCCGGTTTTTTCAGCAAGGGGAGAATCCTGCTGGCCACGCTCCAGCACGGCGGCGTGGTCTACAAGGCCGTATGGGTGGGTGCGACTTGCACCGCCTTCCTGACCACGCTCTACACCTTTCGCCTGTTTTTCATGGTCTTTACCGGCAAGCCAGCCGTCCCCCGCCGGGGCGCCATCGGTGCCGTGCCGCCCCTGATGGTGTGGGTGCTTTGGCCCCTGGCCCTCTTCGCCCTTTTTGCCGGGTTCTGGAACCTGCCGCACCTTCAGGCCGGCGGCGGCTGGCTGGCCAGATTCCTGGCAATGACCCCCGGTGCGGTGCCTGACCTGCATGCCACCCCGACCCTGGAATGGGGTGTGGAAAACGGCGACAGCCTGTTGGCCATCGCCGGCCTGATTCTGGCCTATTTCCTCTATGGCCCGAAAAATATTCTGGGCTGGCGAACGGCGGATGCCTCGGCAGGAAGAGCAACGGCCCTGCTTGTCTCAGGATTCGGCCTTGATCGACTCTACGACACACTATTGGTCAGGCCCTATGAGGGAGTATCGCGATTTCTGTGGCACACGGTGGATGAGGCCGTCCTTGATCTCGGCCTGCTCCGAACCGTGAAGATGTTGCCATTATTGGCCCGGGGTTTACAAGGCTGGACAACCGGTCTGTTATCAACATCCCTGAAAATGCTGTTCCTGGGATTTGCGGCGTTTTTGGTCTTTCTTGCTTTTTAGCGACCTGTTCGAGTGCAGGCTCAATAAAGAGAGCAAACGTAAACTTCAATTTTAGAGGCTCTTATCCGGCTCCGCTGGATAAGAGGGAATAGTTGGCGATGAGACAACCCAAATGATCCCTTTTCCCTTACTCTCAGCAATTGTTTTCTGGCCGCTGGCCGGAGGACTGCTTGTCCTTGCCTTTTGGCGGTATCCCCTGGCGGGCCGCAGGATCGCTCTCGGTGTGGCATTGGCGGAGCTGCTCCTGGTGGTCTCTCTGCTGCTCCTCGATCTTCCCCCCGAGGGAGCAGAGGGGTGGCTGCTGATCGAGGATTTCCCCTGGATTGCCCAGTATGGTGTGCGCTACAGTCTGGGCCTGGACGGCATCAGCCTCATCCTGCTTTGCCTGACCGCCCTGCTCGGAGTCCTTGCCGTTCTCGCCTCGTGGGAACAGATCTCCCGGCGGCCGGGTGTCTTTTATTTCATGCTCCTGTTCACCCAGTCGGCGGTCATGGGTGTCTTCCTGGCCACCGATCTGTTCCTCTTTTACCTCTTCTGGGAAATGCAGCTGATTCCCATGCTTTTTCTGATCGGCATCTGGGGCCATGAAAAAAGAATCTATGCAACGCTCAAGTTCTTCCTGTTCAACATAGCCGGAGGCCTGCTGATGCTGGCGGCGCTGATCGGCCTCTATCTGGTCCATGGCCGGCAGACGGGTGATTATACTTTTGCCCTGTCCCAGCTGATGCAGACCAGGCCTGCTCCCGTGCTTGAGATGTGGCTGTATGGAGCCTTTCTACTGGCCTTTGCCATCAAGATCCCGATCTTCCCCCTGCACGGCTGGCTGCCCGACGCCCACACCGAGGCGCCCACCGCCGGCAGCGTAATCCTTGCCGGTCTGCTGCTGAAAACCGGGGCCTATGCCCTGCTCCGCATCGCCATCCCCCTTTTCCCGGGAGCGGCCCACCGGCTGATGCCGCTGCTCCTGATCCTGGGGCTGATAGGCATCGTCTATGCTGCCCTGGTTGCCCTGGGGCAAAAGGACATGAAACGGCTGGTGGCCTATTCCAGTATCGGTCACATGGGGCTGATCGTCCTCGGCCTGGCGGTCTGGGACAGCCTGACCCTGTCGGGTGCGGTATTGCAGATGGTCAATCATGGGATTACCACTGCCGCCCTCTTCATTATGGTGGGGATGCTCGATGAACGTTTTCACAGCCGCACGCTGGCCGATTTCGGCGGCCTGTGGAAAACGATGCCGATCTTCAGCGGTTTTTTCCTGTTGTTCGCCATGGCCTCCCTGGGCATGCCCGGACTCAATAATTTTGTCAGTGAGATCCTGATCCTGGTCGGGGTATTCCGCGCCCATCCAATGGTCGGATCGCTGGCCTTCACAACGATAGTTTTGACCTTGATCTATGTCTTGAAATTGGTGCAGGACACTCTCTTCGGGCCGGTAAAGCAGCAACAGTGTCCGGACCTTTCGCCCCGGGAATGGTTCATCCTGGTGACGCTCGCCCTGGCGGTGATCGGTAACGGCCTGTATCCACAACCCATCCTGACGCTGGTGCAGGATCCGGTCCAGCACCTGATTGACCAGGCTGGAATAAATACGCCGCCAGGGGCAGGCTCAATAATGGCTAAGTGAGACAAAAATGCAGACTGAATGGTTAGCGCTTCTTCCGCTGATAATCCTTGCCGCCGGTGGGTCGGTGATTTTTGGCGTCGGTGCCTTCCGACGCCAGGGACCAACGGCTTTGCTCTTTGGCCTTGCTGTGTTCACTTGCCTTGCCAGCGGCGGAGCCGCGCTGTTCTTCAGGGACGTGACGGGTACTTTTTCCGGTCTGCTGGCAATGGACGCGTACACCACTTTTTATACCGTTCTTTTTGCGGCCATTACCCTCATCACCCTGCTTTTATCCTCTCAATACGCCAGACAAAGGGGTTTCGCCGGGGATGAATTCCTGGGCATCATCCTCTTTGCCGCCGCGGGCATGGTGCTCATCGCCGCCTCCAGCCACTGGCTGTTTTTTTTCCTGGGGCTGGAAATGATGAGCATCTCCCTCTATGTGCTGATCGCTATCCGCCGCGGGGAGGCCCTGGGTATCGAAGCGGCGGTGAAGTATTTTATCATGGGGGCCGTGGCCAGTGCCTTTGTCGTCTTCGGCATCGCCATGCTCTATGGGGCGACCGGCACTCTCGAGATCATGAAAAGTCTTGACCTGGCCGGCCATCCTGATAACAGATTCCTTCTCCTCTTCGGTCTCAGCCTGATCCTGGTCGGACTCTCTTTCAAGATATCCCTGGTCCCCTTTCATCTCTGGACCCCGGATGTGTACCAAGGGGCGCCCGCGCCGATCACTGCCTTCCTGGCCACCGGAAGCAAGGTGGCCTTGCTGTCGATGTTCGTGCGCCTGGCCCTGTACGGGGGAGACGGAGCCGGTGCTGTCTTTGCCCCTGTCCTATGGACCATGGCGGCCCTCACCATGGTGGTCGGCAACATTACCGCCCTTGCCCAAACCAGGGTCAAGCGCCTGCTGGCCTATTCTTCCATTGCCCAAATGGGCTACATGATGATGGCCCTGCTGGCCTTCAAAGACACAGGTGTTGCCGCGGTCATTTTCTATTCGGTTGTCTACGCCTTCATGGATCTTGGGGCCTTCGGAACGGTGGGGCTCCTTTCGCCCATTGACTCGGACCGTGATGCCCTTGCCGATTACAAGGGACTGGGATATGCCCAACCGGGCAAAGCGGCGTTGTTGACCCTCTGCCTTTTCTCCCTGGCCGGCCTGCCCGCCACCGCCGGTTTCATCGGCAAATTCATGCTCTTCCGCGCCGCCATTGCGGCAAACTTGATCGGCCTGGCCTTGATCGGCATCCTGACGGCGATTATCTCCCTCTATTTCTATCTGAATATTGTCGTGGTCCTCTATATGCGACCCGCCGAAAAGAAACCAAAGTTCGCAACAACCGGCAATGCGGCATCCCTCGCCTGTTTTCTGATTGCCGCAATTGTCTTCTGGCTCGGCTTGTTTCCATCATCAATCCTGGCTTTGATCGAGAAAATAGTCGAATAGGGAGTCCTCACTTTGAGTAGGGGAGCAAAATGAAAACAGACCTTAACTGATTGGAGAAGATCATCTTGGTGCATCGACATTGCTAGCAAGGTCCTGATGCGCGAAGATTGTATCACTGTGGAGAAATTTGCAAACGTCTTTTGGAAACGGTAAACTTGAAACTGGAGGTAGATGATGCGTATCGCAATTGCAGCGGATCACGCGGGGTTGGCCCTGAAGGAACAACTGCTGAAGGCCTTTCGTGAGTCCGGACACGAGGTCCTGGACTTCGGCCCGTCCACTCTCAATCCAGAAGACGACTACCCGGATTATGTCGTGCCGCTGGCTCGGAGCGTGGCCGCCGGTGAGGTCGAACGCGGAGTAGCGATCTGCGGCAGCGGAGTGGGGGCGTGCGTCACCGCCAATAAGATAAAAGGAATACGGGCGGCGTTGGTTCACGACGTTTTTTCCGCGCACCAGGGAGTGGAAGATGACGACATGAACGTAATCTGCTTCGGTGCGCGCGTGCTTGGCGACGCCCTCGCCCGGGATTTGGCCGAAGCCTTCCTCGCCGCCCGTTTCATCGGCGGAGAGCGGCACCGGCGCCGCCTGGATAAGGTGAAAGCCCTGGAAAAATAAGCAAAAGACGTCCGTTCATCGACCTTATAATGTATTGGAAGCATAAAGTCGGCATTATTCAAGATCGGATCCGTTGCGACGGATGCTCCCGGGTTGTTACGGTCCGGCTCATGCGTACGGATGAAGAACGGATGACGCCAAGACAGTTTACCGCATTCTCAAAATCGGCACGGCAGGCCTTTGGCCCTTTTTGTCTCACCTTTATAAGATTACTGGTATAACCCTTCATGGTCATAGAGATTTCGCGACATGGAACCCTGAGCAATGGAGACAACCAATGAGTACTCTCTTTTCCCCTTTCCATCTGCGCTCCATCACTTTTCGCAACCGAATTTTCGTTTCTCCCATGTGCCAGTATTCCAGTCACGACGGGTTACCCACTGACTGGCATCTCGTCCATCTCGGCAGCCGTGCCGTGGGTGGCGCGGGGATGGTCATGGTCGAGGCGACCGCGGTAAGTCCCGAGGGGCGCATCAGCCCTGGCGACAGCGGCATCTGGAGCGATACCCACGCCGAGGCCTTTGCGCCCATTGTCCGCTTCATCAAAGAACAAGGGGCTGTAGCGGGGATTCAACTTGCCCATGCCGGCCGCAAGGGCTCCTGTTCTCTGCCTTGGCTCGGTGGCGGTCCCCTGGGACCGGAGGCCTGCGGCTGGCAGCCGCTGGCGCCGAGCGCCGAACCCTTTGACCTGGGGCATCCCGTGCCGCAAGCCGTAACCCTGGCCGAAATGGACGAGATCGAGGACCAGTTCCGGAGGGCGGCAGTCCGGGCGCTTGACGCCGGATTCCAGGTGATTGAGCTGCACATGGCCCACGGCTACCTGCTCCATGAGTTTCTTTCCCCGCTTGTTAATCAGCGGCAAGACGATTACGGTGGAACCCTGGAGAATCGGCTCCGTTTCCCCCTGCGGGTGGCCCGGGCGATACGTGAGGAGTGGCCGGCAGAGCTGCCGCTATTTGTCCGGATTTCGGCTACCGACTGGGTCATGAATGGCTGGGACATCGATCAGTCGGTGATCCTGGCCCGGCAGTTGAAAGCGATCGGAGTGGACCTGATCGACTGTTCTTCGGGTTTTGCGGTACCGAATGAGCCGGTTCCCTTCGGTCCCGGCTTTCAGGTCCCCTTTGCGGCCAAGGTCAGGGCCGAGGCGGGGATTGCCAGCGGAGCGGTCGGCTTTATCACCGAGCCGGCCCAGGCCGAACAGATAGTGGCGACCGGCCAGGCCGATGTCGTCTTCTTGGCGAGGCAGATGCTGCGCGATCCCTATTGGCCCCTCCATGCCGCCAAGGCGCTGCACGTAGACGTACCCTGGCCGAATCAATACCTGCGGGCCAAAGAAGCTTAGCGTTGAAAAGAACTGCCGCAAGACTTGCGGCAGAGAATTGAATCGGGCATAAAATCAAGAAAGAACTTCTCAAGAATAATGTAGAAAGGGGGGCCTCGTGATGAATCATATGGGCGGTTGGATGAACGGTTGGATGGGTGGCGGGATGGGCGGAGGAATGTGGATTTGGACGGTGATCGGCGTGCTGGTGGTGGTACTGCTGGTGGTCCTGATTGTCAGGGTTTCCAAAAAATGACAGCACCGTTATTGCCCGCCTGTGCACTGAACTGTTAACCATGGGAGAAAAATTTTGCTGATTAAAGTATCCACCGATAAAACGGTAAACGAGACCGCTGCTGCCCTGCAGACCGCCGTCGAGGACAATCACTTTGGCGTCATGCAGGTTCATAACCTCAAAGAGAGCATGGTCAAGAAGGGCGTGGAGTTTGCCCATGAATGTCTGATCTACGAGGTGTGTCAGCCACAACAAGCCAAGAAGGTGCTCGATGCAAACATGAGTCTCTCCACCGCCCTGCCTTGCCGGATCTCCATTTTCGAGGAAGACGGCAAAACCGTTCTCGCTACCTTAAAACCGACCATGCTTCTGGGGATGTTCAACGCGCCGCACCTGGAAGGGGTGGCACGGGAAGTTGAAACCACGATTGAAAAAATCATGAACGAGGCTGCAGCTGGTTGATTGGAATGACCTGCTGCTACCCCAAAGACTCGCTACGCTTGCAATGTCGAATGAAAAATTCGCACAGGAGAGATCGCCGATGAAGGCCACAAGTGTTGCAAAAAACTTTCCAGTCGTCTGCGTTGGCGGTTCGGCCGGTGGTCTTGAAGCGTATACCCGGCTGCTACAACATCTGCCAGATGATATGGGTGTGGCAATTGTTATAGTTAATCACATGAGAACCGTGGCTACCCAGCTCCACGAGATTCTCCCCCGCTTTACGGGGATGCCGGTTGAACTGATCACGGAAAACTTATTGATCGAGCCCAACCATGTGTTCATCATCCCATCAGACCGTGATCTCCACGTTCTTGAAGGTGAGTTTCGTCTCATGCCGATCTCAAAACCCTATGGATGGCCCGACGTAATTACGATTTTTCTGCGATCTCTGACGAAGAATTGGGACGGCAAACTTATCGCAGTCATTGTCTCCGGATATGATGGTGACGGAGCCGCCGCGCTGTGCGGCATAAAAGAAGCGGGAGGCACAACCATCGCTCAGAAGCTCTCCACCGCCGTGCATTCGGATATGCCTGAGAGCGCCATCGCCAGTGGTTGTATCGATTATGTTCTTTCACCTGAGGATATCGCTCAGAAAATTATCCAAATTTCAAACAGGGTATCAAGTACCTCTGTAGACAACCTTTAAAATGAAGGATAAATGTTATGGCAATCGATCCTATCTGCGGCATGACTGTGGACGAAACGTCCGCTCTTTCTGTCGAGCGTGACGGACAGACAGTCTACTTTTGCAGCGACGATTGTCGCCAAAAATTTCAGTCAGAACCAGCCGAAGCAAAACCAGAGGAAAGTGAGGGTGATGACCACGATTCTCTTTCCCCCACACCTGACACCGACAAACCTTCGCCAACCAAGGGTGACTCCCTTGCGGCCAAACCCATCTACACCTGCCCCATGCATCCCGAAGTCGAGGAGGATAAACCCGGTGACTGCCCCAAGTGCGGCATGGCGCTGGAACTGAAGACGGGGAGCGGGGTGACGGGTGACGAGGAGAACGCTGAGTTACGCGACATGACACGCCGTTTCTGGATCGGCGGCGCCCTGGCCCTGCCGGTCTTTCTCCTGGCCATGTCGCACCTGCTCCCGGGAATGGGAAGCCATTCCTGGGTAGCCGGCCCCGTCTCGCGCTGGCTGCAGTTCGGCCTCACCACTCCAGTGGTCTTTTGGGCTGGCTGGCCGTTTTTCCAACGGGGCTGGCGCTCGCTGGTGACCCGTCACCTGAACATGTTCACCCTGATCTCCATGGGCGTCGGCGCCGCCTATCTGTTCAGCGCCGTGGGTATGCTGCTGCCGGATCTGTTCCCCGCCACCATGCGGCACGGCGGCAGGATCGACATCTACTTTGAGGCTGCGGCGGTGATCGTGGTGCTGGTGCTGCTGGGCCAGGTGCTCGAACTCCGGGCCCGCAGCCGCACGGGCAGCGCCATCAAGGCCTTGCTGAACCTGGCGCCGCCAACCGCGCGTCAGGTCGCACCCGGCGGCGATAAGGAAGTCCCGCTCGAACAGGTTCAGGTCGGCGACAGGTTGCGCGTGGTTCCCGGTGACAAGGTGCCCGTAGATGGCGAGGTGGTTGAAGGTCATTCCAGCGTCGAAGAGTCGATGGTCACCGGCGAACCCCTGCCGGTGGAAAAGAGCGTCGGCGACAAGGTGACCGGCGGCACGGTTAACGGTTCCGGCAGCTTTGTCATGCGGGCCGAGCGGGTCGGCAACGACACCCTGCTCGGGCAGATCGTCAACATGGTGGCCGAGGCCCAGCGCAGCCGGGCGCCCATCCAGGGTCTCGCCGATACGGTCGCCGGTATCTTCGTGCCCCTGGTGGTGGCGGTGGCGGTGATCACCTTCGGCATCTGGCTGTGGCTGGGGCCCGAGCCCAGGCTGGCGCACGCCATCGTCAACGCCGTGGCGGTGCTGATCATCGCCTGCCCCTGCGCCCTGGGGCTGGCCACGCCCATGTCGATCATGGTCGGGGTCGGACGCGGCGCCCAGGCAGGCGTGCTGGTGAAAAACGCCGAGGCCCTGGAACGGCTGGAGAAGGTCACCACCCTGGTGGTGGACAAGACCGGCACCCTCACCGAGGGCAAACCGAAGCTCATCGATGTCCTGCCGGCTGAGGGTTTCGAGGCCAAGGAGTTCCTGCACATCGCCGCCTCCCTGGAGCAGAACAGCGAACACCCGCTGGCCGCCGCCATTGTCCAGGGCGCAAAGGATCAAGGGGTGGATCTGGAGGAGGTCAAAGACTTTCGCTCGGTGACGGCGGGCGGAGTGGTCGGCACCGTCGGCGGCCGGGCGGCAATGATCGGCAAGCCGGATTTTCTGCGGGACGAAAAAATCACCGGTCTGGAAGCGCTGGAGGCCTCGGCCGTGCAACTGCAGGAAGAGGGCAAGACCGTGATGTATGTCGCCATCGACGGCAAGCCGGCGGGAATCCTCTCGGTGGCCGACCCGATCAAGGCCTCCACCGCCGAGGCCATCGATGAACTCCACGCCCTCGGCCTGAAAATCGTCATGCTCACCGGCGACAACCGCCGTACCGCCGCCGCGGTGGCCAAACAACTGGGTCTTGATGCGGTGGAGGCGGAAATCGAACCGGCCGGCAAGGTCGACCAGATCAAGAAGCTGACCGCAGAAGGCGGCCATGTAGCCATGGCCGGCGACGGCATCAACGACGCCCCGGCCTTGAGCGCGGCTGAAGTCGGTATCGCCATGGGCACCGGCACCGACGTGGCCATGCAAAGCGCCGGCATTACCCTGGTGAAAGGCGACCTGCGCGGCATTGCCAAGGCCATCAAGCTCAGTCGCGCCACCATGTGGAATATCCGGCAGAACCTGATGTTCGCCTTTCTTTACAACGTCCTGGGGATTCCGGTGGCGGCGGGGGTGCTCTACCCGTTTTTCGGTCTGCTGCTCAGTCCCATCATTGCCGGTGCCGCCATGAGCCTGAGTTCCGTCTCGGTCATCAGCAACGCCTTAAGACTGCGAAAGGTGAAACTGTAAAATAACTTCTCACCCGACGGGCCTGGAAAGGTATTCTCGCCAAAAATGTTCTGCAAAAAATATGCAGAACATTTTTGGCTTGGGAGTTGTTCCGAAAATTATGCTTGCGCCATGACCAAGGAGCGGCCTTCATGGTTGGTGTGTGCCCGGTGCCGCGCACGCCTGGGTAAAATGTAAGTTCTAGAAAAACTTAAGTGAAAGGCAAGAAGCGGAAACCATTGGAGGCCATTCGCAGCAGCTGCGAATGACCCCTGTAAGAAAAAGGATATAAACATGAAAACAACTATTCCAGGACTCACCAAACTTGCGGCATGGCAGGCCCTCGAAGCCCATTACCCTAAGGTCCGGGAGATGCATCTTCGGAAGCTCTTCGCGGACGATCCCAGGCGCGGTGAGCGTATGGCCGCTGAGGCCGTCGGCATCTACTTTGACTATTCGAAGCACCGGATCACCGACGAGACCCTCGGGCTCCTGTTGCAATTGGCGGAGGAGTCCGGCCTGCGGGCTCGCATCGATGCCATGTTCCGGGGCGAGAAGATCAACGTCACCGAGAAGCGGGCGGTCCTGCACGTGGCCCTGCGCGCCCCCAAAGGACAAACCATCGTCGTGGACGGCGAAGACGTCGTGCCCCAGGTCCATGCCGTGCTCGACAAGATGGCCGACTTCTCCACCCGGGTGCGCAGCGGCGAGTGGAAGGGCCACACCGGCAAGCCGATCCGCAACGTCATCAATATCGGCATCGGCGGGTCCGACCTGGGGCCGGTGATGGCCTACGAGGCATTGCGGCATTACAGCCGGCGCGACCTGACTTTCCGCTTCGTCTCCAATATCGACGGCACCGACTTTGCCGAGGCCACCCGCGACCTCGACGCCGAGGAGACCCTGTTCATCATCTCGTCGAAGACCTTCACGACCCTGGAGACGATGACCAACGCCCACACGGCCCGCGATTGGGCCCTCAAGACTTTGCAGGATCCCGCCGCCGTTGCCAGGCATTTCGTCGCGGTCTCGACCAATGCCGAGGAAGTGGCCAAGTTCGGCATCGACACCGCCAATATGTTCGAGTTCTGGGATTGGGTCGGCGGGCGCTACTCGATGGATTCGGCGATCGGCCTCTCGACCATGATCGCCATCGGCCCCGAAGATTTCCGCGCCATGCTCGACGGGTTCCACCAGATGGACGAGCATTTCCGCACCGCCCCCTTCGAGCGCAACCTGCCGGTGCTCATGGGGCTTCTGGGCCTCTGGTACAACAACTTCTTCGGGGCGCAGACCGTGGCGGTTCTGCCCTATGAGCAGTACCTGAAGCGCTTCCCGGCCTACCTCCAGCAGTTGACCATGGAGAGCAACGGCAAGCACGTCACCCTCGACGGGACGGAGGTTGACTACCAGACCGGGCCGATCTACTGGGGGGAGCCGGGGACCAATGGCCAGCATTCCTTCTACCAACTGATTCATCAGGGGACCAAGCTCATCCCCTGCGACTTCATCGGCTTTATTCAGCCGCTCAACCCCCTCGGCCGCCACCACGACCTGCTCCTGGCCAACGTGTTTGCCCAGGCCGAGGCGCTGGCCTTCGGCAAAACGTCGCAGGAGGTCCAGGCCGAGGGCACACCGGCATGGCTGGTGCCGCACCGGACCTTCGAGGGCAACCGTCCGTCCAGCACGATCCTCCTGGAACGGCTGACTCCGGCGGCGCTGGGGAAACTCGTCGCCCTTTACGAACACAGCGTCTTCACCCAAGGCGCCATCTGGGATATCGACTCATTTGACCAGTGGGGGGTCGAACTGGGGAAGGCGCTGGCCGCGCGCATCATCCCCGAACTTGAGGGCGGGGCCGAGCGCCCAACTCAAGCACGACAGCTCAACCAACACCCTGATCCGGCGCTACAGGAGATCCCGGGAGTTATAACAAGGACAAAGCACTTCCTCGAATCTTGGCGCAGCGTATTGGTGTTCGCCAGTGTCGCTGCTCGATGAGTATTTACCGTCGCTATTCGGTGCTGATCGCGACAACAAGTATCTCACAAAAAAACTGCGGCCTGACAAAGACAGGAGACGAGCTATTATGGAACCCAATGCCGCCGACCAGCCCAGAGCAGCCAAATCAAAGCCGGGTACCCAAAATGATCTGAGGTCCCTGCCCATGCCCGAGGTGGATAATCTTTTGGGGTCATCGCCGGACGGGCTCAGTCAGGCAGAGGCGGAGAAACGGTTGAGCCAATACGGCCCGAACGAGATTGAAGAGAAGCAGGCCAATGTCTTTCTGAAATTTCTCAGCTATTTTTGGGGTCCGATTCCGTGGATGATCGAAGCGGCCGTGATCCTGTCGGCGGTAGACCGCCATTGGGCGGATTTTGCCATTATCTTCATTCTGCTTCTCTCCAATGCCGTGGTCGGATTCTGGGAAGAGCATCAGGCGGGCAACGCCATTGCCGCGCTGCAGGCCAAACTGGCGAACAAGGCCCAGGTGAAACGCGATGGCAAGTGGGTCAGCCCGGCGGCACGTGAGCTCGTGCCGGGCGATGTCATTCATCTGCGTCTGGGCGACATTGTGCCGGCGGATGCGCGTCTGCTGGAGGGTGATCCGATAGAAGTGGATCAGTCGGCGCTGACAGGCGAATCCTTGCCCGTCACCCACAAATCAGGCGAGGCGGTGTTCTCGGGTTCGATCATCCGTACAGGCGAAATTGATGCGCTCGTCTACGCCACGGGGTCGAACACCTACTTCGGCAAGACGGCACAACTGGTGCAGGGGGCGCAGACAGCCAGCCATTTCCAACGCGCCGTGCTGAAGATCGGCAATTATCTGATCATCCTCGCGGTAACTCTGGTGGCGGTGATTATTATGGTCGCCCTGTTCCGCGGCGACCGGATCCTCACCACCCTGCAGTTTGCCCTGGTGCTGACCGTGGCCGCGATTCCGGTGGCGATGCCCACGGTGCTGTCGGTGACCATGGCGGTTGGTGCCCGCCTGCTGGCCAAAAAAGAGGCAATCGTAACCCGGTTGTCGGCTATCGAAGAGCTGGCTGGTGTGGATGTGCTCTGCTCGGACAAGACCGGCACCCTGACACAGAACAAGTTGATGCTGGGCGATCCGTTCTGCGTCAATGGCATTCCTGCCGATCAGCTCCTCCTCAATGCCGCGCTGGCATCGCGCGCCGACAACAAGGACATCATCGACCTGGCTGTACTGGCTGGCCTGAAAGATGATCAAGCCTTGCAGGGGTATCAGGTGGTCCATTTCCAGCCTTTTGATCCGGTGCGTAAGCGCACCGAAGCCATCGTCAAGGGCGCGGATGGCCAGGTGTTCAAGGTCACCAAGGGCGCGCCCCAGGTAATCCTGGCGCAGTCGGTCAATGCCGGAGAGGTGAAATCCGGGGTCGAGAAAGCGGTTGACGAATTCGCCGTCCGTGGTTTCCGTTCACTCGGTGTGGCACGGGCCGTGGGAGATGGTGGGTGGCAGTTTCAGGGTGTGTTGCCCATGTCCGACCCTCCCCGGAAAGAAGCCAAGGCAACCATCGCCACCGCGCGAGCGATGGGGGTGAAGATCAAGATGGTGACCGGCGATCAGATGGCCATCGCCCGAGAAACCGCCAGGACATTGGGACTGGGCACCAATATCCTTGATGCCGGCGGCTTCGGCGACACCAAGCACCATGAGACGGCGCAGCTGGCGGAGTCCATCGAGAAAGCGGACGGCTTCGCCCAGGTGTTCCCTGAGCACAAGTTCCATATTATCGATATATTACAGCAGCGCGGCCACATCGTCGGCATGACGGGCGACGGGGTGAACGACGCCCCGGCGCTGAAGAAGGCCGACTGCGGCATCGCCGTTTCAGGCGCCACGGATGCGGCGCGCGCGGCGGCTGACATCGTGTTGATGACCGAAGGCCTCTCGGTGATCATTGACGCGATCAAGGAGAGCCGGAACATCTTCCAGCGGATGAATAGCTACGCGATCTACCGCATCACCGAGACCCTGCGCGTGCTGTTGTTCATGACCTTGTCTATCCTGGTGTTCAACTTCTATCCGCTGACGGCGGTGATGATCGTGATGCTGGCTTTGCTCAATGACGGTGCCATTCTGTCCATTGCCTATGACAATGTCCATTACAGGGATCAGTCCGAGGCCTGGGACATGCCAATGGTGCTGGGGATTGCCTCTGTGCTGGGTATTGTCGGTCCCGTGGCTGCCTTTGGTCTGTTTTACCTCGGCGAGCGTGTCTATCACCTCGACCGGGCACATCTCCAGACGCTTATGTACCTGATGCTGTCCGTGGCTGGACATCTGACGATTTTTCTGACGCGTACGCGCGGCCCGTTCTGGTCGATACGTCCGGCGCGAATTTTATGGCTAGCCGTACTTGGCACGCAAATCGCGGCGACTTTGATCGCGGTTTATGGGTTGTTTATGACACCCCTCGGCTGGGGGTGGGCGGCATTCGTCTGGGGCTATGCGCTGGTGTGGTTTCTCGTGAGCGACCGCGTGAAACTGCTCGCCTATCGGATGTTCGATTCGATGAAAATTGAGACCAGGCTGGAGGCCAAATGAAAGTGGTTATCACGCTCTCCCCGCGGGACTATGACGCTGTTCTCTTTGATCTTGACGGGGTGCTGACCAAGACGGCTCGGGTGCATGCCTCGGCCTGGAAAAAGCTGTTCGACAGTTTTCTTGAGCAGCGCGCTACCCAGACAGGCGAGCCGTTTGTCCCCTTTGATATCGGCACCGACTACCCGCGCTATGTCGACGGCAAGCCGCGTTACGACGGCGTGAGAGACTTTCTTGAGTCACGCGGGATTACATTGCCCCTGGGTTCATCCGAAGACGGCCCCGAGGTGCAAAGCGTGCACGCACTGGGCAGTCTGAAGGACCGATATTTCAAGGAACACCTGGAGCAGGACGGCGTTGAGTCTTATGAATCCGCGATCGAGCTGGTGCGTCAACTCCGGGCCCAGGAGATCAAGACCGCTGTCGTCTCCTCAAGCAATAACTGCGCGGCGGTGCTTGAGTCCGCGGGAATCGCGCAATTGTTTCAGGCACGAGTGGACGGCAAGGACATTACCCGTCTTGGGATCCAGGGCAAACCGGCGCCGGATGCCTTCCTGGAGGCGGCACGGCGCCTCAGGGTAGAACCTTCCCGCTGCGTTGTGGTGGAGGACGCCGTCGCCGGCGTCGAGGCCGGACGCGCCGGTCAATTCGGCTGTGTCATTGGCGTCGATCGTGGCGGGCGCACAGAGGCGCTGCGTGATGCTGGGGCCGATGCGGTGGTGACCGATATGGCGCAAGTCCTGGTCGCCGTGGAGCTGCATTCTACGTGGTCACTGGCATTTGAGGGCTTCGATCCGGCGCAGGAGGGTGTCCGCGAAGCCTTGTGCACCCTTGGGAATGGCTATTTCGCGACGCGTGGCGCCGCCGCCTGGGTGGTGGCGGATGACATTCACTACCCGGGGACCTACCTCGCCGGCGGTTATAATCGGTTACGAACCGACATCGCCGGCCGCGTGGTCGAAAACGAGGACCTGGTGAATTTCCCCAACTGGCTCGCGCTCTCATTTCGTATCGCCGATCAGGAGTGGTTCGAGGCGCGAAACGTTAAAATCCTGTCATACCACCAGGAGCTCGATCTGCGCCATGGCATGCTGTTGAGAAGCATCAGCTTCGAGGATGGCCAGGGTCGGCGCAGTACGCTTAAAGAACGACGTCTGGTCTCCATGGGCAACATGCATCTTGCTGCCCTGGAATTGACCCTGACTGCCGACAACTGGTCGGCAGGCGTCACGGTACGTTCAGCCATCGACGGACGCATCGTCAACGCGGGGGCCAAGCTGTACCGAAAGTTCAATAATAAACACCTGGAACATTTGTCCGGCAAGGTCCAAGGCGAGGACGGTGTGTATCTGTCTGCGCGCACCTGCCAGTCGAATATTAAGGTCGCTCTGGTGACCCGAACGCAAGCCTTTATCAACGGAGAGTTGCTCGAAGCGCGACGCCGGGTTATCGAAGAACCGGAATACATCGGCCAGGAACTTAAAGTCGAATTACAGCAAGGAGAGACTCTGGTCCTGGAGAAGTTGGCATCTTTTTACACCTCGCGAGATCGTGCCATTTCGGAGTGCGGGCTGGAGGCGCAAAAACTGATCGAGGGTACGGGTCGCTTCGCTGCCGTGCTAGCGGACCATGTTCTTGCCTGGAAGCACCTGTGGCGCCGCTTCGACGTCCATCTCCGGCCGACCGATCCGGGTTTCAAATTGAACGTCCTGATGCTGCTCCGGTTGAACATGTTTCACCTGCTGCAAGCCGTATCGCCCAACTCCATTGGTCTCGACATGGGCGTGCCGGCGCGGGGCTGGACCGGGGAGGCCTATCAGGGCCATGTCTTCTGGGATGAACTGTTCATCTTCCCATTTTTTAATTATCGGATGCCCGAAATAACCCGCTCACTTCTGATGTACCGTTACTGGCGCCTGGGCGAGGCCCGCGACGCCGCAGCGGTTGCCGGGTACCAGGGAGCGATGTTCCCCTGGCAGAGTGGCAGCGATGGCCAGGAGGAGACCCAGGCGCTCAACCTGAACTCGCGCTCTCAGCACTGGGTCCCCGACAACAGCTACTTGCAGCGCCACGTAGGCAGCGCCATCGTCCTTAATGTCTGGCAGTACTTCCAGGTCACTCACGACATCGAGTTTCTGCACTCCTACGGTGCCGAGCTGATCCTCGATATCGCCCGCTTCTGGTCGAGCATTGCGAAATTCAATGACGAGCGCGGGCGTTATGAGATATGCGGCGTAATGGGTCCCGATGAATTTCACGACGGCTATCCGGACTCGGAAACGCCCGGCTTGAACAACAACGCCTACACTAACCTCATGGCAGTCTGGGTGCTGTGCCGGGCCCAGGAGGTGCTCGATCTCTTGTCCCATGTCCGTCACGCCGAACTTACGACCAGGCTTGAGCTATCGGAGGAGGAGATCGCGCGCTGGGGAGATATCAGTCACAGGATGTATGTGCCCTTTCATGATGGCGGGATCATCTCCCAGTTCGAGGGCTATGAACAATTGGCTGAACTCGATTGGGAGAAGTACCGGACCCGGTACGGTAATATTCAACGCCTTGATCTCATCCTGGAGGGAGAAAATGACAGCGCCAACCATTACAAACTCTCGAAACAGCCCGATGTAACGATGTTGTTCTATCTGTTTTCCGCCGAGGAACTGGCCGAATTATTTGAGCGTTTGAGCTATCCTTTTCACGACGATACCATTCAGAGCAACATCGCCTACTATGAGGGCCGCTCATCTTACGGATCCACACTCTCCCGGGTGGTGTACGCCTGGGTTCTGGCGCGTTCCGATCGGCCGCGCGCCATGGACTTCTTCGCCGATGCGCTGCAGAGCGACGTGAGCGATATCCAGCAGGGCACCACCGAGGAGGGCATCCATCTGGGCGCCATGGCGGGAACCGTCGATCAGGTGCAGCGGGTATCAACGGGCATCGAAGTACGAGATGATATTCTGCACCTTAATCCGGAACTGCCGCGGGAGATGGAGCGCCTCGACATGCGTATCCGCTACCGGGGACATTCACTCGATCTGCGGCTGACCCGCGACTCGCTCAAGGTTCGCGGGCATGAAGACGCGGCGCCACCGATTTCCTTGTCCGTCAATGGTAAGGTTTACGAATTCATCACGGGTACCACCCGGGTGTTTCAATTGAACAAGGAGGAAATAACTGGCAAAGAGGAGACAAGCGGAAGCGGCGAATGAATAAAAGTAAAGCAAGCGACGGCAAGATCGGTGGGAGGCTTGGTTGCCATCGGCCTTTGGCTGAATGGTCGGAGGCAGGATATGTGCGATGCTGGGGTTGGTGCTGCAATTGGCCCATGGCCAGGGTCATCTGCTCGCTTGAATTTCCCGGTCTTTGCGGCGATGCATGTGTCGAGTACTGACTACCGCTCCCTCTTCTTGTTGGAAGCATCGAAAAATAATTTGTTTTCCCTGTAGGGATCACCTATCATTATTTAACCGCAAAAAGATTGTCAGATTCTGGTGAAGGTCGCAAGACAGGAGCGAAAGAAACGGGCATGAATGTCAGGCGCAGCCCTCTTCAATTGCGAAAATGGGTGATGCTTAAAGGGTTGGGGTGGGGGAGGCGGCTTATGTCTGGCCAGTATGACTGTCTGTTGCCTGCCGACGAGCAAGGGGTTGCAGGCAGTTTGCCAGCTATTCCTTTTTATAAGAATAAGATGAGGTTACTCAAGATCGACATGTTTCCTCCTTTTCGTCTCTCCCCGATAATAAAATTCCAGCATGGTTAGACTGGCCTCTTTCAGACTCATTCCAGCGCTCGACACCTATCCGAAGATTGTGGCATTCTCCCAAAGGATGCCTGGTAAAATCCTGCTGCTGGTCCTTTTTTCAGCAGGGCTTTCCCTCCGTACCAGCAGCTGGCTGCATCTCTCCGTATTCATGACGGCGATGACCTTCCTGCCGCAATTCAGGCCGGTGTTACTGGCCATAGCCACCTTTGTCTCTCTCTACCTGGCAGGCTGGCCCCATGTGGAGATCCCCCGGGCAATCAGCGGGCTGGTTGTGGCCGCGGTACTTTTGTTTTTCGCCGCATATTATACGGCGGTAAGGCAGAACAAGGAGAGATGGTATGCAAAACGTCCGGTCAGAAATCTACTGCTCTTTTATATCTTCCTCCTTGCTGCCGCCACAAGTTCGCCCAACTCCACCCCTCGGAATGTCTATCTGTGGGCATTTCTCGCTGTTCTCGGTAAATATCTCTGGTTTTTCAATTATACGTTATTGGATCTCCATTCCAAGGAGACCCCATCCCTCGCTCTTCAGGCTGGCCATTACATTCCTTTTTGGGGAGGGTCCAACACCCCTTTTCCAAAGGGGGCGGCTTATTTACGGAAGATTGAGGCAAAAAACCCTGAACAATTAGCCGTAAGCCAACTCAAAGCTGTCAAATTACTCTGCTGGGCCCTGCTTCTCGCTTTTTTAGAAAAAGTGCTGAGGCAGATTTTCTACGGAAACGGTGATGCCGGTCATGCCTTTTTAGGGATAACATTTTCTCTGGCCCTTCCTTCACTACAGGCGGTTTTGCATGAGGTGGCAGGGCATTCCCCTCCATGGTACACAAACTGGCTGGTGCTCATTGCTAATTTTTTTATGAGGTTGCTGTGGTTTTCGGTATGGGGACACGTCATCATTGCCTGCTGCCGGATGTCCGGATACAACGCCCTGCGGAATACTTACAAACCGCTGCAGTCGGCAAGTATTGCTGAATTCTGGAACAGATTTTACTACTATTTCAAGGAGCTGCTCGTAGATAACTTTTTTTATCCGGCTTTTTTACGCTATTTCAAGAAGTGGCCCAGAATACGTTTGTTTTTTGCAACTTTTGCCGCAGCCGGCTTCGGCAACGTTCTCTATCATTTTCTGCGCGACAACGGGGCCATTTTCGACAAAGGGTTCTGGCCGGCGCTCTTCTCTTTTCGTGTCTACATGTTCTATGCGATCGTCTTGAGTACGGCCATCAGCATATCCCAACTTTATGAAAAGAAAAGGGCAGCGGAGATGTCCTGGCTGAGAAAGAACATCGTGACACCGGTGTATGTCGTCGGGTTCTATTGCCTTCTGTCAATATTCGACAGCTCTGACCGCAGCTTGACCTTGGGTGATCATTTTAATTTTTTTCTGAAACTTTTCAATATTCACCTCTTTTGAGGACTCTATGGACAATAAACTAAAATTGAAAACCTTCCTTGGGGAACTCCTGGCTGATTATGGCGAAGGGCCGGATTTTGATGATGATGACCTGCTGGTGAGCAGTGGCCTTCTAGATTCCCTGGCGGTATTAAGAATGGTGGTATTCCTCGAGGATGAGTTCGGGCTCGATCTTGCTGAACGGGGATTTGACCAGAATGATTTTGATTCGCTCTCCAACATCATGCGCCTCGTCCCCTGAAGCCAGTGCCTCCGTCCGTGACTTCCTAAGCGAAGAGAGCACTGCCCATGGTATTTTACAGCCAAGGCTCCAGTGTGATATCAGTGCTTCTATCATGACAGGGCTCAACCCCCGTCGGAACTAACTTGAACTGTATGCAAGAGGATAATAATCAGGGCTTCAACATTGCCAACGCGGTCTATCGACACAGCCTGTGCGTTCCCGCGCGTCTGGCAATTGCCTTCGAGGGGCAGGATCTCTCCTACGCTGAACTTGCCGACCGGGCCAGGCGTGTCGCTGCAGCGCTGCTCCAGAGTCCGGGCTGGGGAGCCGGCGAGGACTTTCTCCCTCGAGTCGGGATCCTTGCTTCGCGCAGCATCGATGCCTGCACCGGGCTTCTGGGAACAAGCTGGGCGGGCGGGACCTACATCCCCATGGGGCTCAAGTCTCCTGAGGATCGGCTGATCACGATCCTGGGCCAGTGCCGGCTCTCGGCGCTGATCTGCGACGCCCAAGGCGCCAAGCTCCTGACGGAGAAGGTGCTGGCGGCATGCCCGCAGTTGGTGTTGATGCCAGAGCCCGGGCAACAGCTGCCTGCAGGCTCCAGCTTGAAACTCGACATCCAGGATCTCCATGACCTGCCCGTCGCGGCAGACGCCGCACCTCCGGTCCAGATCAAATCCACGGATCTGGCCTACATCATCTTTACGTCGGGAACCACCGGGCCTCCCAAGGGTGTCATGGTCTCTGCCGGCGCTGTTCGCCATTACATCGAAGTCGTGACCCAACTCCTCGGGCTTCATGCCGGCGACCGGGCCCTTGAGGTCTGCGAGCTCAGTTTCGATTTTTCAGTGCTCGACATGTTCGCCACCTGGCAAGTCGGCGCCTCCTTGCATGTGCTGCCGGCAAACCAGGTGATGAACGCGGTGAAGTTCGCGCGTGAAAGCAGGCTCACGGTCTGGAATTCAGTGCCCTCTCTGGTGGGCATACTGAATCAGATCAGGGCTCTTACGCCGGACGTGCTGCCAGAGCTGCGGCTCACGGTATTCGGCGGGGAACCGTTGCCGCTCTCCACTGTTGGGGTATGGCAACAGGCCGCGCCGAACAGCGTCGTCCATAACCTGTATGGCCCCACCGAAGTGACCGTGTCCTGTCTGAGCCAGCCGGTTACGGTTCCACTTCCGGTCACGCCGAAGCGCAATGTTATTGCCATCGGCTCACCTTTTCCGGGCATGGAAGCTGTGATCCTGACCGCTGATCACCAATTGGCACCGACCGATCAACCGGGAGAACTTGCGCTTTCCGGGGCGCAGCTCGCCCAGGGGTATCTGAACGCCCATGAATTGACGGCGGCCAGATTCCCCGTCATTGGCGGTAAGCGATGGTATCTGACCGGCGACCTGGCGTTTTGTGATGCAACAGGAGTCTTCCATCACCTCGGGCGAATCGACAATCAGGTCAAGGTCCTCGGCAATCGAGTCGAGCTGGAGGAAATCGATACCCACCTTCGCGAACTGTCCCGGACGGAGTTGGTGGCGACGGTGGCCTGGCCGGTGGTCGATGGCAGCGCCAGAGGGTTGATTGCCTTTATCGCAGGCTCGCCCATGAAGACGGCGCAGATTCTGACCGGACTGAAGCGTTGCTTACCGGCTTACTCGGTGCCGTCAAAAATTATTCACATCGAGCAGATGCCCCTGAACGCCAGCGGCAAGGTAGACAGAGGTGCGCTGGTCCGCACCCTGGAGCGTGACGGTCAGGTCCTGCAATAGTGCAAGACAACCACCGGGCATGGCGGACCAACTCATTACCACCGATGAGGAGTACCACGACCAAATGGCTCTTTCGGTGCCGTGGCTTATGAAGAAGAGAATTGGAAAAAGTGTCCAGACCTTGAATGTTTTTTTTGAATAAAGTACAGTAATATAAGTATATAATGATAACATAAAGATAACATAAAGATAATATAAAGGTACATCCTCCGAAAGGATGGGACGCAAAGCCGCCGGCCTAAAGTGAAGAACATTCGCTGGTATGGTAGCGGGGTTACCGGTTATGATCCTTCCCCTTATTCCTGCACGGCATCCTAACCGGATTGCAATCCGGATGATAACATTGTCAAAAAAGGCATTGAAGATGTCTATCCAAAATCACCATTCACAACCAGCCAGACTCTGGATGCAGATTGCCAGAATGAGGACTTTTCTCGTTTTGTGTTCTCTGCTGATATGTGCCATGTCCACCCCGGCCAGGGCCACGGTACCACTTAAACTTCATTTTGAATGGAACTATGACATCAGCCTGCCAGGTTTGGCAGGCTACATTCTTTACCAGAATGGTCAACGTCTTCTCACCATCAATGACCCCACAACTCTGACCATTGATTATACCGTAGAAGTGGAACCAGGTCAGACGGTTGTCTTTACCATGACGGTCTTTGATGTGAACGGCAAGGAAAGTGCGTTATCCACACCCTATTCCATTGTTGTCCCAGTGGTACAGGGTAATTTGCTGCCGACGGCTACTTTGAATCTGGCGAATGGCTCAGGTCCAGCCCCGCTTGTTGTTGATTTTTTTGCAGTTGGGTCGACGGATTTGGATGGCACCATTGTCTCGTATGGCTGGGACTTTGGTGATGGTGCTTCTGGAAGCACCTCCACCGTCAGCCATACCTATACAATCGCCGGCGTTTATACGGTAACGCTGACTGTCACCGATAACGCCGGCGGGGTGGGCACGGCTCAGCGCACGGTTACTGTTTCTGCCCCACCTGCAAATATTCCCCCAACGGCTCTTTTTTATCTGACCCAGGCCTCAGGTACTGCACCCCTGGTTGTAGGTTTTGATGGGACCTCTTCTACCGACGACGGCGGGTCAATAACAAGTTACGTATGGAATTTTGGTGATGGCTGGCTGGCCACCGGCTCAAATGTCTCCCATGTGTATACAACAGCGGGTTCATTCACGGCCAAACTGACCGTCACAGACAATGAGGGGGCTCAAGCTACCCATGAAGAGCTTATCGTCGTCAAGGCTGGAAGCGTTGATCTCATAAGTTCTGTCGTGTCTATCAGCTTCAATCCCCGGTTTCCGACCATCAAGGATTTTGTACAGTTTTCAGGCGCTGCCTCAATAGTTCCAGTCGGGAATATAACCCGTTATCTTTGGAATTTTGGTGATGGGAAAAGTGCAAGCGGCGTCACAGCATCCCACCAGTATGGAATACCTGGCAGTTATACGGTCAAACTGACGGTCTGGGATAATTACGGTGCCAGTAGCCAGAGGATGGTAGTGTTGACTATACAATCTTTGGAAAGCCGAGCAAAGGAACTGAGTATCCAATCAGTCCAGAATGCTATCCATTTGCTGTTGTTAAAGAAGTCAGAAAAGTAAAGCTTATATATTCAACTTTTCCGTGCTGACTTAACTTGTTGAATGCATGGCTGAATTTATCGTTAACCGCCTATTGTTTGAATGAGCTCAACTGCTCCCCCCATAATGGCATCATTTATGGCTACGTTACCCCGGCAGACAAGCTGAATGGCAGAGAATAAGAAATCCGTTTTTTCAACCAAGGACTCTTCCAGCCAATAACGCTGCCAATGCAGACCTTCCTTCGCAAAATATTTTCAGGTCACTGGCCCAAGCACGGCGGTCTTGGAGATCCTCAAATACATAGGCCCGGGATTCATTATGACCATCGGATTCATCGATCCGGGGAACTGGGTGACCAACATCGCGGCCGGCTACAACCTGCTGTGGGTGGTGACCCTTGTAGCATTACCTGATGCGGTGGCTAATCACAACAGTTTCAGTATGAGACTCCTGTGCCTTTTCAAAGATACTCATGACTTCGACTGATCTGCCGCGAGTAGTGTGAATATATCCTTCTGTCGTTTTTTCTTTTCCTGACGTTTGCACAGATTCATTTATGACACAGCCATGGTCTCATAAATAGCTTCCATTTTTTGTTCACATTCCTTAAAGGCCTCAAGGATTTGGGGATCGAAATGTTCGGGCATGGTGCGACCGTCGCCTTTGACAATAATCTTGAAGGCCTTTTCGTGATCAAAGGCTGGCTTGTATGGCCGTTTGCTGCGCAAGGCGTCATATTGGTCGGTGATGTTCATGATCCGGGCCGTCAGCGGAATTGCCTCTCCCTTCAACCCCTGTGGGTAACCGTTGCCGTCCCAGCGTTCGTGATGGCTCTGGGCGATGTCCATTGCCATGATCAGATAGGGTGACTTTGATCCTTTCAGAATTTTGGCGCCAATGGCTGCGTGGGTCTTCATGATCTCCCATTCATCCTTGTCCAAAGGACCCTCCTTGAGCAGCACCCTGTCCGGGATGGCCACCTTGCCGATATCATGCATGGGCGAGGCATAAAAGATCGCATCTGTAAAATCGCTATCCATACCCAGTTGCTCGGCCAGGGCCTGGGTGTAATAGCTGATGCGTTTGATGTGACTGCCGGTATCCTCATCCTTGTATTCAGAAGCCAGGGTCAGTCGTACAATCGTATCGATGCATCCCTCCCTGACCTGAATGGTCCTTTCCGCCACCTGTTGCTCAAGTATTTCCTTATGGTGTTGCAGGAAATCGTGGAACTCCTTGTTCCTCAGATTGTTACCGAGTCTCAGCTTCAGCTCCTCGAAGTCAATAGGTTTGGTGAGAAAATCGTCGGCGCCGCTCTTGATGCCGCGTAAACGATCCTCTCGGGAATCCAGCGCGGTGACGATGATAATGGGAATATGCTTTGTCCGCTCGTCACTTTTTACTGCCTCAGTAGCCTCTAAACCATCCATCTCCGGCATCATCACATCCATGAGGATGAGATCGGGTTTATGTTCCTGGGCTATCGCAACGGCCTCTCTGCCATTATAGGCACTCAGGGTCGTATGACCTTCCTTCTTGCACAGAATTTCAAGCATTTTCACATTCTGCTCTTGGTCGTCGGCAATCAGAATTGTGCTCATCTTTTTCCCTCCATAATTGTTGAGACCTAATCTCAGCCCTGCTCGGTATTGGTGCCGCCTTCTTGTTTGTTGGCAACAATATCCTGGTCAAGAAGCGTCATGTTTGAGAATATTTTGGATCAGGCTTGCAAAGATCTGTGTGTCAATCGGCTTTGAGATATATGAATTAAATCTGCATTCTGACTTCAGACTCCAGGATTTTTGTCTTTTAAGTTTTGATTCACCGGAATCACAAATACGAATCTGCTGCCCTTCCCGACCTCGCTCTCCACCCAGATCCTGCCGTGGTGAAGTTCCACAAAATTCAGGCAGAGGCTTAAACCGAGACCTGTGCCCGCATGCTGTTTTGTATAGCTTGAGTCAAGCTGCTGGAACGTCTTGAACAGCTTGAGTTGGTCTGCAGCCGATATTCCTGGTCCAGTGTCTTCAACCGCAATTTCTATGGACGACTGATATTCGTCCTGTTCACGCAAGACGAGAGCGGATCCTTCACTCTGGACACCAGGACGCGGGACGCCTTCGTCTTTCCTCTCACGTCCCGCGTCTGTCACCTTTCGTGCAGTAATGCGCACGGAACCCCCATCTGGCGTGAACTTCATTGCATTGGTTACAAGATTTATTAACACCTGTTTAATTTTTCTCTCATCCGCAACTATTTCTCCAAGCTCGTCCTCAATATCGGTGCTGAGTTGTATGCGGTGTTTCAGGGCTGTTTCCCTGAAAAAATAAGTGGTGGCCTCAATAAGGTCATGAAGATCAAAGGCGCTGAGCTCAAGGACCATCTGCCCTGCTTCAATCTTTGCAAGATCAAGGATATCGTTGATCAGGTTCAGGAGATCACTGCTGCTGCTCAGGATATTTTTGAGAAAATCTTTCTGCTCTTCGTTCACATCGCCTGCCATTCCGTCATACAACATTTGAGAATAACCCATAATCACGTTCATGGGCGTTCTCAGCTCATGGGACATGTTGGCAAGAAATTCCGACTTAGCCTTGTTGGCGGTTTCCGCCCGCACAATGGCATTTCCCAGATCATTTTCGTAAAGCTCACGCACAAGCTCAAATTCCAGGCGCTTACTGAAGAGTTGATGCAGAAGCAGATCATGCTCCGTATATTCATGTGGGGTGATTCCGGCGGTAAACAGCACCCCAAATAACTCTTCTTCGACAAAAACTGGAACGCCAAGGTATGACCTGAATCCATGTTTGAGAAAATTAGGGTGGGTCTTGAATTCTTCTGATGCCGCAGCGTCATTGATGGAAAGCGGTATCCTTGAATCACTTACCAGCCCGCAATAGACCTCATTCAGGGGAAATCGCCTACCTTCGGTAATGCCGGAATTTATTCGGTCCGCTACCGCATACACGACCCATTCATCTCCTGTAATATACCCGGCCGCAGCAAAATCCACTCCGAGCATCTCGGCAATCACGGTGAGCATCGATATTGCCAGCTCTTTTGCCTTGGTCCCGGAGATAAAGCTTATCTCCATGAGTTTGCGGAGTCTTATGCCGTGCAGCTCAAGTTCTCTTGTCCTTTCTTTCACCTTCTCCTCAAGTCCTGTCAGCAGTCTGATATTGTCGATGGCGGTTGCTGCCTGATTGGCCAAGACGCTCAAGAGCCTCACCCGTTCATCCGTGAAAAATCCTGTCTCAGCGCTGTAAAAATTGAGGACGCCCAGGGGCGCGCCGTCAGTAGAAAGAAGTGGCGCCGCCATGGAGGATTGGTAGCCCCGTTTTTTCGCTTCTTCCCGCCAGGGAAGATATTGGAAGACATGGTTCCTGTCATTGATCACCTGGGGGTGCAAGGTCTTTACAGCCATCCCCGAGGGGCCCATGCCGGTAGGGGAGTCGTCATAGGTGATCTTGACATCAGACAGATATCCTTCCACATAACCAGCACTGGAGACAGGTTTGATGTCAAAGCTGTTCTGCTCAATAAGACCGAGCCAGACCATTCTCAGGTCAAAATATTTTACCGCGATATCACATATGGTTTCGTGCAGTTGTTCATTGGTGATATTACCGACCATTTGCTGGAGGATGACGTTCGACGCATCGGCAAGAGAGTGCATATCTCTATTCTGCTTTTTGAGCGTCTCCTCTGCATGTTTGCGTTCTATGATCCCGGCAAGGGTGTCGGCTACACTCTGCAGAAAGGTTATCTCGTCTTTCTCCTTCCGGTGTCCTTCCTGAAGATACAGCACGATGACGCCGAGAACCTTCCCCTTTGATATGATCGGGGCAGCATAATGTCCATGCTCGGTCATTCCCTCATAGCTGTTTTCGTGACGGTCATCAAGGCAGTCAGTGAACTGCATCTCTCTCGTTGCTGCCGCCCGTCCGCAGAGGCATCTGCCGAAGGGTATTTTGGCGCAGGTCACCAGTAAATCATCGGCTAAGTTTCTCTGTGCCACAAGCTCCAAGACATCCTTCTGGGTCCCCACCAGGGTGATGCCGCCTTTTGGCAGGATAGTGAGGGACGGGACGGACAGAATGATATCAAGGCATTGTTGCAGTTGCTCTTGCAAAGGGATGTCTTCAAGGGAGATATGAAGAAGGGCGTTCAGTACCCCCTGTATCAGGGCCTGTTTTGCGATCTTCTGCTCATTCTCCTTCCGTTCCGTGATGTCCCTGGCGATGCTCAGCACGGCCTTGTTTCCAGCAAAATCAATAATCCTGGCACTGATCTCCACCGGTAGCAACGACCCGTCTTTTCTGACATGCACCGACTCGAACACTATCTGCTGGTCTCTTTTGATCTGCTCGATCCGTTCAGGAACCCTGTCAGCAAACTCCGGCGAATCAATCTCTGTCTCTCTCTTGGCAAGTATCTCCTCCCTGGTATAGCCGAGGCGCTCATAGCCGGAATTGCTTACGTCAAGGATTTCCCCCTGCAGAGAAACGACGTAAATAGCGTCTGTTGCTGATTCAAATAAGGTGCGGAATTTCTTTTCGCTCAGTTTGAGGAGTTCCTGGGCCTGTTGCCGTTCGGTGATGTCCTGCACGGTCCCGATTGCCCTGACCGGGATCCCGTCACTGTTGTAAAATGTCTCACCTTTTTCCTGTACATATCTGATAGTCCCGTCTTTCAGTAGTATTCGGTGTTCAATATCATAGGGTGTCCTGTTTGTTACGGAAGAAGTATATGCCGTATCCACCAATGCCCTGTCATCCGGATGGACAGCAGCGAGAAAGGCGTCATATGAACAGCTGAATTCTTCAGGGTCCAGCTCAAAAATCCGATAGATTTCATCCGACCAGATGAGGGTGTTGGTGCGGCAGTCTAGTTCCCAGTTCCCGACCTTTGCCATCTGCTGAGCCTCGACAAGTTGCTCCTGCTGGTGGAGAAGATCTTCTCTCAGCTTCTCCCTTGCCGCAGAGGTCTCCGCCAAAGAGGCCGCCATGTCATTGAACGATCGGCTGAGTTGGCCTATCTCGTCGGTTGATGTTATATCAACTTTTACGTCTAGTTTTCCATTACATATCTGTTTTGTCACCTCATTGAGTTTTGCCAGGGGCAGCAAAACCTTTCTGGCCAGAATGAAGATGGCTAAGGTTGCCAATAAAAAAAGGAGGGAGGAAAACAGAATTGTTTCGTTCCTCAACACTCTTGCCTTGGCAAAGGCTGTTTTGGCGGGAAGATGCATGATGAGCGTCCAGCCTTCTCCCTTGTAGTCCAGATGTCCCCGCTCGCGGGCAACGGTCAACAACTCCTCCTCTTCCCCGGCATGGTGATGCAGCACAGTTGTCCGCATCCTGCCTGCAGACAACAACTTTTCGGCGACCTCCCAGTCCTGGGATCTGTCTCGCAGAGCGGCGGACTCGTTATAATTCGAAAAGAGAATCAGGCCATCTCTGTTGATAAGTTCGAGCTTTATCCCTTGCTCAGCTTCACCTTGATGAGTACCGGCCGCCTGAAGTAATAGGGGATATAGCCATGCCACAGGAATTCTTGAAACAATAACCCCGGATTTCTCACCTTTTTCATCCCTGACAACCGTGGCGAAATGGAGGACGGGTTTGTCGAACGATTCGGACTCATGGAGTGCCATGACTGTCTCCTGCCCTGCAGCTATCTTGGGCCAATAGCCGAAGAAACGGTGCTGCCTGCCGATATCGTGCCCCTCGGTATCGGCTATTCTCACCCTGTTCAGATTAAAGAACGACAACGAAAGATAAGTGGTGTTGCGGGCCTTGAGTTTCTTCAGCCTCCGGGTAATCTGCTCCGGGGTGGAATTTCTTGAGGACAGGATTGAGTCGGTAGCCAGGAGCGTAATATCCACCAGTCTCTCTTGCAACAGGATGTCGAGCTTATCCATGACATGGAAGGCCTGTTCTTCCATTTTGTCGACAGTCTCTTCCTGCAGTGTCCTCAGGTCAGTGATGTAGACAAAAGAGATCATGACCCCACCTATGATCAGAAAGATCAGAGAGATAAGCAGAGCAAGTTTGGTCGATAATTTCATTTCAGTTTTTTCTTGTTAGTTACACTGTAACTGATGCAAGAATTCTTCGTCTTGAATGGTGACGAATGTTTCCGCCTCGTTCCTTTTGTCACTTTCTGTTCCATAATTTAGCCAATTAGATGAAATTATTAGTAGCAGATTTTCAACTTAACGGCTTGCTTAAATTTTCGGGGCCACTTCTCTGGCACAGACGTTCCGTCATCGGGATGACTCTTGGGCTTTTTGTCCCGTGGATCTTTTTCTTTGTGTAGAGAGTAACCGTTCGATCCGTAACATATAATCTTCCCAGGGGTAGGTTGTTGATTCCTCACGACCTCGCCAGGGATTCGCGCCAATCTGTTATAACTAGGGGTAACATTAATAAAAATAAGATATGTGCTTACGTTATGAAAAAAAATTGGAAATGATGTAACAATGGGATAGCATAGTGATAATAGTCAATGCTTGAGTTCCATCCGGCGCTGCCGTGACTTTTCTGTTTTTTTTAACCAAGGACTCTTCCAGCCAATAACGCTGCCCATGCAGACTTTCCTTCGCAAAATATTTTCCGGCCACCGTCCCAAGCTCGGCGGCTTGGAGATCCTCAAATATATAGGCCCGGGATTCATCGTGACCATCGGGTTCATCGATCCGGGGAACTGGGCGACCAACATCGCGGCCGGTTCGCAGTTTGGCTACAGCCTGCTCTGGGTGGTGACCCTCTCGACCCTCATCCTCATCATGGTCCAGCACAACGCGGCGCATCTGGGGATTGTCACCGGTCTGTGCCTCTCGGAAGCCATTGTCAAATTCAACAACAGATACTGGTCCATGTTCCTGCTTGGCAGCGCGATGCTGGCCTCCATCTCCACGTCGCTGGCGGAGTTGCTCGGCGCGGCCATCGGCCTCAATATGCTGTTCAAGATTCCTGTTCCCATGGGGACGATCCTGACCGCCGTGGTGGTGGTGGCGATCGTCTTCTGCCGGGGCTATCGCGCCATTGAAAGGTATATCATCGGCTTTGTCTCGATCATCGGGCTCTCCTTCATCTATGAGATCTTCCTGGCCGATGTCAACTGGCCGACCACGGCCCGGAGCCTTTTTGTCCCCTCCGTGCCCCATGGCTCGATCATGATCATCATGGCCGTGATCGGGGCGGTGGTCATGCCGCACAACATCTTTCTCCATTCGGAAATCATCCAGAGCCGCCAGCTGCAGCTGGGCGATGAGCAGAGCATCAGGAAGCACCTTCGCTATGAATATATCGACACTATCGTCGCCATGGTTGCGGGTTGGGCAATCAACAGCGCCATGATCATCATGGCCGCCGCAGTCTTCTTCTCCGGCCATACCGTGGTGAGCGAGCTTGCCCAGGCGGAAGAGACATTGCGGCCGCTGCTCGGCAACAATGCGGCCTTCGTCTTTGCCATTGCCCTGCTTTTTGCCGGCGTCTCGTCCTCCATCTCCTCCGCCCTGGCTGGCGGCAGCATCTTTGCCGGATATTTCAGCGAACCCCTGGATGTCGCCGACAGTCACTCGCGGCTGGGGGTTGTGATCTCCATCGGCCTTGCCGCACTGGCGGTTTTTTTCCTCACAGATCCCTTCCAGGGCCTGATCTGGAGCCAGGTAGTTCTCAGCATTCAGTTGCCATGGACGGTTTTTGGGCTCATTGCTCTCACCTCGTCCGAACGGGTCATGGGCATGCACAGGAACAAGGGAATAGAAAAATGGATGCTCTGGGGGATTGCCGTGCTTATTTCCGTCTTAAACGGCATCCTATTGTACAGTTTTTTCTGATTTTTCGCTGCTGAGAAAGGTTGAAAAAAAGCGAACACCAAAGCGTCATTTCCAGAAACAAAAAAACTGTTGTTCATCCCTCGCCCAGGGAAGACAGGAGGAGTTAAAGGTCCCTACTGATGAGTGAAGTTGAGAAAAATGAAAAACAGAGGCCGCTCATCCGCCATCTTTTACGCGCTCTCCGTTCCCGGAACTACCGTCTCTTTGTCGTGGGGCAGGGCGTATCCCTCGTAGGAACCTGGATGCAGCAGGTTGCCATGAGCTGGCTTGTTTACCGTCTGACCGGATCCGCCATGCTGCTGGGCGTTGTTGGCTTCACCAGCCTGATCCCGACCATCCTCATCTCCCCTGTCGCCGGCGTGCTCGCTGACCGCTGGGACCGCCGGCGTCTTCTGATCGCCACCCAGTCCCTTGCCATGCTGCAGGCGGCCTTTCTGGCACTTGTCGTTCTTACGGGAATCGTGCAGGTATGGCAGATCATCCTCCTGAGCCTGATCCTGGGAATCGTCCATGCCTTTGACATACCGATACGCCAATCCTTTGTTGTCGAGATGGTCGAACATCGGGAGGACCTGGGAAACGCGATTGCCCTCAATTCCTCCATGGTCAACGCCGCCCGTCTCATCGGGCCGGCCATTGCCGGGTTGCTCGTCGCCTCGGTTGGAGAAGGGGTCTGTTTTATCCTGAACGCCATCAGCTACCTGGCGGTTATCATGGCACTTGCAGCCATGCGCATAGCACCGGCTGCCCATCGCCAGCGCTCCAGACAGCATATCCTGCATGAACTCCATGAAGGTTTTTTATACGCCTATGAATTCGGCCCGATCAAAAGCATTCTGCTCCTGCTGGCCCTGATCAGTCTCATGGGGATGCCCTATTCCGTACTGATGCCGGTCTTTGCCAAAGAGATCCTGCATGGCGGGGCGCATACCTTTGGATTTCTCATGGCAGCGGCAGGCAGCGGCGCCCTGGTAGGTACGCTTTATCTCGCCTCCCGCCGCAGCGTCCTCGGGCTTGACCGGGTCATTGTCATGGCTACGATCTTTTTCGCTGTCGGTATCATCATATTTGCCCTTTCCAGCAATTTCATCCTCTCCCTGGCGGCACTTGTGGGGGCAGGATTTGGGGCAATGACCCTGGTCGCTTCCTGCAACACGGTCCTGCAAACGATTTTGGATGAAGATAAACGCGGCCGGGTAATGAGCCTCTTTACCGTGGCCTTCATAGGCGTAGCGCCGTTCGGAAGTCTGGGCGCCGGGTTCATGGCCGGCATTATCGGCCCACGTTTCACCCTACTCATTGGTGGCGCCGGTTGCCTGGTCGGGGCTGCGGTTTTTTCCCGACACCTGCCTCAAATCAGGGAAAAAATGCGCCCGATCTATATCCGCATGGGAATCATCCAGGAAGTCGCGATTGGCATAGCGACCGCTGCGGAACGACCGCCATTTCCGGAAGAGCGATGAGCTGAAAACGGCGGCATTCGTGAGGAATCCAGGCAATCGTTTGCAATATTTAAGCGGCATATAAAGAAGGAGCCATGACAGATAAAACCAGTGTCAGTCACTCGTCGGAGAACTGCAATAAGGTCTATCCGGCCATCCGCGGCAGCGGGGCGGTTAACTGCGTGAGCCGCCTGCACGGGAAAATCAGCCGGCACATCCTTCAGCCTCTCTTTTCATACTGGCCCCAGGACGAAATCCCGGTCGGATAGGAACGATTTCACCAACCAGCCGAAATCCCGTGCTCACATTGTTTTTCTGAGCGACTATGATATGCTGATTACAAGCATCTGGTGCAGGAAGTGATGTCTGGGTGAGCTGATTGAGGAATGAAATTTATATCCAGGCAGTTCAAACTCATATTTCAGGTGATCGAGTTTATCCGCAAACCCGACGTGGACATCTTACGGATGACTGAACCTCGCCAAATACTGCTCAACAGGCCGTCTAAGCCCAAAATATTCTAGTGTTCGTTTGGACCGTGGAAAATTATGAGATTCGAAGCAATATAAGGATGACAGTATAAGGCAGCATCAAAAGCAAGGAGAGAGCAAATGGCCAGGGAAGAAATCGTCACCGGATCCAGTGAATTCGCCGAGAGCGTCATCAACACCGTGCGCGAACCATTGATCGTTCTGGATCAGGATCTGAGGGTGGTCACCGTCAGCCGTTCCTTCTATGAGTTCTTTAAGGTGAAGCCTGAAGAGACCGTGGGCCAGCTTATCTATGACCTGGGCAACAAGCAGTGGGATATCCCCAGACTGCGGGAGCTGCTGGAGACCATCCTTCCCGAAAAGGCCACCTTTGATGGCTATGAGGTGGAACACGATTTTGCCACCATCGGCCGGCGCACCATGCTGCTGAATGGGCGGCAGATTGAACGCGCCTGGGGCAAGGAGCGGATCATCCTCCTGGCTATCGAGGATATCACCGAGCGCAAGGAGAGAGAGGCCGGTCTGGAAGCAACCCGCAAAGAACTGGTGGTTATAAAAAAGGCCGCGGATGCAGCCCATGACTTCGCGGAGAGCGTCATCAACACGGTCCGTGAACCCTTGATTTCTCTGGATCAGAACCTGAGGGTGGTCACCGTCAGCCGTTCCTTTTATGAATTCTTCCAGGTAAAACCCGAGGAGACCGTGGGCCAGCTTATCTATGACCTGGGCAACAAGCAGTGGGATATCCCCAGGCTGCGGGAGCTGCTGGAGACCATCCTTCCTGAAAAGACCACCTTTGATGACTATGAGGTGGAACACGATTTTGCCACCATCGGCCACCGCACCATGCTGCTGAATGGCCGGCAGATTGAACGCGCCTGGGGCAAGGAGCGGATCATCCTCCTGGCCATCGAGGATATCACTGAGCGCAAGCGGCTGGAGGACCTGCTGACAGAATCCGAATTCCGCTACCGGCGTATTTTTGAGACCGCCAGCGACGGGATCGTGCTTCTCGAAAAAGACGAAGGACATATAGTCCAGGGGAATGAGGCGGTCGAGAAGATGCTGGGGTATCCCGCAGCGGATTATATCGGGAAAAGGCTGCAGGATATCGGCATTCCCCTCGACATGAGTGATTTTCCGGCGATCATGCAAAATCTGGAAAAGAAAGGCATCCTTATATACGAAAATGTGCCGGTGAAAACCAAATCCGGGCCAGATGTCACCACGGATATATATCTGGTCGACAGGACGCAACTGGTCCAATGCAATATCCGCGATGTCAGTGCCCGGAAACTGGTCGAGGACAAGTTAACGGAATCAGAAGAATTCACCAGAAATATCCTTCAAACTGTTGATGAAGGGTTTGTGGTGATAGATCCTGAATACAGGGTCATTGCCGCCAACAGGGCTTATCTTGAGTCTGTCGGCAAGCCGTTGAAAGAGGTAATAGGCAAGCATTGCTATGAAGTTTCTCATTACAGAGATAAACCCTGTAATGAGGAAGGGATATCCGTTTGCCCTGTCGCCCATACTTTTCAGACCGGGGAACATTCCTCTTCTCTCCATACGCATTATGACCAAACAGGAGCACCTGTTTATGTGGAGACGAAATCATTTCCGTTGAAAGATGAATCCGGCAAGGTTGTATCGGTTATAGAGATTATCAATGATATTACCGCAAGAAAGAAACTGGAAGCCCAGCTCCTGCAATCCCAGAAGATGGAGGCAGTCGGCACTCTGGCCGGGGGGATTGCACATGATTTCAATAATATCCTCAATGTGATCATGGGGTATGGCACCATGGTCATGGGCACCTTGGCAGCCGGTAGTCAGTCACAGGATGATATGCGTGAGGTGCTCAGTGCTGCCGACAAGGCTGCTGGTCTCACCAAAAAGTTGCTCGTCTTCAGCAGAAAACAGGCTGTTGACGTGAAACCACTTAATGTCAATGAGCTTATCTTCGGCCTGCAGAAAATGCTGGCGCGGATCATCACAGAGAATATCGAATTTAATCTTGAGCTTGTCGACCAGCCCTTGATCGTGCTGGCCGATGGTGGGCAAATAGAGCAGGTGCTGATAAATCTGGCCGCCAATGCCAGGGACGCCATGTCCGCGGGTGGGCGGCTGACGATCTGCACCGGCCAAGTGGAACTCGATGAAGAATATGTGGCCGCGTATGGATATGGCAAGCCCGGAATGTATGCGCTGCTCACGGTTGCCGATACAGGGCAGGGCATGGATGCGGAAACGCAGAAGAAGATATTCGAGCCTTTTTTTACCACAAAAACCGTGGGCAAAGGGACAGGGCTTGGTCTGGCAATTTCCTACGGTATAATAAAACAACACAACGGCTACATCAAGGTCTACAGCGAGCCAGGACAAGGCACGGCATTTAAAATTTACCTGCCTCTCAGTGATGTAGCGTCCCTCCCGGAGACGAAGTCGGAAGGGGTTGTCCCTGTCAAGGGCGGAGAGGAGACTGTCCTGGTGGCCGAGGACGACGGCGCCCTGAGGAACTTGTCAAGGATCGTGCTGGAGTCCTTCGGCTACACGGTTATCACCGCCGAGAATGGCGAAGAGGCGATCGCCGGATTCATGGAGAACAGGAAACATATCGACCTCGTCCTGCTGGACATGATCATGCCAAAGAAAAACGGGAAAGAGGTCGGCGAGGCGATCAGAAAGGCCAGTCCCGGGATGAAAATAGTCTTCATGAGCGGATATACCATGGATATTGTCACGAACAAAGAATTGCTTGAGGCCGGTTTTGACTTCATCCAAAAGCCTTTTCAGTCGAAGGACCTGTTGACAAAGGTGCGGGAGGTGCTGGACAGATAAGTGAAAAAATACTGATCGTTTTATCCCCTGAGAGGTTTGAAGAATACTGAAGTGTTTCCGCAGAATCATTGATAGTAGGCAAGCGTCAAAAGCAAGGAGACAGCAAATGGCCAGAGAAGAGATCGTCACCAGATCCGGTGAATTCGCCGAGAGCGTCATCAACACCGTACGCGAACCATTGATCGTTCTGGATCAGGACCTCCGGGTGGTCACCGTCAGCCGTTCCTTCTATCAATTCTTCCAGGTGAAGCCTGAAGAGACGGTGGGCCAGCTTATCTATGACCTGGGCAACAAGCAGTGGGATATCCCCAGGCTGCGGGAGCTGCTGGAGACCATCCTTCCTGAAAAGACGAGTTTTGATGACTATGAGGTGGAACACGATTTTGCAACTATCGGCCACCGAACCATGCTGCTGAATGGTCGGCGGATTGAGCGCGCGTGGGGTAAGGAGCGGATCATTCTTCTGGCCATCGAGGATATCACCGAGCGCAAGGAAAGAGAGGCCGGTCTGGAAGCAACGCGCAAAGAACTGGTGGTTATTAAAAAAATAGCGGATGAAGCCCATGCATTCACCGAGAGCGTCATCAACACGGTGCGTGAACCCTTGATCTCTCTGGATCAGGACCTGAGGGTGGTCACCGTCAGCCGTTCCTTTTATGAATTCTTCCAGGTAAAACCCGAGGAGACCGTGGGCCAGCTTATCTATGACCTGGGCAACAAGCAGTGGGATATCCCCAGGCTGCGGGAGCTGCTGGAGGCCATCCTCCCCGAAAAGACCAGTTTTGATGACTATGAGGTGGAACACGATTTTGCCACCATCGGTCGCCGTACCATGCTGCTGAATGGTCGCCAGGTTGAACGCGCCTGGGGTAAGGAACGGATCATCCTCCTGGCCATCGAGGATATCACCGAGCGCAAGGAGAGAGAGGCCGGTCTGGAAGCAACCCGCAAAGAACTGGTGGTTATAAAAAAGGCCGCTGATGCAGCCCATGCATTTGCGGAGAGCGTCATCAACACGGTGCGTGAACCCTTGATTTCTCTGGATCAGGACCTGAGGGTGGTCACCGTCAGCCGTTCCTTTTATGAATTCTTCCAGGTGAAGCCCGAGGAGACCGTGGGCCAGCTTATTTATGACCTGGGCAACAAGCAGTGGGATATTCCCAGGCTGCGGGAGCTGCTGGAGACCATCCTTCCCGAAAAGACCAGTTTTGATGACTATGAGGTGGAACACGATTTTGCCACCATCGGCCGCCGCACCATGCTGCTGAATGCCCGCCAGATTGAGCGCGCCTGGGGTAAGGAACGGATCATCCTTCTGGCCATTGAGGATATCACCGAGCGCAAGCGACTGGAGGACTTGCTCAAAGAATCCGAATTCCGCTACCGGCGTGTTTTTGAGACCGCCAGCGACGGGATCGTGCTTCTCGAAAAAGGCGAAGGACATATAGTCCATGCGAATCCTGCCGTCGAGAAGATGTTGGGGTATTCCGCAGCGGAGTACATCGGGAAAAAGCTGCAGGATATCGGCATTCCCATCGACATGAGTAATTTTCCGGCGATCATGCAGGATTTGGAAATGAGCGGCATTCTTAATTACGAGGATGTCCCGGTGAAAACCAAGTTCGGGCAAGATGTCCCCACGGATATCTATATGGTCGACAGGGCAACGCTGGCCCAATGTAATATTCGCGATGTCACTGAACGGAAGCTGGCGGATGCACTCCTTAAAGAAGAGAAAAACTTTATTGAAAATGCACTAAATACACTGAAAGATATCTTCTTTGTTTTTGAATTGGAGGGAAGATTTCTCAGATGGAATAAGACCTTGAATATGGTCACCGGTTACCGCGACACGGAAATTGCATCGATGAAGCCGCTTGATTTATTCAGTGATGACGGCAGAAAGAGAATTTCCGAGGCCATACAGACAGCAGTGAGAGAAGGCAGTGTCAGTGTCGATGCGTTACTCATCACCAAAGACGGGAGGAAAATCCCTTATGAACTCAATGCAGCCCTCCTCAGGGATGCTCATGGTAAACCCATGGGTGTTAGTGGTGTAGGCAGAGACATCAGCAAGCAAAATATACTCGAGGCTCAGCTCCTTCACGCCCAGAAGATGGAGGCAGTAGGTACTCTGGCCGGAGGGATTGCTCATGATTTCAATAATATCCTCAATGTGATCCTGGGATATGGCACCATGGTCATGGACACCTTGGCAGCCGGTAGTCAGTCACAGGATGATATGCATGAGGTGCTCAGCGCTGCCGACAGGGCTGCGGATCTCACCAAAAGGCTGCTCGTCTTCAGCAGGAAACAGGCTGTTGACGTGAAACCCGTTAATGTCAATGAGCTTATCCTCGGCCTGCAGAAAATGCTGGCGCGGATCATCACGGAGAATATCGAATTTAAGCTGGAGCTTGTCGACAGGTCCTTGCTCGTGCTGGCCGATGGCGGGCAGATAGAGCAGGTGCTGATAAATCTGGCGGCCAATGCCAGGGACGCGATGCCTGCGGGCGGACGGCTGACGATCGGCACCGGCCTGGTGGAACTCGATGAAGAATATGTGGCCGCATATGGATATGGCAAGCCTGGATGGTATGCGCTGATCACGGTTGCCGATACGGGGCAGGGCATGGATGCGGAAACGCAGAAGAAGATATTCGAGCCTTTTTTTACCACAAAAGGGATTGGGGAAGGAACAGGGCTCGGCCTGGCAATTTCTTATGGAATAATAAAACAGCATGGCGGTTACATCAAGGTCTCCAGCGAACCAGGCGAAGGCACGGACTTTAAAATTTACCTGCCTCTCAGTGGAGAAGCTGCCCCCCTGGACTCAAAAACGGAGGGGGTTGTTCCTGTCAAGGGCGGACATGAGACTGTCCTGATAGCCGAGGACGACGCTGCCCTGAGGAACTTATCAAGGATCGTGCTGGAGTCCTTCGGCTACACGGTTATCGCCGCTGAGGATGGCGAAGAGGCGATTGCCGGATTCATGGAGAACAGGGAACGTATCTGCCTCGTCCTGCTGGACATGATCATGCCCCGGAAAAATGGGAAAGAGGTCGGCGAAGCGATCAGAAAGGTCTGTCCCGGGATGAAAATAGTCTTCATGAGCGGATATACCATGGATATTATCGTGAACAAAGAATTGACAGAGGCCGGTTTCGACTTCATCCAAAAGCCTTTTCAGTCGAAACAGCTTTTGGCAAAGGTGCGGGAGGTGCTGGACAGATGAGTGAAAAGATACTGATCGTCGACGATGAGGAGAGTAATCTCAGGCTGCTCACCCAGTGGCTCATTCCCCTGGGCTACGATATTGAACTTGCTGTCAACGGGGAAGCTGCGGTACGGCAGGCCGAGGAGGGCCATCCTGACCTGATCATCCTTGACATCATGATGCCGGTCATGGATGGCTACGAGGCCTGCAGACTTATAAAAGCGGCCCCGGAGACCAAGAATATACCCATCATTATAGTGACGGCGCTGAACGATAGGGACTCGAAAATCAAAGGGCTCTCGGTCTTGGCCAATGATTTTCTCTCCAAACCCATCGATCAGGCCGAATTAACCATCCGGGTCCAGAACCTTCTCAAGATCAAGAAATACGAAGACTTTATGCTCAGGCATAATCAGACCCTGGAACAGGAGGTAAGGGAAAGAACACGGGACCTGAGGAATATGAGCAACGATATGGTGCGGAAACTGACGGCAGCGGCGGAATTCCGTGATCCGGACACTGGCGCTCATATCTCGAGGATAGGGTTTTATGCGGGCAAGATCGCCGAGGCGATGGATATGCCGTCAGACTTTGTCGAGACGATAACCTTTGCAAGCTCGCTGCATGACATCGGCAAAATCGGGATCCCGGACTGCATTCTTTTAAAGCCCGGCTCCCTTACCCGGGATGAATTTGAGATCATGAAGACGCATCCCGCCATGGGCGCGCAGATCCTCTCGGGATCGACCTACCCCGGTATCCAGATGGCTACCTCCATTGCCTTGAATCATCACGAACGGTGGGACGGCGGGGGATATCCGGCTGGGCTCAAAGGAGAGGAAATCCCCATTGAGGGCAGGATCGTCATGCTCGTCGATCAGTATGACGCCCTCAGGTGTCATAGGCCTTATAAACCGGCCTTTAACCACCAGAAGACCTTCAACATTATTACCGAAGGTGACGGCAGGACCATGCCGGAACATTTTGATCCGGCGGTCCTCCAGACCTTCAGGGAAATGGCACCGGTCTTTGCTGAGATATTCGATCAGCTCCAATAAAAACGAGGTGATACCTTCCCCCTATTGCCGACTGACGGGCAATTATCTTAGCAGAGCATGGCTCTTCTTACCGGCGAATCGATGCCACAGGTGTTGCAGGTCGTTATAACCATGGTGATGGCCAGTGCGGTCAGGTCTGGAACCGAACCCTTTACATACTACTGAGGTATGGCTCCCATGTGCTGCCACATGGTGACGATGATGGCTATGATCAGAACCACGCCGGTGAAGACAACAAAAAATCCAAATATCATGACCATCTTGTTGAACCAGGGCTCCGGGGTCTTGGTGGTGATGACCCGCCTATCCAGCAGCCTTCCATCCGCCTTCATCTGCTCATATTCCCGAGGCCGCTCATGCTGCAATTCCTCAACCGATATTAAACCGGTAAAGATTACCGGATCAAGGGGCCATTTCTCCGGGCGCAGGTGAGTATTGTAAAAATGGATGGTGAAGATGAAACCGGAAGCGAGCAAGGCCTCGTCACTGTGAATGATGGTGGCGATATTCAACCAGTAGCCGGGGATAATCCTGGTCGCCTCTTCAGGAAACCAGAGGGCCAGTCCGGATAAACCGATGACCGCCACGCCCCAGAAAACGGCAAAAAAATCAAATTTTTCCCAATATGTCCAATGTCCGTAATTAGGGTGTTCACCCCCGAAATACCATTTGATCGTCTTCACGATTTCTTTCAGGTCATTCAGGCTCGGCATTAATCCCTCCGGATCAAAAAGAAACCGGAGGAGTGGTTTTCCCGACCGCTGCCATTTGGAGCGGAGCAGGATCAGGGTCAGAAAGAAATAGAAAAAGGTGATAAGGGCACAGAAGCGGTGCAGGGCGCCAAGGACGACAAACCCGCCCGAAATATCTGAAATCCACTGGGCCCAGGGCTGCATGGCAAATTTCAGCGCCATGCCGGTTATGGCCAGGGTGAGAAAGCTTAGGATAACAAGCAGGTGAATGAGTCTCTGAAAAACTGAAAATCTTTGCACATACAATGTTTGAGTCTGATCCATCTCAATACCTCCATCTATAGGAATTAACCATTTTCAGAATTAGCACATCCGCATCTTTGGATCTTCACTGATTTGTATCAGTGGTGCTGGTGGTCCTTTATGTTTCTGTACCGTTCATAAATGGAACGCGGTATCCAGAGCAAGGTGTGTAAACCGAAGATAAGAAATACTCCCACCAGCAGACCGGTCATTGCCCAGTAGGTGTAATAAAGATACGGATAATGAACCTTATCCTTGTGGTTGGCATGGGCCAGATAGGAGGTGAAACCGGCAGTCGCTTTCGGGTGGCATTGCCGGCATGTTGTGAGGATATTTGCCGGATTGATAGATGATTCTGGTGAGCTGCTCGGCATGATGTTATGTGAGGAGCCATGACAATCCGAACACTTGGCAGTCCTGGTGCCGCCGCTGAGCAACCCGGCCCGGCCGTGATAGGTCTCGGCGTAGGTCTCGCTTTCATGTTCATGGCAGTTGCCGCATTCCTTGGCAATCTGGGACCGGAAATCGTTGCCCCCGACCTGGCTTATCGTATGCGATTGATGGCAGTCGATACAGACCGGCAGCCTTTTATCGGTTTTGGTAACCAGCGGGCTGTGGACCGATTTTTTGAAGTTGGTCACGATGCCGACATGGCACTGGTCGCACACGCCAATTATATTTTTTCTGTTGACGCTGGACAGTGGATCGCCGGCCTTTCTGATATTGTGGGAGGTGTGGCAGTCAGTGCATACGGCGGTGACCAGCAGGCCGTCGTGAAAGAGACCCTTGCCATGAACCGACATGGAGTAGTTCGCGACAATATTGTGCGCGTTTAATTTGTGAGTCTTGGTCATGTCCGAGCCCTCGCGATGACAGCGACCACAGGTGTAGGGGATGTTCAGTCGATAGATGGGTGAGCTTTTATCGCTCGCAGGGAGGATGGCATGCCCTGAAGGGGAATGGCAGTCAGTGCATTTGGGGGCGAGCAGATCGCCTTGTCTGATTGCCTCACCGTGGGAACTTTTGCTGTAGATATCGCCGATTTCTGCATGGCAAACGGAGCAATTGACCCGCGCCAGAGGAAAGGGATGCTCATCCCCCTCGACGCCGGCATCTTCGTGGCATGAGATGCAGCCGTTCTCGGCGTGCTTGGTCTTATTTAACTGATCAATATCGATAAACAGGTTGATTTTCAGGCCATTTTTTATGGTGGACAGATCCTTGTCACCATGACAGTCCATGCAGTCGGCATCAGTGAGGGCATAGACATCGAGGCTGTGGAAAGAGAAAAAAAGTAATAAGGTCAGGAAGATAATCTTTGCTTGCCAAACTCTTTTGCGTGTTTTTTTCATTCTGCACATCTCCTTCTTCGGATTGCTGAAACAGGTTATGGCCACCTGGATTACAACATTGCCACTCCTGCGTTACTGATGGCGTCCTCACAATTCCAATGCACTGCTTTTGCGGCATAAGGGAGAAATCGCTGATATACAGCGGTCTGTCCACGGAATTGACCTTTTCTTGAATCTTCAACAACATGAAAGTGAGCCTTGGTCCCCACCTTATTTTCCACCTCCTTCCGCCGGGATGTGGATATGAAAGGTGGTGCCTTTACCCGGGGTTGACTCCACAGTGATCGCGCCGCCGTATTTTCTGATGATTGCCTCGCACAGGGCCAGCCCCAGTCCCATGCCCTTCTGGGAACCACGCTCCTTGGTGGAAAAATAGGGGTCGAAGATGCGGGGCAGGTACTCGCTGGTGATTCCATGCCCTTGATCCTGGATCGAAATCCTGACATAGTTACCAGGGGCAAGGGTTGGGTGCTTGCCATGCTTCTTCGCCAAGGATTCATTGGCGGCCGTTATTCTGATCCGGCCGCCTGATCCTGCGGGCATGGCCTCCCTGGCGTTTTGCACCATCTGTTTGATGACATTACGGAATTGAGAAGGATCAATAGTGACGGGCCAGAGGTCATCGGCCAGGTCAAATTCGGCCACCAGGCCGGAACCGGTCAAGGTGGCAGCCGCCTCTTCCCTGATATGGCTGGCTGGCTGAATGACTACCGGCAATAAGTTGCCGCCGGGAGAGAAGGCAATAAGCTGCCCGGTGAGCTTGCCGGCTAGTCCCGAAGCCTGCACGGCTTGTTCCAGAAACGGGAAGGCCTTGCTTGATTCCTCGGTATTCATCTTGGCCAACTCGAGATTGCCGAGAATCGCCTGAAACAGATTATTGAAATCGTGGGCGATGCCGCCGGCCAGGATGCCCAGGGACTCAAGATTTTTGGCCTTCAGCACCTCGGCCTGAAGGCGCTTGTGCTCGGTGATGTCCCGGTTCGAGATCCGATGGCCCAGGTCGCGCCCTTCCGCATCGTGGATGTGCTGGCAGAGATGGCTGATCCAGCGGACAGCGCCGTCGCGATGGAGAATTCTAAACTCGATTTCGTTAGCGTGTCCTTTCGAGATTTTTTGCGTCTCTGTATTGTCGTGCACGTCCACATAATGGGCCTGCCATTTCTGTTGATCATCGGGATGAATCAACCGTTCCAGCAGGCCGGGATCGGACATGAAGTCTGCCGGAGAATAGCCGGTGACCCGTGCGCAGGAGGGGGAACAGTAGAGGCAGGAACCTTCCGAATCCTCCCAGATTTCCCAGCCGTAGGTGTAGTCCGCCAAGGTACGGAACTTCTCCTCGCTCTCTTTGAGCGCGTCTTCAGCCTGCTTGCGCTCGGTGATGTCGACTACAATCCCATGCCATAAAACGTCTCCATTCTCCTGTGGTTCAGGTGATGAGGCAATGTGCATCCACTTGACCGCTCCTTTGACCAGAACCCGACCTATCCAATTAAATGGCCGTAGCTGTTCAATCCCTTCTTGATTCAAGATGACAAAGGCCTTCCTCTCATCCGGGTGCAGCGCCTGGAGCACGAGTTTATTATCTCCCAGGAGGTTCTCAACACTCTGGTCGAGCATCTCCGCCATCCTGGGACTGACATAGTCGAGAGTGAATGCTCCTTCCGGCGTACTATGCAGGATATAGACACCAATCGGGATTTTAGACACCAGGTTGTCATACTGCTGTTTGCTTTTGCGGATATCCTCTTCCGCCCGCTTGCGCTCGCTGATGTCTTCGAGCAGCCAGATTACGCCCTGGGACAGATCCTGTGGATTAAGGGCCTTGCCAATGAACCTGGCCTGGAGGTGAGCACCATCCTTGCGAATCAATTCCTGCTCTGTCTCAAATACCAGGCCCTGAGCCAGGACTGGATATGCTTCCCGGGCAAGTTTTCCGTAGGCTTCATCCGACGGGTATAGTCTCCGGGTCGTCTGCAACCCCGCCTCCTCTTTGGAATACTGGAACATCTCTTCCAGCTTTCGATTAATCCAAGCCAGCTTCCTATCAATGATCTTGGCAATTCCGATCGGTGCATTATCCAAAATAAAATTGAGATTACGCATAGTCTCGGATAATTGTCGGGTTCGCTCCTCTACCTGCTGCTCCAGCGATTCGTTGACCTGCCGGATCTCATTGAACTTCTCTGACAGTGCATCTCCCATCGTTCTGAAATTATTGATCAGGTAATTTGTCTCTTTAACGCCGCTTTCGGGCCAGACGATTTTGTTGCCACTTGTTGCCAGCCTGTCCGGAAGGTCATAGGTGATCAACTCCAGCTTTTCCAGGGTGACAACCATCCGGCGGCTTAAAAACTCTGTCAGCGCCAGTGCTCCAAGCATAATCAGGAGCAGCAGGGCTAAATCCTTGGTGTACAGGTCATAGAGCCTTTTCTGAAAAGAAGACAGCGGCTGCTCCAGAACCAGTTTCCATTCTGTCAGGTTGTCGATGGTGTTCTCCATGACATACAACGAGTCTTGCCACTGTTCTGTAAACGGGGTATCCGGTAGGAGCTTCGGCACCCATTTACTGATTCCTTTATCAAGACGATTAAGCGTCCCTTTACCGCGAACAAAGGGATTCATAACCTTTTGATCGCTGCGGTTGGATATAATGACATTTTTGTTTTTATCCAGCAGGGTGTAGAACCAGGTATTTGCATTCGTATCCTGGCCGAGGTCCTCTTGTATCTGCTCCAAGCCCAGAATCCCGATGACGTAGCCGTTGTATTCTCCACCAACGACCACCGGCGCAACCATCGCCACAACCGGTTTGGGAATGCCAACTTTGCCCAGGTACACTTGCGAGAGCAGTGGTTTGAGCGTCCGCTTGAGCGTTGGAATAAAGGAACGTTCAGCGAAGTTTCTGCCGATGTTGTTCTGTCCCCGTTCGTCGCTTAGAGGGTAGAAGGAAGTGGTAGTAGCCCCTCTATCCAGCAGTCCGATCCGTTGAAAATTGATATCCGACTTCGTTGCCAACTCCAGATAGGGTTGCATCTGCTGCGGGGTTCGCGAAGCAGCCATCTCTGCCAGATTTATAATGGCAGATTTTCTGTTCAGGATCCAGGTTTCCACCCTATGAGTCAAGAATCCGCTGTCCTTAATAAGCGTTGTCCGAATTTGGTGGTCGGTTGCGGCAAAATCTTTTCTGCTGTTAACTGCCAGCAGGATCAGCGCCGGAAACAACACGAAAAAGAACAGCAGGTTGTAGAAAATTTCTCGGTATGAGATGAGTGATGAGCGCGACCAGTGTACATACCCGGTAAAAATCAGCCGGGCGACGAGGGCATTGGCGATGCCATTCACCGCCTGTTTGGTCATGATGATATCGGTAGTGCTGAAAGATTGATGCATGACGACGTGGTAGAAAAGGTAGACCAGCGGCATGCCGATGACCAGCCAGTAGAGCGTATCGGCCAGCACCAACCCCATCTTGCGGTGCCCCGTCAACGCGCCGACAACCGCCACTTCGGCGGTCATGATGATGATGGCGTAGGGGTTATTCCAGAGGATGTAGGTATAGCCGGAGATCAGGGCGGCCGCCAGAATGCCCCGGCCCAGCCCGAAGAATTGTAGCGCCAGCAAGGCGAAGATGCTGCCGAAGAGGAAGTTGATATTGAAGAAGATCGGAAAATTGAAATAGTTGCCCGCCAGACCGGCGGCGATCAGGACCAGGAAGAGGGGAAAACCGTATTTGTCGGATATGGCGGTGTCGGAGGATGATGGGGTGGCCAATATTGACTCCTGAATAGACGACATGAAAACGGCAGTACAGGCAATAACAATTTCTGTGCCCTGATCTGCAAAGAATTAATGTAAGATTATCATCCTTTAAATTTCTTTATAACTCAAGCGGATAGTGAAGTGGTCGAATAAAAACAGACACTTTCTCAGAGGAGATGCGGCTATACATCCACGAGGAAGTGTGTTTGGTAATTTTCCAGCATCCAGCGCGCACATTTTTTAGGGGTGGGAGTTGTTTTCCGGGCCGATAAAAACGTATATTCATTTTGAGGGGAATGATTTATAACTGCTCATGGAGTGTTTCGGGATTGTAGGTTGGATCCGAGAGAAAATAATCTCTGTGCAAAGCCGGCAAAAGTAATATTCAAGCCTTTTTTATAAACTTTGCATTCAATACTGCCCTTGGTTGCAGCATTCTGGATATGAAAAAAAGAAGGATAGAGATCGTTTTGCCACGGACGCCGCCAGCCCTGACTGCTGTAATCCCCCAAAAAACGGGTAACTCCGGGACATGGGAGCAGCTCTTCAACGCTATTCAGTGTCCCATTCTGGTGGTGCGACCGGATGGGATTATTATCGAGGCCAATGAGGCAACCCTGCAGGCGGCCCGAAAAACCAGGAATGAAGTTATTGGACGGGGAATATGCAAGATTATTCATGGCGGACGGTGGCCGCATATCAAATGTCCTTTGGAAGAATTTCTGAAGACCTGTACTCCAAAAGTGGAAGAAACACGCCTCCCCGGGCTCTTTGGTGAATATTGTGTTACTATCTCACCTGTTCAAGAGATGGATGGGAGAATAGATAAAATTATGTTGATGGCCAGGGAACTCACCCGAGATGAGATGCGAAAGGTGGATTCCATCCGGACTGCCAAACTGGCAGCTATCGGTGAGCTTGCCGCCGGCGTTGCCCATGAGGTCAACAATCCCATTACCGGGATCATCAACTTTGCCCAGATTCTACTGGATTCGTACGATCTTGATCCCGCGGGAATTGATATTGTGCACAAGATCATGAAAGAAGGCGACCGAATAGCCGCTATTACCCATAATCTCATCTCTTTCGCCCGGGCAGACAGTGGTGAGCGGGAACCCGTCAATCCTGTGGAAATTGTCAAGGCCAGCCTGGCCCTGGTCCAGCATCAGTCTGCGGAAGGACGGAATCACGGTAGTGACTGAATTTCCAAGGAATAACCTCTTCATTGTGGCTGATTTCAGACAATTGCAGCAGGTACTGTTGAATCTCATCAGTAACAGCCGCTATGCCTTAAATGCCAGATACCCTGGTTTTGATGCCGGAAAAGTTATTGAAATATCCTGTCTTGAGAAGAAAGAGGGGGATCACCCTGTTGTATACCGCATAACGGTAAAGGATTATGGGACCGGCCTGCCCCAGTCCATTCTGGAGCGACTTTTTGAACCTTTCTTCACCACTAAGCCCCCAGGTGAAGGAACAGGGCTCGGGATCAGTATCAGTTATGGAATTATAAAAGATCATGGCGGTGATCTGCGCGTGAACTCAATCCTGGATAAATATACGGAAATGATCATCGAACTTCCAACAGGAACCTGAAATTATGGAAAAAGATTTATATTCTGCCAAGATTCTCATTGTCGATGATGAAGAATCCATTCGCCAGACCTTTGCTATATTCCTGACCGCTGAGGGCTATCGGTTTGTGAAAACAGTAGCGACTTTTGACGAGGCTCTTGAGGCAATAAGACAAACGGAATATGACTTAATAGTTAGTGATATCGTATTGATAGGTCAGTCCGGGATAGATCTCCTGCGAACAATCAGAGAATCAGGGGTTGCATGTCCCGTGGTCATGATCACCGGCTTTCCCAACCTTAAATCCGCTACAGAGGCGGTCAGGCATGGCGCCTTTGATTATATATCAAAGCCAGTCAATAAAGAGACCCTTCTTCATTTTACCAGGCAGGCTCTCCAGCACTGGTCTCTGGAGAATAAAGCCAAACTCCTCCAGCAGGAAAACGAAAAGTATCGCCGCTATCTGGAGACAATTTTTCGTTCGGTCAGTGATGCGATTATTACCGTTGATGCCAATTTGCGGATTATTCAACTCAATGAAACGGCAGAACAGTGGCTGAAATATCAGGATGTCGAGGGTGCTTCAGGTTTTGATCAATTTCCTGTTGAGATAGGGAACGCCTGTCTCGACGATGTTCGTGAGGTTTTAGAGCAAGGTAAGGAGGTAAGAAAGCATCTCATAGAATGGCAGACTCCTGACCATAAAACAAAGATGATCAGCCTTAACGCCTCTCCTCTACGGGGCGATGATGAAGAATTCCAGGGAGTTGTGATCGTAGCCAGGGATATGCTCCCTGCCGAACCCTTGGAGAATGTTGAAAACCGCAGCTACTTTCACGGCTTTGTGGATTCAAGCCCTGCCATGCAGGAGGTCTATAGCCTGATCGAAAATATTGGTAAAGTTGATACCGCCGTTCTCGTCACCGGTGAGTCCGGGACCGGTAAAGAGCTGGCTGCCGAGGCACTCCACGCCGAGAGTTCACGGCGTGACAAACCGCTGATCAAAGTGGATTGCGTTTCCGTTGCCGAGAATCTGCTGGAAAGTGAACTCTTCGGTCATCGAAAAGGATCTTTTACCGGTGCGGACCGAGACAGGCCCGGCAGGTTGCTGCAGGCCGACGGTGGCACATTATTCCTTGATGAAATTGGCGACATCTCGCCCCGGACGCAATTGCTCCTCTTACGTTTCTTACAGGAAAAGACTTTTACCCCGGTGGGCCAGAATGAGCCAATACACGTCGATGTCCGAGTCATAGCCGCCTCCAACGTCGATTTTCAGCAAATGGTGAAACAAGGGAAATTCAGGGAAGATCTTTATTACCGCCTTAAGGTCATTGAAATTAAGCTTCCTCCCTTGCGTGAGAGAGCCATGAGTATTCCCCTGATTGCCAACCATTTTCTGGAAATTTTTCGGATACAGCTTGGTAAAAAGATAGCCCTGATCTCTGATCAGGCCTTGGAGTGTATGTCGCGTTATTCCTGGCCCGGCAATGTCCGAGAGCTGAGGCATGTCATCGAGAGGGCCTGTGTCCTTTGTCAGGATGAGGTGCTGCAATTAAAACATCTTCCGGAAGAGCTGCAGAGACCATCGGTCAATGAGGTTCTTTCAACACCCGTTCTTCTTCCTCCCCCTTCCATCCCTCAAGGAACTGTAACGGAAGCATTACCAGCAGCGTCTCTTTATCTCTCGGAAGATGAAAACATTATTAATGCTCTCCGACAAGTAAACGGTAACAAGGCCAAGGCTGCCAAACTCTTGGGAGTAGCCCGCTCCACCCTCTATAGACAGATGCAGCGCTATAACATAAAAGATTAGTTTCTCTGCTGGTTTGGTGAAGAGAAATTTCTGCAAAGGTATATTCTGTTTTCCTCTTTACCATTCACTTCCGTGCCTCCTCCCTGCAAAAGAAATTTATTAACCAAAAAACGATACATAATCAAACATCGTGCGGGACATCTGTAATTTTTTTTATGAAAAAAGTGTAGCATTGGGACACTTTTAGTGTAGCGCCGGGACAGTATTGGGACAATTATGGGACAGTGCAGGGGGAAGTTCCTTGTCGCGCAAATACTGTTTTTTGGTTACGAGCGGTTTTAATTATGGGATTTTGTCCAATAAAACAAGTTGTTATGGTTTTAAGGCCTTTCTTTCGTCGACTTAAATATAGTTCTGGCACGCATTGTGCAATAAAAGGGGTGTGAGGCAAACAGGAAAATCAATCTTTTCAACCATACAAGGAGATGCCATGAGTGAGAGAATACTTACGAAACAGCAGAGTCAGGGAAGAGTTCAAGATAGAAGTAAGACTACTGTTTCAGCAGAAATTGACAAAGTCGTAATCGGTACTGTTGCAGCTTTTACTGGAATTGTTGGATTGTGGGTAGTTGCTTGTCTTGGAGTCGCCATGTACCAGGCAGGTGGCCCGCTTCAGCTCATTGCCGGCTGGTTTAAAGCGATAAGTGGTTTGTAATATAAATTATCAGTGCGGGAATGAAACTGGCAGCATAACGACTAAAAGGGTCTACACCAAAGCCGGGAGGATTTGCATTCTCCCGGCTTTTTTTATAGACTCCTTTTGGGGGAGAGATAATTGACAACATAGCTTTGCAGTCGACTGACTGCAAAATATTTTGTCCGTTCTTCAAGCTTGCGTGTTGGTCTCCTCGCGGTTTCTATCTCCACTGTACTGCCAGTGACAGTCTTTCTGTAAAATGCATTTGTAATCCTGGAGACTCAACTTTATGGCCGTTCTTCGTAACCTGATTCTTGGTTTTCTCTTTTCTGTCTTGTGCATATCCGTGGCCCTGCTCTGGTTTATGGAGAACAGAAATACAAACCAGGACTACAGCGAAGTCATTGACCGGTTAAATAACAATCAGATCGTCAAGCTTGAATTTACCGGCAACAAACTCGAATTCACTGATCGAGATCAGCACACCTTTGTGACCACAGTACCGGATGTCAGTAAATTTCTGGAAAGAATCCAGGGGAAAAATATTCGGGTCATTATTAAAGAGGATAGGTCAAATCTGATTTATATGACAATTATTTCAGTCTTCGCGATAGTATTGATTCTGGTGGTTTGGTGGTCCTTAAGGCCTTATAAAATTGAAGAGAGCAGATTCGCCAATGACATACTGCTCAGCCCGGCTGAAAATGAACTTCATCCAACGCCTCACTATCAGTCGGAAGATGAAAAAATTATAAATGCTCTCCGGCAAGTAAACGGTAACAAGGCCAAGGCTGCCAAACTCCTGGGAGTAGCCCGCTCCACACTATATAGGCAGATGCGTCGCTATAATATAAAAGATTAGAGGCCGTTATGAAACAAGCAAGGTCCTTTTCTTGCTTGTTTCATCTACGGCCTCTTATGCCGCATCCAGGAAACAGCAATCTGTTCTGCTGTTTCCTGGTGTGGCGACTGGCAAATCACATCTTTCGTAGATCATGCACCGTTATGAAACAAGCAAGGTCCTTTTCTTGCTTGTTTCATCTACGGCCTCTTATGCCGCATCCAGGAAACAGCAATCTGTTCTGCTGTTTCCTGGTGTGGCGACTGGCAAATCACATCTTTCGTAGATCATGCACCGTAAATGAAACAAGCAAGGTCCTTTTCTTGCTTGTTTCATCTACGGCCTCTTATGCCGCATCCAGGAAACAGCAATCTGTTCTGCTGTTTCCTGGTGTGGCGACTGGCAAATTACATCTGCCGTAGATCATGCAAGGTACCGTTTATGACAATGAATCGTAGGAGTTATTTCTCAACAATGGCTAGCGTCTATTAATAGTTAACCATCCACACAGTGGGACCAATCCTCATTGCCCTCATAGGAAATGCATAGCATTTGCGGAAAAAAAACGTACAACTAATGTTTGAAAAAATATAAAAAAGCCGGAAGGAAGTAAATCCTCCCGGCTTTTTTTATATACTCGTTCCGGAGAGACATCCTGAAAAAGAAAATTTGCAGTCGAATGATTAAAAAACTTTGTCCAATTTTGAATATTTTGTCTTGTTCTTCTAGCAATCTCTGTCACGATTGTATATATTAATAGTCTTTTTTGAAAATGCATTTGCATTCCTGGAGACTCAACTCAATGGCCCTTCTTGCGCGTAACCTACTTGTCGGTTTTCTTTTTGCTCTCCTGGCCATGTTCATGGCTCTGCTCTGGTTTATGGAGCATAGACATACAAGCCAGGACTACAGCGAACTCATTCAGCGCTTAAATAACAATCAGATTGTCAAACTTGAATGTACCGGTAACAGAGTCGAATTCACGGATCGGGATCAGCACACCTTTGTGACAACAGTACCGGATGTCAGTAAATTTCTGGAAAGTGTCCAGGGGAAAAACATTCGGGTAATTGTTAATGAGGATAGATTCACCCTGATTTACATGACCGTTATTGCAGCCTTTGTAGTCGTGTTGATTATGGTGGTTTGGTGGTCTTTACAATCTGACAACAATGAAGAGAGCAAATTTGCCAGTGACAAACTGGTCAGCCTGAGTGGAAAATCGATGGGGATTACCTTCAAGGATGTTGCCGGAATCCCTGAAGCCAAAGAGGAATTGGAGGAGGTTATCTCCTTCCTCAAGCATCCTGCCAATTTTAAGAAGATTGGCGCGACCATCCCCAGGGGCATCCTCCTGCAGGGCCCTCCTGGAACCGGTAAAACCATGCTGGCAAAGGCTGTGGCCGGTGAGGCAGGCGTTCCTTTCTACAGCTTCAGCGGTTCCGACTTTGTTGAAATGTTTGTAGGCGTTGGGGCCTCAAGGGTCAGGGATCTTTTCAAAGAGGCAAAAAAGAATGCACCCTGCATTGTTTTTATTGATGAAATTGACGCAGTTGGCGCCAGCAGATCCAGTGGTGCCTCTGCCGGAGGACAGGAAGAAAGAGGACAGACGCTGAATGCCCTGCTGGTTGAAATGGATGGTTTTGCGACAGATGATACCATTGTTGTGCTGGCAGCCACCAACAGACCGGATATCCTGGATTCAGCCCTGAAACGGCCAGGTCGATTCGACCGGCAGATCAACATACTCGCTCCTGACTTGAAGGGAAGATTGAAAATTCTGGAAGTACATGGCCGCAAGGTGGCGCTGCATCCGGAAATCGTCCTTGAGGAGATGGCTAAGGCAACTCCGGGGCTTACAGGTGCAGAGCTTGCAAACCTCGTTAATGAGGCCGCCTTGATGGCAGCCAGAAAAGGAAGAGATCAGGTACGCACTGAGGATTTTGAAAAGGCCCGTGACCGTATCCTCATGGGGATAGAAAGGAAAGGAATGGTCATGAGTGACAAGGATAGAACGATCCTTGCCTATCATGAGGCAGGCCATGGAGTTCTGGCCCACAAACTGCCAAATTCCGATCCGTTGCACAAGATAACCATCGTCCCTCGAGGCATGGCCCTTGGTCAGACCCAACAGTTGCCGATCAGTGATTACCCAGCCTATACAAAGGAATATCTGAGTAGTAAAATCACTGTCCTGATGGGAGGAAGGGCTGCGGAAGAGTTGATGTTCAAACAGCAGACCACTGGGGCACAGGGGGATCTACTTACCGCTACTCAAATTGCCACCGACATGATCTGCAGATGGGGAATGAGTCGAACCTTCGGTCCGCAAACCTTCTCCATAGAAAGTGGGGGTTTTATTGAAGGGGCAGGCGGACGTCTATCTATGGGCCCGGAGACCGCCAGGCTTATCGACCTGGAGGTGAATGCACTCCTGTCCAGCTGCTATGAAAAAGCAATTCGTATTTTAAAACATGAACAGTTTCTGCTTACAAATCTGGCCGAGATCCTACTCCAGGTAGAATCCCTGGATGGAGAGGAATTTGATATAATTGTTAAGTGTTGCGCTAAAAAAGAGGAAATAGCCTTGAAAGATCTGGAACAGAGCAGCAACTGCGGCACCTGTACCGTGAATGAAAATTGCAGGGTCGCGCAGGCCATGGACGAGGTGGTAAATGCGATCGCTTCGTAGGCTGAGTGCTGTAACTTTTTTCTGTGCAGCCCTCTTATTGGGAGCGCTCGTTCTTACGGGTATTCGTCAAAACATCCTGACGAGTGACTACAACACTATTGTTAAAGAAAGTGAAAGTACCATCTTTTTCTACGCGACCATACAGGAACAAGCCACGGAAGGCCTTTTGTCTCATGATCCGTCCCAGCTCTTGGGCGCGGCAAAGGAGTTTGAGCAGCTTCAAGGCAGGTATGTAGCCTTGCTGGATAGCCGTTTGATCCCGAGCCAATACAAACTCTCTTTTTTGCAGGCGCTGGACGTGGGACAGGTGGTGATCAACTTGAGAACTCTGGCGGAGACTCCCGCGAATGAAGATTTGACATTGGAAATCATGGGTCAGCTTCGTCAAATGAATAAGCAATTCCTGCAATTTGACAGAATTGTGGTGAATGAGATGAGAGACAGGGTTATGCAGTACCAGAAAAGAGCCTTGGTCTTAATGGGAATGATCATCTCCCTGACCTGTTTTAGCCTTATCATACTCTATCTGAAGTCTGTCAAACCCCTGATCGATCTGGCCGCACAGGCTGAACAGTCCTTGCTGGACGGTACCCCCATGCAACTTGGAAAACTGAAAAAAAGCAGTGTGGAAGTTAGAACCTTGATTACTTCTTTTAATCAGTTACTTCAAAAACCCAAAGAGGAAAGCCATGATGACTTAACATATAATAGAAGAGAGGCGGAGTTTTCTGCAATTATTAATGAGGCCACAAACAGGCTGAACGGCATTATAAACTATTCACAACTGTTGGCAGATTCCTACGAAGCAGAAAAAGTGGATGGTGAACAGAAGCAGATACTTTGTAAAATTATTAAAAATGGAGAACAATGTGCTGTGATTCTCCGAAAAGGTATTCAATAAGGAGCGCTGTATGACGGATTTAGATGAAAAAGAAGATGATGTAAAAGAACCAGAAATTACACCCGTAGAAGAGAGCAATAAAGTCGGGGGAGCCTGGGAAAAGTTGTTAGGCAGTGCCTGGAAAACACCGCTTGGTTTTATGGGAGTGGTCCTGACTACTGTATCCATCACCATGCTCATACTTGGTCTCATCTTGCAAGTATCGGGTTTGATTGCCAACCCTTACTTCAGCATTGTTATCTTTATGGCTCTGCCGGCCACGATGATATTGGGCCTGTGCCTGATCCCGCTAGCCTATTATTTCGAGCGGAAAAAGTGGTTTAAGGACAGTCTGACCAATGTCGAAAATTTGAAGATTGACCTTTCCGATAAACACCACAGAAAAGGGATTTTTCTCTTTCTGGTCCTTTCCGTCATTAATATAACAGTTCTGGTACTTGTAGCTTATGAGGCATATCATTTTACCGACTCTTCCTATTTTTGCGGGGTGGTCTGTCATGAAGTCATGGATCCCGAATATTCAGCTTATCAACGCTCTCCCCATGCCAAGGTTGGCTGTGTTGCCTGTCATATAGGTCCCGGCGCCCAGTGGTATGTCAGGGCAAAACTGTCCGGTCTGCGCCAGGTAAAGGCTGTACTCACAGGGGAGTTCAGCCGCCCCATCCCTGCCCCGGTCGAGCATCTGAGACCAGCACGGGATACCTGTGAGGATTGTCATTGGCCTGAAAAATTCCAGGGAAAAAGAGTAAAGACATTTATTAGTTACACCAATGATAATCAGACAGAACCTGAAATTCAGCAAATCTCTTTGCATATTGGCGGACGTAATCCGATAACCGATGCATTTGAGGGAATTCACTGGCATGTAAGTAATGATGTCAAGATTGAATATCAGCCCCTTAATAAGGAACGGACCAAAATCGGTACTGTAAAGGTTACACGGCCTAATGGAGTTACGGAAGAATACGCTGTTGGTGATGAGCCTGCTGAGGAAGGGGTGACTGAGGAATGGAGGACTATGGACTGTATCGATTGTCATAATCGTCCTACCCACATCTATGACGATCTTGAACGGATTGTCGATTTTGGTCTCTACTCCAAAAAACTTACTCCCGAGATTGCGGGAATACGGGAAGACAGTATCACGGTCTTGAAAATTGAGTACACCAGCAGGGATGAGGCCACGGAAAAAATCGTGCAGGACCTGCAGGCACTTGTGGCTAAACGTCATGGTACTGATTTTGTGGCAAAGCACGAACAAGAGTTGATACGTTCAGGGGCTTATCTTCTGGAGGTCTATCTTAACAATGTATGGCCGAAAATGAAGGTGACCTGGGGAACCCATCTTTCTCATCTTGGGCATCATAATGCTGAAGAGGGCTACGGATGTTTCCGTTGTCATGACGACGAGCATGCAACAAAAGTCGGAAAGACCATCGTACAGGATTGTAACTTATGTCACGATGAGCCGGAATAAAAGATAAAGTTTACCTGCATTCCATTTGTGTTCAAATAGGCCCGCACATAGTTACTATATTGGCGAGTCTATTTGAATACAGGTGGAGCAGCTTTTGAAGTTTGATGAGGGGTGAGAGAAGTGGATCCCTGAATCACGACAAAACTGCACTGAGTTTTTATGAGCGCTACATTTGCTTCATTCATACCTGGACAGCGCTACCTGTCCATCTTTTGCTGTTTTCCCTCTGATGTTCCCTCCATCGCGCCTGGATATAATATCCAGATCATTGATCGCTTACCCATTATCTCGGTTCCATAGACGATAGCGGGTGTTTTTTCAACGACTTACGGGGCGGTTCACCATTATTGAAGGTGCAACCCCCGGCCAGGCCAGCTTGCAATTCATCCAGCGAGGGCAGGGTTTTCCTTCGCTGCCAAGAGACGTGGAAATTGCAGGATATGTCTGTTCCGTAAGATCTTAGGGGTGTAGAAATCGCTGATATACCATTTTACTTGGTAGCATAAACAACAATGGTGCGCGCAGAGCACCCTACAAAAACGGTATTTTTAATATTTTCCAAGATTCTTACCTGCAGGGAATCTCCTCAATATCTCCCGTTTGTGACCAGCGGCTGAAAACAATCGATCCCACTGCAGCGGCAGCCCCAAACGAGAAAACACTCAGCACCAAGGGGATGCCATGTATTGTGAAGAGGTCATACCCTATAGACTTCATGGCCCCGATAGCGACTACACTAATGGCTGTGTAGAGAATCTCCCGGTTTTTCTTCAGCAGACCGAAGGTCATCAGGCCCATGGCCCCAACATTAATAATTATCGATTGTGCGCCAACCAGGGCATTCCCGGGGTCGGCAATAAGGGCAGCAAGCAGCAAGTAGACAACAAACTGGATCATGTAGAATCCATCAATCAGGGCCGCGAACAACAGGGTGACGGCAGATATATCCCGTGGGTCAAACTGGGCGAAAAAACCTGTCCTGCAGTTAATGGCATGTGTGCGGCTCCAGTGGTACTGAACTGCGCTCATCAAGGCCAGGAACGCGATTACGAAAAAAGTGAGTACTGGGCTGGAAGATCCCGGCAGGAAAACGCCATAGGTGATACCGACGAAAGTGGCAATAAATTGTAAAAAGTAAGAAGTGAGACGAACACCGCCTATCTCACAGGTCTGTGAGGCCAGTGACAATATCACAGCCGCTAAGCTCCAGAACGGCAGCGCCAGCAGCATATTGTCCACTGCGGAAAGGGTGCCCATTACCATCAGGGCGCCACCGGCAAAGACGTAGGCGCAGATACCGGCTCCGCCCTGTCGGCTGAATTTGAAGATTGACCATGCAAAAATAAAATGCAACAATGATAGAGCAAGGCCGGCATACCCGAGTAAGTGACCATTTCCCTGGGGATTTACAACCAGACTGCATGCAGGATAAAGCCAAAGGACATGTATCGTGGGCAGAGAGATATCAAACGCTATCAGTGAGTTGCCCTTGCGAAAAGAGTTATATACCGAAAAGCCCATGAGGGTAAGGATAGTCAGGATAGTCACCGGCAGGAACCAGGAGAGGCCGAGGGTCGGCAGGATCTTACCACCACCAACGAGCTGGGCATGCAATCTGACGGCCCAAAAAAACCAAAAGGGTACAGTCATTGCGTAGAGAAGGATCTGGACCCTCCTGGTCTTCCGGTACTCGCAAGAGAATGCCACCACATTGGCGGCAAAAAGAAATAATGCCAGATACGGGAAAAAAGGTGTCGGAAAATCAATAGCCAGGGCGGCACAACTGGCGCCCATGATTCCAACTCCGTAAAACAGCAACCGTTGGTAGCGCTTGCCCATTATGGCCAGTGACAGCATGGTAAACAGGAGGATGCTGTAGGCAGTAACAGACGTATATGCTGTGAAGCGGGCATGGGTCTCAAGAACCAGGGCGTACATCAATAGGGCCCCGCAGATGGGAAATATCGATCCGAGCGAATGTTTCCGGCTGACCATCCTCCAGCCCGCAACGATGAGAAAAGCAGCATAGGCTGCTCCGATAATCGAACCTGTCTTGGCAGCAATAATGCCGTTATCCGTCAGCGTTCGTAAAATCAAGGCGACAACGAGGATGAAACAGATCGTTGCCAGCTTTGCCAGAAAAGATCCACTGTCCGCCCATGACGATTTGGCGGCGGCCGTAGGTGTGGGTTTTAGCTGGGTCTTATTAATCGCCGGAACACCCGTCTGCCGGATGGTCGCGGAAGGAGGTAGGGCGGCAAAATTTTTCATGCTTGGTTCGGACAAAACCTTTTCAAGGGTTGTTAGCCGTTCCTGCTGCTTGCTGAGTTGGTTGGTCAGGGTCTTGATCTGATCAGCAAGTTGATCAACTTTTTCTTCAATTGCGTTGTTGGCCATATTTATCACTCCATTGGGTAAAGTGGAACAAGGAACAAGCTACAGCGCGAGGCGCTACTGTCATAACAGTCAGAAGGTTAAAAAATGAAGCACTTAAGGTATATGTTATTTTATTAAATTATTTAATTCATTGTTTACATATGTACCACACAGTGGTACATATTTCAAAAACTTTTTCCTTATTCTATTATCAGAAAAGCTGAAAATTTAGGAAATTGATGACTCAATCTTTTCCTAATGGACACCACCGGTAACGATTTCATGAAAACTAAAATTGCAAATTTGCTATTGGCGTGGTCCTTGTGATAGGTTGAATTTTAAGAGTACCTATCTGCAAGTTTTTATTTTATTTTTACTTTAAAGGAGGGAAGCTTTGTATGAAAAACCACGTATTCAGGCCGTTATTCGCGGCCATAGTCCTTGTCGCACTGATTCTGACGGCCAGGTACTTGATGGTTCCGTCGGACTTCGGGGTGCACGGTGATAGCTTCACCTATAACTTTTATCGTGCCGGCAACGTAAAGGACTGGAAGAATTTTCCCATCAGTTACAAGGGACGGGAATACTGCAAAGAATGTCATGAGGAGAACGCGGCGAGTATAGCATCATCAAAACACGCCGCCATACAGTGCGAAAACTGTCATGGCCCTGCCATGAATCATCCGGACGATCCAGAAAAATTGACCATCGACAAGAGTCGGGAACTCTGCTTGCGCTGTCATGCAAAGCTCCCTTACCCTGGAAGTTTGCGAGGTGAAATTGAGGGCATCGATCCCGGGGATCATAACCCTGGTGAAGAGTGTGTTCAGTGTCACAAACCACATAATCCCAACCTAGAGGATATGGAATGAGTTGTTCTCGAAGAGATTTTATAAAAAAAGGCTTGGGAGGTGCCGTTGCTGTTTCCCTGCCGTTGGCTAGTTTCAAATTCCTGAGCCCTGCCGAGGCAAAGGCCGCTGTCGGTGACCCTGCCGTACGCTGGGGATTTCTCATCGACACCAACAAGTGCACCGGATGCGGTTTCTGTGTAAAGGCATGCAAAAAGGAAAACCAGATACCCTACGACCTGCCGGTAACCAGAACATGGGTTGAACGGTATGTGGTGACAAACGACGATAAAATACACATTGATACACCAAAGGGCGGCCGTGATGGTTTTACCGACTCGAAAGTCGCCGGAGAAATGGTTGATCCCGCGGATATCGCCAAGGCCTTTTTCGTTCCCAAACTCTGCAATCAGTGTGAAAACCCTCCCTGCGTTCAGGTCTGTCCGGTGGGAGCGACCTACCAGACCCAGGACGGTGTTGTCCTTGTTGACCGGACGTGGTGTATTGGTTGTGGTTACTGCATCATGGCTTGTCCCTATGGTGTACGCTTTTTCCATCCCGTCGACAAGGTGGCTGATAAGTGCACTTTCTGCTACCACCGGATAAGCAAGGGATTGAAGACGGCCTGTGTCGATGCATGCCCATTTGGTGCCCGCCGGATCGGCGACCTGAAGAATCCGGAGGACCCGGTTACCAAGACGATCATGACCCAGAGGGTTGCGGTTTTAAAAGATGAATACGGCACCAAGCCCCAGGCTTTTTATCTTGGCCTGGACGAGAGTGTGAGGTGAAATGATGGTGAATCACTTACTAGCAAACGGAGATTTAATTGTACACGGGTTGGAGTGGACAACAAAGGAAGGATTTGTCTACCCCAACGAATTTATCTACTGGGGCATTCAGATCGTTCTCTATCCCTATATGACTGGTCTTGTAGCCGGGGCTTTTGTCTTGTCTTCTCTGTACCATGTTTTCGGTCAGCAGGATTTGAAGGATATGGCAAGATTCTCCCTGGTCTTTTCCCTGGCCCTCCTGCCGGTAGCAATGATGCCCCTGCTCTTGCATCTGCAGCAGCCATTCAGGGGAGTGGAGGTCCTGTTTACGCCGCACTTTACTTCGGCCATTTCTGCCTTCGGTATCATCTTTACCACCTACAGCGTCATTGTCCTCAGTGAGATCTGGTTCGTTTACCGAACCTATTTCGTGGAACAGACCATTGCCCTCAAAGGAAAAAAGGGGTTTGCTAACTTCTTTATGAGAATTCTGTACAATGTTCTCACCCTCGGGGCCTATGATCTTGATGACGCCACTGTAAGTAAAGATAAAAAAGCCGTTAAGATACTGGCGGCTATCGGTATTCCGGTTGCCTGCTTCCTCCATGGATATGCTGGATTTATCTTTGGCTCGGTTAAGGCGAATGCCCTGTGGATGTCACCGCTGATGCCGGTCATCTTCATCATGTCTGCCGTGGTCTCCGGTATCGCCCTCTGTATGTTGACCTATATCATCATTATGGAGTGGAAGAAATTGACCACCACCCTGGCCAAGGGGCGTGGTGATGAAACGGTACAGTTGATCAAGGGCGCGGAGATCGAAGTGATCACCAAGACCTCCCGCTACCTGATTGGATTTCTTCTTGCAGCCATCACCCTCGAGTTGCTGGACTTGATTTTCAGAGGGTACACCGCCATGAAATCATGGGATATCCTGCGCTCGGTGATGTACGGCAAGGATTTCCTCAATATCTTTGTCCTTCAGTATGGATTCGGCAACCTGGTTCCCTTTATTTTACTTATCCTGCCGAGGCTGACCATCAGGCGAGCAGCAATCGCACTGATGCTGGTTCTCTTCGGGGTCTTCATGATGCGTTGGAACGTTGTGATCGGTGGCCAGGCATTCTCCCTGTCCTTTGACGGTTTTATGCACTACAACATGCCGTTGTGGCCGCATAACCTGGAGACTTTTAAAGAAGGGCTTCTGGGCGCTCTCAGCGTAGCAGTAACACCCTTCATCCTCTTCTGGATCATCAACAAGGTAACGCCTTCCCTGCATTTTAACCGCTGAACAAGGTCTGGCGTATCTTTATCTCATCGGCTGCTGCCGAGGCAATCCCTCGGCAGCGGCCTTCTTCATTTTTGCAGGATGAGTGCGAGATCATTCCAGATCTTGTCAAAACCGATCCTGTTTTTATTGGCACTGCCGGTAAAGAGGATGGAGGCTCCACCCTCTTCTTTTTTGATGAAAACCCATATTCGTTTGTGTGAGGTGAAAAAGGCAATCACCAGGCCCAGAAGCATCAGGCCGCATCCGAGGTAGACAACCCACACTCCCGGATCTTTGCTGACCTGCAGGCCGGTGCCATACATCTGTTTGACACTGAGGAGATATGCAGCGTTTTTTCTGGCAATGGTTGTTGATTCACCATCTTTGAGCCAGAACACAGAGGGTTCTCCCTTGTTGTCGGAAAACCATATTTTCAGGCGTGAAAGCGACTGTCCCACTCCTTCAGCATTGATTACGCCAAAGGTGAGACCTTCCTGGGGCCATTCCTCTTGTTCCAGGAAAGGAACAATAGAGGTCTTGCTCTGACCGCTGCCCTTATCGGTCACCTTGATCATAAAATCCTGATACCCTTCATAGCTTGCTTGATAAAAGGTGATCCCCCTATATTTCAAGGGAGAGTTCACCTCTATTGGAGCCTGGAAAAGCTCTTTGCCGTTCTCCAGAATTGTTAATTCGGATTTATATCTCTTTGGCATCCCGCTGGGGTACAACTCAAGGTTGAAAGAGTCACAACGTACCGTGAAGCCAAGATCAATGGTCTGAGTGCCATTGGATGTGTAAATTTTATCTGTCTGGTCTGTTTCCGGAATCAGGACGTTCCCCTTGAATCCACCAAGTTCACCGATGATTGCGCCGATAAATATCAACAAAATAGAGGTATGAACCACATATACACCAATTCGGCTCCAGGCCTCTTTTTGAGCAAAGAGAAGGGTCGCGCCATCACTGTTACGACTGCTGCTTTTCCAGCCACTTCTGTTGAGTCTGGCAGCCAATTCCAAGGTGGTTACCGATAGCGAAGAGCTGCTGTGCCATTCTTTCTTCCTCCCCATTTTCTCAAGACGCATAAAGGGAGTATCAAGGCCGTCAGCCTTCATCTGTCTCCACACCTGTGGAAATCGATCACAGCTGCAGATGATGAGGTTCGTACAAAGAAGACCCAGCATGGCGAGAAACCACCAGGAACCGTACATATCAGTGATGTCCAGCATCTTGAATAGTTGGGCCATATTCGCGCCATATTCCTGGGCATACCATTGCAGAGGTTTATTCTGAGGGATAATCGTTCCCATAATGGAGGTGCCGGCCAACAGAGTCAGGGTGATAATCGCAAGTTTGACAGAGGCAAAAAAGTCCCAGATGGAATTTACATTATTCATATTAATGGTTATCTGAAAATGATTAAAAAATAGAAAAAAGGATTGATCTAATTCCACGACCCTAAAAAATTGCGAGGATTGAACTTCGAAGTGCAATCGTTTGAGCAAAGAATACCTCAAATGATGTTTTGGATCCCGTGATTTATGTATTGTTCAGTCTGTTCCGCTTCTTAATGGATTAAAACCTGCTTTCTTTAACCCTGAAATCTGGTATTGTTTCTTAGTGCTGGGTTAGCTTTCAGCTCTCAGCCGTGCTTCTTTTATTTGGCTGCCAAGAAGTTTTGTGTAGGGTGGGCCGTGTATACCGTTGTTGTTTTATGCCCAAGTGGGACGATAGCACAAATAATGTGCGCGCGTACCGTGCAATGCTATATATCAGCAATTTTTACATTCCTGAGGAGAATTCTGGATGGACACTTTAAAGTTCGAAACCCTGGCATTGCATGCCGGTCAGACTGTTGACAGTGATACCCTCTCCCGGGGAGTGCCGATTTATCGCACCAGTTCCTATCTCTTTCGCGATACTGCTCATGCAGCCAATCTTTTTGCCTTGAAAGAAATGGGCAATATCTATACGAGGATGATGAATCCTACCCAGGATGTGCTGGAGAAGAGGGTGGCCGCCCTGGAAGGAGGGGCTGCAGCCCTGGCCCTGGCCTCAGGGACCTCAGCCATCTTCTATGCCATTATCAATATCTGCGGCCAGGGTGATGAAGTGGTTGCCGCCAATAACCTTTACGGGGGAACGTATACCCAGTTTGCTACCATCTTACCTCAGTTCGGTATTCAAGTGCGCATGGTAGACCCCGGTGATCCGGCGAATTTTGCCCGCGCAATTAATGACAAAACCCGGGCTATTTATTGTGAAACCATCGGTAATCCAGGCTTAGAGATGACGGATCTGGAAGCGGTGAGCAAGATTGCCGGGGAGCACCATCTTCCCCTCATCGTTGATTCCACCTTCACCCCTCCCTGTCTGCTTCGTCCCCTGGAACATGGTGCCGATATCGTGGTCCATTCACTTACCAAATGGATGGGTGGTCATGGTGTCGCCATTGGCGGTATTGTCGTGGATGGCGGCAGCTTTGACTGGACCGATCCGAAATTCAGACTCTATAATGAGCCGGATCCCGCCTACCACGGCCTGCGTTATGGCCATGATCTTGGTGATCTGAACCCGGTGGCCTTTGCCTTGCGGATGCGCCTTGTTCCTCTGCGCAACCTGGGGGCCTGTATCTCTCCGGATAATTGCTGGTATTTCCTGCAGGGCATTGAAACATTGGCTCTGCGGATGGAGCGCCATTGTGCAAATGCCCTGGCGGTTGCCGAGTATCTTGATAAGCACCCCGCAGTGGAGTGGGTGAAATATCCCGGCCTTAACAGCAACGCTATAACCAAAAAATATCTGAAAAATGGTTTTGGGGGCATGGTGGCTTTTGGAGTTAAGGGAGGTCGCGCCTCCGGACAGAAGTTTGTTGAAGGACTCAAACTCTTCTCCCATCTGGCCAATGTGGGAGACGCTAAATCGCTGGCCATCCACCCGGCCACGACGACTCATTCTCAACTGAGTGCAGGGCAGCTTCAGGCCGCCGGCCTGGCAGAGTCGATGGTCCGGCTTTCCATTGGTATTGAAAATATCGATGATATCCTCGCCGACCTCGATCAAGCCTTGGCAGCCTCATCTTAATCGGTGGTAGGTATGCAGGACAATGCCAGAAAATATTTCATCTTTGCCGATGACGGCCAGGGTATGGAGCTGGACAATGGCGGTCGCCTCGGCCCGGTGACCCTGGCCTATGAGACCTATGGCGCCTTGAGCCCTGCAAGGGATAACGCCATTCTCATCCTCCATGCCTTTTCGGGAGACGCCCATGTTGCCTCCCATCCGGGGCAGCAGGGAGAGGATGGTGCCCCGGGCTGGTGGGAGTCAATGGTGGGGCCGGGCAAGGCCATTGATACCGACCGCTATTTTGTAATCTGTTCCAATATCCTCGGCAGCTGCATGGGGTCCACCGGGCCATCGTCTGAAAATCCCGCCACCAGGGCCCCCTATGGACTCGATTTTCCGGTGGTGACTATTGGTGATATGGTTCGGGCTCAGAAGGTGCTCATCGACCACCTGCAGATCAGTAAACTCCTGTCGGTGATTGGCGGCTCGGTGGGTGGCATGCAGGCCCTGCAATGGTGCGTCAGTTATCCGCGGATGGTGCGCTCGGCCATCCCTCTGGCGACTACCATGCGCCATTCAGCCCAGGCCATTGCCTTCAATGAAATTGCCCGCCAGGCCATCATGGCCGATCCCAAATGGCAGCAGGGAAGGTATGGCGACAGCCCTCCCGAGCTGGGCCTGGCCGTGGCCAGGATGATCGGCCATGTCACCTATCTCTCCGACGAGGCCTTGCGCCGTAAATTCGGCCGCAGGCTCCAGGACCGCAGTGATTTTTCTTTTAATTTTGAAAGCAACTTCCAGGTTGAAAGTTACCTGCGCTACCAGGGCGCCAAGTTTGTCAGGCGTTTCGATGCCAACTCCTTTCTTTATATTACCAAGGCGGCTGACTATTTTGACCTGACCGGCAACGAACAGGGGGGGATTGTCGGCCTGAGCCGATACTTCAACTCGTTTTCTGGTCATCTCATTTTCCTCTGACTGGCTCTATCCCACCTATCAGTCAAAGGATCTGGTTCGCGCCCTAAAAAGAGATGGACTGGACGTCAGCTTCTGTGAGATCAAAGCAGATTGCGGCCATGACGCCTTTTTGATTGAAAATAAGCACTTAAACGAGATGGTCAGCGGCTTTCTCAAGGGGGTGATGGTAAATGGTTGAAACTCCCATGCGTTTTGATTTACAGGTTATTTCTTCGTGGATAGAGCCAAAGAGCAGGGTGCTTGATCTGGGCTGCGGTCAGGGCGATCTACTCTATTATCTGCAGACGCGGAAGGGCGTGCAGGGGGTGGGGATTGAATCGGATGAAAAAAAAGCAGCTTACTGCATCAGCCGGGGGCTGTCGGTCCTGCAGGAAAATTTTAATGAAGAGGTTCTTGATTATCCTGCCAATCATTTTGACTATGTCGTGCTCAGCCAAACTTTGCAACAGGTCTACAAACCGGAAGAGTTGATTCACTCCCTGCTCATCATCGGCCGCAAGGTGATCGTCAGCTTTCCTAATTTCAGCCATTGGCGGGTCCGCCTGCAGCTTCTTTTTACCGGACTGGCTCCCAAAAGCGACCATTTGCCCTATGAGTGGTATAACAGTCCCAATATCCGGGTCATTACCATCAAGGACTTTCGTAGATTTATCGCCACCATTGATGCCAGGATCGTAAGAGAGGTGGCAATCAACAGCCATCACCATGAGGAAAAGGGGCATATCGTCCAATTTCTCACGGATTGGCGGGCCACTTACGGAATTTTCATGATCACTGCCGGTTCGAGCAAGTAGGCTGGATCGATGATCTTTCCGGCTTCCTTAGCCCGACCGTAACGAACGCCGTTTTCCTGACCAATCAATCGTTTCCTCGCAATGCCTCCAAGCCTACCTCCGCCCTGAACTCGGGAGTGTGGAACTTCCTCTTCTTCGCTTCGCCCATCGTTACTCGTTCCGTATGATTGCATACAGCGGGTCCACTTAAAGATCACTCTTACAATTGCTTGCCAAAGATAAGCTCTGGAAAAATTTGATAAAAAAAATTTTTTCCGGAATATGGGACTATTTTCTGGAAAAGCGGACAGCACTGGTTTACGGAGGCTACTGTATTGTTACCGCAACGCTTTATTATTATTTGTATTAAAGGAATTAATAGAATAATTCTTGGTTGGCACAAGCTTTGCATATTCTTCGGAAATGATGAAAAAACCATTAAGAATGAGCACGATAATTATTTGACAAACATTATTTATTTTCGATAGCGTTAATTATCGACGTTGCAATGACAACTTTTTTGTCGGAAAAAGAAGTGAGCTGTTTGCGTCAATCAATATGGTTTCTCAGAATGTAGAAGCTATTATATGAGCTGTTGTGACGCATGCAGGGGTTTCGTAGTTAAACTCTAGGATTTATATTTTGAGAGCAAGCTTATGAGCCTTACACTCAGTGAAATATTGACCCCCAAATATGAAGAGGCGGATCTTAATGTCTCCGATCAATTCTTTCCGAAAACTCCCGAAACCCTCGAAGAGACCGGGCTCAACCGGATCTTTGTTGAAGACCTGATCTGCAAGATGCTCTTGTCCCTGGGCTCGTTGACCGGCAGGGAGCTCTCGCAACGGCTTGGCCTTCCCCTCCGGATCTTCACTGACCTGCTTTATGATCTCAAGCAGCGGCTCATCCTTGCCTATCAATCGACCTCGGGAGTGAATGATTTCCATTATATCCTCACTGAAACCGGTAGGCAGAAGGCCCTGCTGGCCAGGGAACAGTCAAATTATCTGGGGACGGCGCCTGTCCCCTTTCCAGACTACCTGGCCAGTATCGAAAAACAGTCGATCCGCAACGAGCGTCCCGGTCAGGAGCAGCTGTTGTATGCGCTTGACGGCCTTGTCTTTGCCGATGATTTTTTAGATCTGCTGGGCCCTGCTGTAAATTCCGGCAGGGGACTGTTCCTCTATGGGGAGCCCGGCAATGGCAAGACAGAGGTAGCAACACGCATTGCCAGGTGCTTCACCGACTCTGTCTATATTCCCAGAACCATCATTGTCGAAGGACAATTAATCCAGCTCTATGACCCCCAATGCCATAATCCGGCAGAGCCGGTGAGCCCAACAATTCAGAAAAATTCTGATCAGCGCTGGCTGCGGATAGAACGTCCAGCAATCGTTGTCGGGGGCGAGATGGACATTGATTCCCTGGAGCTTGGCTATAATGCCCAGACAAAGATTTGCGAGGCCTCCCTTCAATTAAAGGGTAACAGCGGGGTTTTTGCCATTGATGATTTCGGCCGTCAGCGGGTGGGGCCCGAGAAGATGCTGAACCGCTGGATACTCCCCCTGGAAAAGCGCGTTGACTTCTTGACCCTGCCCAGCGGCAACAAGATCATGGTTCCCTTCAATGCCTTGCTGGTATTTTGTTCCAATCTTGACCCGGCCCGAATTCTCGATGAGGCATTCCTGAGAAGGATCCCCTATAAGATTCGCATGCAGGACCCCAGCGAAGAAGGGTTCATCTCCATATTCCAGGATGTGGCGAGGCAATTTGAGATTCCCTATGACCAGGACTCTGTCGACTACCTGCTGGAAAAACACTTCCGGGGCGTCAGACCGATGCGAGGCTGCCACCCCAGGGATATTATGCAGCAGCTGGTCAATATAGCCCTCTATGAAAACAGGCCGCCCAGGATGACCGAGGAAGACCTCGATAAATCGATAGGGCTTTATTTCCTGCTCACCGGCAGTGCAGCGAAGAGCGAAGGAATGTCCTCTCTGGCGCAGGTTGAAGCAGAGCCGGGAAGGAGATCTGAGGAGTCCCTGTCCGGATGATGTCTGGGGCAGGCTCCTGAGGATTTCAGATGTACCACCGTTTGCCATCACCATCTGATTGCGATTTTACCGGGTACAGAGAGTGCCCGGAAACTCAGGCGATCGGATGCTTTTTGGGTGTGCTCCTCCAGCAAATGGTTGCTGCTGCAGCACTGAAGAACAATTCCAAAAATTGGAGGTCGAAAAATGAAAACGCTCACAGCACAGATTGGCAGATTTTTTCGTGAGGAAGACGGGGTAACGGCCATTGAGTACGGGCTGATCGCCGCGCTGATCGCAGTTGCTATTATTACCGGGACGACTTTAGTTGGTACAAGCCTCAACACTACCTTTACTGCTATAGGAAACAAGCTTCCTACTACTGTTCCCTGATAGTAATAATGCGTTAAGTCTTGAAGTTAGTATAGACAGATTTTTCGTTGTTTTCTGCAAGGGCAGGGAACGGTCAATCTTCACTCCTGAAAAGAGGTCAAAAATGAAAACGATCACAACACAGATTGGCAGGTTTTTCCGTGAGGAAGATGGGGTAACGGCAATCGAGTATGGGCTGATCGCAGCTCTGATCGCCGTTGCTATTATTGCCGGGACGACTTTAGTTGGTACAAACCTCAACGCTACCTTTACTGCTATAGGAGGCAAGCTTCCTGCTACTGTTCCCTGATAGTAATAATGCGTTAAGTCTTGAAGTTAGTACAGGCAGATTGTTCGTTGTCCCCTGCAAGGGCAGGCAACGGACAATCGGCCCTCTTGAAAAGAGGTCAAAAATGAAATCGCTCACAACACAGATTGGAAGGTTTTTTTGTGAGGAAGACGGGGTAACGGCCATCGAGTATGCGCTGATAGCATCTCTGATAGCACTCGTTATTGTTGGCGCGGTTACTGCGATTGGAACAAGCCTCAACTCTACCTTTGGACAGGTAGCTGCTGGATTTAACTAATGACAATGCTGATTCTTTAGTTTCCGGGACACCATCGGGTCCAGGAGCAGGTAACGGAAGGGCAATCCTGCCGAACTTGCAGTGAGTGCACGAAGATAATCGCCATACTATGACCAATCTTGATTTCAATAATTCCCTGCAGCCACTCCTATACGGGGGGCTGATGATCGTCCTGATGATCTCCTCGATCACCGATCTGACCCAGCGCCGCATACCAAACCTGCTGACCGGTCCGACAATCCTCATCGCCCTGCTCACCTATTGCTTCATCGGCGGTCTGGAGGGCTTTCTCTTCAGCCTGCGTGGCCTGGTCTTTGGCCTTGTTGTTTTTCTAGTGCCGTATCTCATGGGCGGTATGGGCGCCGGCGATGTCAAGTTGATGGCTGCAGTCGGGGCCGTTCTTGGCCTCGGTCATACCTTTATTGCCCTTCTCTTCATAGTCATTGCCGGGGGTGTCATCGCTCTGGGGCTGATGCTGCAGAGAGGGATATGCAAACAAACGCTCTCGAGGATATTTGCAGCATTCGTGTTCTTAGGCGTCCATCATGACGCCTCGCTGTTGAAAGTTGATAAGGATGAATATACGCAGGACGGGATACCCTATGCGGTAGCGATTACCAGTGGTGTCTGCCTGTTTTTCATATATCTGCTGATAAGCCAGGAAATGATGCCTGTCTTTGCAGTTCTGTAATCACCTAAATAAATGATATGAGCATAATTTGTATATTTTTAACTTACCCTTGACATTTAAGAGCCGTTACGAAATGCTCTTTAAAGAGATGAAATTTCGTAACGGCTTTTTGTATGTTATTCGTCAGACGCCGCTCCCAAGAAACAGCCGGAACAACATCGGCTGTTTCTTGGGAGCGGCATAAGGTGCCGTAATGAAATAAGCAAAAAAGCACTGCTTATTTCATAACGGCACCTAAAAATCGGGATGGAGGAGAGAACATGAATAAATCGACCCGCATACTATTTCTTGTCGTAGCCTTGGTTGTAGCTTCCTTTGCAAGCTATGCCGTCTACCAAAGGACGGCCAGACAACCCATTGCTTTGGCGGCTGAAAGCAACCAACAACTTGTCCAGATTGCCGTGGTTGAGCGAAATCTTGCCCGAGGCGCTCTGATCACGGCCCCGGATCTGCGCATGGCATCCTATTTAGAGAAAACATTGCCGGACGGCCATTTCACCGATCTCACCAAGGCAGTCGGCAGGGTGGTGGTCAAACCGATTCAGGCAACGGAACCACTCCTTGAATCAGCACTCGCCCCAACGGACCTCAAGAAAGGAGGAATGGCGGCGGTGATCACCTCTCAGAAACGGGCCATGGCGGTAAAGGTCGATGAGGTTATCGGTGTGGCCGGATTTCTGACCCCGGGCCACATGGTCGATGTCCTTGTTTCCCTGGAAAAACCAGGAGAAAAAGACCAGATAACCAAGACGGTTCTCGAAAATATCCTTGTCCTCTCCGTGGGAACACAGGCCCAGGAAACTGACGACAAGACAGCTAAAAAAGTCACTGTTGCCACCCTGGAGGTCAATCTTGAAGAAGCCGAGAAACTGGCCCTGGCAGTGAATCAGGGCAGAATTCAGCTGGCATTGCGGGGATATGCCGATAGCGACCGGATTCTCACCAAGGGGATTACGGTTGCCTCCCTCCTGAAATCGTATGCAACAGCGAGTAATGAGCCGGTCAAGGTAAGTAAGGTAAAAAGTGCCATCCCTTCCAGGCCGCGGATAGCACGAAATCAGATGGTCATTGAGGTGATGAACGGCAATCAGGTCAACAGGTTAACCATGAGTGGCAATTAAAGGGGAGCGGAATGGAGAAGAGTAACAAATATAAACAGCAAAACCTGGTGATGATATTCGCCGCATGCCTTTTGAGTATTCTGCTCGCGCATCATCCTGCCTGGTCTGCCGACAGCAACAAAACAGAGATTACCATCGATACGCAGAGCGGGCAAACAATCAATCTGATGGTGAATAAACTGGCCAAGCTCAAATCTCCCGCCGTGATCAAAAGGGCCTATATTGTCAATCCCAAGATTGCCGAGTTGATTTACTCCAAATCGCAGTCTCCCCGCTGGGTTTTTGTCAGTGGCAAGGCAGTGGGCTCCACCCAGCTGACCCTCTGGGGGAATGGGAACGAGCTGCTTGGCACCTTTGAGATCATGGTAAGCCCGGATGTGGCCGGTCTGAAAAAGAGCCTCTATGAGATCTTTCCGGAAGAAAACGTGTCGGTCAGATCCTCCGGAGATCGTACAACTCTGACCGGAACGGTTTCAGGGGCCATGAAGATGAAAGAAGTCCTGCTTCTTGCCGAATCCTTTAACAAGGACAAGATTGTCAACCTGCTCCAGGTTGGCGGCATCCAACAGGTCATGCTCGAGGTGCGAATAGCTGAAATCTCAAAATCGGTGGGCAATCAGCTCGGCATAAACTTTTCCTGGCAGGGAAATAGTGGTTTTGGTTTAAGCCTTCTGGACGGTCTGACTGCAATTCCCAAGGAAGGATGGCCAGGGAACCCGCTTTTATTATCGAATGCAGTCAATGCCTCCGTGGGTTTTCTACGGGGTGATCCGATTATTGTTGCTATCGATGCCCTGCAGGAAGACGGATTGCTGCAGATACTGGCAAAACCTACCTTGATAGCGCAAAGCGGTCAAAGCGCCAGCTTTCTGGCCGGTGGAGAGTTTCCCTATCCCGTTCCCCAGGGACTCGACAGAGTGACAATAGACTGGAAGTCTTTTGGTGTGAGCTTGAACTTTACTCCAACGGTCCTCGGCAATGACACTATCTCCATGGTAGTCGCTCCTGAGGTCTCAGATCTTAATTATACCCAGGCAATCTCATATGCTGGCTTTATTATTCCATCGATCGATACCCGCCGCATGTCGACGGTGGTGGAACTGAAGGATAATCAGAGTTTTGCTATCGCCGGGCTGCTCAAGAATAATGTCCGCGAGTCAGTGAATAAATTCCCTGTTCTTGGCGACATCCCCATATTGGGCGCCCTGTTCAGGAGTACAAAGTTCCAGAAAGAAGAAACCGAACTGGTTGTGATTGTCACCCCCCATCTGGTCAAGCCCATTGATGCCGATAAAATGCCGTTACCAACAGATTCTTTCGAGGAACCATCACCTGCTGAATTTCTTCTGCTGGGAAGGCTTGAAAAAGGGCAAGAGACCAATACGGAGGCTGGTAAGTACCCTGAAGAAAAAGGTTCAAACCCGGTGCTGAAAGGTGACGTTGAGTACATCATCCCGGACTAGCTTGTGTTGACTGCCAAAGGTGTATCATTGAATCCAACGAGGCTGACTTCGAACAATGGGGTAATATCATGAAAAAAGGTCTTTATTTCACTATCTTGATCGTAGCAATAGTTGCTGTTTCAACCGGTTGTGCCACGCATCCCCGGGTGGACAGCTTTTACGGGACATCCTACGAGTTGTCCAAACAAAGCCAGATCCATAATCCCCAAGCCGGAGTCGCGGATGGTCCCTCGGTGGGACTTGAAGGAGACATCGCCTCCAAGGTCATGGAACGGTATGAAAAAGGATTTGAAAAAGCGGAACCAAAAACAGAGATCTACTCTATGGAAACCGAAGGAATAAAGGTCAAATAGCTTCGTGAAGGAGAGAGTGTCTGATGATGATGAGATCAGAAAAAGGCGTTTCCGCCGTTGAGTTTGCCCTGATAGCCCCTCTACTCTTTGTCCTTACCTTTGGCATCATAGAGTTTGCCCTTCTGCTCTTTGACAAGGCAGTGGTGACGAATGCCTCAAGGGAAGGTGCGCGTGCCGCAATTGTGTTCAATACAGATGGCTCCACATACGCCCCCCTGGATGACGCTGGGATACAGAAGATTGTGACCGACTACGCCACAGGCTATCTGGTTAATCTGGGGAATATTAACAAGACTCCTGTTGTTGCTATAGACCCTCCAGCGCCACGCGTGTCCGAGGGTGACGTAACAGTTACCGTAACCTTTACCTATGATTTTCTCGTTTTTCCTGATCTTACTAAACTGCTTGGTGGGACTTTTGACGGTACCATTAACCTGGTGGGAAAAACAGTCATGAGAATGGAATAGTCAGGGACAGGGGAGCTTTGAGCGATGATGAATGCCAAAAAAATATTGGGAAGGAATGAAAAAGGGGCCACAGCCGTCTATGCTGCCGTAGTCCTCCTCATACTGCTGGGTTTTTCCGCCCTCGGAGTGGATGTCAACTATCTCTATGGAGTCCGCAATGAATTGCATAACGCCGCGGATGCCGGAGCCCTTGCCGGAGCAGATGTGCTGTTCAATGAGGACGGCAGCTTGAATCGCGAGGCTGCCCTTGCCGAGGGGAATCGGATAGCCACCGCCAATACGACCGGTAAAGAAGCCGTTGTTGCAGGAACTGTCGAAACCGGCCACTGGTCTTTCGCCACCAAAACGTTTACCGCCAATCCAGCTGAGACCCAAACTGAATGGAAGGAAAAATCTTTCAGTGAGCTTGATGGTGATACAGACTTTATTAATGCCGTCATGGTTCGGGCAGAGAGAAGTGATACCCCGTCATTTTTCGCAAAGATTCTCGGCTTTGACAACTTCTTTGTCAGTAATGATGCCGTGGCCTATATCGGTTTCGCCGGTACGATTTACCCATCAGAGCTTGATCAGCCGATTGCCATATGCAAGGAGTCCATCACCGATCCCGACGGAAGCTATTCCTGCAATATGGGGAGGATGCTCAATAGTGGTGGCAATGTGGCAACAAGTAATACCGGGGGGTGGACCAATTTTACTCAACCGTGCCAGACATCAAGTGCGTCTGACATGAAAGCCCTCGTATGTGCCAGTGGCAATACCGATAAATTAGAGTTCGGACAGGGGATTGGAGCAACCGGAGGTGTGCAGGACACTACCCTGAGCAACTTCTATGACTGCTGGGCAGCCGCTACAGGCAAGAAAATAAATTGGGCTCTGACGCTCGCCGTAGTTGAGTGTCCGGGAAATAATGTCGGCAACTGCGCAAAACTTGTGGGAACAGTGACCGTGGACGTGGTCTGGATGATCCCCCAGAATGATCCGCATTATAACAAAGTACCGCGGGAAATGACCGTTAATGGTGAGACGCCATCCTGGACCTGTACTGAGACTGTGACTGAGACTGAGACTGACCGTTTCAACTGCTGGAAAGATTTTGTTAATCATTATCATCTGGCCAATGTCAACGGCCCTCCGGTATCGGATGCTGATTACGAGGCAATGTACCAGAACAAGAACATATTTTTTCTTCCGAGCTGCGAGGAACACGAGCCCAAGGGTACCACTGGCGGTGAAAACTTCGGTATTCTGGCAAAATACCCCAAACTTGTCGAGTAGTAAGAAGAGGGACAGCAATTGAAAGTGGAAAATCGGATCTTAGAGGCTTGGAAAATATTAAAATAACGTTCTGGTAGGGTGCGCCGTGCGCACCGTTGTTGATTTATGCCCAAGTGGGACGATAGCACAAATAAATTGCGCGCAGCACGACCTAGCAAAATGGTGTATCAGCATTTTCTGCATACTTAAGAGAAATGAGAGGACTGTGCAAAGGAATCATATGAGCGGTCAAAAAAATCCATTATCAGTACAGCTTGCCATCAAGACAGCCGAGGTTCGGGACAGTCTTGCCAGGATTGTCAACGGCCTGGAGGGGTTCGTACTGCAGAAAGATCAAGCCGCTGCCCGGGTTGATGTCCTGGTCTTGGAAATAGGGAGCGACCCGGCGTCCGAATTTGAAACGATCAGGTCGCTCTTGCAGGAAAATGTCGTGGGCAGCCTCTTTCTCACCTCCTCGAAAACGACCTCCGATATCCTCCTTCCTGCCCTGAGGGCAGGGGCGAAAGAGTTTTTCCCTCAGCCCCTGGACTCCGATGAGGTGAGGGGGGCCTTCCAGAAAGTTCTCAATAACTCTCTCCACAGCGTCAAAGGTGCTGGGGAGCCGGTGCTGGGCAGGATCCTCAGTGTCCTGGGGGCAAAAGGAGGTGTCGGCACCACAACGTTCGCCGTCAATCTGGCCACCAGCATCCAGGCTCTTGATACCGAAAAATCTTGTTGCCCTGATCGACATGAACAGGCTCGTCGGTGAGGTCCCTTTGTTCCTTGACCTGGAAACAGAGACGAATTGGGAGGACATCGGCAAGAACTTCAGCAGGCTTGATGCGGCTTACTTAAAAAGTGCCATGGCCAGACACTCGTCGGGCGTGTATGTGATGCCGGCACCCAGCGGCTTTGACGCAGAGTCACACCTGCCCGCTGGATTTCTGTTTCAAATAGTGAAGACCATGCGACGGTTTTTTGATTATATCATTGTCGATGGCGGCATGGTTTTTGACGACAATCTGTTCAAGATATTTGGAGAATCGGAAGCTGTCTATCTTGTCTCTATTCTCAGCCTGCCCTGTCTTATAAATGTTCGCAAACTGCAGGAGTCTCTTCGCACATTTGGTGTTGCTAAGGGGAAACTGCGGATCATTGCCAATCGGTTTGAAAAAAAAGCTCAGATCAGTCTGACTGAAGCCAATAAACTCATCGGCACAGAGATCTCAATGACCATACCCAATGACTACTCATTGGCCATGGAATCCATCAATAACGGGAAAGTAATTGCAGAAATTTCAGGAAAATCCTCCGTTGCCAAGGTTTATAAAAAACTGGCTGAATCTGTCGTTGATCCTGTTCTTGAAAAGTCCGGCGGTGTTTTTAACTGGTTCAAGTAAATGCGAGTTTTATGGTGAGGAGACCTAAGATAATGGACCTGCAGGAACTTTTAAAAAACCTGGAAAATTCATCAGCCGGCACCGATACAGAAAGTGACGTCGTCCCCCATATTGCCGAGATTGACGTTTCCGATGAATATGCCGAATTAAAGGCCAATATTCATGACAGGTTGACTAAGATGATAGACCTGTCACTCCTTGATAATATTGAAGAAGTTCGTTTGCGCAGGGAGATTAACAAGGCAACGGAAAGTATACTGGCCGATAAAACCCTGGCAACCATACCTCTGAATTCCAAAGAGCATGACCGTCTTTTAAAGGAAATTGAAGATGAGGTCATTGGCCTGGGTCCCCTTGAGAGTCTCATGCTTGATCCCTCGGTCTCCGATATCCTGGTCAACAAATATAACTCCATCTATGTTGAACGATTCGGAAAACTTGAAAAGACAAGGGTGCGTTTCAAGGATAATACCCATCTGATGAGAATCATTGAGAAGATAGTCTCTGCCGTCGGCAGACGGATTGATGAAATATCGCCGCTGGTAGACGCCCGTCTGAAAGATGGTTCCCGGGTAAATGCCATCATCCCTCCGTTAGCCCTGGATGGCCCTTGCCTTTCCATCAGAAGGTTTGCTGCCGACCCCTTGACCCTGAAAGACCTGGTGGTATTGAAGACAATAACTCCGGTTTTTGGTGAACTGCTCAAGGCCATCGTCCAGGCGCGGCTCAATGTTCTTATCTCCGGAGGAACCGGGTCCGGCAAGACAACATTATTGAATGTCATGTCTCAGTTTATTTCTCCTGCCGAGCGGATCGTGACCATTGAGGATTCAGCGGAACTGCAGCTTAAACAGGATCATGTCGTTCGTCTTGAAACCCGGCCGCCGAATCTTGAGGGCAAAGGAGAGATCACCCCGCGAAACCTGGTCCGCAACAGTCTGCGCATGCGTCCGGACAGGATTATTGTCGGGGAGGTTCGCGGGGCCGAGGCCCTGGATATGCTCCAGGCAATGAATACAGGTCATGACGGCTCCCTGACCACCGTGCATGCCAACACGCCGGTAGACGCATTGATGCGTATTGAGACCATGGTCAATATGGCCGGATTTAACCTGCCCAGTGATTATATTAAAAAGTTCATAAGTTCAGCGATTGATGTTGTGGTGCAGGTTGAGAGACTGGTTGATGGGTCAAGAAAAATTGTCAGTCTTCAGGAGATCACGGGAATGGAAGGAAGCGTGATCACCATGCAGGAGATTTTTTCCTTTGAGCAGAGTGGTATCGATAAAGAGGGTGTTGTTTCAGGACAGTTCCGCACCCATGGTGTACGGCCTAAGTTTTTTGATCGATTCCAGAAAATGGGTATTCCGCTAACGGAAAATTTATTTGAGATGGAATAGTCTTTCCGGATTGGAAGAGGTGAACCATGAAAATTGCTTTCTCTGTCGCAATCTTTTTTCTGATTATTATTGTCTTTGAGCTGCTTTACTCCCTTTTCAGGAAGCCTGACAAACGTTCGGTCAATAGAGTCGTCGAACGGTTTGCCACCGGCTTGCAGGAAGAAAAAGAAATCGATATCCTCTATTATCGGAAATTCAGCGAGATTAAGCTGTTTGACAGGTTTCTCGCCGCAATTCCCGCAGTCGGCAAGTTGGATGAACTGATGCAGCAGGGTGGTGTGAAAACTCTTGCTGGTGTATTTATCCTTTTTACTCTGACCTTTGGAGCCTTGCTTTTCCTTTTCTGTTCATTATTCCAGGTATCTGTCCCTCTTTCCCTTGTCGTTTCATGCGTCGGGATGTTGGCGCCATATCTGTATCTCCTTTATAAACGCAAGAAGAGGCGATCCGAGTTCGAGACCCTTTTTCCCGATGCCCTCGACCTTATGGGCTATTCCTTAAAGGCCGGCCATTCAATAATGGCCAGTTTTAAGATGGTGGCCGAGGAAATGCCTGGTCCAATCGGCGGAGAATTTGACCGTATTGTTGAGGAGATCAATTTCGGCAGAGACCTCGATTCTTCATTGAGGAACTTTGCGCGCCGGATTGATTCTCCGGAACTCAAATTTTTTGTCACCTCAGTGATTATTCAGCGAGAAACCGGCGGTAATCTGGTTGAGATGCTTATGAGGATTTCCGCAGTTATCCGCAGAAAATTTCGTTTTCGGGAAAAAGTACAAGCATTAAGTGCGGAAGGAAAACTGTCGGCAATGATTCTGCTGGCATTACCGTTCTTTGCTGGAACAGCGATACTCACGATCAACCCGAAGTATATTATGGTGATGTTATCCGATCCGATAGGTCCGTATGCGATCGCCATTGCTCTGACCATGATGAGTATCGGTTCTTTTATAATGTACAGGCTGGTTCAACTGGACTTGTGAGGATTATTATTATGGAAAACACCCCCTTGATCCTGTCTATAGCAACATTTATTGGTATCATTCTGCTTTATATCGTTTTGACATCGTTTTTGTCTGTCCAGAGAAAAGAAAGGAATTTGCTCAAGCGCACAGAACGGTGGAGTGAAAAAGTAAAGGATCCGGATTCTCTTGATGCAGGAGGGCAAAGTACAAAAGGAAAAGGGTTCTTCAAATTCCTGCGATTCTCCGGAAAAAGTGACAATGGTATTATCGATACAAGCATGTTTTCAGACACACCGCTTTTTTACCAGCGGGCCGGTATTTATAACGGCAACGCCATACGTTTTTACCAGATACTACGATTTTTTCTTTTTCTGACCCCGGTCATAATAATACTGGTTTCCTCCCAATTTGTTTACCGTCGCTCCTTTAATAACATGACATTGCTTGCTCTCATTGTCTCCGGGGCTGTTGGTTACTATCTGCCCGTGCTCTGGCTGAAGATGGTTGCCCACTATCGTAAAAAAGAACTGAACAGGACCTTTCCGGATGCCATGGATTTATTGATGGTCTGTGTGGAGGCAGGTCTGGGAATCGATGCCGCTATCCGCCGGGTGTCGCAGGAGATTTATGTTACCAGCCCTGAACTGGCCAAGGAATTTAAGATCCTGTCGCTCGAGCTGAAAACCGGAAGATCTCGCAGCTCCTGCCTCAAAAGTCTTGCCCGGCGAGCAGATTTGCCTGACGTTGCCAATCTGGTAAGTCTGCTCATTCAGGCGGATAAATATGGAACCGGGGTGGCAAATGCCCTGAAGATACATGCGGAAGAAATGAGGCAGAAGAGGTACAGCAGGCTTGAAGAATTGGCGGCAAAATTGCCGGTAAAGCTCACTGTTCCTATGATCCTTTTTATTTTCCCCGCTTTTTTTGTTGTTATTGCGGGACCGGCGGCGATTCAGGTGTTCCGAGTAATCCTACATAGGTGAGATTATGAAAAAAAACCGGACTGAAAAAAAGAGAAAACAGGGTGGCAACGTAAATCTTTTGGGTCTGCTCTTATTACCCCTGCTCGTCAGTGGCTGCACTTCCCATGCCACCCGGTTTTCATACTTTAATATGCTGGATAGTGAAAAAGGAACACCGCAAAACAAAAAAGCAGCCGAAAAATTCTGGTCATCGGTACGACCGGTATCGACCCTCTCTGCGTCTCATTACAAGCTGGGACGTTTCTACCAGCAGCAAGGAAAATATGATAAGGCCATCGAAGAATTTTCCAAGGCCGTGCGCGATGACAGCAGCTATTGCAAGGCCTACAACGGCATTGCCATGTCCTATGATGCCCTCAAACGTTGCGAAATGGCTTCCGAATCATATGAGCAGGCTATGCAGTGCGCTCCACGGGAGGCATATGTGAAAAATAATTACGCCTGCTCAAGCATCCGCTGTGGGAATTACGAAAAAGGGCTTGCCCTGCTGCTTGAGGCCTCGCAGTTGTCCAAGGACCACAAGCGTATAAAAAATAACATCAAATTTGCTCAAATGCTTGTCGAGCGGGAGCACAAGCTGGCCCAATCCGCACCCCAAAGGGCGACTGTAGCATTGGTTGCCAAGACAGATGATGCACCGACAGAAAATGAGAATGGAAAATCACGGACTGATCCAATCGACACAAAAGCCATCGATTCTCCACCTGAGGCAACGCCTGGTGGAGACGTGACTGACAACAGGGGACTTGCTGAGAGCGCTGAAAAAACCAGTACAGCCTCTCCGGTTCCGTCTCATGACCTCGCTGCCCAGACACCTCCTAGGGAAAAGGCAAAAGAGACGGTGAACCCGCCATGGGTAGATACGCGTGTGGTCAGCAAGGAGGCAAAACTAGAATCCAAATCCGCACCTCAAACGATGACTGTGGCATTGGTTGCCAAGACAGATGATGCACCGGCAGAAAATGAGAATGTAAAATCACTGACTGATCCATTCGACGCAAAAGCCATCGAATCTCCACCTGAGGCAACGCCTGGTGAAGACGTGGCTGACAACAGGGGACCTGCTGAGAGCGCTGAAAAAACCAGTACAGCCTCACCGGTTCCGGCACATGACCTCGCTGCTCTGACACCTCCCTGGGAAAAGGCAGCAGAAACTGTGAGCCCTCCATGGGCAGATACGGGTGTGGTCAGCAAGGAGAGTGGCAATGAACAAGAATCTTCATCACAGAACAATATCGATATAGCCAGCCTTATTATAGAAAAGGCCAAAAAAATAAGTGTACAGGGCCACACTGAACCTGCGATTTCGTATTCAAATAGCGCCATTGAGGTCTCCAATGGCAACGGGGTTACCGGCATGGCTGGCAGAAGTGCCGACTTTTTCCGCTCTCATGGCTTTACCGTCGGTAGGATCACAAATGCAGAATATTTTCACTTTCACCACAGTACTGTATTTTACAGAGAAGGGTATTTACGGGTGGCGGAAGAACTGGCCAGGATCACTCCGGGAGTTCAGGCCATAGAGAAGGTCGATTCTCTCGGGAGATCATCCATCGGGGTCAGGATTCTTTTAGGCAAGGATTTAGCGAACATTGAATTTCCCGAAGGCTATGCCCAAAACGTTGCGTATTCGCGGTCGGAGGCGGCAGATTATATCTGTTCAATAAGCTATATGACCAAGATTCCTGTGAACTACTAAACAAAATCCCCTTATCCCGGCGATCAAAATTAACTTTGGTTACTTATGAAAAAGAACTCAATCTTCCCTGTACCAGTCGGGCAGCACTCTTCGCAAGATGGCAACAACCTCCTCATGATTCCCGTCATATTGACTGCTCTCTTGATTTTGAGCAGTTGCTCATCCTATTAACAAGGGTGAGACCAGTGCTAATCTTGAGAAACAGATCGAACTTCAGCAGGTTCAGCATGAAATGATATCAGAGCCGGTTGCCAAGGAAAAACGGACAGCGGCAGAATATGAAGAACAGGGTGACCGCTATTTGTTGAAAGGTGATATAAACAGGGCCTATATTTACTACATAAAAGGACTGGGAGTTGATCCCGAGGATCTGTCACTTACCCATAAACAAGGGGCTTTGTTACTGAAAAAAAGTAAATTTGTTGAAGCAGAAGCAGTCTATGAGAAGTTGCTTGCCGGCAATAGCAAGGATTCACTGGCCCTTGAGGGCCGTGGAAAAGCAACCTTTGGACAGGGCAAATTCGACGAGGCGGAGCAGGATTTTCTGGCAGCGCTTGCGATTAACCCCGAGCACTGGCAATCACATGAGTTTCTTGGTTTGATCTCCAGCAGGCGGCAGGAATACGATCAGGCCATAAACCGGTACAAGACAGCACTGACCTATCAACCGCATAATGCAAGTATCGGTAATAACTTAGCAGTCACCTATTACCTCAACGGTAATTTCAAGGAAGCACTTTCTTTATTTAAGGGCTTAGCAAAAAGATCAAACAACAGAAAAATCTACAACAATCTTGCGCTTGCTTACTTCCAGCTTGGCTTCTACGAGGAGGCAATGGATGCCTTCAAACGAGGTTCTGAAAATGAAGCTGAGGCATATAACAATATTGGTTATGAGTTCTTGATCAATAAAAAATATAGAGAAGCAAAACTTTCATTTGAAAAAGCAATCGACCTCTCTCCTAAGTTCTACCCATCCGCTCAAAAAAATCTCATTATCGCCAAACAGGAAATAGCGAATGGTGGCACAGAGGCAGAAAACGAGATAACACCTCAGATTTGACATTCTTGCACCGGAGACGGAAAAAGGGGTTCACTGAAAATCAGTTAACCCCTTTATTTTATTGGTGCGCCCGGAGGGATTCGGACCCCCGACCCTCGGATTCGAAGTCCGATGCTCTATCCAGCTGAGCTACGAGCGCATATGATGCAGTAAATAAACAGTATCTTTTATTTTTTTACCATAATTCTGTCATTGTTTGTATAAATAAAATGATGGAAGACAAGGAAGACCAGACTTCTCAAGCGCCGCAGGTTATCCTGATCGTTTCTGCTTTTTCGCTGATCCCTTTTTTCAGCACTTCATGATTGTAGGCCGCAAGCACATCCCGGCGCTTGAGCATGCCGACCACCCATTTATTGTTCAGATCTTCAACAACCGGGATCTCTTCAATGCCTTTGATGTCAAAGAGTTGCATAGCCGTAAAGAGTGTGTCGTCGGGGGTGAGCATGATCACATCCCGGCTGCATATCCCGCCCACCAGATAACAGACCCGTTCTTCTTCACTCTTGTGGAGAATATTCTTCACATCCTGCATGGAGACGATACCGGTCATCTTCCCTGAGTCGTCAACCACCGGAAAGTAAAAACCTCCCTTGGCCATGCTGAATATCTCCAGCAACTGATTGATGTTCGCTTTTTCACTGATAAAGTCGACCTCTTCGGTGATGGCCTTGCCCACCTTGATCGATTTCATGATCGCTGTTTCGCGGCCTTCATGGATGTCAATACCTTCGCGGGTGAAATCCACCGTATCGATGGAGTCTTCGTTGAATTTTTTAGCGACGATCGTGCTGATAATGGAGGTGAGCATGATCGGCACGATGATCATATAGTTGCCGGTCATCTCGAAGAGCAGGAAGATGGCGGTCATGGGCGCGTGGGTGGATGCGGCCAGGAAGGTGCCAATGCCCACGGTGGCGTAGGCGCCCGGGTCAGCGGTCATGGTGGGAAACAGCATGTTGGCCAGGTGGCCGAAGGCGCCGCCGATCATCGCCCCGATAAACAAGGCAGGGGCAAAGACCCCGCCGGATCCACCTGAGCCAAGGGTGATGGCGGTGGCTATGATTTTGAGGAAGATCAGGGCAACCAAGAGGAAGAGGGTGCCGTGACTATTACTCACGGACTCGATAAACTGATAACCACTTCCCATGATCTGAGGGTAGGCCATGCCTATGCATCCGATAATGAAGGCCCCGGTCAGCGGTTTGAGCTGGGGATGGATGGGCAGGGCCTGATATTTATCGCGGATAAAGTAAAAGAAGCGGATATGAAAGACAGCGATCAGGCCGGTGACCAATGCCATGATGGTATAGATTGGCAACTCGACAAAGGGGTTGACCATGTGGTAAGCCGGGATGGAAAAAATCGGATTTTCGCCATACCAGGCCCGGGTGACCACCGTGGATATGGCTGAGGCAATGACCAGAACGGAAAAGGATGAGATCTCAAAGGTACCCAGCAGGACAATTTCCGAGGCAAAAAAGATGCCGGCCAAAGGTGCGTTGAAGATACCGGCAATACCTCCGGCGGAACCGGCGGCAATATAGACCTTCATGCGGGCGCCGGAAACTTTGGAGAATTGACCAACATGAGAACCGATAGCCCCGCCGATGGCGGCAATGGGCCCTTCGACGCCTGCGGAGTTCCCTGTGCCGATGGTCAGGGCGGTGGATATGAGCTTGAGCAAGATGGCCCTGGCTTTGATGTATCCGCCTTCCAGATTAACCTTGCGCAGGAATTTGGTAAAGCCGTAGCCGTTCACCTCTCCAGGAAAGAGCAGGGACAGCGGAATCAGCAGGACCATGCCGACCATGGGGATGAGGGGCAGGAGCAGCAAGTGCCACCCCCCCTGGTTGATGCCAAGCAGCGCTCTCCCTCCTTTCAAAAAAAATGCCTCCATCCCTTCGACCACGGTTCGAAAGACAATAATACTGACTCCGGTCATCAGGCCGATAAGGGTGGCAATGATCATCATCCGGACATTTTCACCCGGGATAAATTTTTGCAGGGAGATATTCATCGTTTTTCCGGCACCGTACAGCCGGCAGCCTTGGCCTGCTTCAGGAAAAAATCGTCAGTCATGCCGGCAATATAGTCACGGGCCATGGTGGCTGGGCTCTGATTGTCCGGGGTGGAGTCGGCCATGGGGGGAAGAAGGCCGGGGTGAGGTGAAAAGGCGGGTCCGCACTCTTCCTGGCTGGCCAGACAGGATTCAAAGAGGGTCTCATAGCATTTTTGTATGAGGGGCATGTTGGTTTTTGTCTGGGGATGGAGATAGATTCGGGCGTAATTAAATTCCTTGAGTTCTTTCAGGGTGGCGGCGATTTCGTCGCTGAATCCGATGTGATTGTGGGCAGGGTCGGGCTGTGCTCCCGGAGCGGCTATCCGGCTGTGCGTAATCAGATCCGTGACCAGGGTGTAGACAATGGAGCCGTTGCCCTCTCCTAAAATGGTGCGACAAGACTCAGGGATATCTGCGCGCTGGATGAGGCCCAGGATAATGGCATCCTCTATATCCCGACCGATATAGGCGATGGTGTCGGCCATGCGGACCACGCATCCTTCCAGGGTGGCCGGCCGCAGACTTATCGAGGGGTCATTCTGCTTGGCTGACAGTTTCCGGTCAAAATCAAGGAATGTCTCCGTGGGCAGCGGGCTCAGATGGCGGGCATGCAGTTCGCCATCATGACAGAGGATGCCGTCCAGGGTCTGCAGGCTGAGATTCCATCCCCGCCCCTGGCGTTCCAGCTGATCGAGAAAGCGTATCGACTGGATGTTATGCTGAAAGGGCGGAAGTCCATGCCTTTTACAGAGTGCGGCCAGGAAATGTTCGCCATCGTGACCAAAGGGGGGGTGACCGATATCGTGCCCCAGGGCGATGGCCTCGATGAGATCCTCGTTGAGATGGAGAAAGCGGCCAATGGTTCGGGCAATGCGGGAGACCAGCTGCACGTGCAGGACCCGGTGGGTGATGTGGTCGTTGGCAATCAGGCAGAAGACCTGGGTCTTGTCGATGTAACGGGTGTAGGCCCGGGAATGGAGGATGCGGTCTGCATCGAGGGCATAGGCCTGCCGGTGACCCCTGCGTGTCTCTTCCTTCCTTCTCGTGGCATGGATACTCAGGGCGGCGGCAGGAGAAAGGCGGCGTTGCTCCTCTTGATTGAGTTCGTCCTGAATGGCAAAAAGGAGTGCATGTGGGTCTGATTCTGACATACAAATTTCTTTAAATTGAGCACGGCATGGGGCATGAAAATTTCGCGAAAAATGGGACTATACCACCTCTCTCTAAAAAAAAACAGCAGGACGTAGTTTGTTTTGCAGAAATTGGGCGTGACGCAATCTTGTTGATGCCGCAAATGGGTTGATAGCCAGTTTAGGAGCCGTTACGAAATAACATGGCCAATTATATCTATTTCGTTACGGCTCCTTATGCCGCTTCGGGCACTTAGATGGCCATGTTATTTTTTTACAGCGGTTTAATGGTTGTCTGTCCGGCTCGGGTAGATTAAATTACTCTCCAATAGCTTATTTAAGATCCCGTCAATTGTACTATCGGGAAATGTTGAATTAACTGCGCGTTCTTTTGAACATATTGACTGTTTATTGATGGCTTGATAATGATGGCTATGTGTTGTCGCCTTATTGACGAGTGTTATTCATCAAAGGAGAATCCATGAAGGTCACGATTGAATATTGTACAAGATGAAACTATCAACCACGTGCTTCCAGGTTGGAAGAGGAATTGAAAAGGAAGTTTGGAGCGGAGGTGGAGATGATTCCCTCAACAGGCGGGGTCTTTGAGATTGCCGTTGACGGCAAGAGCGTGTTCTCCAAGAAAGAGCTGAAGCGTTTCCCGGAAGAGGGAGAGATTGCCGGACTGCTGGGGTAAATGGTCGGGGGAGCAGGTCCATCAGGGATGGACGGCACGGACTAATATCCGGGTTTCACCACTCACTTGTCTTCTTCCCCCTGGACAAGGCAACTTGCAATACATGCCTCACAGTTGCTCCGGGTCTTGCCCTGTTTACAGTATTCGGCAAAGCCCTGGAGCAGCTCGCTGCCGCCGCGGGGGCAGATCTTGAGGAATTCAATGAAGGAGATCATGTGGGAGATCACCTCCGGCGGGGCGGCATGTTCGACCCTGCAGGCGCCTTCTTCCGCCACACTGCGCTCCACGGCCAGGACCTCAATGAAGAACTGCTTCAGGGCATCGTGGCGGAAGATGACACTTTCTGCCGCCTTTTTCCCCTGTGTGGTCATGGTGATGGCCTCGTAGGGGGCATAATTGATGAGCTCCCTCTTGGCCAAGGCTCGCAGGGCCTCGGTGACCGAGGCGCGGCTGACCTGCAGACGGGCAGCGATCTCTTTACTTCTGGCCACATTTTTGTCTTTAATGATATGGTATATTGCCTCCAGATAATCTTCGAGACTGGCACTGAGACTGTTTTTTTTGGGCATGGCGGTCCTGTGCTGGCGGTTGAGGAAGGGAACAAAAGCGAAAGTGTTTCTGTAGTCTTTTAGATATGATGGTTACACTTAAGCAAAAAAAGACCTGCCTACCTTGCAAGCGTGGGTTAAGTTGAGAAGCCACAATCAACTCAGAGCCAAAATCAAGGAGGCAGGTCATGAACAAAACAATAAAGAATATCGGTTTAGATGTCCATAAAAATTCAATATCAATTGGCATCGCCGATGACGGTCGTGATGGTGAAGTGAGATTTTACGGTAAAATTGATAACGACATGAATCAACTCGACAAAGTTATCCGTAAACTTCTATCAACAGGGGCGGTGCTCCGTTTTGTCTACGAAGCAGGGCCTTGTGGATATGGTATTTATCGCTATTTAAGCAATAACAATCTGGATTGTGTTGTTGTTGCTCCATCTAAAATTCCGCGACAAAGCGGTAATCGATTGAAGAATGATACACGGGACTGTCTGTCTTTAGCGAAGCTGCATCGTGCCGGCGAGCTGACTCCTGTGTATGTGCCAAGTGAAGAAGACGAGGCCTTGCGGGATTTAGTGAGGGCTCGTGAAGATGCAACCTATGCGCTTCGGACGGCAAAGCAACGGTTTGGAGCATTTTTGCTCCGTCATGATATTGTCTATTCAGGAAGGACAAAATGGACAAAGGCTCATTTCAATTGGTTGGCTACTCTTACGATGCCACATGCTGCCCAGCAAATCGTTTTTCAGGAATATATTGATACCGTAGCAGATTGCAGCAATCGTGTTCAGCGTTTGACTGAGCAGATCCGACAACAATCGCAGCAAAGTCGTCTGTATGAATTGATTCAAGCCCTTCAATCCATGCGGGGCATCTCTCTTATTGTTGCGGCTACAATAGCAGCAGAGCTTGGTGATCTCACTCGTTTTGAAAATCCTGAAAAGCTCATGGCTTATCTTGGTCTCATCCCGTCTGAGCATTCAAGTGGAGAGCGAGTGAAAAAAGGCGCCATTACCAAAACCGGGAATGGCCATGTACGCAGAGCCTTAGTGGAAGCAGCCCATGCCTACCGATTTCCCGCGAGAAAAAGCAGTGCAATTCGTAAGCGACAGGAAGAATTGTCAAAGGAGGTAGTTGATATTTCATGGAAAGCTCAGTGTCGACTGTGCACGCGTTATCAGTACTTAATGGCAAAAGGGAAGACAACAAATATCGCTAAAACGGCTATAGCCAGAGAGATTGCCGGTTTTTCCTGGGCTATTGCCCAGGCGCTCCCCAAGGCTGCATAACTTTTGAGCATCGGTAGCACTGGGTGGTCGGGACGTCAAGGTCAAGCCCTCCGGGTGCTCGTACCTCGCAACCTTGACACCCAGACCACCCAGTGCTCAACCTGAAGTTGGCGATGCGGAGGAGCACCTCCGGCGGGGCTCAAACAAAAGAGCCGGATTAGCAATGTTGATGACAATGCAACTAACAAATTCAATTTACAGGAGTAATTGAGAAAAATACAACAGTCCTTCCAGTTCATTGTCAGGGGCGCGGTCACGGTCAGGAGAACCCTCGAAGGCACTATGGGAATAAGCCAATAGCTGAAACTCCCGTCTTTAGATAGAGGCAGCTCCACGACGAAGCCAATTCATACGGTACCCAACCCGCGCATATCAGACTGATCAACCGTCGTTACACGATGACCCCGTCTCTGACCATGAACTGGAAGATGTTAATTACCCTCGTTGCAAACACCGATGGATCGGTGACATAAAGAGGCAAAGGACAATTGTTTTTTGTTGACAGTGTTAACCATATCAGTGCCTTACAGATTATTTTCTTGATTTTTTGCAAGAAAATAATCTGCGAAAGGCACTTATCCCGTTCATCGGGGTTAGGCTGTCAACTGCGCTGTGTCAATAAATAACATGACCATATAAATGACTGGAACGGCATAAGGAGCCTTAACGAATTCATTGCAAAGAGACAAGTTATTTCGTAATGGCCCCTAAAGCTTCTACAGACTTAATAACCTGAGTTACTGAGCAGAATAGCGCTGTTTGGGGAGTGAGTCAAGACAGGGTGTTGTAATAAAATAATATCGGCAACTAAATGGGTCGGGAAGGTACAGGTCGTAACGGCTCCTCGGATGAGAATGATAAGCGTATGTGTGGAAGAAAAAGATGCTGTGTGAACTGAAGGTTGAAAATCTGGCCCTGATTGAATCCCTGCACCTCCATTTTGATCAGGAAGAGGGGGGCGGTCTGGTGGTGATGACCGGTGAGACCGGCGCCGGCAAATCCATCATGCTGCGTGCCATTCATCTGCTCATGGGCGGGCGGGCGCAGACGGACTGGATCAGGAACGGTGCGGAACAGTGCATGGTGGAGGCGCTTTTCGTGGTGGATGCCAGGCATCATGAGCTGCTGCAGACCCTGGAGGACTCCGGTCTTGCCGATGAGGCCACGGTGATTCTCAAACGGGTACTCACCAGCAGCGGCAAGAGCAGGCTCTATGTGAACGGCTCCCTGGCCACGGCGAAGATGGTCTCCATGCTCGCCGCCAATCTGCTCAATGTCGCCAGCCAGCATGATCATCAGCAGCTCCTGCAGCCGGCGCTCCATCTTGATTTTCTCGATGCGCTGGGTGAACACTGGGAGGAGCGCGCCCAATGTGCCGCTGTTTTTTCACAGTGGCAGCAGAAAGGGGAAGAGCTGGCTGGTCTCCGCCAACAGGAGCGGGATAAGGAGCAGCGGCGGGATTTCCTCAACTACCAGCTGGAAGAGATCCGCCAGATCGGACCGGTGCCGGGGGAGGACGAGGTCCTGGCCGCCGAGCGCAAGCGGCTGAAGAGCGCCGATGCCCTGATCAAGCTCAGTCAGCAGGTCTACCGTTTTTTTTCCTCCACCTTGGTGGACGGCCTGTTCGAGGCGCGGCGGGACATGGAGCAGGTGATGCAGCTGGATCCGCAGGTGGAAAGGCTGGCCGCCGATATTACAGCATACAGCTATCAGGCGGAGGATCTGGTCAGCCAGTTGCGCAGTTACAAGGACGCACTCGAGCATAATCCCGTCCGTCTTGAGCAGGTCAATGAGCGGCTCAACAATCTGCAGCATCTGAAACGCAAATACGGGGAGACCCTGCAGGCGGTTCTCGATTATGTGGCCTCATCCGAGAATGAACTCCAGCTCATTGATACCATGGAGAAGAATGTGAGCGAGCTGGAGGAGGCCGTGGCCGCGCTCGAACAGGAGACCCTTCGCCAAGCCTCCGCCCTTTCCCTCAGGCGTCGTCAGACAGCCGAACAGTTGACTACGGCCATGGGTGCGGAACTCGATTCCCTGGCCTTTAACCGCTCCGGATTCGAGGTCCGCTTTCAGGAGCAGGAGCCCGGGATCAAGGCGGTGCGCAGCAGCGGCTGGGATCGGGTGGAGTTCTTTTTCTCGGCCAATCCCGGGGAGGAGGCCAGGCCTCTGGCCAGAGTGGCATCCGGCGGCGAGCTCTCCCGGCTGATGCTGGCCTTCAAGTGTCTGCTCGCCCGGAAAGACATGGTGGAGACCGTCATCTTTGATGAGGTGGATGCCGGCATCGGCGGCGAGGCGGCCGAGGCGGTGGCCCGCAAGATCCAGGAGCTGGCCACCCATCATCAGGTGTTCTGTGTCACCCATCTGCCCCAGATTGCCGCCCGGGGCACGACCCATTTCCGGGTGGCCAAGCAGATGGAGCAGGGCCGCACCCTCTCTTCTTTTTCCCCGCTTGCCCCTGAGCAGAGGGTGGACGAGCTGGCGCGGATGCTGGCCGGTGACTCGGTCTCGGCCCAGACCCGGGCCTGGGCCCTGGAGCTGCTGGCCAAGGGCGGGAAGGGCCATAACGGCCGGCGTGAAAAGGAGGTTCCATGTCCCAGATAACGGCCCTGGCCCTTTTTTCAGGCGGCCTGGACTCGATCCTGGCCTGCCGGGTGGTGGCCGCTCAGGGGATCAGGGTCATAGCCGTCAAATTTGTGACCCCTTTTTTTGATTACGACCTTCTGGCCGCACCTGACGCCTACCGGGATGAGGTCTTCAACAAGTACGGGGTGGAGGTCTTCCTTGAGGATCTCAGCCACAACTATCTTGATCTTCTCCATAACCCAGAGCATGGATTCGGCAAGAATTTCAATCCCTGCATAGACTGCAAGATCCTCATGCTCACCCGGGCCCGCGAGATGATGGGACGCATGGGCGCCTCTTTCTTAGTTACCGGCGAGGTGCTGGGGCAACGGCCCATGTCCCAGCGTCGCGATACCCTGCGGGTGATAGAGCGTGATTCCGGCTCGGATCGTCTGCTGCTGCGGCCCCTCTCGGCCAAACTGCTGCCGGAGACCGAGGCGGAGGCCAAGGGCTGGATAAATCGGAGCAAACTGTTGAACATGAGCGGACGCAGCCGCTCCCGCCAGATCGCCCTGGCAAGGGAACTGGGGATTGGTGATTTCCCCACCCCAGCAGGCGGCTGCATCTTGACCGATCCCATCCTCAGCCGGCGCATCGCCCGTATCTATCAGGAAAATTTTATTGTCAGGGCCGAGGATATCACGGTGGAGGATGTGCGTCTGCTGCTGCTCGGCAGACAGTTTCTGCTTCCCGGCGGTGGCTGGCTGATCCTGGGACGCAATGAACAGGAAAATGAACGCCTGGCACCCATGGCCCAGGCAGGTGACGCCCTGCTCACCATGCCGGTCCGTCCCGGTCCGACAGCCATCCTCAGACGGGCTGCGACCTCTTATGGGAATGACAGTCAGTTGCAGGAGGCATTGGAGCTGGCGGCATCGCTGGTGGTACGTTTCGGCAAGAAGGCAGCAGATGGTCCCCCCGAAGGAGAGGTGCGAGTTGACATGGGAGGAGGAACCCGGATCCTGACCGTTCCGCCCCTTGCTGACAATGAGTTTCAGGGATGGGCAGTGACATAGGGGCTTTGCCAGCGCGCTGTTTGAACTCCGGTTTTCAAAGGAGGGATTTCCCAGCGTGCTGTGTATACCCTCCAGTTTTTAAAGGGGATTAGTGGACTATAGCCTCCCCCTTTGAAAAAGGGGGACCGAGGGGGATTTGCAGTTTTGGTTGTTGAATTGCAGAAAAGAGGATAATGGATACCATCACCTTGTTCGGCATTGCCGTGGCCCTGGCCATGGATGCCTTTGCGGTTGCCCTGGCCACCGGCCTTGCCTTATCGGTCATGAACGGGCGGCATCTGTTTCGTCTCGGCTTTCACTTCGGCCTGTTTCAGGCGATGATGCCGGTGATCGGCTGGCTGGCGGGGATGACCATTCAGGTATGGATTGCCGACTACGATCACTGGATTGCCTTTTTCCTCCTCGCCTTTGTCGGCATCAAGATGATCTATGAGGCCTTTGTCGACCATGGGACAGACGATCCGGGCCGTGATCCCACCCGCGGTTGGTCCCTGGTCATGCTTTCGGTGGCCACCAGTATCGATGCCCTGGCGGTTGGACTTACCCTCGCCATGCTCAATGTCAGTGTCTGGGTGCCCTCGCTGGTGATCGGAATCGTGGCCGGAGTGCTGACGGTGGTGGGAATGCTGCTGGGGCGGCGGATCAACGGGATATGGGGAAAGCGGGTGGAGGTTTTCGGCGGTCTGCTACTCTGTGGAATAGGAGTCAAGATCCTGCTCGAACATACACTTTTGCGGTAAGGCAGTCGTATCCTGCGTTCCGAGCCGGATAAGGTATCCCTTGGACAGTCGGCACGGATCACTGCTGGGTTGCATTCCGCCTGAAATCCGCGCGGAAGGTGTTCCCAAAATCTGCCCATATTTTTTCAATATCAATTGGAGATGACAGATGCCTTCTCATACTGCTCCGCCCAAAAACACAGGATCCTTGCAGCGTGTGCCGGACCTTGAGGCCTTGATCCAGGCCTTTGACGGTTTTATTTATATCTGTTCCCAGGATTATCGCATCCAGTACATGAACGACAAACTGCGGGAACGTACCGGCCATGATGCCACCGGAGAATATTGCTACAAGATCCTGCACGGTCTTGATGATGTCTGCTCCTGGTGCAACCATGACAGTTTTTTCCGCGGGCGGAAGAGCCTCCGTCATCAATTGAAAAGCCCCAGGGATGGGCGCTGGTACGACATCATCAACACCCCTATCCACAATGTTGACGGCACCATCTCCAAACAATCCCTGATCATGGATATCACCGAGAGCCATCTTGCCCAGGAAGAGCTCTCCCTGCTGCAGACCCTTGTCAACCAAACAAACGACGCCATCTTCGTCGTCGACGCCGAGACCAGTGCCTTTATCTATGTCAACGCCAAGGCCTGCTCCAATCTGGGGTACAGCCGGGCAGAGCTCCTGGCCCTCCGGGTTGTCGATATCTCGGAGAATTTCGTGGACCTCCCCAGCTGGCAAGCCCATGTGGCCCGCGTCCGTAAACAGAATCTTCTCTTTGAATCCGGGCATATTCGCAAGGATGGCAGTCGCATCCCCGTGGAGATTAATGCCAGCTTTGTTCCCCGCCAGGAGAAGAACATCATCGTCTCGGTGGTGCGCGATATCAGCGAACGCCGGGATCAGACCGCAGCGCTCATTGAGGAGAAAAACAAACTTGAGTCCCTGCTTGCTACCCTGGCGGACGGGATCACCGTCCAGGATATCGATTTCAAAATTCTTTATCAAAACAAGGTGCATTCGGACAGGCAGGGGGTGCATACGGGCGAATACTGTTATCGGGCGTATCAGCATCGCGAAACCATCTGTGACGGCTGTCTTCTCTCCCAATCCTTTATAGACGGCCGGATTCATCGCCATGAGACTATGGCCACCACTGAAAATGGGGTCATTTATCTGGAGGTCACCTCCTGTCCGATGAAAGACGCCGCCGGGAATATTGTCTCCGGTATTGAAAGCGTCCGCGATATCACAGTCCAGAAAAAGTTGGAGGAGCAGCTCAGGCAATCCCAGAAGATGGAGTCGATGGGTACCCTGGCCGGCGGTATTGCCCATGACTTCAACAATATCCTGACCGCCGTTCTCGGGTATTCCGAGCTGGCCATGACCAGAGTCTCGCCAAGCGATCCCCTGGCTCGTGATCTGCAGCAGATCGTCATTGCCGGCAGGCGGGCCAGGGATCTGGTCAAGCAGATTCTGGCCTTCAGCCGCCAGGCTCCCCATGAGAAGAAACCGTTTCAACCCCATCTGGTGGTCCAGGAGGCACTCAAGCTTCTCCGGGCATCGCTGCCCTCCACCATTGAAATCCGCGAAGATATCCCCGCGGAGTGCGGCACCCTGCTGGCCGATCCAACCCAGCTGCACCAGATCATCATGAATCTCTGTACCAACGCCTACCATGCCATGCGGGAGACCGGTGGAGTGCTGGAGGTGCATATGGAAAGGCTTGTCATCGGGGAGGAACAGGACGTGGCGATTGGGGAGGAGCTTGCCCCTGGGGATTATGTGGTGATCGGGGTCAGCGATACCGGTTGCGGCATGGCCCAAAAAGATCTTGCCCAGATATTCGAGCCCTACTTTACCACCAAAAACAAGGGGGAGGGTACCGGTCTGGGACTTTCAGTGGTCCATGGGATTGTCAAAAGTTATCAGGGACATATTACGGTGTCCAGTGAGGTGGGAAGGGGGACCAGCTTTCATGTTTATCTGCCCCTGATAGCTGAGGAGAAGCCTTCCCTGGAGGAGGATGTCTGCAGTGCAACAGTTCCCGGCGGCAGCGAACGGCTGCTGGTGGTGGACGATGAGGAGATGCTTGCCACCATGCTGCAACGGATGTTGCAGAGTCTTGGCTATGAGGTGACCAGATCCTGCAGCAGTAGGGAGGCCTTGACCCTTATTGATCAAGACCCCATGGCCTTTGATCTGCTGCTTACGGATATGACCATGCCGCAGTTGACCGGGTTCGAGCTGGCCCGAAAGGTGCTGGCCATCCGGCCGGAGCTGCCTGTCATTCTCTGCACCGGCTTCAGCGAGACGATCAACAAAGAACAGGCCCAGGCCCTGGGTATCCGGGCCTATCTGATGAAGCCCGTCTCGGCGCTGGAACTGGGCCAGACGGTGCGGAGGGTGCTGGATGCAAAGGTCTGATAGCAAGTGGATAGAGTGCTTAGTAGACAGTTACTCCCTCTCCCCTCGGGGAGAGGGCTGGGGTGAGGGGGATTCAGCCCCTTTGTTCACCTCGTCAAATATCCGCTGTAAAACGGCCTCCAGCTCCGAAAATATCTCATTATTCCAGAATCGGAGAACTTTGTATCCTTGCGATTCCAGAAATTTGGTTCTGTTCTCATCGTAAGTTATGGTTTCAGCGTGTTGACCGCCGTCCAATTCGATAAGAAGCTTGCGGGATAAGCAGGCAAAATCGACGATATATGATCCAATTGGCCATTGCCGACGAAATTTGTATCCTTCCATTTGCCGGTTTCGCAGGTAATGCCAGAGTACCCTTTCAACGTCCGTTTGATTTTTTCTGAGATTCCGTGCAAAAACTTTCACCTGGTTCCCCCTCACCCCAACCCTCTCCCCGAGGGGAGAGGGAGTAACTATTTTGCATGTAGGCTTTGTACCGGACAGTAATGAGATATGTCAAATGATTGTCATCGCCCGTGGCGATGACGGGTGGCCTCAAAATGTTTTCTGTTACTGTCTCAACTTTTCCAATTAATTTTTTCTTGTTCATCCAAAACCATCCTGACCGTTCTGACGAGATCGTCCCCCATTATCGGTTTGCGCATATATTTCCTGATACCCATGGCGTAAGCATCTTGTGCCGAGGTGAGTTCACTGTGCCCTGTACAGATGATGATCGGCATGTCCGGGGTGATCTTCAGGACGGCCTTGGCCAGCTGAAAACCAGTGAGACCCGGCATGGTCTGGTCGGTAAGGAGCAGGTCAAACTGCCGCGGCTGGGCCTGGACTTTTTTCAGGGCCTCTCTGCTGTCGGTGATCCCGGTGACTGTATAGCCATAATCTTCCAGGATCCTCCGATTGAGATGGACCAGCAGGGGCTCATCATCAACGACGAGGATCCGCGCGCTGCATGTAAGACAGGTTCCCTCTTTTGTGGGCTCCTCCGGCTTTGAGCCATATTGATCAGGTGGTGACATGATGGGTTCCATTTGAGAATTCAGTAATGTCTGGTTAACGACTCGCTTTCAACGATTCAAGGTAAGCTACTTCTTCTTTCTTCGGGGAGAGGGAGTAAATGCCATGCATGCAAGTTTTTCTCCTGCCATGAATGAGATATGTCAGATGATCGTCATCGTCAGCGGCGATGAAGGGTGGCCTCCAATCCCTTCTGTTACTGTTTTTTATGGATAAGGGGCAGGTCAATGATAAACGTTGCTCCCTGATCAGGCTCCGAGAAGACTGTAAATTGTCCTCCATGTTTGGTGACAATGATGGTATGGGAGACGGAAAGACCGAGTCCGGTGCCTACCCCGGGATCTTTGGTGGTGAAGAAGGGGTTGAAGATCTGGAGTCGCGTCTCCTCGTCCATGCCTGGACCATTATCTTCGATCTCCACCCGGACCATCTCCTGATGAAGCAGGGTGCGCAGGATAATCCGGGGTTTGGGCCTTGGCTCCGGCCGACCGGCCATTGCCTGGGCGGCGTTTTTCAGCAGGTTGATGAAGACCTGCTCAATCTCTATTGCCACACATGAGATCATGGGCAGGCCCGGGGTGTATTCCTTGACGATCTCTACATTCAGGATATCACAGTTTTTTTTCAGTTCATAATCTTTTTTGGCCAATTCCAGAGACTTGTCGAGCAGGAGTGCCAGATATTCCCCGGAATATTCCCCCATTTGGGGACGGCTGAACTGGAGCAGGTCGGCAACAATCTTGGCGGATTTGATCGCCGATTTCCGGATTCCGTCCATGAAAAAATTGACCTCTCTTTTCTGGAAATATTCCTGAACCTTGGCGAGATCAAGATCATGCTGACCGGCAATCTCCTTATTGCGGGCCAGATCCGGGTCCAGGGACTGGCGGATGACCTGGATGGACTGGAGGATGGCAGACAGCGGGGTGTTGATCTCGTGGGCGACGCCCGCGGCCAGTCCGGCAATGATGGACATCTTTTCCGACTGCAGCATCCGCTTTTCCATGAGCTTGCGCTCGGTCATGTCGCGCAGGATTCCCACCGCGTGCCATTTTTCATTCTGGAAGACTGCGGACAAGGAGAGGGTGACGGGGATCTCCCGGCCATTCTTGTGCAGGGCCGCGACTTCGATGGTCTTGCCGATGGCATTGCCGTGGCCGCTCCGTAAGAATTCCGGAAAGGCTGCCTGCTGTGCGCCATGATAGCGCAAGGGCGCCAGCAGTGTATGCAGATTCTTGCCCACTACTTCCTCTGCACGATAGCCTAATATTTTTTCGGCAGCCGGATTCCAGAAGGAGATAGCCCCCTGGGAATCCATCATCAGGATGGCATCCTGGACAGAATCGGTGATACTCCGCAGCTGCTCTTTACTCCGGTGCATGGACATTTCCGTCTCGATCTTTTCCTGCTGCTGGTCCAGGTTGAACAGGGCGTAGCCTATATCCTGGGCTATCTCCCCGAACAGATCCTTTTCCTTCTGATCCTGGATGAAGTTGTTGGGAAGTGAGACGTGCAGATAGCCATAGGTGTTGGATTTATACTCCAGGGGAGCGCACAGGATCCCCTTTCTTGGATAGCCGCCTGCCGTGGGGCATTCACCACAGAAGAGTAAGGGCGCGTCAATGACCGCTATTCCCTGGAGTTCACGGCATTTCAGGATACAGGGGGGCGGAGTGCCCAGATTGATCTGCTGTTCAAGCTGATCGAGGTTGTGGAGCAAGCCGGATTCAGCGCGGAGCTTTATTTTCCCGTCTTTATCGAGGAGGATGATCCAGGCGCTGGCATACCCACGATTGGCGGTCAGGATTTCACAGCATCTATTGATCAACTCCTCTGTCCCTCTCTCCTGGCCAATGAGCCGATGGATTTCGATGAAGGTCTGCAACAGGATGTTGAGGTGTTCCGTTCGTTGCTCCTCTGCCCGCATTTGGGTAATATCCGTAAAGATGCAGTGGGTCTGGGAAAAGGCCCCCAGATCATCGGTGATCCGTTCACCGTGGAAGGAGGCCAGCAGCGGGGGAACGTCTTTTCTGACAAGCTCAATTTCACAGCTCTCCATTTCACCTGTCACGACAAAGAGGGAAAAAGATTCCTGGAAATGGACCAATGATTGAGGCGTCACAAAATCACCAAACCACCTGCCAATCACTTCTTCTCTGGTGTACCCCAGAGTTGTGAGCCAGATTTGATTGATATTCGCTATACATCCATCCTGATCCAGGGACATATACGGCAGCGGGGCCTTTTCATAGAGGGTGCGGAAACGTCGTTCCTGGATGCGCAGCTTTTTTTTGTCCTCCCGGCTGTTTCTCAGAAGGAGGGTCAGCCAGAAGAACAGGGGCAGGGAGGCCAGGATGACGATCAGAAAAAAGAGGAGGTTAAACCGCAGGGTCTGGCTATGCAGGCTGGCAAGATCCTCTGGAAAGACCTGATTGAGCAGGATCAGGAAAGAGGGTGTCTCCTGTTGATGTACTTCCTTGCCGGGGGATGCCGGCTGCGCGCTGCCGATCTCTTTTGAACTCTCTTTATTCGCGGCCAGGGGCATGGTAGCAAAGGTGAACAGTCCGTCCGCGGTCTTGAGCTGGCCCTGGCCCTGTTCGCGCATGGCCTTCCAGATCTCAGGGAAACGGCGGTCAAAGCGGCGCTGCTCATCTTCCTTGTCGGGGGCCAGCAGCGAATACCCTTCCTGGCTCAGTATCTGGGGGTTGTCGCTGATATAATATCCATCGGGGTTTTGCTGGTGAGCCATTGCTCTGCTAAAGAGATCCAGGAAGGGTTGTGCTTGGCAGGTGAAGAGGAGGACGCCGGTTTTTTGCCGGTAGTGGTCAAAGATCGGGGCGGCCATGCGGAACAGGGGGCGGAGTGGACGTGTCGTCAGGCCCTTGGTGTCGCGGGCCAGGGTGATGGGCGAGATAACTGCTTGGCCACGGTCCTGCAATCGCAGGCCATCAAGAAAATCGTCCGCTGATTTGCTCCCCAGCTCCCCGGGGGGAATGATCGATGTCTGCTTGCCTCTCTTTTCCACCCGGACAAGCTCCCTGCCGTTGTTGTCGAACGCCTGGATCTGCGTGTACTCTTCTGTTTGCTGGATAAAATTGCCGAGGTCCTCATTAACCCTCTGCCGGTTGGTCTGGTCCTGAGGGTTGGCAAAAAGCTGAATGATATCAGGGGTAGTGGTAAATACCAGCAGGTTTGTTGACAGGTTGTTCAGTTCCTGGCGGAGCAGCTTCCTCACCAGGCTTATCTGCATCTGCTGTTCGTGCAGGATCAGTTCGAGATGGTGGTTTGTGGCTTCCTTGTCATGAATGTAGAAGAGGATGCCAAGAAAAAAAACCAGAGAAAAGACAAGCACCAGAAAAGTGGCAATGAATTTTCGCCAGTGGATGTCCTTGAGACTGGAGAGAGCGGATAATCTGTTGATCATGCGTCATCGAGGGAAAACTGTTTATTGGCGAAAATGGAGAGGCAGGCATCCACCACATCGCTGTCATAGCTGGTTCCCCGGCCCCTGGTAATCTCCCGCAGCGCCATCTCAATGCCCAGAGACGCTCGGTAGGGCCGGTGCGAGGCCATGGCCTCAACCACATCGGCAACCGACAGGATGCGTGATTCAAGAAGCAGATCCGGGCCGCTGAGACCCAGGGGATAGCCGCTGCCGTCCATCCGTTCATGATGCTGATGGACAATGGTTTTGATTGGCCAGGGGAATTCACTCGTGCCCTTGGCCAGGATGTCATAGCCTGTCTGGGCATGGGTCTGGATCAGCTGGTATTCAATGGCGGTGAGCTTGCCGGGTTTGGAAAGGATCTCGCTGGGGATCGCCACCTTGCCCAGGTCATGGATGCCGGCGGCCAAGCCCAGTCCTTCATATCGCTGCTCATCCAGATCCATTTTCCTGGCAATGGCCAGGGCCAGGGCCGCCACTCTCTGTTCGTGGCCGGCGGTATAGGGGTCACGAACAGAGACCAGGGAGGCCACGACGTCAACAATACTGATCAGGGCCATTTTCAGATCCTGCTCCCGATTCTGCAGTTCCTCGGTTCTCAGATCGACCTCATCTTGCAGATGAAGCTGGTAGCGTCTGTTCTCCTTGATCAGATAGGCCTTTTCCAGGGCCTGATCCACGGCGTGCTCCAGGATTACCAGATCGGTAATGGGTTTGGTCAGATAATCCCAGACCCCGAGCTTCAGCGTCTCGAGGACATCCTCCATGGACCCCGTGCCCGAGACCACGATGGTCGGGGTTAGAGAGTGATTGATTTTGATGGCCTGCAGGAGCTCCAGTCCGCTCATCTCCGGCATCTGCAGGTCAATGATCATGAGGTCGGGAGTTTTTTTGTTAAAGAGTTCCAGTCCTTCTCTGCCATTTGCGGCCTGCAGGACATGATATCCTGTATTCTCCAGATACGAGGCCATGCTCTGGCGCACAAAGGGATCGTCTTCAACGATGAGGATGGTTGCGTTGCTGGTGGTGTTTTTCATTGGCGAATCACAGTGTTGAGGGGAATAAAAGAAAGATTCAACATCAAGACTATTGACATCATTACCCTTGACGAATCTTTCAGTCAAGGGAAATACCAAGAAGAGGCGATCTCTCTTGAAGATGCGGATTACCGGGGCCTTCCCTCTCTTCCCCTGATGACAAGATTCAGCAAAAAGAGGGGCATGGTCCCCCCTCATCCGGCCTTCGGCCACCTTCTCCCTCAGGGAGGAAGGAGCTCAATGGAAACTAGGAGGGCTGCTCAGGGTGTTTTTTCAGGGGCGTTCAATCTCCACGGCCACCTTTCTTCTGCCCCACTGCAGGGCCTCCTGGTGCGAATCAAAGAACAGGTCGATCCGGTCAGGTCCTTTGATCGCCCCGCCCCTGTCTTCTACCACCCCCCATCCATAGCCGGGGATGTACATCCTGGTACCGAAGGGATAAAATTTGGTGTCGGCGGCAATGGTGCCTTTCTCGGGCAGAAAATACCAAGGGAACAGGATCAGCCGGGTGGGGATCATCCACGGATGTTGCAGGGTGTCGAGGGAAAAAAAACCGGCCTGCGGCTCAGTGGGAGTGGTGCCGCCGGCCGTCAGGCCGTTGTAACTCCTGCCGCCATTGGTGTAGCGGTTCCAGAAGTTGAGTTTGAGAAAGAGCCAGCTGCCGCGCTCCCAGCCGCAGCATCGGGAGCAGCCGCAGTAACCGGTGACCTCCATGATCCGTCCTCCTGTTCCCATTCCGCCCACGGGTGCCTTGGCGCAGCCGGAGAAGAAGAGGGTGATGCCCAGCAGGAGGATGAAGAAGATCCGGGATCGAAGAGACTCCCGGGCCTGGCTGTCTTGCTGCCCTGTCATGTGCGATGGAACCATTTTTTGACCTCCGTGCTGGTGAAATGTTTGAGGACCGGCCGTCCGTGGGGACAGTGGGAAAAAAGATCCGCACGATTCATGCGGGTGAGAAGGGCGTCGATCTCGCGGGCCTGGAGCCGGTCTCCGGCCTTGACCGCCGCCTTGCAGGCCATGGAGGCCAGGATATCATCGAGGATGGAGCCTTTTCCCTTCTTCTCTTCCGCCTCTGCAAACCTTCCCAGGATATCGAGAAAGAGCGCACCGGGATTGCACTGGCCCGCCATGGCGGGCACGGAAGAGAGGATGAAGGAGTTGCCCCCGAATTCCCTGACCGTAAAACCCATCTGTTTGATCTCCGGACCATGGTGGTCCACGCATTCCGTCTCCCCCAGGGAAAGCTCGACGGTCACCGGGAAGAGCAGGGTCTGGCTGGCGATCTGTCCCTGCAGGAACTGCCTTTTCAGGTCCTCGAAGAGGAGGCGTTCATGGGCGGCATGTTGATCCACCACCAGCAGTCCGCCGTCGGCTGACTGGCAGAAGATGTAGAGATTGTCATATCGGCCGATGACCTGCAGGCCGTGGCCGGCAGCTTCTGATTCGGGCAGGGCCTGCTGACTGCCGCCGGGGAGAGGAAGGGCGGGGGATTCCGGTTCCGGCGGAGTGGACTCGGCGGTCTGCAGCCCGGCAGGCGTGGGCATGGTCCTGGCTGCCGGGGGCCACTCTCTCACTGCCGGCCGGAAAAGGCGTGAGGGTGAGGGAGGCTGTGATTGCCCGCCAGGTATTTTTTCTTCAGGGGTGAAAAGGGATGGTCCGGGCCTGTGACCGGCATGCCCGGACGCAGCCGTTGTTGTTTCTAGTTGCGGCCTGTTGTCCTGGGCAGGCATCGACCGGAAGAGGGTGGACTGGATCTTTTTTTGATGGTCGACAATGGCCTGTCCCACGCTCTGGCTGATCATCTGGTGGATGGCCTGGCCGTTGCGCAGGCGGATCTCCTGCTTGGTGGGATGGACGTTGACATCCACATCCTCGGGGTCCAGGTGCAGGTGGATGAAGCCAGCCGGACTCATCCCCTTCATCAGGAAATTGCGGAATCCTTCGGCAACGGCATGGACGATCATCCGGTCGCGCACGGCCCGGCCGTTGACCAGGAGGCGGATCCCGGCGGAACCGGCCACGGCCGCCTCCGGGGGCAGGAGCCAGCCGTGGGCATGACAGCCCTTGTCCCCGGCCCTTCCCACCTCCAGGAGCTGGCCTTCATAATGGATGATACCCCTCAATCGATCCGGCAGCGCCTGATTCTCTGTAAAATGGAGCAGCTCGCGGCCGTCCACGCGCAGGATAAAGATGGTGGCCGGAGCCGCCAGGGCGTAGCTCTTGACCACCTCGACGATATGGGCCAGTTCCGTCCTGCTGGTGCGCAGGAATTTGCGGCGGGCCGGGGTGTTGCCGAAGAGGTTGCGGATCTCAAAGATGGTGCCGCGGCTGCAGCCGATTGCATGCACCTTGAGCACTCGTCCATAGTCAACAACGACACTGGCTCCCAGGGGTGCCTCCGCCATGCGGGAGGAGATGGTCATCCGCGACACCGAGGCGATGGAGGGGATGGCCTCGCCCCGGAAACCCAGGGAGCTGATGGCCGCCAGATCCTGGTCGCTGGCGATCTTCGATGTCCCGTGCCGTTCCAGGCAGAGGAGCATGTCGTCCTCATCCATGCCCTCCCCGTTGTCGATGATCCGGATCAGGCGGGTGCCGCTGCCCTCAATCTCGATCTCGATCCTGGTGGCCCCGGCATCCAGGCTGTTTTCCAGCAATTCTTTGACCACCGAGGCGGGACGTTCCACCACCTCGCCCGCGGCGATACGGTTGGCCAGTTGTTCAGGAAGGATACGGATCTTGGACATAGTACGTAGCGGTTGCAGGAATTAAGGATGGATGGTCAGTGGTGAAATTCCGTACTTGATAGTATCGCAATTTTATAATTATTCAACATAAAGAATTTTTTTCCCGCAGAGGCGCTGAAAGTCTGAGGAAAATATCTTTTTTCTGCCATTCTCAGGGTCTCGGCAGGGAAAAAAGTGAAGTCGCATAAATCGAGATAGTCCCCTCTCCCTCGAGGCAGAGGGCTAGGGTGAGGGGGAAAGGCTTGCTTGTAGGCATCCGCGGTCCCCCTCATCCGGTCCTTCGGCCACCTTCTCCCTCAGGGAGAAGGGTTATATTAAACTGAAAAGAGGTGTCAATCAGTTCTCGCTATCATCGGATGAGAGTGATTGCTCACTGCCTCCGCGCACCACAAGGATTGCCCGTTGCAGATAAGGCGGAATGATCACCTTGCTGCGGACGGCGTTATCCCAGGCCTGGAAAAGATCCTGATCCGGGATTCCGGCCTTCTGCCAGTAGCTCACCGGGTCATGGACAAATCCGGCGATGATATCAAACACCGCCTTGTAGTCGGGGACCACATGACAGAAATTGGGCACCCAGGCCGGTGCCAGCCGGACACTGTGGCTGCCGATTTTCTTGGTGCTCGAGACGGTCTGCAGCTGTTCCAGGGTGGATTTCCACAGATGCTCCCCGTTCTCTCCCAGCCCGAAGGGATCGACAAAGATGTGCGGAGCGGGCAGGCTCTCAAAGAGCTTGAGATTGGTGACGGCAATGAGCATTTCTTCAAAGGTGCCCATGCCGCCGATATTGTAGATCTTGAACAGGGAGGTGCGGTCGAGGATGTTCTGGCGCATGTGGCGGGCGGAGTTGTTGAAATTGAGGAGGATCGGCGGGTCGAGATTGGCGCGCTGGCCTATCTTTTCGCTGTCGATGCCGACACCTATGCGCAGGATGCCGAGACCGGCGGCAGTGTCATCGGCAATCTTCATGACGCCGGGGCCGCTGCCGTGACAGACCGCGAAGTCGTCGCCGATTTCGGGAACAGAACTGAGCTGCGCAAAAAAATCATGAATCTGATGACTGAGCAACCCTTCCGTGCCGTCAATATGGGAACCGAACATGGCGATCATGGTGTGCACATCTGCTATCCTTTCCTTGCCCTCCCTGGTCATCCAGAATCCGCGGTGGAACTCGCGCAGGTGGGTCTCCGTGTTTTGTCCGAAAAGCATGTAGAATCGGACGTCTTCGTGGCAGGACATCTCGCAGAAGGTTTCATAGGTGGCCCCTCCGAAGTAGACATTGTCGGGAGGCTGGTGGTAAGGCATGCCATTCTCCTGGGCCTCTCCCTCTCGAATGCTGCGCCCGATAAAAACACCGACGTTGTTGTGTCTGAGTAAGCGGAGTGTGTCGCTGGTCGGGAAGGTATGGGTGATGAAGACCTTGCGCAGGTTCTGGGCCCCACCCACCAGATTGAGGGTCTCGGCAAACTGCCTCAATTCAGGGTCGATCTGAGCTCCCTGATGGAGGCCGGAGGTGATTGTGCCCCGGACCGCCTCGTAGACAATCCGGTTCTGGGCAGTCTCATGCCACTCATTTTCCTGCAGCTCCCATTGGATCTCTATGCACTTGCTGCGGGTCAGAATCCGGCCGTAATTGCCACGCGCGCCTGCCGTCTGACTGATATTGTCGAACAGGACATCATTGACATTCAGGTCAAAGATGTCGGTGGCATCGGCAAAATCCACACCTTTCTCCATGATTCTCCGGCCCTGACTGGGGCTCAGGATTCGCTTGGTCATCTCGGTGGTTTTCAGGTCGGTGGGGAAGAGGCGAAGTCTCACCTGCAGGCCGCCGGGGGAGACGGGCTGGTCGCTGCCATTGTAGATTTCCACCTGCCTCGGAACCCTGATGCCGCTGGTCCGCACCGCATCAAGCAGTCGGGCCGCAAGATGGAACACCCCGGGTTCATTCATGTTCCTGTCGATGAGGGCGCTGTAGGGACCGAGAGAAATGCGGATGGCCCCGCACAGAAAGTCGCCGGGGGCGAGGGAGGCGGGCAGCCCGCAGCGGGAGGGGTATTGAATCAGCCCCAACCCTTCCTTGCTCTCGCTGAGCACGATCTGGATATTCTGGCCGGCGGTGAGCAGCGTGTTTGACAGCAGGTAGCGGCTGTTTTCCAGGGAGAGGGTGATGACTCCCCCGGGGTCAATGCTGGCACCGGGAGGCAGCATCAGATAATGATTGGCCGCCGCCTCTTCAATCTCGGCGCGTCCAAGTGGATCGGCCATAGGGATGAAGAGCCTGCCCGCGGTCAGCCGTCTGTTACGGTCGACCATGGTCTTGATCTCGGCAAAGAGGATGTCCGGGATGTTACGGTTCAGCGAAAAGAGATGCACCGGCATATCAATGCGTTTGTGCCGGGTATCAATCTCCGGTAGACCGTCACCGAAATCGAGATCGAGGCCGATCTGCGAATGGCCGCTTCGACCGATCAAAGAACAGCGCTGTCGCAGGTGACCGGCTGCCATGATGTCACTGATAACGCCGCGCACGGTATCGCTGGTCTCCTCAAAACGGAGGATGGCGGCCAGCCTGGGAACGCCCAGCTTGGGGTCAATGGTCGGTTCCGTCAGCGGATCAAGCAGGAGGTTGCCATCTTCGGTGAGCAGGGGCGGGCGTTTCATATTGGTGCCTCCGGGAGGGGGAGAAGAGTTGAAAGAGTATGGATGGAATATACCATAAGAATATTGATTTGCCCTGAATCATGTTCAGGAAAATCAATTTCTCCCTGTGAACTCTGTGTCGTCTATGGTAAACCGCTGTTGTAATAATGATCTTTTGCCTTGATGGTTGCTGCTCCATGGGGAGCCGTCACGAAATGGTCATGAAGGCAGAGCTCCTTTCGTAACGGTTTCTGATGGTTTCAGGGTCCTTTGCGGAAGCAATCATTACCAAATTTACCTAATACAAACAAAGATCCGTGGTCTCATCCAAACAAACAACAGTCCCCGGTCAGCCGGCAACATCTCCTCGGCGGCCGGCCCCGCGGCAGAAGCCGTTGAATGAAAAGCATATCATCGCCTTTCTCTTTGGGATCTGCCTGTTGATCACACTTTTCCTCGGCTCGCTCCTCATTGCCTTCAAGGCCCTTAACCTCCCTGATATCAGCTCTGTCTCCCGGTACCATCCCCTGCAGGCCACAGAGATCCTCGACCGGCACGGCAAGGTGATGGACCGGATTTTCATCGAAAACAGGACGGTGCTGCCGCTCTCGAAGATGCCGCCCCTGCTGGCCAAGGCCTTCGTGGCCGCTGAGGACGGCCGTTTTTATGACCATCCCGGCCTCGACTTCTGGTCGGTGTTCAGGGCACTGATTAATAATGCCAGGGAGGGCCGCCGCAGTCAGGGCGGTTCCACGATCACCCAGCAGGTCGCCCGTTCCCTGCTGCTCTCCCCGGAGAAGACCTATCAGCGCAAATTCAAGGAGGCCATCCTGGCGTGGCGGATCGACAGCCAGCTTGCCAAGGAGGAGGTCCTCTATATCTATCTCAATCAGATCTATCTGGGGGATGGCGCCTACGGGGTGGAGGCGGCGGCTCAGCTCTATTTTGGCAAACACGTGCAGGAGCTCACCCTGGGGGAGATGGCTATCCTGGCCGGTCTGCCCCAGGCGCCAAGCCGGTATTCCCCCTTTACGCATCTGGAGCAGGCCCAGCAGCGACAGCGCTATGTTTTGAACCGGATGGCAGAGGATGGCTATGTGAGCGCAGAGGAGGCGCGCCGGGCTTTTCTGTCGCCTGTGCAGCTCCAGCAGCCGGAGAAGGCCGCACTCAGGAACAGCGGCTATTTCGTGCAACTGGTGCGCAAGCGGGCGGAGGAGAAGCTGGGTCTTTCGTTAAATTATGCCGGGCTCAGGATCTTCACGACCCTGGACCCGGCCATGCAGCTCGCGGCCACCAGGGCGGTGCGCCGGGGGGTGATAGCCTCTCTGGTGCGCTCTTCCGGGCAGTCGTCAGTAAAGGGGCGCCAGAAGACGCCGCAGGGGGCACTGGTGAGCCTGGAGGCCTGCACGGGGCAGGTCAGGGCCCTGGTGGGCGGCCTTGATTTTACGGAGTCTCCCTTTGACCGGGCAACTCAGGGGCGGAGGACGGCGGGTTCGGTCTTCAAACCCTTGATCTATGCCACGGCCCTGGAGAATGGTTTCCGGCCGGAATCGATGATCCTGGATGCGCCCCTGTCCATCCGGGGCCACGGAGGAAAGCTGTGGCAGCCGAAAAATTATTCCGGTGAGTTTCATGGGGAGACATCCCTGGCTTCGGCGCTGGTCCATTCCCTGAATGTGGTGACGGTCAAGCTCCTGCAGAAGGTGGGAGTTGACAAGGTTCGGGCCCTGGCTGCGGCCAGCGGCATCAGCGAGCCGATCACCCCTGATCTCTCCCTGGCCCTGGGGGCGACCGGTGTGTCGCTGCTCGAGATCACCGGGGCCTATGCACCTTTTGTCTGTGACGGCAGGTTTACCCCTCCGGTGGTGATTACCAGGATCGAGGATGGCAGTGGCAGGATTCTGATGGCGGAAAGGTTTCAATCGCGGCAGGTGCTGCAGACCGGAGTGGCCCAGGACATGGAGAAGATGCTGGCAACGGTCATCAGCGCGGGTACGGGAAAACGGGCGGCGGGACTCCCTGGTCTGTGCGGCGGCAAGACCGGGACCTCGGACGGGAATCGCGATGCCTGGTTTGTGGGATTTACCCGGAAAATGATCACCGGCGTCTGGCTGGGATACGATCAGAACACCACCCTGGGCCGGGATGAAAGTGGCGGACGCGCCGCCGCCCCGATCTGGCTTGATTTCATGCAACAGGCACAATGATGGAGATAAGGGCAAAGAAGGCCAATCAATCATGGTGATACGTTCTGAACTCTATCCGCTTTTTTACAGCGGCGATGTGGTGGTGAAACTGGCGGCCGCCCAGGAACTGTATGGACGGTATGGCAAGGAACTTGCCCTGCGGCCGGATATCAGGTCGCAACTGGCGGCGCTTGAGGCCTCGGAGCATGCCCTGCAGGTCCAGATGGGTGCCATGGGCATGGGGAAGACCTGTACCCAATGTGCCGGCCGTCAGGGAGGTGGCTGTTGCAGCCTCTATATGGCGGCTGAAAATGATGTGCTGCAGCTGCTGATGAATATGCTGGCCGGAGTTCAGGTGACCATCCAGCAGGATGGCCCGACGGAGTGCTGTTTTCTGGGGGTGGCAGGCTGCATTCTGACCATGAAATCGATGTTCTGTCTCAACTATAACTGCGGCCATATCAAGGGAAAAGAGGATGCTGCAACTCTGCATCTTCTGGAGCGACGAACAGGAGAGCTACTCAGAAAGCAGGCCGTACTTGAGGACCTGCTCCTTGATTTCTTCTGTAACCATCTGTAATAAAAACATTATATGCCTGAAGCTCTGTCCTGTTATTTATTATTGCTGGCAGCTGTCTCATTCAACTGCATGGCAATTTCATTGAAAAGATCACAATATTCCTGCACCAATACCATCCTGTCAGCAGGAGACAACTTAAAGTAAAATGGGCTCAGTAACAGGATTCCAACTGCTTCTTGAAGTGTCATGGCCTGATCCTCCATTCTTAACTGCTAAAAACAGGAGAAGGGTAACAGTGTTTATTCTCAATCATTCTGGCCTGGTCTTACTTCTTGTGCAGACAATTTCTTAGATATGTACTTAATGTAGCATTTATCATGCCTGATGCTGATTTTGTCATATAACAAGCTGAAAATGCATTAAAATAGCTGGTATGGTTAAAGAGTGAAGCACGATTAACCGCCTGTTTTCCGGTTTTCCGTTTTCCGGATTATCGGAATCTGGATGTTTGGGGAGTAACATAGGCGAGGCAGGATCTGTTTTTGATTCTGAAACCGATGTTCTGCCTCAACTCTATTATGCCGCTTTGGGCCATCCAGGGGTTATGTGATTATTTTACAGCGGCTGAGGAGGAGGTTGTGAAACGACTGAAGGTTCTGATTATTCTGCTGCTGAGCATTGGGCCTGTTTGGGGTGGCCGGAGCCACTCCGCCCAGACCGATGCTGCCGCAGGTGGATGGCGGTGAGCGCGCGGTTGCCGGCTGGTTGATGAGTGAAAAGCTGGACGGGGTCCGGGGCTACTGGGACGGCCGACAGCTGTGGTCGAAAAATGGAAGCGTGTTCCACCCACCGCCGGATTTTGTGGCAGATCTGCCTTCCTTTGCCCTGGAGGGAGAACTGTGGGGCGGGCGGGGCAGCTTTGAGATGACCGCCGCAGTGGTGAAGAGTCTGGAGGATTCCGAAGGCTGGCACCACCTGCGCTTCGCCATCTTTGACGTGCCCCGGGCCCCGGGCGGGTTTACCCGGCGTATCGAACAGGCCACGGTCTGGTTTGCTGCCCATCCCTCTGCCTATGCCTTTGTTATCCCCCAGCAATTGGTGTCGGACCGTGCGGCCATGCAGCGCGAGTTGGCGCGGATAGAGCATCTGGGCGGAGAGGGCTTGATCGTTCGCGATCCAGGGGCACCCTATCTTGCGGGCCGCCGACCGGAAATTCTGAAGGTGAAGTCATTTACAGATGCCGAGGCCGTGGTGGTCGATCACCTTCCCGGTCAGGGTCAGAACGCGGGGCGGCTTGGCGCGCTGCTGGTTGAGATGGCGGATGGACGCAGATTGAAAATCGGTACCGGCTTTACCGTTGCCCAGCGCCGCAATCCACCGCCGATCGGGGAGACCATCACCTTTAAATACTACGGACACTACCGTTCCGGGCTGCCGAAGTTTCCGGTATTTATGCGGATTCGTCGGGATGCAGGGTTGTAGGCTGTTCGTTCCATGGAAATCATTATGCCCTCACACTTATCTCTTGAATTCACCACTAACCTTTAGTATGAGCCGGAAAGAGAGCAGCAGAAGGCATTATCCGCTCTTTGCTGCTATTGACCCGGATCAATTTTACTGAAAACAGGACCATGCATGGCGCGCACTGAACTTGAGGCCGTTGTAATGCCCGATGGCATCATCCAGCTTGAATGGCTCGGGTCGTCGGAAAAACAGAGCAACGCCACATACCTCTTGCAGAATACGATATTTGAACACTATCTCGCTGACCCCGACAACTGGCTGCTCTCCCTCGGCTTCTGTCGCAAGGGCGTCCATCTTTCGCCCTCTCTGGGCTTCTGGCGCACTTTTGTCAGTCTCTTCACCCAAAAACTGCGGCTGACCCCGGAGATTGAACAGCAGCGCGACCGTGTTGTAATCCCCCTTGAAGCCGGCGAACTGCGGGAGCTCAGCGACCGCATTCCCCTGATGACCGGCAGTGAGTATCTGGGAGAAGAACAGCTTCGTTCCCTGTGGCAGCTCCTGCATGCGATTTTTACCCGGAAAATCGCTGCCTTTGCCGGGACGGTTGAGGAGCTCATCAAGGGCTACAGCCCGGAAATCCATCTAGTCGGCCGCATCTATTTTCATCTGGTCGAGAACAGGAAGGGGGCTGCCCCGTTCGCTTTTCTGGCCACTTATTCCACTGCCCTGAATGCTGATGGCGAATCAAGACATCTGCCTCTCAAATACGCCCTTGAGGAATACAAAAACGATAATAAAAAACTGCTGGAACTCCTCGTCAATGTCTCTGATGCCGCCAGGCAGAGTGAATTGATCAATGAGCTGCTCGAATCCGGTGAATTGTTCTCGCCCCTCTCCTGGTCTTCCCAGGAGGCCTATACCTTTCTCAAGGAGATCCCGCTCTACGAGGATTGCGGCATTCTCTGCCGGATTCCGAACTGGTGGAAGGGACAGGCCGCGCGTATCGGCGTCAATATCAGTATAGGCGAGAAGGTTCCGTCCATGGTCGGCATGTCGGCTCTTCTCGATTTTAAGCCACGACTGATGATCGGCGATGCCGAGATCTCAGAGGAGGAAGCACACCGTCTGCTCCAGGAGTCGGAAGGTCTGGCTTTCATCAAGAACAAATGGATTGCGGTCGATCCCGATAAGCTGCGCCAGACTCTCTCGGCCTATGAAAAGGCCCGGGAACTGGGTGAGGATGAAGGGCTCGGTTTCCTGGATGCTATGCGGCTTTCCATGAGTCCCGATAAGTTACTTGGCGCCTCTGATGCCAATCTTATCACCGGAGTATCCCATGGCGACTGGCTGCAGTCGGTCATGGAAAAACTACATCACCCTGAGTCGCTTGCCGAGGTGGAAGCCGGTCCAGGCTTTAAGGCCACCCTGCGCGGGTATCAGCAGCAGGGTCTGCAGTGGCTCTGCTTTCTGCACAGCTTGCGCCTTGGCGCCTGTCTGGCCGATGATATGGGGCTGGGTAAAACGGTGCAGATCCTGGCCTTCCTCAATGTATTGAAAGAGCGGCGGACAAATCAATCAGGCCGGGCCTCGCTCCTGGTCATGCCGGCCTCGCTCCTGTCCAACTGGATCAATGAGATCAATGCCTTTGCCCCCGATCTGCTTTTCTTTGCTGCCCATCCCGACTTTCACCGACCCGGGCGCGTCCCGTCCCTGCAGAGAGAGCAGATTGATGGCCTGGATCTGGTGATCACCACCTATGCCCTTGTCCAACGTTACGACTGGCTGGGTGATTATCCCTGGCAGGCGGTGATTCTGGATGAGGCCCAGGCCATCAAGAACCCCGGCGCCAAGCAGACCAAGGCGGTCAAGGAATTGACCGCCACCAACCGGATCATCATGACCGGCACCCCTATCGAGAACCGGATGTCCGATCTTTGGAGCCTTTTCGATTTTGTCAATCCCGGCCTGCTCGGCACAGCCAAGGAGTTCACTGCCTTTACCAAAGGGCTCGCCGATAGCCCGGCCGGTTATAGTGGCCTGCGCCGGGTGATCAGCCCCTTTATTCTCAGGCGGATGAAGACCGACGGATCGATCATCTCCGACCTCCCCGACAAGGTGGAGGTCAAGACCTGGGCACTTCTCGGCAGGAAACAGGCCCTGTTGTACCAGGAGATCATCGAATCCATCAAGAAATCGCTTGCTGAGGCGGAAGGGATCCAGCGCAAGGGCTTGATCCTCTCCGCCCTGATGAAATTTAAGCAGCTCTGCAATCATCCATCCCAGTATCTGGGCCTTGAGGTCTACGATGAGAAAGAAAGCGGGAAGTTTGAGCGGTTGCGGGAGATCTGCGAGACCATTTATGAAAAACGGGAGAAGGTGCTGGTCTTCACCCAATTCCAGGAGATGACCGGTCCCTTGAGTCGTTTTCTGGCCGGTATCTTTCATCGTGAGGGGGTGGTCCTTCATGGCGGAGTGCCGGTCGGTAAGCGCAAGGAGCTCGTTGCCCGATTCCAAAGTCATGACTATGTACCGTTCTTTGTCTTGTCTCTGAAGGCGGGAGGGGTCGGCCTCAATCTGACGGCGGCCAATCATGTCATTCATTTTGACCGATGGTGGAACCCGGCGGTCGAAAATCAGGCCACTGACCGGGCCTTCCGTATCGGCCAGAAAAAAAATGTGATGGTGCACAAGTTTCTGACCAAGGGTACCATAGAAGAAAAGATCGATGCCATGCTGGACCAAAAATCACAGATGTCCCGGGAGATCATTGCTCCGACCGGCGAGACCTGGATCACCGAGATGAACAATGATGAACTGTTGAATCTCTTTACCTTGAATTCATTATAAGCGCAGAGAGGAAAATATGCGGCGGCGTAGTAATAAACCCAGATATTCCGAGTATCCTGAATATGTGCCGGTGGCCGAGAAGAAGGCAAGGCGGCGCAGAAGCTGAGCCAATTGCAAAAGAAGATGCCGGGGATCAGGCCGGTTATTCTGGAGGGGAGCGCCCTGGCCAGGACATGGTGGGGCAAATCATGGAATCAGAACCTCGAACGCTATGCGGATTACAGCAATCGTATCGGCAGGGGTCGCAGCTATGTCCGTCATGGTGCCGTGCTTGATCTGCAGCTTGCAGCCGGCAAGGTGACAGCGCTTGTCCAGGGGTCAACGTCCAGGCCTTATAAGGTAGAGATCGGTATCAAGGCCCTGGGTGGTTCCCAATGGGCAGCGATCAAGAAGCAGTGCGAGGGCCGTTTGCATTCGTTGCAGGAGCTGCTGGCTGGAAAATTCCCCAAGGATTTAGTGAGATCTTTTTGGCTGAAGGCAAGGGGCTGTTCCCGTTGCCCAAAGAGATCTCATTTGAGTGCAGTTGTCCGGATTGGGCCTCAATGTGTAAACATGTGGCGGCTGCCCTCTATGGTATTGGCGCCAGGATCGACAAAGAGCCGAATCTTTTCTTTACCCTGCGAGATGTGCGGACCGAGGATCTGGTGGCCGAGGCCATCCAGGATAAGACGGCGGATCTCCTGGCCGAGGCTAAAGCTGGAAGCGCCAAGGTCCTGGAAGAGGATGATCTTTCCTCCCTGTTCGGCATTGAACTCGACATCCCACCGGTCTTTGATCGTGAAAGGATCAAGGTTGCAAACAGAAAGACCTCAAGCCAAAAACCGGTTTCGCAGAAGCCGCGCCAGAAAGGCAAGAAGACCCTGACCAGCCGGATCCAGGTAGATCTGTCGCCCCTTGATCAGGTCGCCGTTCTCATTGCCGGACAGAAGGATGGAGTCAATGCTGATGCTCTGGCTGAAAAGACAGGGCTTGCCAAAACAAAAATTTACGCCCTCGTGCATCGGCTGAAGCTGCAGGGGAAAATTAAAAACAAGGCCCACGGTATTTATGTGAAGGCATAGCCTCATCAAAGACTATAAAAAACCTCCTTTTTTAGGTTCTGTACACCAAGACAGCCGCTCCCCGAAAACAGCCGGAAGGGATTGGCTGGTTTCGGGAAGCGGCATAAGGTGCCGTAGACTCAAGAGAGCAAGTAACTGCTTTTGCTCTCTTTGGGAGGGGACTGGGGGGTGGTGTAGTTATATATCTGCAAGACGCCACTCCCGAAAACAGCCGGAAGGGATTGGCTGGTTTCGGGAAGCGGCATAAGGTGCCGTAGACTCAAGAGAGCAAGTAACTGCCTTTGCTCTTCTTTGGGAGGGGACTTGGGGGTGGTGTAGTTATATATCGGCAAGACGCCACTCCCGAAAACAGCCGGAAGGGATTGGCTGGTTTCGGGAAGCGGCATAAGGTGCCGTAGACTCAAGAGAGCAAGTAACTGCCTTTGCTCTCTTGAGTAACGGCACCTAAAAACTGCGAATCATCCAGATGCCGCAGGGGCAGGTGTCGGCGCAGAAGCCGCAGGCAATACACTTCTTGTCGTCCGAGATGTACTCCCAGCTGCCGTCCAGTCCTGTCTCGTAGCCATTGGTGTGCCCATATTCTATCTCGCGGCGGGAGATGGCCCCGGTGGGACAGATGGTCTCGCAGAGATGACAGTCACGGCAGGTGGCGCAGGAGAGGCAGCTCTCGGCCTGGGCCTGCTCGGTGTGGATGCGCATATGCTCATCCGGCACATAGTGGGTGATGGTCAGGGCTTGCTGGGTGATCGGGTGCTTGGCAAAGGGCTTCCATTCCACGCCCTTGAAGTCGGCAATGATAAATTCGGCCGCTGCCTTGCCGGCTCCCAGGGCGTTGGTGGCAAGACCCGGTTTTTCCACATCGCCCACGGCCAGGACCTTGGCGTCGGTGGTCAGATGCCGACTCCTGGGTCTTGATCCAGGCCGCCCCGCCAACGGTGACGGTCTCAACCGTTTCCGGCAGGAACTTGAGGGCGCGGGACGTCGCCGATGGAGATGATCACCGTCTGGGCCGGAATCAGCTCGCCCGTGTCCGTCGACCAGGCCCTCATCGGTCACTTCCCTGGTCATAACCGGCCAGCGGAAGACTGGCGCCCAGTGCCTCGGCCGCCTCTTTTTCCTTGCCGAAGGCCAGCGGCTTCTGGATATCAACCAGGGTCACCTTTTCGGCGCCCAGCCGGTAGGCCTCGCAGGCCACATCGCAGCCGACATTGCCGGCGCCGATGATCACGACTTCCTTGCCGACCTTGTCAGGGGCTTGTCGCTTTTGGCATCTTTCAGGAAGTCGAGGGCCGGGAATAACCCGTTCATGGCCGGGGAAGGGGATGCGTGCGCGGCTCATGGGTGCCGACCGCCACCACCACGTAATCAAAGTCCTTCTTGCAGCTCGGCGAACTTCTCCTTGTTCATGTCCGACGCTGAAGTGGACATGGATGTTCGGCGTGTGACATGAAACGCTTGATCTCCTGACTCCCAGACGGCCTTGGGCAGCCGTTCCCAGGGAATGACCTGGGCCAGCTTGCCGCCCAGTCTGCTTGTCCTTTTCGAAGATATGGGCCTCGACCCCGGCCTGGGCCAGCTGCCAGGCGGCGTTCATGCCGCCGGGGCCGCCGCCGATGATCGCCACTTTCTTGCCGGTGGCGCGGTCATGGCTTCGGGGCCTGGCATCATTGGCACGGCCCGGCCGAGAAGCTGCGACATCGATGCGATTCGTCGACCATCTGCCGCGAGCAGTTCTGCATGCACAGGTTCGGGCAGACGGCGCCGCAGACCGAAGCCGGCAGCGGGGTGTAGCGCAGAAGCATCTCATAGGCCTCATCGATCTTGCCTTCGCGGATCAGGCGCAGCCGGTCGACGGTGGGGATGTGGACCGGGCAGTAATAGGTGCAGGGGGCTGCCGATTCGCGGTTGGCCCAGAAGGGCTTTTTGCGGCGCAGGTCGCCGGTGTCGATACGGCCCGATGGGGCTGCGGTCAAGACCGGGGGCCAGGTCGCGCAGGGGATCGCCGCCGCCGAAGGCCTTGTTCCAGATCTTGTTGCGGAATTCGGCCATGGGCATGGGGCCGGAAAACATCAGGGCCCGCTCCTGCGGGGTGATGGCATCAGCATCTGCCATTCCTCGCGCACGGAAAGGTTCGTCAGCAGGTCGCTGCGGCCGATTTCCTTGCAGATAGTGCCGGCATTCGCTCCATGAGCCACTGCCATTGCTCATCGTCGGGCTGGGCGACCGGCTTGGCATTGGTGTTGGAGTAGGAGCCGTCGGTCTTGCCGCGGAAGTAGATCGTGCCGCCGACCATGCCGACGCAGGGCCGATAGCCCAGGACATTTTCGGGGTTTTTGGCTCAACGCCGCAGACGACACCGATGCCGCCGCAGTTGAACTCGGCAAAGGTGTCGCCGACCGAACCCAGCACCCACAGTTCCGGCCGCTGGTATTCCGGGTTCCATTTGGTCATGGTCAGGCCGCGGGCGCCGATGGAGCCGCCGATCATACACCTTGCCGTGGGCCATGGCGTTGCAGACGCCGTTGGTGGCATCGCCCTTGACGGTGATCTCGGCGCCGATATTGAGATAGCCGACATCGTCCGAGGCGGGGCCGTGGCAGACGATGGTGGTGCCGGGCATGGCCCATGCAGCCCAGGCGCTGGCCGCAGGGGCCGTTGATCTCGATGGTGACCGGCCTTCCGCTGCTGCTGCAGGCGGCTGCCGACATTATGCTGGCCGTAGGTCTCCAGGATCAGATTGGTCGGATCTTGGCGGCGGCCTCGCTGGACCAGTTCCTCGAAATCCTTGGAGCTGATGCGGCTGGCCGTTTCATCGTCCAAGACCTTTGACAACTGTTTTCGTCACTGAACTTGCTTTCGTCATAGCTGCAGCTGTTCATCGTTTAATTACAAACTCGGCTTAACAGACGTATCTGATCTTCAGCCGGTCGGCCGCATCCTTGTCGTTGATGCCCAGGGCGTCGGACATGCCGATGGGCAGACTCTGGGAGCGGCCCAGCGGCGCCATGATTTTCTTGATCTCGGTGCGGATGGCCATGAAGGTCTCCACCACCCGCTGGGCCACCATGATCAGGATCGAGCCGGCGGTAGAGCTTCGGGATTCTGGCTGGTGATGCCCTTGGGGCAGATGCCCATGTTGCAGACGTTGCAGCGGTTCTTCTCGTTGCCCAGACAGCCGGCAGCCGCCTGCATGATGTACTTGCCGATGTGGACCCCGGAGGCGCCCAGCATGATCAGGGCCATGCCGTTCTGGGTGACATTGCCGTTCTTGCCGATGCCGCCGGCGGCGAAGAGCGGGATCTCGTTCTGCTTGCCCTGGGCGCACCAGATCCAGATAGCACTCGCGCAGGTTGGAGGCGATTGGGTGGCCGGTGGCGTCCATGCTGACGTTGTAGGCCGCGCCGGTGCCGCCGTCGATGCCGTCGATGAGCAGGCCGCCGGCATAGGGATTGCGCACCAGGTTGTTGAGCACCGACTTGGCCGAGGTGGAGCCGGAGATCTTCGGATAGACCGGCACCTTGAAGTCCCAGGCCATGGACATGGTCTGGATCATCTTCATGACGCTCTCCTCAATGGAATAGAGGGTCTGGTGCACCGGCGGCGAGGGCAGGTCAACGCCTTCGGGCACGCCGCGCAGCCGGGCGATCAGCTTGGAGACCTTGAACCACATGAGCAGGCCGCCGTCGCCGGGCTTGGCGCCCTGGCCGTACTTGATCTCGATGGCCGCCGGGTCGCACTGCATCTCGGGGATGGCGCGGATGATCTCGTCCCAGCCGAAATAGCCGGAGGCGATCTGCAGGACGATGTATTTCAGAAAGGGGCTTTTCAGCACCCAGGGCGGGCAGCCGCCTTCGCCGGTGCACATGACCACCGGAATGCCCAGCACCTCGTTGCAGTAGGCCACGCCCTGCAGCAGGCCGAGCCACATGTTGGGCGACAGGGCCCCAAAGGACATGGAGCCGATGATGAAGGGGAAGATCTCCCGGGTCGGCGGAATCCAGCTCGCCGGTCGCGCTGGCGCTGCAGGAATATCTTCGGGCGGCAGGACCCGGCCCAGAGGGTGTTGGTCAGGTAGAACTCATGACGGCCGGCATCGAGGGCCGGATCGGTGAGCATGGAGATGCGGTTGAAGATGATCCGGTCAAGCAGGTTCGGACCGCGGACGTTGCGCCGGCCGCCGCGCTTCTGGGGCTTCGCCCTTCTGGTTGTGCGAGGAAGAGGGTGCGGTGCTCGTTGGTGTTGGGCACCGGGCCGATCGCCTCGTTGGGGCAGACCATGGCGCACATGCCGCAGCCGATGCAGGCGTTGGCCGATGGTCGGTGTGCTGGCGGATGCCGACAAAGGTGCGGTAGTCGTTGCCGCGTGTCTGCTGGAGGACATCCAGCTTCGGCATGCGCTGCCGCCGGTAGGCCAGATAAATGGCCTCGTTCGGGCAGACGGAGGTGCAGCGGCCGCAGAGGGTGCAGCGGTCTTCCCGGTGCTGGATGATCCAGGGCAGATCGTGGTAGGTTAGGCTGCTTGGGTCAACGGGAATCGGATCGAACTGAGACCATATTGTCAACTCCTTTCTGTCTGGTGGAACAATAACGGTATGTTCACGCATGGGTTGAAAATCGAGTGGCTGGATCCCGGTCGGGGATCATGGCGTCGACGCCGCACATCTCGGAGGCAATGGCCCATTCGCCGGGCTTGCCGCCGACCGTGGCCGGCCGCATCTTCTTGTGATCCATGACCAGCAGGCAGGTCTCATCGGGCAGGGTGCCGATGACCGCATTGGGGCCGTCGATGATCAGCCGGCGGCAGGCATCGCGCAAGCCTTTCAGGAAAATCGCCCTGGGGGTGGTTGGCCAGTTCCTCGTTCTTCAGCGGGGTAATGACGTGTTTATAGGCCTGCAGGGGCAGCTTGAGCTGCTTCGGTGACGTAGTGGAGGATATGGGCGAAGACCTCGGAGTCGCTCTGATAGCCGATGTAGCCGGGGTAATGTCTTGCCGAGCAGCCAGTCCTGGATGGGCACGAAGGCGGTGTTCTCGCCGTTGGTCATGGTGGCGATGCCCTGGATGAAGAAGGGATGGCAGGCGTAGAGGTTGATGCCGTAGTTGGTGTTCTGGCGCCCCTGGGCCATGCAGACCCGGGAGGTGATCCGGTTGTCATGCAGGCTCAGGGCGTTGCCGATCTCCAGGGGCCAGCCCACTTCCTTGATCATGGCCACATCGGGCCAGAAGGAGAAGGCGGTGAGGTCGTTGCCGTGCTCTTCGCCGTCGGCCCGCAGGGCCAGGCGGGTGAGCATCAGCTCATCCTCGATCTCCTCCGCGCACTTGTTCTCAAAGGCGGCGGGCATCTTATAGACCCGGACAAAATAGCGGTAGCGGTCCTTGGCCTCGACCATGGCGGGATGGGTCTCGAACTCGTGGTCATATTTGAGCTCATAGCCGCGTTGGTCCATGATGGTGTTCAGGCGCTGCAGGGCGGCTTCGCTGTGGGCGATCCCGGAGAGGATCGGGGTGCTTTGAGTCGTATTTGTAATCCTCAAAGTGCAGGCCGCGCAGCAGCAGGCCAAGCCCGGAGCCATCATAGCCTTCCTGCATGGCTTCCATGGCCGTGAGAACCTCATAGGGTGAAAAAGGTTCAATGGCGGTTTTCAGGGCTAAACGACACATGCATGGTTCTCCTGATGAATGATAAAAAAACTGCCTGGAAGGGCAGTGATTGTAATGAGTATAAATAATAGTGACGATTATCCGCAACTGCAATAAGGCAGGAGTGGAAATGACTATTAAATTTTAGTAAGGAGGAAATTTTTACATCGAAAAAGTGCCTCTGTCAAGATCAAACAGGAGGCCAAAGAAGAGGAATAGTTTGGGGCTGATTAGAGACGGGCCGCGTTTTACGTGGCCCGGAAAGGGAAAGATAAGTAGGATTGTGCCTCTATTAAGATTGCCAATTCACATTCCCGCGGGGAGTGCGCGAATGTGAATTGGTCGTCCTCGTGGCCTTAGATCCTTACATTCTTCATTACAAACTGATAACAGCAGCATCGGAACAGAGATGAATGAGTTCAATGGCGGAGGCCATTCTTGCTCCATCGATCAGGTCATCTGCAGATATCTGCCGGCTTTTGGCGCATGGCGTACAGGCAAGGATGGGGACCTCATGGGCCTGGAGGTACGTCATCAGATCATCGGCGACATCGCCGGTTGCCGCCTGAAGATGATTGATCATGCCTTTTTTGGCGAGATAAACTGCTTCATCAAGCAGGAAGAGGCAAACGTTTTTGCCCTCCTTATGGGCAATTGTCGCCAGATGAATTGCCCGGCTTGCCCTGTTGGGATTATCCGTGCCGCAAGAACAGACAATAACGAAGTTGTTGCTCATGGTTTCCTTCCTCTTCTTGATTTTTCTTACTATGTTAGCCGTGCATCTCTGATTATATAAAAATGAATGGTAGCTCATTTTTGTATGATCGTCAATAATCTCTTCGGTTGTTCGGTTTCCGTGGGCAAGTATTCAAGCATTGACGGCGCTGGTGAAACGTACTATGAATTTTTCCATCACTATTACAGGTGATACGGCCTATATTGCCACTGAAGATGTCGAATGCAAGGTGTCCTGGGTGTCATTACAAGAAGGATTTACAAACATTCCCCTTCTCTCAAAGAGTCTGGGGGTGACTTAATGGAATGCAATGAGTAAAAAAAACAAAGTCGTCAAATTGGCGGAACTGCCGGCCACCGCGATCTGCGGTAATGATATTTCTTCGTCGGTACTCTACGTTTCTGCTCTGTCGATTATCGCCGCCGGCCAGTATGCCTGGGTGGCCCTGTTGATCGTTGCCGGTATTCTGCTATCTCTTCAGAAAGATATATGGAGAAGTGGTGGGGGCTCTGCCTTTGAATGGAGGGGCCTACAACGCCCTGCTGAACACGACCAGTAAATCTATGGCCTCACTGGCCGCCGCCCTTACCCTGCTCTCTTACATGGCCACCGCCGTGATCTCAGCTTCCAGGCCATGCATTACCTGCATGGCATTATCCCCGCTCTTGCCGGTGATTTTCGCTACCATTCTACTTCTCGCCCTTTTTCTGGGTATAACCATTATGGGTATCGGTGAATCGTCCATTGTCGCCCAGATTATCTTCATTTTTCATCTTTTTTCCCTGATCCTCCTCGCCGGGGCAATTACCCTGTATCTGTTCAATAACGGTCTACAGGTCTTCCATAGCAACAACCAGCTGCCTCTCCCGCACGGCAGTATAGGGATGGCGATATTCTGGGGTTTTGCGGCGGCCATGCTGGGGATCTCCGGTTTTGAGAGTTCGGCCAATTTCGTCGAGGAGCAACAGGACGGGGTCTTTCCCAAGACCTTGCGTAATATGTGGGTCGTGGTCAGTATTTTTAACCCCCTTATGGCCTTTCTGGCCTTGGCGCTGGTGCCGATCCCGGAAGTGGGGATGTATGAAAACAATCTACTCTCGCTACATGGGGCAAATCAGCGGCGGCATCTGGCTGGCCACACTGGTTTCCATCGATGCGGTGGTGGTCTTGAGCGGTGCCGTTCTCACTTCCTACGTGGGGGTCACCGGCTTACTCGAGCGCATGACTCTGGACCGGGTCCTGCCGGGATATCTGTTGAAGAAGAACAGACGGGGGAGCTCCTATCGGATCTCTGCGGTATTCTTCCTGTTAAGCGTCTCCATCCTGTTGATCACCCATGGCGCGGTCGAAGAACTGGCCGGGGTTTACACCATCTCCTTTTTACTGGTCATGGGGCTCTTCGCCATCGGCAATATTCTCCTCAAGCTCAAACGGGAAAAACTGCCCCGGCCGGAGAAGGCGTCATGGTTGGCGGTGATGGTGGCTGTATTCTGCGGTATTATGCGCTCTTTTGGGGAAATATCATGAAAGAGACCGCTTCACTGGAGGAGACTTCCAACCTGGCCATCTTCGCCGAATATTTCATTCCGACAATAATTTTTGTCGCCATCATGCTGAACCGCATCGCCTTGCTGGATATTCTGTTGCGGTTCATTGAATATCTTTTTGTCCCGATTCTAAAAATGGTAACCAGGGCCAACGAGTGGATCAGGGCGACCATCGACAAGATCGAGTCCCAGGAATTCGTTTTTTTCACCAGAGGCGATAACCTGTCAAACCTGAATAAGGTGATGCTCTATATCCAGGGCAATGAGCACACCCGCAAGATCAAGATCGTTACTGTAAGTAAGAATCTTGACAACGAAGTAATCGAGAAGACTCGAGAAGGATATCGAATTTCTCGATCGCGAATACCCGGAAATAGAGATAGAGTTCGTCAGCATCAAGGGAGAATTCGGGCCGGAATTGATCCAGGAACTGTCAAAACAATGGAACATCCCGGTCAATTTCATGTTCATCGGCTCTCCCGGCGATCACTTTCCCTTACCGGGTTGAGGAACTTGGCGGCGTCAGGCTGATCATCTAGCGCCGAGGAGGAGCGGTCGACGTACTTGATTTGGGGATAATCGGGGGCGGATCACGTTTTACGTGCTTCATTCCACGTGACTGATTGGGATACACAAATAGCCAAACATTTCGCTGCTGCGATTAGCGTTATTGACAATAATAAAATTGTGAGAATGGTTCATACGTTCAGAGAACTAGAGAGTACAGGAATGATTTCCATCACTGAAAATAAAAAACTAGCGTGCACTGAAGTTGGTGAATTAGTGCGAGTTAGTACATATTAACACATAACAATGCAGTCGAGTTCGACGGTCAAACCTGACGGTTTGCTGCGTCTCACCGCAGACGTTAAACCTATTAAGAATATTCTGAGGGCACGATGAGATTAACCACTCCTCCTTTGGCAAATGAAAATATTAATTTTAAGGACCATGACGCTCTCAACAGAGAAGCGTTCGGAGTGGCATTATTAAATCTTATAACAAGGACAAATGAGGAACTTGTAATTTGCCTAGATGCACCATGGGGAGAAGGTAAGACAACATTTGTCAATATGTGGCAAAATTTACTTAAGGACAATCAGATAAAGACCATATATTTTGATGCATTTGCCAATGATTATATTGACGATGCGTTTATTGCCATAACAAGCCATATGGTGACTTTTGTAGCAAATGAACTTCAAAAAAACAAACGGGCAAAACAAAAATTAGAAGAATTCAAGAAACAAGCAGGTAAGGTCGGGGGACAACTTCTATCTTGGGGTGTCAAAGTTGGAATCAAAGCGGCTACACTTGGCGTCATAAAAGAAAGTGATTTAGAAGAGTTGTCAGAAATTAAAAATGATATAGCAAAAGGAACATCAAATCTGGCTTCTAAATTCATTGAAGATAGGATTTCATCCCATAAACAAGAAATTGAAACGATAATAACTTTCAAAACAACTCTAGAGCAATTTGCCAAAGACATTAATGAACAATCCGATAAGCCACTCGTAATAATCATTGATGAGCTTGATCGTTGCAAACCAACCTATGCCGTTGAAATAATAGAAAAAATAAAGCATATATTTTCAGTAAAAAATATTGTTTTTTTACTGGTTATGATAAGTTGCAACTTGAAGGGGCAAGTTAAAAATGTGTATGGGGCAGAGATTGATGCTACGACATATTTGCAAAAATTCATAAATGTCAATTGTGTTTTGCCAAAGAATAAAGATGCTAACTTTACTAATGACTATAAAAAATATTGCAGCAAACTTTTCGACCAACATGATCTGGAAGTGTTTCGTGATCGTACAAGCCTTTTGGACTCAATTTCAATTATTGCACGTCATTTTGATTTATCCCTTAGGCAACTAGAAAAGACATTTACCAATATATCAATATTTTACGCCTCTGTTTCTGAAAATCCCCACCGCCTTACCCCAATAATCTCCTTGTTGGCCATAACTCGAGTAATAAATCATGATCTGTATGCCAAATTAAAAAATAAGACGGTAACGTATACAGATTTCCAAAAAGAGCTGGGCTTTCCTGACTCACTATCAGACAGAGCCGAAGATAGAAAAATGTTCAGAATTATTGAATGGACTCAATTTTGCCTTTTTACTGACGCAGAGTTTGATGCATCAAGCAACAAGGGAGATTTAGAAAGGATGGACCAAGGCTTATGGAATTATAGTCTTGAGAGAAATGATATTATCCCTTTTTATTGTTCAATTTTCGACATGTTTACAACAAACTGACCAAGAGGGTTTAACCATTAAATACACTTGACCGCGAGAACGCATGCGGCCCTTCGGGTATTAATCCGGGGGCGGCAAGTGATTAGGGTCGTTAGGCCTTTAAAAAATCCGCCATGGCGGGGCTGTATATGCCACCGGCGATTATATTAAAGTTGGACCTGGATGGGCCGGGGTCTTGCCGAGACTACGACAAAGCGGATATTCATTATTCAGGGGTTTTCAGCCTAAGGCCGAAGCAAAAGTCGAAGTTGAAGTTGAGGGGGAGTTTCATGCAGATAGGCGGGATCTTTATTCCATTCACCTGGTTGGTGGGGGGTCTAGCCCTCCTGATGATCCTGGTAGGGGTGATCGGGGGCGGAAGTCGCGCCAGCATAGACAGGAAGATGCTGGGGCGCGCGCTCAGCGCTTTGCGGCTCTCGGCTGGCAGCATCACATGACTGAAGTAGGCAATGTCATGACTTACTATTACAGTGGCGCCACAGATGGCATTCCGTGGACTGTCGAGTCGACCTTCCTGCGGTCGTCCAATACAATTTCAATGAGTCTCGGTGCATGGACGCGCTGGTCTACGAAAGCGGCGGCCTTGCACCAGGGGGTGATCGTCTTATGGCCAACCAAGGGGCATAAATTCCCGGAAGGGACCGTATTTAAGCTGCCGGCAATCACGATCGATTCAACGATGCGCCAGCTAGTGGGGCAGGAGGCAGGGGAGGCTGTCGATGCGCAAGCGCTCCTCGACGCCTCGCCCGTTGAAGTCCACAATGAGGCCATCGATAAAAATTTCTATGTGCTGACCAGTGGCGCTGCGAATCCCGCCGCGCTGTTGAATGAACCCGCTGAAACCGCCTTGATTGAGTACGCGGAGTGGATGAGCAGCAAGGAAGGTCGGCGCTCGACGGGCGCGGTACTACGACTGATCGTCGCTTGGGATCGTGGACTCACGTTGCTGACAGAGGGAACGGTCAGAAGCGATGAGGCAATCATTGAGCGCATCGTCAAGCTGGGTGCGGAGCTGTCAAAGACCCTGGCGGCTCAGCCCACTTAGAGATTTCAGATTCTAACAATACCCTTTATCTTGGTCGTCATTCCCGAAGGCTCCTCGCGAGAACCCATTGTTACAGCCTGGATCCCCGCCCAAAATCATTGTAGGAAGGACTGGATTTTATTCTAATTACAGCCCGGTCACCAGGCCAGGTTGAGCAAAAAAGGTAAATCACCTCCATGAAGCCACTCTCCCTCGTCCTCTTCGTCCTCTTCGTCTTTCCGCTGACTGCAAGCGCCGGGCCCACTCCTGCCCAGAGTCCTACCCGATTTCTGCAGGTTAAAGAGTGGAGTTGCACCTGGTCGGTAAAGATCGAATACGTGCCGAGCAATGGCTGGTCAGAAAAGGAGCAGGGGAGCGGGAGTATCGACCTCAGTGCCGGCGATGGGGCAATTGATGGCGGCTCCGGCATGTGGACGGGTGAGCAGGGAGTGGCCTCGGGAGCCCTTATCCATACCGAGATCGGCGGCGGCAGTCAGGCTTCGGGGAGTTCCGTTTCGGAAGGGTCGCTGCAGATCGACACCCAGGATGGGAACCAGACTTACAACTTTGCCGCCAGCGCTATTAACCAGATCCCCGGAAGGTGGGAATCCACATCTCAGCCGGCGGGCATGCCCTCAAGCGGCACAAACGATTATCAGATCCCAGGCGCCGGCGTCTTCGAGGCATTGCCGGAGAGTGGTCTCTCACTCGGCGGCACCAAGGTCGAGCGCGACGCCGAGCGCACCCTGACAACATCCTGGTCATGCTCCCCGAAGGGAACGGAAGAATATGAACTGCTCCTTGAGCCGGTGGGTGACTACGAAAAGTGGCTTCCGGAAGGAAACATTCTCCATCCCGAACTGCCGGGATCGTTCCTCACCATCAAGGCCACCTTTCAGAAGAAGGGGGGCGGTGTCCCGCAACAGAAGTTCGAGAAGGTGGTCGTCACCCTCAATGGCACCTCGCGCGAGAAGGGAATCGCGCTCAACTATCCTAAAAAGACGCCGTCGGATGAGTTCGACATCCGCTTTGCCACCAACACCGAAAACGGCGGCGAGGATGGGCAGCGAATCGAGATCGAGAGCAGCAACAACCCAGGACCACTCGTCGTGTCGATCCCGATCGCGGCCTATGACTTCGGCGGCTTTTCGACCGTGCGTGCGGTCGCCTTGATGCCGGGCGGGTTGGAGGTCAAAGGAAAGTTCAAGCCCACGGGAGGGGAGTTCCTGATGCTGCCACGCGATGACGACGGCAACCACGTCGCCGACTACTGGCAGAAGGAGAAGCGGGTTCCGATGGGAACCCCCGCCAATTCGGACGAGGACTTGCAGCTCGGGCAGGCGAACGCCGGCGACGGGATTCCGCTCTATGAAGAGTACCGCGGGTTCGTCCGCCTCAAGGGGATGACCACGGAGAAGATACACGAGCGCACCGATCCGCGGATCAAGACCCTGTTCGTCATCGACGAGAAGGAGATCTGGAATTTCGCCGATTGGGCGGACGCCACGGCGATGGAGTCATTCCGCCTGGATGAATCCCTCGTCTCCGACGGAGATGCCTCGGCCATCGGAGTACAGAACGCCACCGATTTCCTGCGGGGGATTGCGAAGGCACCGGGCTTCGACTACGCTGTCCGCGTTGACCTGGACGACCGCGCCGGGGGAGATCCGGAACAGCTCGGCATTACCGATTTTGGCGGGTTGTCCGACATGAAGATTTTTGAGGCAAAGGGTCCACGGGACAGCAAACGCTCCATCGTCTTCTCGGCGCGCATCAAGGCGTGGACGGAGGCCCTCCCCGAAAAATTCCGGACGGCACTCAGTAACCCGAACAGCCCGCTCGGTCAAACGGTGAACAGCCAAGCCAAGAAGGACCTGTTGCGCAGGGCGTCGGAACGCCTGAGCCAGCCAGCCCGTCGGGCGGCACTGGCGCAAGCTATAACCCGCAAGGTACTCGTCCACGAGGTCGGACATGCCTGTGGAGTCGATCACCACGGCCTGACCGCCAATAACGTCTCCCGCGAGATGTCCAAGGCTGAGTGGGAAGCGATCCAGGACCAGTGGCTCGAAGGAGAAAGAGGGTGTCCGACCCGCTACTTCAACAAGTATGATCTGCTCGACATCATGATCCTTGAGGTCCTCTTCCCGCGCGAGGGAATGATCCTGGAGAACGGCAGATTTTGTGCGGCCAGCACCTGCTGGCCCAGCCTCACCGTGAAGGAGTGGTAACTCACCACGAGACCAAACCGGATGGTCCTTTCATGAGCCTTGCCGAGACCACCAAAAAACGAACTTTTGTCACCTCGCCTATCACCTCAACTAAAAAGGAAAAAAATGACCGGATCAAAGAGAGTTTTCACTAACAAAGGGGTATTGGCCCAAACAAAAACAATTGCCTCATGTATCATCGTGGCGCTGATATTGGGAACCGCATCAATTGCTGTTGCCGAAAACGACGGACATCCGCTCATAACTCCTTTCAACGGATCGTATATTGAAAGCCAGGAGGTAAAAGAGTTTGATGAACTGCAGCTTGTAACCGGCAAAGTTCAGCAGGATGGTTCAGTAGCCACGGAGAAGATCGAAGGGAAAATTACCAGGATCGATTATCGTGATCCGGACAATCGCTCTTCCCTTGAACGGATGCGTAATTACGAAGAAGCCTTAAAGAAAGCCGGCTTTGAGATTGTCTATAGTTGCGACAAGGAAGAGTGCGGACCGGAAACTCAGGTTGAAACTATCGGCTACTATCCTCCGGACCGGTACCTCCTTGCATCGCTAAAAAGAGAGGAGGGTAATGTCTCGATTGGTGTATTTGTAGCGGAAGGGCCATGGACCAAAATAAGAATAGTGGAAGAGAAGCCGATGGAGACCGGCATGGTAAAAGTGACGGCGGACATCCTTAAAGAAAATATTCTTAAAGATGGCCACATGGCTCTCTATGGGATTTACTTTGATACCGGTAAAGCTGATCTCAAGCCGGCATCCGGAGCAACAATTAAAGAGATCGCCACCCTTCTTCAGCAAAACCCTGCCCTGCAAATTTATGTCGTTGGTCATACCGATAATGTCGGCAAGCGTAAAGACAATTTGGAGCTTTCCAACAAACGGGCGGCAGCCGTGGTTAAGGAGTTGATCAGTCATTATCAAATTGAGGCATCGCGTCTTGAATCAGGAGGCGTGGGACCTTTGGCCCCGGTCGCAACAAACGATACCAAAGAAGGCAAAGAGCTCAACAGAAGGGTTGAAATAGTAAAGAATTAGGCCTCCTCCGCAGAATCTGTGGATAGGCGAATGTAAAAATTAGAGCATTGCTTTTCCTTGTGGGATTAGGATGGATTTGCGAGAATCAATCCATTCCACAAAAGAAAAGCAATGCTGATAAAGACTCTACTGAACAAAGTTGAACGTTTCAAGTCGTTCGTTTATGGCTCCGTCTGTATCATGCTAATTGGCGGCATGGAAGCCTTGGTCATTGATATTGAGCCACGCCGCAACAGTCGACCAATTTGCCCGGAATGCAGCAAGCGATGGGTCAGGTAAGGGGTCAGGCCTCCAAGATGTTAATTTCAAATTGTCATCTTGGAATCCAACGATACAACGATATATCGTTATTTATTTCAAAAACGGTAAAAACGAACAACCAACAGAGGCAGGGGATCTGATGAGGATGAAAGTAATTTTCTGGGCAATGGCAGCGGTTATCTCTCTTCCTGGTGCCTGACGGCCCAGGCGGGGGTGGACTGGCAGCCGGGGCGTTATGCCTATGTCACCAATGAAAAGGTAAGGGGTCAGGCCTCCAAGATGTTAATTTCAAATTGTCATCTTGGAATCCAACGATACAACGATATATCTTTATTTATTTCAAAAACGGTAAAAACGAACAACCAACAGAGGCAGGGGATCTGATGAGGATGAAAGTAATTTTCTGGGCAATGGCAGCAGTTATCGGTCTTTCCTGGTGCCTGATGGCCCAGGCGAGGGTGGACTGGCAGTCCGGACGTTATGCCTATGTCACCAATGAAGGCGACAACAATCTGCTGGTGGTGGATCTGAAAAGCGAAAAGGTGGTTGCGACCCTGGCGACCAGCAAGATCCCCCACGGCCTGGTCTTTACCAGGGAGGGCAAGGGCTATGTCAATAACCGGGGCGAAGCCAGTCTGACCGTGATCGACGGTATCTCCATGACGGTTCTGAAGTCCATCCCCTTGCCCGCCACCTCAATGCAGATCGCCCTGTCACCGGATGGCCGGACCCTGGCGGTGGGCTATAAGGATGCCCTGTTGGTTTCCTTCATTGATACGGCGAGCGACCGGATTGTGGGGAGCGTCACCATCGGCCCGGATCGACAGGGTGAAAAAATAGTCAGGATAAAACATCCCTTCTGGTCAGCAGACGGCCTCTTTGTCTATGCCGGCGACGACCTCAATCAAACCGTGGTGAAGATCGACGCGCGGACCATGAAGGTTGCCGCGACCCTGCAACTCCATGCCACCACCCACCATATCGTTGCCGATCCAACGGGCCGGTACTTATACGTCTGCCAGGGCAAAGGGAAAAACGGGGCCCTGACGGTGACCATCCTCGATGCGGCAACCGATCAGGTTGTGAAGAGCATCGACATCTCCATGGCCCCGGGGGAGAAGGCCATGGGCCATCACGGGGCCTTCAGTCCCGATGGCGCCGGTTTTTATTTCTGTAATGAAGGGGGGCGGACCCTGGCCATTATCGACACCGCCACCATGACCGTCAAAAAAACCCTCCAGGTAGGTGCGGGGGCCGGTCACACGCTGTTCAGCAAGGATGGCGCCCGGGCCTTTGTCATCTGCCACGACGACAACGTCGTCTCGGTTATTGATACCAGGAGTGAGGAGGTCATCCGCAACATCCCGGTGGGTGATGGGCGAAAGCAGGGCCATTCCGGTTATATGGCCGGGGACGGCTCTTTCTATATGCTCAATGCCGCCGACGGGACCCTCAACCGCATCGACACCGGATCCATGACCATGAAATCGCAGATCAAGGTGGGCCGCAATCCGATGATTATGGCAGTTCTGTAAGATTTCGAGGAGCTTAAAATTTGGGGTCATAAAATTTGGGATCAGGTCTTGCAATCCAACACTCACCGCCTGCAAGCATTAGATATGCTTGATTGCAAGACCCACTTCCCGTAAAATCCCATACAACATGGTGTGGGCATATCTTCCGGAGATCAACGAATTATGGCATTGAAACCGACAATTTATAAATTAAAAATCACCTTGGCTGATACCGATCGGGATTATTATGACACGCTCAATTTAACGGTTGCTCAGCACCCTTCGGAAACACTTGAGCGCATGATGGCCCGTGTTCTGGCATTTTGTCTGAATGCCCAGGAGTATCTGGTATTTACCAAAGGACTGTGTGCAGTGGAGGAACCCGATATATGGGCTCGCACTCTGGATGATCGCCTCTCATTATGGGTCGATGTCGGGGAGCCAACGGTTGAGAGGATAAAAAAAGCAACCCGCCTTTCGCCGGCAGTAAAAGTGTATAGTTTTAATTCAAAATCGGACACCTGGTGGGCTCAGGGGCGGGCCAAGTTCAGTGAGCTGCCGGCCTCGGTTGTTCAGTTTCCGTGGGCAAGTATCCAGGCATTGGCGGCGCTGGTGAAGCGGACCATGAATCTTGCCGTCACCATTACCGGCGATACTGCCTATGTTGCCTCTGAAGATGCGGAATGCGAGGTGTCCTGGGTGTCTTTGCAGGCTGCATAATCAGGCAAACTTGCCAGGGAAGGAAGAATAGCGGACAAACATGGGGCCGGGCCAAACGAAGTTTTTGTGTTTGAACCTCACCGCTTCGCTTGCCTGATCGAAATGAGAATTTACGGATTTCAAGAATGTTGCAAGGGGCTTTAAGGCAGGGAGATTAAAGCAAGTCCGCTAATACTTCGCAGGAGCGGCAGATCTTTATCTTTTCCTCCCAGTTTTTTTGAACTTTGCATTCACAAATGGTGCCGTTTATGAACCAGCAGAATTTTCCAGCCTGAAATTCCCAAGCCGGGCAAAGGTTGCGGCGTTGGGGAGGGCATTTTTTTATAATCCAGCAGGGTTTAATGGCTTTATTACTAGCTCTGGTTCTGGAGAGCAGGAAAAAAATCTGCCGTTCAACATGGGATGGGATCTTGCGCCAGCCTTGCTCGTAGCTGTGGACCGCTTTTATCGAAATGCTCAGAAGTTCGGCCACTTCTTTCTGTGTTCTGTTTAATAATCTCCGCGCCTTCAAAAATTCTAAGCTTTCCACTTTACTCCTGCTAAATATTCTTGATTTTTTTTAAGGAGCTTCTACAACAAGAAAGTAATCTAAAGCATAGTATCACAATGTGGTACAAAATAAAAATTAAAAATTCAGGTGGGGGGCTCGGATTGGTACAGTTAGATCAGGGCGGGAGGCCGGATTATTTTTTGACGAACTGGAAAATAACAGTTTGGGTGGAGAAAAAAAGGCTGGCTGAAAGGAATCCATCCGGGCAAAACAGTGGCCGGAAATAAAAGCGGATAACGCTGCCAAATGAGCTGGAGGAGATACGGTGTGCAGCACGGAAGAACAGGAAGGAACAGTTTACTTCCTGCGGCACAATGCGTATGAAATCGAGAGTTTGTTTGAGTTGTATTCGGGATTTCCTTTATTCGGGTTTTGTCGTTAGGTCATTACCGGTTGTAACGCCGATGGACTGCTCAATACTGGTCTGGGCTATCCGGTAGTCATAGAGGGCCTGGTTATAATCGGCCTTGGCCTGGACCAGCAGGATGTCGGCATCGGTGACCTCCACCGGACTTCCGACTCCGGCGTTGTACCGGCCAGTGGCGATCTGGGAATTCTCCATGGCCTGCTGGATGGTAAGTTTGGTGGTGGCGATCCGCTCATCCGCCTCCCGAAGATTGAGATAGCTCTGTTCTACTTCCTTGTGGATGGTCTGCTGCAAGGTTGTCACATTGGCGTCCAGGATGTCGGCATTGGCCTTGGCCTCATCAATCTGATGACGGGTCAGATGGCCATTGAAGATCGGGACGGAAAGGGCGACCCCTACACTCCAGCCTTTGTCCAAGGTGTTGAGGTCAGGGCCGCTGTATGTGCCACTGGCGTTGCCGGAGAGATAAGGTGCATATCCTTTGCGGGCCAGGTCGATGGATTGGCCGGCTGCCTTTTTTTGAAGAATAAGGGCCTTGAGATCGGGGCGATGATCCATGGCCATACATAAGGCCTGCTCATAGGGGAGGGTGAACTTGACCGAGGTGAGCGTGTCCTCGAGCTGGTAATCAGGGGCCATGGGCAGGCCCATGGCGTTATTGAGGATCACCCTGGCCAGCCGCAGGTTGTTTTCCACCTGGATCTGCATAAGTTTGGCATGGCTGAGATCGACTTCTGCCTTGGTGACGTCGTATTTGGGCTTTACCCCGGCCTCGAAAAACCCCTTGGCCTGGGCCAGATGCTGCTCGAACTGTTTAACGGTTTCGGTGGCGACCACTTTGTTGCGGGCGATCTTGAGGATGTCGTAATAGGCCACTTTAGCATTGAAGACGGAACGGTCATCGGCCGCGTTCAGATCAGCCCGGGCCGAGTCGAGGCCGGTCTTCCGGATTTCAACCTGGGTTGCAGTCTTGCCGAAGTCATAGAGCATCTGATCGCCCTGAATGCCTATGGATAATTCATTAAAAACACCTGAAAAATTGTAGGTGGAAATAGTGCCTGCCGGTGACAAACGGTCGTAACTGGCTGCACCGTTAATCTGGGGGTAATATGCAGCCTTGGCCTGGCCAACCCGGCTCCGGCTGGCATGGACATTTCCCCTGGCGGCAAGGATGGCCGGCTGATTCTGGCGGGTGATTGCCACTACCCTGGCAATGGTGAGGATCTCGCCCTCGCTGATTGTCGGGGCGGCGGAAACCGACTTTGTTTCCTCCGCTGTGACCGCAGGACCTGTCTGCGCCTGCAGGACCTGCTGATGCAAGGATAAGACTGACAGTCCCGTGGTCAGCATGATGGCTGCTCTACACAATTTCTTTTTCATGGATATTCCTTTATTGCTTGGGAGTGTGCCTTGATTATACCTCATATTTCCAGATTTTCATCTTTCATCTTCAGGTCCTGAGCCACCAGCATATAGATTGAAGGGACCACAAAGAGGGTGAAAAGGGTACCGATAATAATTCCGCTGACCAGCACCAGACCGATGGAGTTCCGGGCCGCCGCCCCGGCCCCGGTGACCAGGGTCAGGGGAAAGTGGCCGGCGGCGGTGGCGGAACTGGTCATCAGGATGGGGCGCAGACGGGTCAATGCGGCCCCGCGCACGGCCTCCAGCTTGGAATGACCTTTTTCCTGGAGTTTATTGGCGAATTCAACAATAAGGATCCCGTTCTTGGCCACCAGACCCACCAGGGTGATCAGCCCCACCTGAGAATAGATGTTCAGGGTGGTCGTCCAGCCATTGGTCCAGTAAGGGATGTTGGGGTTGGGAATCTTCAGGAAGGTGAAGATCAGGGCCCCGAACAGGGCCAGAGGCACGGAACCGGCCAGGATGACGAAGGGATCGCGGAAGCTGTTGAACTGGGCGGCCAGTGCCAGGAAGATCAGGACCAGGGCCAGTCCGAAAGCGGGCAGGAAGCGGTTGCCTTCAGTCCGTAATTGCCTGGATTCACCTGTGTAATCGATGACATAACCCTTGGGCAGAATTTTTGCGGCCTCATCTTCAAGGAATCGCAACCCCTCATCAAGAGGGACCACGGAGACACCGCTGATGGTGACGGCATTCAACTGCTGGAAGCGGTTCATGGAACGGGCCGTCGTTGAATTGTGGATGGTGGCGACACTTGACAGGGGCACCAGCTGCCCGTCCGGCCCGGTGATATAGATATTGCGTAACTGCTCAGGATTGAGGCGGTCGCTCCGTTGAATCTGGGGGATAACCTTGTAGCTGCGGCCGGCAATGTCAAAGCGATTGACGAAATTGCCGCCAAGCATGGAGCCGATGTCGGCACCCACCTGCTGCAGATTGAGCCCGAGATCGGCCACCCGGTCACGGTCGATGACCAGCTCGGACTGCGGTTGATCGACCTTCATGTCAATGAGCGGCGGAAAGGCAAACTTGCCGCTGGCCATGGCCTTCATCTGCAGTTTCCGGGCGAACTCGAGGATCTGTTCCGGTTCCGCCGTCGAGGCCAGGACAAACTCCACCGGGAACTGGCCGCCACCGGGAAGCGATGGACGGATCACCGGGAACATGCGCACGCCGGGGATGGCAGCCAGTTTCTGCTGGACCTCGGGCAGAACCTGGAAGACCGTGCGTTCCCGTTCCGACCAGGGCTTGAGCACCATACCCCCAAATCCGGAGGATGGCGTTGTCAGCTGAAAGGTAAATTGGGTTTCCGGTTCAGAGAGAAAGACCTTGTTGGCCATTGCCGCGTACTTGCTGGTCTGGTCGAGGGTGGAATTGGCGGCTGCATCGAGGATGCCGAAGATGACCCCCTGATCTTCAGCGGGAGACAACTCCACCGGCGACATCCTGAACATGGGAATGGTCAGCAGGCTGATGACAATCCAGACCAGATAGACTGCCGGACGGGTCTTGAGGGTTTGATCCAGCCAGCGGCCGTAACCCCCCTTGAGCCGATCAAAACCCCGGTTGATTCGTCCGGGCAATCCCTGTTCCGCCATGCCTGGTTTCAGGAGCTTGGCCGACATCATGGGCGAGAGGGTCAGGGCGACGATGCCGGAGATGGTCACGGCCCCGGCCAGGGTAAAGGCGAATTCGCGGAAGAGCGCGCCGGTCAGACCCCCCTGCAGGCCGATGGGGGCATAGACCGCGGCAAGGGTTATGGTCATGGCAATGATCGGCCCCACCAGTTCCCGGGCGGCGACAATGGCGGCATCGAAGGGTTTGAGGCCATTGCGGATATGGCGTTCGACGTTTTCGACCACGATAATGGCATCGTCCACCACTAAGCCCACGGAGAGGACAATGGCGAGCAGGGTCAGCAGATTGATGGTGAACCCGAAGACCTGCATGAGAAAGACCGCCCCGATCAGGGACAGGGGAATGGTGACCACCGGGATAAAGACCGAGCGAAAGGAGCCCATAAAGAGAAAGATGATCACCACCACGATGAGCAGGGTGTCGCCCAGGGTCTTGAGGACCTCGTGGATGGCGTTGTTGATGTAGTCGGTGCTGTCATAGGCGATCCGGGCCTTCATGCCGCTGGGCAGGTCTTTCTGGATGGCCGCCATTTCATCTCTGACCAGCTTGATCACATCCAGGGAATTGGCGTTGGGCAGGGGCCAGATGCCCATGAAGACGGCGGTCTTACCGGAAAAACGGACCTCGGCGTTGTAGTCTTCAGCGCCGAGCACGACCTCGCCAATATCCTCAATGCGGATGGAGGTGCCATCCTGGTTGCGGATAATGAGGCGTTTGAACTCCTGGATGGAGGTCAGGTTGGTGTCGGCAGTGATGTTGACCTGGATCAGGGCACCTTTGGTGTGACCGAGGGCAGCCAGATAGTTGTTGGCGGCCAGGGCCTGCCGCACCTGCACCGGCGTGATGTTATAGGCCGCCATCCGGTCCGGATTCAGCCAGATGCGCATGGCAAAGGTGCGGCCCCCCAGGATATCGGCCCGCTGGATTCCGGGCAGTGCGGAGAGGCGCGGTTGTATGGACCGCGTCAGGTAATCGGTGATCTCGTTCTGCTTCAGGACATCCGAGGTAAAGCTCAGGTAGGCGGCTGCAAACTGGCTGTCCGCCGATTCAATGTTGATGATCGGCACCTCCGCTTCCGGCGGCAGGTCGGACCGGACCTGGTCGACCTTGGAGCTGATCTCGGCCAGGGCCTTGGTGGCGTCATAATTCAGCTTCAGGCGGACGCTGATGGTGGAGACCCCCATGGAGCTCTTGGACTGGAGATAATCAATGCCGTCGGCGGCGGCAATGGCCCGCTCCAAGGGTGTGGTGATGAATCCCCGTATCAGCTCGGCGCTGGCCCCGACATAGACGGTGGTGACCGTCACCGTTGAGTTTTCACTGCGGGGATACTGGCGGACATTAACGGTTTTAATGGCCTGCAGTCCGGCAATGATGATGACCATGCTGATCACCAGGGCCAGGACAGGACGACGGATAAAGATATCAGTGAAGTTCATGATACGGCACGGGGTATGGGTGTTGAAACTAAACAGCTTGTGAGTCTGTCATCTTTTAAATCTGCTGAAAATTTTTTCAGGGTCATATGGCAGCTCCTCCTCCCACTACTTTATATAATGTTACCAGATTCAGTAACCGGGTCAAACGGATGGTAATCAATTCTTGCTGGGCGCCATAGAGCGACCGCTGGGCATCGAGCTCGTTCAGATAGCTGTCAACCCCCTTTTCGTAGCGGGCCTGGGAGAGATGGTAGCTTGCGGCGGTGGCGTCGGTGAGTGACTGTTGCGCCGCCACCTGATCGTCGATGGTTCCCCGCAGGGCGAGGGCGTCGGCCACTTCCCGGAAGGCAGTCTGGATCGCCTGCTCGTACCGGGCAACGGCGATATCCCTATCCACCTTCGCAACTTTCAAGCTGGCCCATCTGCTCCCGGCATCGAAGATCGGCAGAGTGATCTGTGGGGCAAAGGACCAGGCGCCGGATCCTGACGTGAAGAGACCGGACAGCTCGTTACTGCCGACACCCAGGGAGCCGACCAGGGTGATGCGCGGGAAAAACGCCGCCCTTGCCGCGCCGATATTGGCATTGAACCCCTTGAGCTGGTTCTCGGCCGCCAGGACGTCGGGGCGCCGCAGCAGCACCTCGGACGGCAGGCCGGGGGGAATATCCTTCATGGCAGTCAGGGTGTCGGAGAGTTTTTGGGGAAGCAACCCGGCTGGGATATTGGAACCGACCACCAGGTTAAGTCCGTTTGCATCCTGGGCCACCAGGGTGGTGTAGCGGGCGATATCCACCCGTGCCGCATCCACCCGGGTTTGCGCCTGCCGCAGATCCAGCTCGGACGAGACGCCTAACTCAAAGCGGCGCTGATTCAGCTGGTAGGTGGTCTGCTGGGCCTTCAAGGTGTCCTGGGCCAGCTGCAGCAGCTCGCGGTCGGCGGCCAGATTCAGGAAGTTGGCCGCCACCTCTGCCACCAGACTGATCTGGACAGTGCGGCGCGCCTGCTCGGTGGCGAGATACTGCTCCAAAGCCTGATTCTTCAGGCTTTGCACCCGTCCGAACAGGTCAAGTTCGTAAGAGCTGACACCAAGCCCGACGCTGTATTGATGGATGGTTTCGGCATGACCGCTGCTCGTGAGAGTTTTGGGGATGCGCTGGCCACTGCCGGCGGCTGCGGCGTTGATGTTCGGGAACAGCTCGGCCCGTTGGATCCGGTACTGGGCCCGTGACCTCTCGATATTGAGGGCGGCGATACGCAGGTCGCGGTTATTGTCCAGGGCGAGGGCGATCACCTGCCGTAGCTGCTGATCGGCAAAGAACTCCTGCCAGGGGAGGTCGGCCGCTTTCTTGGCCGGCGGGTTGTCAATGCCCTTCTGGTAAGCCGGGCCGTCTGGCCAAACGGCCGCAACCGGAGCCATCGGCCGGGTATATTCGGGGGCCATGGTCGCGCAGCCGGTAAGGAAGGAGAAATGCGCCCAGAGGAAGACAGAGAGCGGCTGTCGTTATTCGATTTATGGGTCTCATGTCAATTCACCTTAAGGGAGTTGCTGGAAATGCCAGATCCTCCGGGGAACTGGGGATTTTTCTTTATAAAGATCCGAGAGATGAGGACAAAGAAAAACGGGATAAAGATCAGATCGATGAAGGTCGCCGAAAGCAGCCCGCCGGTGACGGCGGTGCCGATGGCGTTCTGGGCTGCGGCCCCGGCTCCTCTGGTAAGTGCCAGTGGCAAAGTCCCGAAGAAAAATGCCAGTGAGGTCATGATGACCGGACGCAGCCGGATCTTTACCGCGGACAGGGTTGCCTCGACTAATTCATGTCCCTGGCGCATCTGCTCCTTGATGAACTGGATGATCAGAATGGAATTCTTGGTGGAAAGCCCTATGGTGGTAAGTAAGCCGATCTGGAGATAGACATCATTGGGCAGGACCCGCAGCGTCACCGCCGTCACCGCCCCCACCAGTCCCAGCGGCAGCATCAGCAGGTTGACAAAGGGGATGGTCCAGCTTTCATACAGGGCCGCCACGCTGAGGAATACCACCAGGAGCGATATGGCATAGAGTGCCGGCGCCTGGGCACCGGCATGCCGCTCCTCGTAGGAGAGGCCGGTCCATTCGTAGCCGATACCCACCGGCAGTCGGGCCACCATCTTTTCCATCTCGGCCATTGCCTCACCGGTACTTATCCCCGGCGCTGCCTGCCCCTGGATCTCCACGGAAGGAATGCCGTTGTACCGTTCCAGGCGGGGTGATCCATACTGCCAGCGGCCGGTGCTGAAGGCCGAGAAGGGCACCATCCGGCCGCTCTTGTTGCTGACATACCAGCTGTTGATATCCTCCGGCAGCATCCGGAACCGGGGATCAGACTGAAGAAACACCTTCTTGACCCGACCGTTCTGGATGAAATCGTTGACGTAGGTACTCCCCCAGGCGGAGGACAGGATGTTGTTGACCTCGGTCAGTGACACGCCCTGGGCGACGGCCCGCACATCATCGATATCGAGCTTGAACTGGGGCGAGTCATCCTGGCCATTGGGGCGCACCGCCACAAGTTTGGGGTTTTTCATGGCCATGCCGAGCAGCTGATTGCGGGCCTCCATCAGCTGCTCATGTCCCAGGCCGCCACGATCCTGGAGCTGGAGGTCAAAGCCGTTCGCGACCCCCAGCTCCAGTACTGCCGGTGGGGAAAAGGCGAATACCATACCGTCCTTGATCTTAGAAAAGGCACCCATGGCACGCTTGGCGATGGCCGGCGCCTTCAGGTCAGGGGATTGACGCACTTTCCAGTCCTTCAGTTTGACAAAGGCAAGCCCCATGTTCTGGCCGCGGCCGGCAAAACTGAACCCGGCAACGGTGATGACCCCCTCCACTGTCTTGGACTCCTGTTTAAGAAAATGCTGCTCCAGCTGCCGTATGACCTTGATCGTCCGCTCCTGGGTAGCTCCGGCCGGAAGCTGGACCTGGCAAATGAGGAATCCCTGGTCCTCATCGGGCAGAAATGACGTGGGGAGACGCATGAACAAATGCACCATAATGGCAACAATGACGCCATATATCAGCAGATAACGCAACGGCTTGTTGAAGGAGCGGCCAACGATTCCTTCATACTTCCTCCTGCAGAAGTCAAAGCCCCTGTTAAACCATTGGAAAAATTTGCAGAGAAAGCCGCACTCCCCCGGCGCATGACCTTTTTCAATCGGCATGAGCAAGGTGGAGCAGAGCGCCGGAGTCAGGATCATGGCTACCATCACCGACAGGATCATGGCGGAGATGATGGTGATGGAAAACTGGCGGTAGATGACCCCGGTGGAACCGCCGAAGAACGCCATGGGCAGGAAGACTGCCGTCAGTACGGTGGCAATGCCCCACAGGGCGCTGGTGATCTGCCCCATGGATTTGATGGTGGCGTCATGGGGCGACAGCCCTTCCTCGGACATGATCCGTTCCACGTTTTCCACCACCACGATGGCATCGTCCACCAGCAGGCCGATGACGATTACCAGGGCGAACATGGTCAGGGTATTGATGGAAAATCCGGTGGCTGCCAGCACTCCCATGGTCCCGAGGAGCACCACCGGCACGGCGATGGTGGGGATTAACGTGGCGCGGAAGTTCTGCAGGAAGAGGAACATGACGATGAAGACCAGGCAGACCGCTACGATGAGGGTATGAACCACCTCTTCGATGGATATCTTGACAAAGGGTGTGGAGTCGTAGGGATAGACCACCTTCATGCCGGCGGGAAAGTATTTCGACAGTTCTTCCATCTTGGCCTTGATCCGGGCGCCGGTTTCCAGGGCATTGGCGCCGGATGCCAATCGGATTGCCATGCCGCCTACGGGTTTTCCGTTGTAGAACGACTGAACCGCATAGTTCTCGGTGCCGATCTTGCTTTCGGCCACATCCATGAGCTTGACCGTGGAACCGTCGCTGTTGGTGCGCAGGATGACGGCGTCGAACTGCTCCGGGGTCTGGAGCAGGGTTCGCGTGGTGATCGTGGCGTTCAACTGCTGACCCTTGACGGCAGGGAGACCCCCGAATTGACCGGCCGATACCTGGGCGTTTTGGGCCTGCAGTGCTGAAATCACATCGGCGGTGGTCAGGTGGAAGCTATTGAGCTTGACCGGGTTTATCCAGATCCGCATGGCGTTCTGGGTGCCGAACAGCAAAAGCTCGCCCACCCCATCCAGGCGGCTGATGATATCCTGGAGGTTGGAGACCATATAATCGGTCAGGGAGTTGCGGTCCAAGCTCCCGTCTTCTGAAACCAGGCCAATGATGAGCAGGAAGTTCCTGGTGGACTTGACCACCTGAATTCCCTGGCGCTGGACTATCTGGGGCAGGAGCGGCACGGCCAGTTGCAGCTTGTTCTGCACCTGGACCTGGGCGATGTTCGGGTCGGTTCCCGCCTTGAAGGTGATGGTGATGGACACCGCTCCCGACGAGTCACTGGTGGACGACATGTAGATCAGGTTGTCGATGCCGTTCAGCTTCTGCTCGATCACCTGCGTGACCGTATCCTGCACTGTCTGGGCCGAGGCTCCGGGATAGACGGCGTTAATGGCTATCTGCGGCGGTGCAATCGCCGGATACTGGGAGACCGGCAGGGTCTTTATGGCCAGGAGACCGGCCAGCATGACCATGATGGCGATTACCCAGGCAAAGATAGGACGATTGATGAAAAACCTTGGCATGGAGGGGCTCCTTTACTTTGTAACGGCTGCCGGCTGCGGGCTGCCGGCGGAGGCTGCGTCCGGTTTGTCATTGAACGGCACGGCTTTGACCGCGGTTCCCGGGCGAGCCTTCTGGATCCCTTCGAGGATGACACGGTCGCCTGTTTTCAATCCTTCAGTCACCAGCCAGTTGCTGCCAATTGTCTGGGAGACCTTGATGACACGCGGTTCCACTTTTTCTTCGGCGCCGACCACCATGACCATGGCATTGCCTGCCTGATTGCGGGTGACGCCGCGCTGGGGCACCAGGATGCCATCCGGCATCACTCCCTCTTCAATGACGGCGCGAACAAACATGCCGGTCAGCAGCAGTTGATCCGGATTTGGGAAAAGTGCCCGCAGGGTGATGGAGCCGGTATCTTGTTCCACGGTCACATCGCTGAATTTCAGGATACCCTCTTGTGAATAGGTGCTGCCGTCTTCCAGTAAGAGCTTGATCTTTGCCTGGCTGGTGTCCTTTCCCTTGATCCGGCCATTGGCAAGATTCCGTTTGAGGCGGAGTAAATCCGCGCTGGACTGGGTCAGATCCACGTAAACGGGGTCGAGCTGCTGGATTGTGGCCATGGGCTCCGTCTGGCTTGCCGTTACCAGCGCCCCAACGGTTACGGCCGAGCGGCCGATGCGACCGGAGATGGAGGCAGTTACCTTTGTATAGGCCAGATTGATTTGAGCGGTTTCCACAGCAGCCTTGGTGGATGCCACATCCGCCTCGGCCTGCCTCAGCGCGGCAAGGGCATCATCGTAATCCTGCCGGCTCACCGCCTTGATTTTCACCAGATCCTTGTTGCGTTCTTCTTTCAGCCGGGCCGGGATCAGGTTGGCCTCGGCCCTGGCATCGGCCGCTTTGGCGCTGGCGTAAGCAGCCTGATAGGTGGCAGGATCAATTTGGTAAAGCACCTGCCCGGCCTTGACGTTAGATCCCTCGGTAAACAGCCTTTTCTGGATAATCCCGCCCACCTGGGGACGTACCTCGGCAAGCAGGCGGGGGGAGATCCGCCCCGGCAGCTCCATGGTCAAGGTGACCGGTTCGGTTTTTATGGTCACGACCGCCACCTCTGGGGGAGCGCCGGCTGGGGCTCCCCCAGAGGATTGCTGCTTGCAGCCGCTCATGATGAGCATGCCGGCCAGGATTCCCGTCAGGGTGACCAGTTTGATGGTGTAAGTAGTTTTCAACAAAATATACCTCGATAAAGGTTGAGTGACTTTTTTATTCGATAGTTCGGGCATCGCCGGCTGATGGTCTATTCCCTCTTCAAAGGGTAGATCCTGCAATCAGGGTTATGAAATTTGAAAATTTTCCTAACCCTGATTGATCAACTGCCTGAAAGGCTAATTATTTTCCGGTTTGGGTTTGAGCTTGAAGGTAGGCGATCCGCTGTTGTCGATCACCACGGCCTGACCGTTTCGCAGCTTGAATACCCCGATGCTGGCCACTGTTTCTCCCCCTTTCAGACCAGAGAGAACCGCCACAAAATCACCGCGTTTTTCACCGATACGGACAAACTGCTGGCGCAATACCTTGATGTCCTTCCCGCTTTTTTCATCCTTCTTTTCTTCCACCACAAAAACAGAATCGCTGTAGGGGGCATAAAGAACAGCGGTGCCGGGGATGGTGAGCACTTTGTCCTGTTCCGGCAGCACCACTGAGGCGTTGACAAACATCCCCGGGCGCAGGATCTCTTCTTTGTTGGAGATAGTGGCCTGGATCCGAATGCTGCGGGTATTTACCTCCACTTTAGGGGAAATGGTCGTGATCTTCCCGGCAATCTTTTCCCCGGTGATTCCGTCACCGCTGACGCGCACCACCATCCCGGTTTTGATTCTGCTCAGCTCCTGCTGGGGCAGCATGAAATTGACAAAGATCGGATCAAGGACCTGCAGGGAAACGATTTCCTGACCCTCTTTCAGGATCTGGCCCAGATTGATCAGGCGGATTCCCAGTCGGCCGGAAAAAGGGGCGCGGACACTCTTCTTTGCAATGATGGCGCGGATATTTTCCGTCTGGGCCTCGGCCTCTGTAAAGCTGGCCTTGGCATTGTCATAATCGGCCTGGGAAATGAACCCTTTCTCGGCCAGCGCGGCCAGACGGCGCAGATTGGTGCGGGCCAGATTCCTGCTGCTCTCCAGGGCCCGTAACTGGGCCTCTTCGGCTGCAGTGTCAAGTTGTACCAGTAGTGCCCCTTTTTTGACAAAGTCACCCGAGGTAAAGGAGATCGCCACCACCTTGCCGGCCTGTTCGGCGGCCACGGTCACTCCCTGGACCGCCTCGAGCGAGGCAACCGCCGAGAGCACAGACTCCCACGATTGCTGCTGGACCGTTGCCGTGGAGATGGTTTCCGGAGGCGGGACCATCTTGCCGCCCTCCGCGATCATGTGGCGGATCTGCAGGACTTTGATACCGGCCAGGGTGGCGGCGATGATGATCAGGCCCAGGATGGTGAGGAGAATACGCTTTTTCATGGCTTTTCCGCAGTTGAAGGAGAGGATGGAGAGACGAGGGGCAGCCTGTTGTCGCCTGCCTTTTGATGGATCGCATCCCAGCAGGCAGCAAGAGTATTGTTGATCGTTGGTTCGTCCAGTTGGATCAGGCCGGCAATACTGTCCTTGACCAGAAAGATAATAGGGCCGATAGCAAGGGCGATGAGTGCGGCCAGCGGCAGTTCCTTGATGACCTGTTGGTCCTGACCTTCGGCAAAGACCTGTTCCAGCGGCAGATCTTGACCGGTGTCACCGCAATTACAGAAGAATTTTTCCCGCCGCAAACAGGTGCCGTAGGGGGAATTATAAAATTGCTCTATGAATTTGAACTCGTATGGATTGGTGATCCCGTACTGAAAAATTCCCCGGCAGAGATGGAGGAAACGGTTGCGTATGTCCTGGTTGGCATCGTATTCATGGAGCAGGGTTTCTTTGAAATCACAGTTTACCTGCTTGAAGATATCGAGGACCAGGGTGTCTTTATCCTTGAAATAACGATAGATGGTACCCGCGCCAACCCCTGCCTCATGGGCAATCATGGAGATGGGCGTGCCATGGAAGCCATACTCGGAGATGAGTCTGATAGTCGCATGGATTATGAGCTCCCGTTTACTGCCGGGAACTGCTTGATTGGCGGGCGATTTTGTGGAGTGAATGTTCATTCCGCCTGATTATCCTGTTTTCGGAGGTGCGTCAAGGAGAAAAATGGACAGAGCCGGTCCAGGGAGGAGTTGAGGGCCTGATCTTACCTTTTGACATTCGTCCATTTCTGCGGCATGTATAGAAAGTTGACTGTATAGGGATATGTTGAGTGCGGATAATATATCCATCTTTTTTCCATAAGGAAGCACCGTTGCTGTCACAAAGTAAGGATTTGCACTACTTCAAGTCGAGTGTAAAGGCGTGCGAAAGCCGCCTGCCTTCGAGTCATCAAGGGTATCTCCATGATAAAACTTCCCATCCATGAGATCCTGCCGGAACTGCGGGCACAACTTGCCGAGCGTGAGGCGGTGGTGCTCAGCGCTCCCACCGGTTCCGGCAAGACCACGGTGGTGCCTCTGGCCCTGCTTGCCGAGCCCTGGCTGGCAGGCAGGACCATTCTTCTCCTCGAGCCGCGCCGGCTGGCGGCCCGGCTGGCCGCATCCTTCATGGCCGGGATATTGGGCGAGGAGGTCGGCCGGACCGTGGGCTACCGGGTTCGTTTTGAAGCAAAAGTCTCGCCTGCAACCAGGGTGGAGGTGATTACCGAAGGGGTGCTCACCCGCCGTCTGCAGGACGACCCGGGACTTGCCGGGGTGGGGCTGGTTATATTTGATGAGTTCCACGAGCGCAGCCTGCAGGCCGATATGGCCCTGGCCCTCTGTCTGGATGTGATGTCAGCGCTGCGGGATGATCTCAGGCTCCTGGTCATGTCCGCCACCCTGGACACCGGGGCCGTCAGCCGACTGCTGAACAAGGCCCCGGTGGTCATGGGCTCGGGCCGGACCTATCCGGTGGGCCTGGAGTACGGCCGGGGAGGGCAAATGATCCAGCCTCGCGAGATCGCCAAAGAGGTGACTGCGGCCATCCACAGGGGGCTGGCCGAGCAGCCGGGCGATATCCTGGCCTTTCTCCCCGGTGCCGGAGAGATCCGCTATACCCAGACCCTACTGAGAGCTCTTTTGCCGCCCGCGCAGGTCGTCATCCATCCCCTGTACGGAGAGATGAGCCTGGCGGCCCAGACCGCCGCGGTGCAGCCCGACCGGGAGGGGAAGCGGCGCATCATCCTGGCCACTTCCATTGCCGAAACCAGCGTCACCATCGAGGGCATCCATACCGTGGTGGACAGCGGCTGGAAGCGGAGTCCGCAGTTCGATCCCAACAGCGGCCTGAGCCGCCTGACCACCCAGCGCATCTCGCACGCTTCTGCCACCCAGCGCGCCGGCCGGGCCGGTCGCCTTGGCCCGGGTCACTGCTACCGGCTGTGGAGTCTGGGAGAGGATTACGGCCTCAAGCCCTTTGATCCGCCGGAGATCCTGAGCGCCGATCTGAGCCAGCTGGTCCTGGAGCTGGCCCGGTGGGGGGTGCATGGGCCTGAGGAACTGCGCTGGCTCGATTTCCCGCCGGCCGGACATTTCGCCCAGGCGCAGTCGCTGCTGCGGGCCCTCGGAGCCCTGGACCAGCAGGGCCGCATCACCCCTTTGGGGCGGAAAATGGCCGAGCTGCCCACCCATCCGCGCCTCGGACATATGCTGCTTGCGGCTGCTGATCATGGAGCATCCGAGCTGGCCTGCGATCTGGCGGCCCTGCTCTCGGAGCGGGACATCCTCAAGGGGTGGGACCGTTCGGCGGATATCGAAGACCGGCTCCATGCCCTGGCCGCCTTCCGCAGCCATGGCCCGGCCACGGCAAGGTCCCTGGATGCGGACACCGATGTTTGCCGGCGGGTGACCCGGACCAGCAGGCAGCTTTGGAATCTTCTGCCCAAGCCCGTCCGCAACAAGGATAGCAAGACAAGCGTGCTGGAGGCAAGCGCGGGCGAACTCCTGGCCTTGGCCTTTCCGGACCGGATCGCCCAGCGGAGGGGTGAGGGCAGGGGGCAGTACAAATTGAGCTCCGGGCGCGGGGCGCTGCTCCCGGCCCACGATCGCCTCGCGGCCCACGAATACCTGGCAGTGGCTGAACTGGACGCGGGCCGGATCGAGGGGAGGATCTTTCTCGCCGCCCCCCTTGCCAAAGATGTCCTGTTGGCCTTATTCGCCCCTCGGCTGCAGCGGGAGGAAAGTGTGTACTGGGAAGAAGAGAGTGGTTCAGTCAAGGCACTACGCCTCCTGCGGCTGGATGCGCTGATCCTGGAGGAACTCCCTCTGACAAAACCTGCAGCCGGGGCGGTGCTGGCCGCCCTGCTCTCCGCTATCCGCAGCCTGGGTCTGGCGGCCCTGCCCTGGAGCGACAAGGCCAGGGAGCTGCAGGCGCGGCTGGAGAGCATGCGCCTCTGGCAGCCGGAAGCGGGCTGGGCGGATGTCTCCGATGCTTGCCTGCTCCACAGCCTTGAGCAATGGCTGGCCCCCTATCTCTCCGGGATGCGGAGCGCGGAACAGCTCAAAAGACTCGACCTCTTCTCCATCCTCTGGGCAATGCTCGACTGGCAACAGCAGAACCGGCTGGAGAGGGAGGCGCCCACCCACCTCACGGTGCCCAGCGGCTCGCACGTCCGGCTGCGTTATGCCCCCGGCGAACCCCCGGTGCTGGCGGTACGCCTCCAGGAGATGTTCGGACTGGCCGACACCCCGAAGATCTGCAACAACCGGGTGCCGGTGCTGCTCCACCTCCTCTCCCCGGCCCGGCGTCCCGTACAGATTACCCAGGATCTGCAGGGCTTCTGGGAAGGCGCCTATCATGAGGTGAAAAAGGAGCTCAGGGGCCGCTATCCCAAACATCACTGGCCCGACGACCCCTGGCTGGCCCAGCCCACCCGCCGTGTCAAATCCAGAAAATAGGCGATCCTGGAAAATGGACGCCAGCCCTGGCGAAGCAGCCATTTCTAACTCAACCATGCTCGTCGGCCTTGAGTGGAGGCACGGAGAATCGGAGAAGGATCAATAAAGATTTCTTCCGCGCCCGGCGTCTTGCGCGAAATCTTCGTGCGTTTCCTGTTTTTCGTGATAAAATAATTTCATTTAAAAAAAATTGAAAAGGAGGATCCCATGGATCTTGAGGTTCCGGTAATCGGCATACTGCGGGGGGTGGAGGGTGATTTTTTCGGCGAGGTCATGCAGGCCTCCTTTGCCGGCGGTCTCCTGGCCATGGAGGTCACCATGAACACGCCAGGCGCCGAGGAAATTGTCCGGAAATATCGTCCCGCCGTGTCCGAGGGCAGGCTGCTGGGCATGGGCACCATCCGCAATCTCGACGAAGCCAGGAGGGCCGTGGCCGCCGGGGCCATGTTTCTGGTGACCCCTAATCTGGACACCGGGGTGATCGACTATGCCAAGGCAGAAGGCATCCCCATTGTCACCGGGGCGCTGACCCCCACCGAGGTGTACGCCGCCTGGTCCGCCGGGGCAGACATGGTCAAGGTCTTTCCCTGCGGCGCCATGGGTGGTCCACGGTATATTAAAGACCTTCTGGGGCCTTTTGACCAGCTCCGGCTCGCAGCCGTCGGCGGAGTGGACCTTGCCAATCTCCATGAATATTTTGGGGCAGGCGCCGCGGCGGTGGGGGTCTCCTCCAGCCTCTTCGGCGCCAGGGCCCTGCGGGAGAAGAATCTTGACCAGATCGGACAAAACGTAAAAAATTTCATAGAGCATTGCCGTGACGCCAAGGATCGGGTATGATCTCGACATTTTCTCGCTAACCATACGTCTTTTTCAGGAGACTTTCCCATGTTCAGACCAGAAATCAAAGTTATTGACTGCACCGTCCGCGATGGCGGCTTGATGAACAAATGGCAGTTTGACGATGCCTTTGTCAAACAGGTGTATCTTGCCCTAGCCGAAGCAGGGGTCGATTACATGGAGATCGGCTACCTCAGTTCCGAATCCGCCTTTGACCGTAACGTGGTCGGGCCCTGGCGCTTTTGCGGGGAAAAAGACCTGAAGCGCATCATCGGGGATTCGGAAAAGAAGATAAAACTCTCGGCCATGGCGGATATCGGAAGGATCGACTACAATGACATCCCGGTTCGCTCGGAAGGTTCCCTGGACATGATCCGGGTGGCCTGCTATATCCACCAGATCGATAAGGCTACCGACCTGGCGCACCATTGCATGGACAAAGGCTACGAGACCACGATCAACCTCATGGCCGTTTCCACCGTGGGCCCTCGCGATCTGGAAGAGGGGCTCAACGATCTGGCCAAGTGCCGGGTTCCGGTGATCTATCTGGTGGACAGCTTCGGCGCCTTTTACCAGGAGGACATCGAGATCCTGGCCAAGATGTACATGGAGCGGATGCCTGATAAAACCATCGGCATCCATGCCCACAACAATCAGCAACTGGCCTTTGCCAACACCATCTCCTCAGTCATCTCCGGGATCAACTATCTGGATGCCACCCTGTACGGTATCGGCCGCGGTGCCGGCAACTGCCCCTTGGAGCTGCTGCTTTCCTTTCTGAAAAATCCCAAGTTCAAGGTCCGCCCCCTGATCAAGGTCATTGAGGACCAGATCCTGCCCTGGCGGGAGAAGATCGACTGGGGCTATTTCATTCCCTATATGGTTTCCGGGGTTCTCAACCAACATCCACGGGAGGCCATGGCCTGTATGGACTCAGACCATAAAAACCAGATTACTGAATTCTATGACCAGATGACCAACGTCGCTTCCGGCTTATAAGATTTCCGGAAACGCATTTTTGCAAAAGGCAGCCTCAGCAATGGGTCTGCCTTTTTTTGTTGCACTCGGGGAGAGGAGTGACTTGGAAGCCGGCGTGATTTTGCTTGCGTCAGGGGATGTCGGTTTCAAGGCAGTAGGGTCAGTTTCCTCAACGGCATGGCCGGGATTGGAGCCAAGGTAATTGCGGAAGGCCTGGGGTGACAAGGGCTGACTCATCAAATAGCCCTGGATCAGATCCACCCCTTTAGCCGCCAGATAGCGCAGTTGCTCTCGATTCTCCACCCCCTCGGCCACCACCTGGAGGTTGAGACTATGGGCCATGGCGATAATGGCACTGACCAGGGCCTGATTATTGACGTCGTTCTCCAAGTCGCCGATGAATGAACGGTCGATCTTCAGGGTCTGCATGGGAAAACGTTTGAGATAACCGAGGGAGGAGTAGCCGGTGCCGAAATCGTCCAGGGAAAACTGGATTCCCATATCCCGGAGGATAATGAGTTTATGCAGGATCTCCGGAAGATCCTGCATGAGCAGGCTCTCGGTGATCTCCAGTCCGAGCAGGTGGGCGGGCAGCCCGGATCGGGCCAGGGCCTGGCTTACGCTCTCGACCAGATTGGCGTCCCGGAACTGTCTGGACGAGAGATTGATGGTGACCCGCAAATGCCGCCCCTGCTGCTCGGGCCATGTGACCGCCTCCCGACAGGCGGTCTCCAGTACCCATTTGCCGATCTCGACACTCAGGCCGCTGTCATCGGCTACCGGGAAGAACTCGGCGGGACTGACCGTCCCCAGTTCCTCGCTGTTCCAGCGCAGCAGGGCCTCGGCAGCGACCGGACAACCGGAGTCTGTCTCGCACTGCGGCTGGAAAAAGAGCTCGAATAGCTGGCCGTTGATCGCCTTGCGCAGTTCCGATTCAATCAGGAGATGGCGGGTCAGGGCATCGTTCATCGCCTGATTGAAATACTGGAAGTTGTTTTTGCCCTTGGCCTTGGCATAGTACATGGCGGTGTCGGCGTGCTGGAGCATTTTCTCTGGGCTGTTCCCATTGTCCGGAAAGATGCTGATCCCGATGCTGGCCGAGATGAAGATCTCCCGCTGGCTGATGAGAAAGGGCTGAGCCAGTGTGGTAAAAACCTTCTGAGCGAGGACGGTGACGTCCATGACCTCCTTAATATCCTCGAGGATGATCAAAAACTCATCCCCACTCATATGGGCGGCGGTATCGGCCCTCCGAATCACCCCGGACAGCCGCTGGGCTATCTGCCGAAGCAATTCATCGCCCGCTGAATGGCCCAGGGAGTCATTTACCTTTTTGAAGTTGTCGAGATCGAGAAAAAGCAGGGCTACCTTGTCTTGCGTGCGGGTACAACGGCCGATGGCCCTGTCGATGTGGGTGAAGGCCATCTTCTTGTTGGGCAGGCCGGTCAGTTGGCTGTAGTTGGCCTGCCGCAGGAGCCTTTCCTCGTAAAGATGGCGCTCGGTATCATCGTGGACGGTGGCCACGCAGACCGGTGGCATTTCTTTGTATGAGACCTGGAGCCGGGCCTCGATGGGATAGCTCGAACCGTTTTTGCGCAGATGTCTCCCGCGCACCACCACCGGGGTTTGATTCCCGTTGCTGCACGAATCGAGGAGGCTGGTGAGATGTTCCCGAGTCAGATCGGAATTGATTTCCGGCAGGCGTATCTGCTGCAGCTCCTCCATGGTGTAACCCAGGTTGCGCGCGGCCCCGGCGTTGGTCTGGAGGATGGCCAGATTTTCCAGATCGATGATGTAGATCTCGGTCGAAAAGTCGTTGAGGATCCTGCCCAGGCGACTTCCCAGTTGGGTTCTCTCCTTTTCCAGCTTCCTGACCAGATCCCGATTCTCGTCGCGGCAGATCAGGGAGGTGATGATCGACTTGTTGAGACTCTTGGCTGCATGGGTCAGATAAAAGAGGAACAGGCACAGGAGAGCGGCCAAGGCCAGATGCATTTCGTCGCCTTGAATCAAGCACATGACGATTGCCGGGCTGAGGGTGAGGATGGCATAGGCGATATAGCTCCGGTAATCAGCGGCCAGGACGGTCAGGGAACCGGCGCACAGACCGGCGAGAATTCCCAGGGTGAAGAGCTGGTGGGCCATGGAGCCCTGAGGGAAAAAAAGAATCCCGGCTGCACCCCAGAGCAGCCCGGTGAGAGCAATGATGAAGAAGAATTTTTTCCCCCAGGCCCTTACCTGTTCAGGCGTGGGAGGGGCCTGCCGATAGCGTCTGTAGAAGAGAAAGCGGCCGCCCATGAGCAGGACGAGGAGGGAAATCCAGATAATGAGGGGCAGGAAGGGCGTCCATCCGAGCTGGATGATCACCAGAATGGTGGCCGTCAGCAGGTTCACGGCCACGCTTTGCGGAGTGGCCGTGAACAGGATCATTAACTGATTGGCAGAGACATCCTGACGGGGGAAATGGACCATTTCGTATACCTCGGGGTAACAAGGTGCCGGAGGAGCAGGAAAATTCTCCTTTTTCCTCCTGGGCTGGTGAAAGCCAGTTGTGATGATGGGCATCACTCATTATAGGTAAGCCCTCAAGGGCCCCCTATTCCGATAATCAATCGTGAAATCTCTGCAGAAATAATTTCAGGTGGTTCTCGGCAATGTTCAGCTCGAGGATGCTTTGTTCCTTTCCAGTGTGAGCTTCCGCCTGGGTGACATTGTTAACAAAATATCGTCGTTCATCAACAGAAAAGAAGCACTGGCATGATCTTCGCTGGAGTCATTTATCACTTATTAAGCCTATGATGAAATTGCCATGGAATGCAAGTCCGCATAAGAAGAAAATAATGCATAATATCGTCTCTGCATTACCAATGGAATAAATTGTTTTATAAAGAATTTTTTTATATTTCTTATCTGTAATTTTTTCCTGCGGAATTGACAAGTCAGTAATAGCTGCGAAACCTTCGCTGTGAAAGCCTGATGTTGAAAAACAATGGTAAAATGTCAGGAATCTTCACAGGCATTGTCGGCATAGTCGTAGCCTGCATAGAAAAAGATTTTGTTGGCGGCAGTGGCCCGGCTTCTTCCCTGCCGGCATGTAGTTTTGGCAAGTAAATTGGTCTATGAAAATAAACAGTATTAATCAGCATTATGGACAGCTTGTTAATGATTTTTTACAGCACGCTCTTGCCATTTTTCCTGTCTAATCTTCTTGACGATACGGACTGAAACGGGTATAAGTAACACTCAAAAAAAAGGAAAGTGGGATGGTGTTTGTCGGAAATTCTGCTTTTTTTGTCCAATTCCAGATTTCGGTTTTGATAGCCGGGTCCTGTGCAACAAAGAATCACGAACTCCGCCAGGTCCGGAAGGGAGCAACGGTAGTGACCCTCTTTGTGTGCCACAGGGTGCCCGGCTATCATTTTTTTGTGAAGTCGCTTTTTTCAGTTTTCCCGGGCCCATTCCGGTCTCACTGGAACTGTTGATAGAATAATCCTGTTCTCCTCCTGAAGAACCCATGTCCTATTTGGTCCTTGCCAGAAAAGCACGTCCCCAGACCTTTGACGAGGTTGTCGGCCAGCGGCCTGTGGTCAAGACCCTGCAAAACAGCCTTCTGCGCGACAGGGTGGCCCATGCCATCCTTTTTTCCGGTGTCCGTGGCGTGGGCAAGACCACCCTGGCCCGGATCATGGCCAAGGCCCTCAACTGTGAGCAGGGACCGGCCCGGAATCCCTGCAATGTCTGTGAGTCATGCCGGACGATCACTGCCGGTTCAGCCATTGATCTCTATGAGATCGATGGCGCCTCCAACCGCGGTATCCAGGAGATCCGCGAACTCAAGGAAAAAATCCGCTTCCTGCCCACCTCGTCCAGATACAAGATCATCATCATTGATGAAGTGCATATGCTCACTAACGAGGCATTCAATGCACTGCTCAAGACCCTGGAAGAGCCGCCGGCCCATGTCTATTTCATGTTCGCCACCACCGAGCTGCACAAGATTCCCATCACCATCCTCTCGCGCTGTCAGCGTTATGAATTGAAGCGGGTGGCGCCCATGGATCTGGGCGGGCACCTGCAGAGGCTGGCAACGGAGGAGGGGGTGCGGATCGAAGAGGGAGCCCTTGATCTTATTGTCCGGGAGGCAGATGGTTCGGTCCGGGACGGGCTCAGCCTTCTCGATCAGGTCTTTTCTTTTGGCGAAAAAGAGATCAGTACCGACGATGTGATCCAGGTGCTGGGTCTGGTCAGCAGGGAGGTCGTCCTCAAACTGACGAGGGCCCTGCTGGATCAGGATCCGGCAACGGCCTTTCAGGCCCTGGACGAGATATTTTCCTTCGGCATGGATCTGAAACGATTTACCGCGGATCTGCTCGGCTGTTTCAGAGCCTTGATCCTCTGCAAGATCAAGGGGTGTGATGAACTGCTCGATATATCTGCACAGGAGCTCGTGGTTTTCCAGGAGCTGGCGGACAGACATTCCACCCAGACCCTGCATATGAAACTCACCCTCTTGATGCAGGGTGTTGGGGAGATGCGCCATTCGGGCCAGCCTCGTCTGTCCATGGAGACCACTTTTCTGAAGATCATCCAGAGCAGTGATGTGACCCCGGTTACGACCCTGTTGTCACGGCTGGACAACCTGCTTGCAGGCGGGGCTGGGCAAGACAACGGTCCAATGGGAGCTCGGGTGGGTGAGGGTGCACGAACGGTTGCTCCCGTGCCTAAAAAAAAACAGCCGTCTCCTCCTGTAGCTGATAAAAAAGTCATTTATAAACAGGTAGTTGGGGTGAGAGATCAGGTTGCAGAGCCTGCGATCTCAGCTGCACTTGTCACGCCGCCGGACCCGAACGGGACAGAACAGAATGTATCTGAAGGGGAGATTCCTCCCGATGGCAGGCCCGCGCCACCGTCACAACCGGAGGGCATACCGGATGAAACCCCGGCTCAGCGAGTTGAATCCCACCAGCGGAGTGTGCGCCGGGACTGGATGGATTTTATCGCCTATGTGCGTGAGCGATCTGTGTGGATGGCCCAGGATCTGCAGCGGGCAGATTCCGCGAAAGAGCAGGGGAACGAGCTGCTGCTCCACTATGTGGATCCCGCAAATTGCAGCATGCTGCGCAAGGATGATAGCAGAAAATCGATCACTGAGTTTGCCCTCGATTTCTTTCAGAAAGATCTCTCCGTCCGTTTTGTCCTCCCGGATCATGACAGTGAAGCGGGACACGAAGGGAAGGAAAGTCCTCTGAAGGAGCGACACCTCCTGGCTAATGATCCCCTGGTCCTGATGACCGCGGAGATCTTTAACGGCCAGATAGCGGATATACGGGTTGGGCCACGGTTCAGGTAACGTTCGGCGGATTTTATTATGGAGGAAGGGAATATGGATATGAACAGCATTATGCAGCAGGCCCAGCAGTTCCAGCAGAATATGGCCAAAGTTCAGGAAGAACTTGCCCGGAAAAAGGTCACCGGCAGCGCCGGCGGCGGCATGGTCACGGTCACGGCCAATGGCAAAAGTGAGATCATCTCCATTGTCATTGAGCGGGCTATGATTGTGGAAAGTGAGGCCGATATGCTTCAGGATCTGATTGTGGCGGCCACCAATGATGCCCTGCGCAGGGCAAGGGAGATGGGTAAGGCCGAAATGGGTAAACTGACCGGTGGCTTGAACCTCCCTGGTCTTGACAATATGTTCGGTTGACAGGCGCCTTTTCGTGCAGATCGTTCCTCCAGCCCTTGACCGCCTGATTCGGGATCTGAGCCGTTTGCCGGGGATTGGCAATAAGACCGCGGCCAGACTGGCCATGAATATTCTTCGTCGTCCACGGGCAGAGGCCATGGAGCTTGCCTCGGCCCTCTCTGACCTGCATGACTCCATCCAGCTCTGTTCCTGCTGCTTCACCTTTTCCGAAGACGATCCCTGTGTCATCTGCGCAGACCCGCGGAGAAACGGAGCTCTGATCTGTGTGGTTGAACAGCCGGGAGACCTGCTGGCCATTGAAAAGACAGGGAGCTTTCACGGACACTATCATATCCTACATGGTGTCCTCTCCCCCATGGACGGGATCGGCCCGGGTGAGATCAAGATTGAGGCGTTACTGGCCAGGATCAACAGCGGAACCATCCGCGAGGTTCTGATTGCCACCAGTTCCACAGTCCCGGGTGAGGCCACGGCCTCCTTTCTTATTGATCTGTTAGACAATAAGGGTGTTGTGCTGACCCGTCTGGCCTGTGGAATTCCCATGGGGATGGATATCAAATATGCCGATCGGCATACCCTGGCCAGGGCCATCGAAACCAGGACAAAGGCAGAGTGAGCCTTCGTGAAACCTTGCAGCGGAAGCTCTATTTTTTCTTGACAGGGATTACGTTTACTGGTAATTGAAAGGGTTTTCAGTGTTCCTGGTAACTTTGATAACTGTAAATCATAAGGCACCAGGTGATATTGTTTTAAATAGGCGCGTAGCTCAGGGGGAGAGCGCTACCTTGACATGGTAGAAGTCGGCGGTTCGAAACCGCCCGCGCCTACCAGAAATAAGGCTAAAGAAAAACGGACGCACTGCTTTTCGTTTCCTCTTTGGCCTTTATTTTTAGGAACTGTTACGAAAGCCATTATGACTCTTGGGCATTTCGTTACGGATTCGTGTGCCGTCCTTGCCGTTCTCAAAGTGGTTTGTTTCTGAATGATGACTTAAGTTGCTGTCGTAACTCATCATAGTCAGACGGCATTGTTGTATTGTAGTTGCGGTTTTTTGATAGTGAGCATGGTTTTTTTACCTGCAGACTCTTTATTTATAGATATTCCAGATGACAGACATTCAGGTTACTCTACAGGGTGGTGAGACGATTCAGCTGCCGGCCTCCACTTCCGTCCAGGAGGCGTTTGCCCGGCTCCTGTCCAACAAGCAGCGCAAGCTTACGCTTGCCGCCATTGTTGATGGGAAGAGTGTGGATCTCAGCACGCCTCTGGTCCAGGATGCCGTTATCAGTCCCATTCAGATGGATAGCGATGCGGGCCTTGAGATATTGAGGCACAGCACCGCCCATGTGATGGCCCAGGCGGTCCGGGATGTCTTCGGAGACAAGGTGAAGGTCGCCATCGGGCCGGCCATTGAGGATGGATTCTATTATGACTTTGCCTGTAGCGAGACCTTTAGTCCGGAAGATTTTGAAAAGATAGAGGCCCGCATGGGGGAGATTGCCGTCAGGGCGCTTCCCTTTATTCGCCGCGAGGTCAAATCCTCCGACGCCCTTGCTTTTTTTGACAAGCAGGATGAAAAATATAAGGTTGAGCTCATTCGGGATCTTGATGCCGATATGGTCTCCACCTACCAGCTGGGTGATTTCACCGACCTGTGCCGGGGGCCCCATCTTCCCGATACCTCCTGGCTCAAGGCCTTCAAGCTGCTGAGGGTCGCCGGTGCGTACTGGCGCGGCAACGAAAAGAACGATGTCCTGCAGCGAATTTACGGCACCGCCTTTTTTGATGAGAAGGGCCTGAAGAAGTATCTCTTCACCCTGGAAGAGGCCAAAAAACGTGATCATCGTAAACTGGGCAAGGAGCTGGAGCTCTTCACCATCCAGGATCAGATCGGACCGGGCCTCATCCTCTGGCAGCCAAAGGGAGCCCTGCTGCGAAAGCTGATCGAGGATTACTGGAAAGAGGACCATTATAGTCACGACTACGATCTGCTCTACACCCCCCATATAGCCCGCCAGGATCTGTGGAAGACCTCGGGCCATCTTGATTTCTACGGGGAGAACATGTACTCGCCGATGGAGATTGACGAGGTACAGTATCAGCTCAAACCGATGAACTGCCCGTTTCATATCGGGATTTACAACAGCCGGAAGAGGAGCTATCGCGAGTTTCCCATCCGCTGGTGCGAGCTGGGCACGGTCTATCGCTATGAACGCACCGGCGCCCTGCATGGTCTGATGCGGGTGCGCGGTTTTACCCAGGATGATGCCCATATCTTCTGCCGGCCGGATCAACTGGAAGATGAGATTTTCAATATCCTTGATCTGAACCTGCTGATTCTCAGGACCTTCGGCTTTGACCAGTACGACATCTATCTCTCCACCCGGCCTGAGAAGTATGTCGGCAGTGACGAGAACTGGGAGAAGGCCACCGAGGCCCTGAAGCAGGCCCTTGAGAAGAAAGGGCTCGCCTATTCCCTTGATCCCGGCGAAGGCGTCTTTTATGGCCCCAAAATCGATATCAAGATCAAGGATCAACTGGGCCGGTCCTGGCAGTGCTCCACCATCCAGGTTGACTTCAACCTGCCGGAGCGGTTTGCCATGAGCTATACCGGAGCGGATGACCATGAACATCAGCCGATCATGATCCATCGGGCCTTGATGGGTTCTCTGGAGCGCTTTATCGGGGTGCTGATAGAACACTACGCCGGTGCCTTTCCTCTGTGGATGGCCCCGGTGCAGGCCAGGGTGATGAATATCACCGATGCCCAGGCAGACTATTGCGAACAGCTGTATTCCCAGTTGCGAAAACTGGGGGTGCGGGTGGAAAAGGATCTGCGCAACGAGAAATTGAATTATAAGATCCGGGAAGCGCAGATGGCCAAGACTCCCTATATGCTTATTATCGGTGACAAGGAAAAAGAGAACGGCACCGTGACTGTTCGTCTGCGTGACGGCAAGAATCTGCCGGAGATGACGGTTGCCGACTTTGCCGTAAAGATTGCCGCTGAATGTAAGGAAGTTCGCGGAATTTAGGTGCCGTTACGAAAAATAGGCTGATCGCTGCAACTATTTAGTGTCTTACTGAAATAATCTGCGAAAGGCACTTATCCCGTTTATCGGGGTTCATTACGGCTCCTTATGCCGTTGCATCATGCAGGTGGTCATGTTATTTATTTACAATGGCCAGGATAAAGTTTAGAAGTGAGGAAAATTTTTCTCATCATTCATTGACGAGTACTGATGCCGATCCCGTCAATCTCGGGGCAGGCTTATTTTGAAAATAAGGGTTTAGCGCTCCGGCAGTATTGGACGGGAATGCAGGACGTTACATTTATTCAGTTCGTAATCTCAGGGAGGTAGAGATATTAAACAAAGAGGAAAAAGAGCCCCGGTTCAACGTGAGGTAAAGGCCAATATCAACGAGATGATTCGTCACCCTCAGGTCCGACTCGTCGGCAGTGATGGGAGTCCGTTGGGTGTCGTAACCGTGGACGAAGCACTGAAGATAGCCGATGATGAAGGGCTTGATTTAGTGGAGGTTTCAGCGAACGCTGATCCACCTGTTTGTCGGATAATGAACTACGATAAGTTTCGTTACGAACAGGCCAAAAAAGAGCAGGAAGCAAAAAAGAAACAAACGACAGTTGAAACCAAGGAAATTAAATTCCGGCCCAAGACCGATGAACATGATCTGAATTTCAAGATCAAAAACGTTCTTAAGTTTCTCCAGCAGAAAAACAAGGTGAAGCTCACCATGCGTTTCCGCGGCCGTGAAATTGTCTATTGCCAGACCATTGGTCTGGAGGCCATGAAGAGTATAGCTGCCGCCCTGGAGAATGATGCTGTCATCCTCCAGGAACCGAAGATGGAAGGTCGGCAGATGGTGATGTTTGTCGGCCCCAAGCCCTGAGAGTGTTGATAAAAAATCTGAAATAATTTATTTTGTCAGAACGATGACAAAACTGAATATAAGCTGCTGTGTCATTACTGGGATCAAGAAAAACCGGCAGTACCCCATAGGAAGTGTAAAGGAGCAATATCATGCCAAAGATGAAAACAAAAAGAGGCGCAGCCAAACGTTTCAAGTTGACCGGATCAGGACAGATTAAACGCGGCAAGGCTTATACCAGTCATATCCTGACTAAAAAAACCACCAAGAGAAAGCGTAATCTGAGAAAATCAGCTTTGGTGAATTGCGCTGATGTGAAAGGAATTCGCAGAATTTTACCATACATGTAATCTGCCCTGGGTATGGTTGGAAAAGAGATTATTTAAACATTTTTGTTTTTGCTGTTGTTTCCCTTATCAGGGGCAACAGAGCCAACAAGGAGTATACTATGCCACGCGTGACTAGAGGCTTTAAGGCCCGAAGAAGAAGAAATAAAGTATTGAAACTTGCCAAGGGTTTCAGGGGCGGACGCAGTCGTCTGTATCGTACGGCCACGGAGGCCGTTGACCGGGCTCTTGTTTATGCCTACAGAGACAGACGGACCAAAAAGCGTGATTTCCGCCGTTTGTGGATTGCCCGTATCAATGCCGGTGCCCACATGAATGCAATCAGCTACAGTCAGCTTATTGGCGGCTTGAAAAAAGCGGGTATTGAACTGGATCGCAAGGTTCTTTCCAATATGGCCATACTGGATGCAGCTGCTTTTTCGGAAGTGGTTAAAATGGCAGTAACAGCCAACGCCTGATCCTTCTCTTCCGAGAGGGATATATGGTACGTATATACCGGTTTTGATCTCCATCGAAACCGGTATATTGTTTTGGGGGGAGACAAAAGATAAGTTGGATTTCAGATTATCTCCTGTCTCCCCCTTAATGCCGTTTCCTGCTATTGAAAGATATGGGATTGTTGTAAAAGCGGTTTAATGAGCACCTACATTTTTTGAGAGTCATGGAGCAAGAGCTACTCAGCCTACAGGACGAAGCCCGGAAAAATCTTGACCAGATTGCTGATGGCGGTCAGCTGGAAGATTTTCGTATTCGATATCTTGGCCGTAAAGGACAATTCAGCACCATCATGCGGGAACTTGGCGCTGTGAGCCCGGAAGAGAGGCCACGGGTAGGGCAGTTGGCGAATGCCGTCAAGGAGGAAATTGAGAAACTCTTTGATGCCAAAAAGGCGGCTCTCGACAGCAGCGGACCTTCCCGGGCTCAAGGGTCAGCCCGATTCGATCTCTCACTGCCGGGCAGATATCCGGAGAGAGGCCGACTGCATCCGGTGACCCAGATTATGAATGAGGTCTGTTCGATCTTTGAGTCCCTGGGCTTTTCCGTGGCCGAAGGCCCTGATGTTGAGCATGACCACTATAATTTTGAGGCCCTGAATATCCCGGCCCACCATCCAGCCCGGGATATGCATGACACCTTTTATGTCAGTGAATCGATCCTCCTGCGCACCCACACCTCTCCCATGCAGGCCAGGATCATGGAAAGCCGGCAGCCACCCCTGCGGGTGATCGCGCCGGGAAAGGTCTATCGCTGTGATTCTGACATCACCCATACCCCGATGTTCCATCAGGTTGAGGGCTTTCTTGTTGATACCAAGGTTTCTTTTGCCGATCTGAAGGGGGTTCTCACCATCTTTACGCAAAAGATGTTTGGTGAGGATCTGGCCCTGCGGTTTCGTCCCAGTTTTTTCCCTTTTACTGAACCCAGCGCCGAGGTGGATATTGCCTGTGTGATCTGCGGCGGTTCCGGGTGCAGGGTCTGTAAGCAGACAGGCTGGCTGGAGATCCTTGGCGCCGGCATGATAGATCCTGAGGTCTTTAAGATGGTTGGATATGACCCTGAAATTTACAGTGGTTTTGCCTTCGGCCTGGGCATCGAACGGATTGCCATGCTCAAGTACGGTATCAATGATATCCGCTTGTATTACGAAAACGATTTGCGCTTCCTCGCACAATTTTAGTGAGTTTTAAAATCTCATGAAGTTCACCATTGGCTGGTTAAATGAGTATGTAGACACCGACGGGTTCACCCCCGCTGAGTTGGCTGACCGCTTGACGATGCTGGGTCTGGAGGTGGATGCCGTCACCGAGATCTATCAGGAATTGGCAGCCGTTAAAACAGCGCTGGTGATCTCGGTTGAGCGTCATCCCGATGCCGATTCCCTGAGTCTATGCCAGGTTGCCGTGGGAGCGGAGACCCTGCAGATTGTCTGCGGCGCCCCCAATGTCAGAGCAGGTCTGGCGACCGCCATTGCCCTGCCCGGCACCACTCTGCCCGGCGGCATAAAAATCAAAAAATCAAAGGTTCGCGGCATTGAATCCTTCGGCATGCTCTGCTCCGAACGGGAGCTGGGGCTCGGCAGCGGACACGGCGGCATCATGGAACTGCCTGCGGATACCCCCCATGGTCAGTCATTTATCGATGCCATGGGACTGAGCGATACCCTGGTTGAGGTCGATCTGACCCCCAACCGGCCTGACTGCGCCTCGGTCATCGGTATCGCCAGAGAGGTTGCCGGAATCATCGGCAGGCCCCTGACCCTGCCGGTGGAAAACGTCGAGGCTCAACCTTCCACGGCTGCATTTTCCGTGGAGATTGAATCCTCTGAACTATGCCCCCGTTACGGAGCCAGGCTTATTACCGGGGTCACCATTGCCCCGTCACCCTGGTGGCTGCGCAAACGTCTTCTCTCCATAGGACTGCGTCCGATCAATAATGTGGTCGATATCACCAATCTGGTGATGATGGAATACGGGCAACCCCTGCATGCCTTTGATTTTCATAAACTTGTTGATAAAAAGATTCTTGTTCGCCATCCCCGGATGGCTGAACTCGATTTTACCACCCTGGATGGCGTTGTCCGGAAACTCGACCCGGAGATGCTGATGATCTGTGATGGCGCGCAACCTGTTGCCATTGCCGGAATCATGGGTGGCATGAACTCGGAGGTCAGTGACACTACCACGGCCATTCTTCTGGAAAGCGCCTGCTTCGATTCCGTCTCCATCAGAAAGACGGCGCGCAAGCTGAACCTGTCATCCGAGGCCTCCTACCGCTTTGAGCGCGGCGTCGATCCCGGCGGTTGTCTGCTGGCCATGGAACGGGCGGTCAGGCTGCTCTGCGAGGTTGCAGGCGGGAGCGCGGAGCCGGGCGCCGTCGACAAGTATTACGGCCAGAAGCCTTTTAACACACTCACCCTGCGCATCTCCCGCACCTCGGAGCTCCTTGGCATCCCCCTGGACTACGAAAAAATTGCCAAGGTCTTGACCTCCATTGGTTTCCGGTGCAAAGAGAAGGGTGCGGACACCCTGTGGGTCGGAGCACCTTCCTTCCGGATAGATATAGAGCGCGAGATCGATCTGGTGGAAGAGGTCGCCAGGCTGATCGGCTATAATACCATCCCCGCAACCCTGCCCACGGTGCAGTTACATTACCCCGAGCAGGACAACAGCAGAGCTCTCAAGGCGGAAATCGGGACGCTGCTCACCGGGATCGGCTATTTTGAGGCCATCAATTACAGTTTTACCGCGGAAAAAAATCTGCAGTTGCTTGGCATTCCCGAGGAAGATCCCCGCTGCCGTCTCGTTCGACTGATCAACCCCTTGAACGAGGAACAGTCCGTGATGCGGAGCATGCTGCTGCCCGGCCTCCTTGAAAATGTCCAGCGCAATATCAATTTTCAGAAGAGCGCCATCAAACTTTTTGAGATCGGCAAGGTCTTCACCCCCAAGGGTAATAATGAACAGCCCCTGGAAAAAACCCATTGCGCGGGGGTATTGAGCGGCAATCGTTTCGGTGAATCTTCCGCCTATCACTTCAAGCAGCAAGATGTTGATATCCTGGATGCCAAAGGGGCAGTTGAGTATCTTCTTCAGGAACTGCGGTTTCTGGGAGTGGGCACGACTTCCCCGCTCAGTTTCTCCCTTCCTGATCGGGCAGGAGTGGAACCGTTTACGGATCCACTGCAATCTCTTATCATCTGTGCTGGAGAAGAGGAAGTTGGATACGTGGCCAGGATCCTTCCTCTTGTTCTCAGGAAATTCGGCATCAAACAGGATGTCTTCTTTTTTGACCTTGACCTTGACGCCCTCTGTCAACTGGGATCGATGGCTAAAAAATTTACCGTCCTTCCTGTCTTTCCGGCAGTGGGTCGTGATATCGCCTTGCTGGTGCCCGAGCATGTGGCCGCAGGGGCGCTGGTTGATGCCGTGCTCCAGGCCCGTGAGCCACTCATCGAACAGTGTAAAATATTTGACGTCTATCAAGGGGATTCGCTGAAACCCGGATATAAGAGTGTTGCCTTATCCGTGACCTACCGTTCTTCCCAGAAAACGCTTACCGAAAAAAATGTGGAAAAGGTTCACGTGAAAATTGTTAACATGCTGGGTTCAAAATTTGAAGGAACCCTCAGAGAAGGATGATATGAATAAAGATAATCTTACCCGTAAGGAACTGGCAGAGGTCATTAATGGTCATCTTGGTTATTCGCAGAACAGCTGTGCGGCCCTGGTTGACGCCTTTCTTGAGCGGATGAAAGGCTCTTTGCTTGATGCCAATTCCATTAAGCTCGTCCATTTCGGAACCTTTACGGTTCGGGACAAACATCCCAGGCGGGGACGCAACCCGCGTACTGGAGAGACCATCATCATTAAATCACGGCAGATGGTCACCTTTCGTCCCAGCAAAAGATTAAGGGAGCAGATTAACGAATAACTTTTTTAGATAAAAGGGGCAAAGCTGGAGATGAGACCGGAAATACCGGACAAGCTTTATTTTAAAATCGGCGAGGTGAGCAGACTGGCTGGGGTCGCAACCCATGTTCTGCGCTACTGGGAAACTGAATTCCCCCTTATCCGCCCCAAGCGGGCGAACTCCCAGCAACGCCTGTATCGACGTGTTGATGTCGAGACCATTCTTATGGTCAAGACCCTACTCCACGAGCAGGGATACACCATTGCCGGCGCCAGAAGGTTTCTCGAAAGTGGCCGGACGGTGATGGCGCAAGCGGTTCTGCCTCAGGATGCGGCAGGATGTCTCGATCGGATAAAGGCTGAGCTTCAGGAGATGAGCGTTTTGTTGAATGAAAAAGATAAGGAATAAGCTGGAAACTGCTCCAACATTGACCTTCTGTTGACAGTAGCAAAAACCCATGGTAGATAGCATAAAGAATTTCGGGGTGTAGCGCAGTCTGGTAGCGCACTTGGCTGGGGGCCAAGTGGTCGGAGGTTCGAATCCTCTCACCCCGACCATTTTTAAAGGGTTTGCGATTTTCGGGAATGTTGGTAATTAGCAACAATTAGCAACATGCCCGGAGGAGCAGGCCCTTTTTTTTCCATTCCGATCTGTTCCGTCCCCGTTCCGGCATCACAACCCCAGCAGCGCCCTCTCGTTCCGGCCCCAGTCCCGCACGCCCTCCACAAAAGCGCCAAAGGTCATCATCTCCTCTAATTCTGAGGCACTGGGCACATAGAGGGCGGCACCATTGATGATAGTGGTGGCACCCACTCCGATTCTAGCGAAGTACATCTCATCATCAATGGAATAGGCGGCACGGATGGTGTTGATCATTCTCTGGCCGATGAGCTGGGAGTGGGGTGAGGCGGCCTTAATCTGCTCTTTCAGGGTATCATCCAAGGTCACAGTCTGCACCGATGCGGCAATTTCTTCGGGCTGCTCAGGCAGGATCACTCCATCAGGAATGGAAAAATAAGTGATTCCGTCCAGGGTGCATAACTCGGTGATCCCGGCGGCCCCTTCCTTCTCAAGCGGCCCTTGCAGGGAGATGGTGGTGTATTGGTCGGTAAACTTGCGGCAGCTGACGATAGAGGGCATGGTCGGTCTCCTTAGCGTAGGTGATGAGATGTTGCAACGAATGGGTTTTGCGGGCATGGCCTAAAATAGAGACTACGGACGTGCTGGCCCCTTTTTTTATGGCCCGGCGGAAGTTGAAAAGGCTCCGCCTCCGGATGAAGCGCTTTCCGGCCCAGGTGCGGTAGCCGACGAAGTTGAGACCCCTGTCCTTCGGGGCGATGGTTGACCGGGACAGCTCCAGGTGCAGGGTCTCAGCGATGAAGGCGATGATCCTCTTTTGGTGGTCCACGGCCTGTTTCCTGGACAGCCCGAAGAGCACGAAGTCGTCCACATAGCGACAATACCTGGCCGCCTTGAGAACCCGCTTAATAAAGTGGTCGAGTGGGTTGAGGTAGATCAGGGCGTAGAGTTGCGACAGCAGGTTGCCTATAGGAATCCCCACCGGTTCCCCATAGTCGGTAAAAGCCATCATCAGATCCACAAATCTCCGATCCTTTATCTTGCGCTCGATCTGGCTGCGCAGAATATCCCGGTTGATGCGGTAGAAAAACTTGCGGATATCGAGCTTGAGGGTGTAGCTGCTATCAGGACTGGACTGCAGGGAAGCCTGGGCATAGTCGGCGGCCTTGTGGGTACCGTAACCGACACGGCAGGCGAATGATTGATCGATAAAAGTTCGCTCAAATATCGGCGATATCACCCGATAGATGGCGTGCTGGACCACGCAGTCACGGAAGGCTGGGGCGTAGATTGTCCGCGTTTTCGGCTCGTGGATGGTAAAGGAAAAATAAGGGCGCGGCTTATAGGTGCCGTTGTGCAGCTCCGTATGCAGGGCCGCCAGTTGGGCACCAAGACTGCGCTCGAAGGTGAAGCAGGCGCGCTTGGACCGCTTGCTCCGGGATGCATCATGGAATGCCGACAGCAGTGCCTCCCTAGTGAAGGCGGTGGCAAAGAGATTGCCGTGCCGTTTCATGCGGAAAACTCCCGGATCTGACCTTCGCGCCGGGGCGGGATCCCGCCGCGGCTGTTGCTACCAGAAAGACCAGGGCCTGCCGATTTCGCCGTGGTTGTTACCACGCGCCGGAAACTATCTCCCTTGGCTCCACCATGCCCATGGATCAGGCTTCGAGGTTTGGCCGAGTCCGCCCGAAAACCCACGTTGTCGTTCGAGTTTCCGCGCACATTGTTCAGATTCAGCTCCCAGACGCCGGCATTCGTGCCGTTGTTCCAGTTGCCCCCTGCAATCGGACACATGTTAAGATACCTCCCGTTGTTCTTTTTTCCCGCGATCGGCAACGATCCAGCCGCCGATCATCCTGCCCAGCTCGTCCACCAGGGCCGACAGGGTCAGATAGCGATGTTCCGCCCGGCCCTTGTCGCTCACCTTTTTGCCATCCTTGAAACAGAAATAGCCCATTTCATTGGCAAGCCGGATCAACATTCGTAGCTGCTCATGGCGGATATCAAGACCGGTGAGCGTGGTCTTCTTGTGATACCTCTTCTGGCACTCAACAATCATGCCGTACATCCCATAAGCGGCACTCCTGATCTCCAGTGCCAGACCGTGCCGTTCATGGTTGGGGAAGTGGTTGAGGTAGATATTCATGAGCTTTGCAAACTCAATGAACTTCCTATCCAGACCAGCTTCGGAGTGCAGCCCCATCGCTATCGCTCAGGGCTCAAAGGTACAAGGCCGCCCGAAAACCCACGGCGGCGGCCGAGTTTCCGCGCACATCGGACAGAAGCAGCCCCCAGACGCCGGCACTCGGGCCGGCGCTCCAGGAGCCCCCCGCAATCGGACACAGGTCATTGACGATAGACTGGTAATAATAGTCTGTGCCGAAGGTGTTGGTCCCCGAGGTGGACATGCCGGCTGCCTTAGGCAGACCCGCACCTGCCCGTACCCAGCCGTCGCCGGAGACAGCCTCCGAGAGTACCTGCCCGGCCCCGTTGCCGAACTTCTGCGCATACCCGTTGTTGGGGTAGGTGGTATTGAAGTTGAGGACAATGGTGTCGAAATTGGCAGCGACGCCGGTGGCGCCCCAGTGATCAGTGGAGAGGGTATTTCCGCCGGTGAGGGACTTCATGGACACCGAGGTTTTAAGTACGGAGAAGGTTCCGTAATAGGCGGATCCGCCTGAGGTATAAGCGGTAAAGCCGGTACTATCCACCCCGTCGAGACTCACGTGATCCGCATCGATCACGGTCAGGGTGTAGATCTTGTCGTTGATCTGGGTCATACCGACTACCAAGGCCACTCGCAGCAGGGCGCCGGTTGTGGCTCCATGGCCGACAACCGTGAGTAAGCAGGGGTTGGCCTGGGTGGCCCCGGTGATGGTCTTGGTGGTGACGGTGCAGGTGAGGCCGGGGTTGATCTCCCACATATTGCCGTTGAGGTCTGCCACGCCGCAGGTCTGGCCGTTGTGGGTCGTCTTGGCAAAAGGCAGGCCGGAGCCGGTGAGTCCGCAGTTCAAGTATCCGTCCGTGGTGTAGGTGACGGCGGTATCGTTGGCATCCTTGAGGGCGTTTTTATTATTTCCTTTGAGAAAATTATTGGTGGCATCGTACCAGGCGCACCAGGTAGTTCCGGTGGCTGCCTGGCCATGGGCCACGGAGAGCAGGGCCAGGGCGGAAAAGATGAACCTGGAGGAGCAGAAGAAATCTGCACCCCTGGTCTTAGCGGCAGTAAATGCCCCATAGTAGTAGTTCGGGCCGCAATAGGGGTCAGGCCTCCAAGTTGACAAGTTGAAGTACAGTTTGTTTCCTCATCATGGCACATAAACCACGCATCCACATTCCTGGTGGACTTTATCCTCTTATCTTCATGGGCAACGGCGGACAGGATGTTTTTCTGACCGACGCTGACCGCTGCCGTTTCTACCTCCTACTTCAGGAAGGTACCTTCCTGACTATAGGGTAAAAGGGGGCAGAATAAAATTAAATCTTGCCACAAGATATGATAAAGCATACTCAGCAGCTTCTTGTCGGCTGCAGTCCGCTCTTGTTCTGTTGTGTCCAAGAAAAAGGGGCAGGATGGGCTTTTGTAAAAGCCTATCCTGCCCCTTTTTTGTTCTGGCTGATCTCTCGAAGAGGAAAGGAACCAAGTGTTTGAGATTTTTTCTTACAGTCGAAATGGCAAGGTCATCAAGCCGGCCAGGCTGTCACTTCTGCAGGGCATGCTGCCTGATGAAATCCTGGATCAGATTCCGGTCGGGATCCATCAGCTCGCAGCGGGATTTTTTGTCGGCCAGGGCCGCCAGGGCCGGTGGCATCTCCGGTGGGATGCCGATGGCCTTTTCCACGGTCTCGCCGAATTTCGCCGGATGGGCGGTGGCAAGACAGATGACCGGAATTCCTTTCTGCTGGTGAATGAGGGCGGCATGCACTCCCACTGCCGTGTGCGGATCAAGGATATATCCGTGCTCCTGGTAGAAGCGTTGGATGGTATCCAGCACCTCCTGTTCCGATACGGCGGTGGCCAGAAAATCACGTCTGATCTGATCGCAGGAGCTGGAGAGGTCGAGCCTGCCTGTTGCCGCGAACTGGGTCATGGCCTCTTTGGTGCGCACCGGATTTTCATCCATGAGATAGTAGAGATAGCGTTCAAAGTTGGAGGCGGCCTGGATGTCCATGGAGGGACTGGAAGTGGCCACCACTTTAGTGATACAAAAACGTCGCCGCTTGGAAATAGAAAATCTCTTCTTATTTCTCAAAAAACTTCAGCCAGGTTAATAACTACCTCTCACGAAGAGAAGCTGGCCGCAGCCAATATTATTATCTGCTGCCAGTACTTTTAAACAGGACCGGGAACAAAGACTTCATCCCGTTCTTGCCAAACAAGGCCCTGGCCACCACACTGAATTCCCCTGTCCGGCAATTAAACCGGCAATAATTTTGCTGTTTTTGTTTGTAATATACTGATATATAATGCATAGTGTTAGTATGAATTCCGGCAAAAAACAAAAGAGGTTTTCGGATGGTAGATACAGAGAACATAGCACGAATGGAACCGATGTTGCCGCCGGATGGTGAGCGTAATCTCGAAGACCTCGCTTTTGATATGGCAACAAAAGCCAGTGGATTGGCGAGCCAACTGCCGCTATCTGTGCGGCGAGGCGTGGGTGATCTTGTGCGGTCGATGAATTGCTATTACTCCAATCTTATTGAGGGGCATGATACTCATCCCCGCGATATTGACCGAGCCCTGGCCCATGCCGACTATTCGGCTGATCCCCAAAAGAGGGCTTTGCAATACGAAGCCGTTGCTCATATAGAAGTCCAACGACTCATAGATAATGGTGAAGATTTACAGGTTGAGACAACAACTGTTGACTACCTTTCCTGGCTGCACCGGGAGTTTTGCGGGCGACTGCCGGAAGAGTTGCTTTGGGTGCAAAACCCTGATACACACGAACGTCTGCGGGTGATTCCCGGTGAATTACGAAAAGGATGGGTGCAGGTTGGGAGGCATATCCCGCCAAATGCCGAAGCACTGCCTCGTTTTCTGAAACGGTTTGCCGAGGCTTATGACAGAAGGGGCTTGTCGCGAGTTCGCCAGATCATAGCTCTTGGCGCAGCGCACCACCGAGTGCTTTGGATACACCCTTTTTATGATGGTAATGGGCGAGTCACACGTCTTATGTCACACGCCACGCTTCTACGATGTGGAGTTGGCAGCAGTCTTTGGTCGGTGGCAAGAGGACTGGCTCGGAACGTTCAAAAGTATAAAACCATGCTCATGGCCGCCGATGAGCCACGACATGGAGACCTGGATGGAAGGGGAGCGCTCTCAACACAGAATTTGACAGCGTTTTGTGAATTCTTTCTGACCATCTGCATTGATCAGATCGATTTTATGGAATCCCTTCTTGAACCGGAAAATCTTTTGCGTCGTATGCGCCTTCATGTCGAAGATGAGGTGCAGGCGGGGCACCTGCCTAAAGGCACATACGCTTTGCTGCGTGAAGCCCTGTTGGTAGGAGATGTGCCACGAGGTCGCGCGGGAGAGATCACCGGTTATGGTGAGCGCATGGCGCGAAATGTCGTCTCGGAACTCCTTAAAAAAGGATACCTGAAATCCGAAAGTAGCCGCAGTCCGCTTGTGCTTTCTTTCCCGATTGATGCAGTTGAACGATGGTTTCCGAAGTTGTATCCAATTGTTTAGCGTTTCATCAGAAAAATGTTTTTTGTCATGCTGCTTCTGTGAGTGTTATATTGAGAAAGTCTAACTCCATCTGAAAAAAGTGTCAGCATTTGTTAGCAAACAACAGTGCTGCAGGTGGTGCTGTATTTTGGCATTTTATTGCCATTAGAAATGAAGAATGTGGGACAGGAGTTGGACAAGAAGCCATAAACGAAAAAAAGCACACAGGGCTAAAAAGATCTATGTGCTTGAATTTACTTGGCTGGGGGACAAGGGCTCGAACCTTGATAAGCGGAGTCAGAGTCCGCTGCCTTACCATTAGACCATCCCCCAGCATGGAACGCAATGAGACTGTTTATTTAGAAAATCTCCGGCCTCCTGTCAAGGGAAAAGAGGACATGGAGAGAAACAATCAGGAAATTATCACTCCAGCATAGCCCACGACCTGATTGGTATCGCCGCTCACCGCCCCGGAATCAGAGTAACGCACGAGTTCTGTCCTGGTTGCGCCAAGAGCCATGGCCGCGATGAGGGCTATGGTCACCGGCATGATGCCGCACATGGAAATATTGTGGTCAAGGATTGCGTGGTAAAGGGTGGCAGGATCCATGTCGGCGAGTTTCTTCAAGGCATAGTGGTCTTTTTTGTCGGCCGCATCCCGTGATTCGTAATGGGTCATATCGCTTGAGGCCACAATCAGGATGCTTTTGCCTGTGGCGGCGATAACCTTGGCCAGCGTTGTTCCCACCTCCTGACACATGGGATAGGAGATGTGGGAGATAACAAGCGGGACGATGGAGAGATTTTTTTGCCTTGCCTGCAGAAAAGGTACCTGGACCTCCAGAGAGTGTTCAAAGCGGTGGGCCGTTTCATCGACGGTGATGGCGGAGCTTGCCTGGAGAAGAGCATCGGCGACGGTGGTGTCAATGGGGACCAGACCCATGGGCATCTGCCAGAGTCTGGTGGAGAGCGCCACCGGATCGCCCTGGCCATGATGGTTGGGTCCGAGAATAATGACTGTCTCCGGGACTTGCACCCGCGCAAAGGTCTCGCCTGCCACAGCCCCTGAGTATATATAGCCTGCATGCGGTGAAACAACGGCATAGGCCTTTTGAGCCTTTGTTGTGGAGGGGGTCAGATCCTGGACAGTGTGACTCAGGATTCCCGGATCTCCAGGATAGAAACGGTCTGCCACTGCCGGAATTCGGATTGTCGTATGCATGAGATCATCTCCCCTTTGAGAAGCCCTTATTAAATAATCATTCCCTGCAGGACCATTGAGTGGTTCCGCCTCGCCTAGCTGTTAGAACGGCTGATTTCCCAGGTTGTGCCGCTTGCACTGTCTTTCAGCTCAACTCCCTTGGCCAGTAACAGGTCGCGGATACTGTCGCCCCGTGCCCACTCTTTTGCCGCCCGTGCATCCTCACGTTCATGAATCAATTGTAGGATCTCCTGTTCACTGATGTCAAGGCCCTTTAGCATGGCTGCTTTTTTTTCTCGCAGATAGCTCCCGGCATCCTCCTGCAGCAAGCCCATTATTCCGGCCAGGTTTTTGATGAGAAATCCTGAAGATTTCAGCAGCTGGATATCCGTCCGGCTCGGCTGGGCCGGGAGTTGCTGGCAGATCTTGTTGATGATCCGGGCGGCGTCAAAGAGGATCCCCAGGCCCTGGGCCGTGTTAAAGTCATCATCCATGGCCTTCTGGAAGCGCTCATCCAGGGTGTGCAGCTGTTTGCTGTCTTTGGCGGAGGCAACGGCAGTTCCTTCCGCAACAATTCCGGTCTCACTCAGGTCATCGATGGCAGCCATGCATCCGTAGAGCCTGTCCAGACCGGCCATGGCATCTTCCATGGCCGTCTCTGAAAAATCAAGGGGGTTACGGTAATGAGTGGAGAAGATGAAGAAGCGCAAGACCTCCGGGTGGTAATGTTTCAGTACTTCCCGGATGGTGAGGAAGTTGCCCAGCGATTTTGACATCTTTTCATCGCGGATGGTGACAAATCCGTGATGGATCCAGCTGTTGACAAAGGTCTTGCCGCTGGCGCCTTCGCTTTGCGCCACTTCATTCTCATGATGGGGAAAGATGAGATCCTGGCCGCCGCCATGGATGTCGAAGGTGTCGCCCAGATACTTGCGGCTCATGGCCGAGCATTCTATATGCCAGCCCGGACGGCCCGGCCCCCAGGGACTGTCCCAGGTCGGTTCGCCGGGTTTTGACCCTTTCCACAGGACAAAGTCCATGGGATTGTTCTTGCTCTCGTTGATGGCGATTCTGGCGCCAGCCTGCATGTCCTCCAGGTTGCGGCCGGAGAGCTTGCCGTACTCCGGAAAGCCATTCACCGAGTAATAGACATCGCTCCCGGACTGATAGGCAAGTCCTTTGTCAATCAGTTCAGCAATCAGGTCGATCATCTCCTGGATGTGCTCGGTGGCGCGGGGCTCAAGGGTCGGGCGATCAACACCCAGCCTGTCCATATCCACATAAAACTCATCGATAAAGTGTTCTGCCAGGGCGCTGGCGCTGGTGCCCTGTTCCGCCGCCCGGTTGATGATCTTATCGTCAATGTCGGTAAAGTTGCGGATATAGGTGACGGTATATCCCCGGTAGCGCAGATAGCGGACGATCATGTCAAAGGCCAGGGCCGATCGGGCATGTCCTATGTGGCAGAGATCATAGGAAGTGATTCCGCAGACATAGAGTTTGACATGGCCGCTTTCCAGCGGATTAAGAGGTTCTTTCCTGCGGCTTAAGGTGTTGTATGTTTGTATGGGCATGGAATCGAGAGGTGTTTATGGGTGTCTTGAACCCGTCGAACGGTCAGGCCGTTCACCAAGGCGTAAATCCTGATTTTTCAAGGTACCCTTATATCTTAATCTGAGGCGATGATTTCAATGGTAAAAGAAAGGTATTTGCTGGGCTTTTTCGTTCGTTTTGTGACGGACCCTTATGCCGTTTCTGCAATTCATGTAATGGCGTTATCTTTTTCAATCGGCGTAGGAACCGTTACGAAATAACTTGTTTCTTTATAATTATTTCGTTACGGCTTCTTATGCCGTACCGGCCATTTAAATAATATGGTTAATTTATTCCAACGGCTTAGGAGGATGGTGTAGATATATCCTCAATTAATCTTTGTAGCATAACCATATTGAATGGAAAAGACAATAATGAGCAAGAAAAATGAGATTTCTTCATCCGGTCTGCCGCCAGGTAAGCATGGCAAAGACCAGACTCCGACCTTGCTTCATGCGACAGTGGGATGGCGAAAGCGTGGCCGAATCCTTCAAGCCTGGCTGCATCCCCAGGTCCGGGTGATGTTCTTTTTTGGTTTCTCAGCGGGTATCCCCATCCTGCTGATCTTCTCCACCCTCTCGGTCTGGTTGCGCGAGGCCGGGATTGACCGTTCAGCGGTCACTTTTTTCAGTTGGGCCGCCCTCGGTTATTCGTTTAAATTTGTCTGGGCCCCGCTCGTCGACAAGATGCCCCTGCCTCTACTCACCAGCAGGATGGGGAGACGGCGTAGCTGGCTGCTTTTGGCCCAGTTGTCAGTCATGGCTGCAATCGTCTGGATGGCCTGTACGGATCCAACCCTGGGTGAGCGGAGCATGATCATGATGGCCCTGGCTGCGATTCTGCTGGGCTTCTCTTCCGCCACCCAGGACATTGTCATTGATGCCTATCGTATCGAATGTATCGATATCTCCATGCAGGCCCTGCTGGCATCCAGTTACGTGGTCGGCTACCGGATCGGCATGCTGGTTGCCGGGGCAGGCTCCCTCTATCTGGCAACCCTGCTCGGGACCACCCGGGAGATGTATCGTTTTGAGGCCTGGCAGATGACCTATCTGGTCATGGCCCTGGTCATGTCTGTCGGGGTGATAACCACCCTGTGCATTGCTGAACCCGAGAGAAATGAGGCGGCCAGCCGCCACCAGTACTCTTTGCACCACTATCTGCGCTTTTTGCTCCTCTTTCTGCTGGTGGCTGCCTCTTTTGGTGGGAGCTTTTTTTTCAGCGGCTCGCTGGTCTCCTCGGTGAAGGAGGTATTTGCACAGGGAAGTGGTGCCCTCCACCTGGAACTGGTCGGTTTTCTGGTGGAGTCCTGCCGTCTGTTCCTGGCCTTAGGCGTTGCGGCCCTGGTCTCCAGGACCGCGGTCTTCCTTGGCATTGTCGATCAGGAGGTGGTGCGGGAGACCTATGTTGCCCCGCTGCAGGATTTTTTTGTCAGATATGGCACCAGGACAGCACTCCTGCTCCTGACCCTGGTGGGCTTTTACCGAATCTCTGATATCGTCCTTGGCGTGGTGTCCAACGTCTTTTACCTGGATATGGGCTTCAGCAAGAATGTGATTGCCACGGTCACCAAGACCTTTGGTCTGGGAATGACCCTGCTGGGCGGTGTTATGGGGGGTATGCTGACCATACGTTTCGGGGTCTATGCCATTCTCTTTTCAGGCGCACTGCTCGCAGCCGGCACCAATCTCCTGTTCATGCTGCTGGCCGGCGGCGGCCCTGATCTGACCATGCTGACCGTGGTCATCGGCGCCGACAGTTTCTGCGCCGGACTTGCCAGCACCGCCTTTATTGCCTTCCTCTCCAGCCTGACCAATGTCTCTTTTACCGCCGTTCAGTATGCGCTGTTCAGCTCACTCATGACCCTCTTTCCCAAGCTCATTGGCGGCTATTCCGGGACGATTGTCGCCTCCTGGGGGTATGAATCCTTCTTTTTCATGACGGCGCTGATGGGCCTGCCTGTACTCCTGCTGGTGTGGCTGGCCCGTGGAATTATTGACTCAAAGTCTGATGGCTAAGCATTAAGTCCCAAATACTGCGTTGCTCTGCATCCTTCATCACTGCGGCGTACCCAAAAGTACGCCTCATTCCTCAGGATTGGTGCGCCTTGTCTTTGGGTCTTTCTGCATAGCCATCTTCTTGATGAATTTTTGGCCTGTTACTTTTCAACCCTTTGCTTCATTCATGAACTCGATCAGTTTTCTGTGGCCTGCCGGGAAGGCAAACTCGGCCAGTTCGGGAAAGCTGACCCATCGATATTCCTGGGCGGCGTAGAGAATGGGGTCCGGGCATTCCGCTGATTCCAGGACGTCAAGGGTGCAGAGGAAGCAGTGGAGAATGACCTTGTAGCGGGTGTAGTAGTGGGTGATGCTTGTTATTTTTTTATCGACCCGCACGGTGAAACCGGTCTCCTCGAAAAACTCGCGGATAATGGCCTGTTCCGGACTTTCCTCGTCTTTGAGCCTGCCGCCGGGGAATTCCCAGAGGCTTCCCCAGACATCATCGGCCAGCCGTTGCTGGATAAAGAACAGACCATGGCCATGTGGATGGGCCAAGACGCCGGTGGCCATCTCGATGGTGATTTGCTCCCTGCCCTTTTGCAGGACGGGTCGTACAGGGATCAGACCATCCCTGTGGGCGATACAGAACGAGGTCAAGGGACATTGCGGACAGGCAGGATTCTTCGGAGTGCAGATCAGCGCCCCCAGTTCCATCAACCCCTGGTTAAAGGAGCGGGCCTGGTCCCTGGGCACCAGTTCTGCTGCCTTCCGCCACAGCAATTCCTTGGCCTGCGACAGGGGGATGCTGATATCAAAGAGCCGGGCAAAGAGGCGGCCGATATTGGCATCGACCAGGGGAACCGGCAGATTGTAGGCGATGGAGGCGATGGCGCCGGCCGTATAGGGGCCAATACCAGGTAGGGCCAGCAGGGACTTGGGGTCGCTGGGGATAACGCCGTTATGGTCACGGACAAGGATGCGGGCGCATTTGAGGATATTTCTGGCCCGGCTGTAATAGCCAAGTCCTTCCCACTGCTTGAGCACCTTGTCTTCCGAGGCCAGGGCCAGAGAGCGGATGTCAGGGAACTCCAGCAGCCAGCGCTGAAAGAAGAGAGTGGCTCTCTCCATCTGGGTCTGTTGCAGCATGATCTCAGAGATCCATATCTGATAGGGAATATAGCCCTGACGCCAGGGCAGGTCGCGTTGTTCTGCGTGAAACCAGGTGAGCAGCGCCTGTTGAAATGGGGTGAGAGGAAAAGACATGGCTGTAATATTGTTGACAAGGAGATGGTTAAAAAGCTTTTGACCAAAGACAGACCGAGATTTTTGAAAAAGAGGGCGTGAACTTTTAATTCCAAATTTATTAATATATAATACAAAAAAATGATTGTATAAAAGATACAGGTTCGAGATGTGTAACCGGAATAACAGGGAGGACCCATGAAAAATCTTGTGGTTTATTCATCAAAGAGTGGAAACACCAAAAAACTGGCAGAGGCGGTGTATGAATATCTGACTGGGAACAAGGAGATAACAGCAGTTGCCGACGCACCGGATCCTGCCGGATACAACTTTGTGGCCGTGGGTTTCTGGCTCAAGGAAGGTCAGCCCGACCCCGATTCCCAGGCCTTTCTTGCCAAATTGAAGGAAGGACAGCATGTTTACCTCTTTGCCACTCATGGAGCAGCCGTGGGGTCGGCGCATGTGGAAAATGGCATGAAAAAAGCCAGGGAACTTGCAGCCCAGGCCCATGTACGTGGTATTTTTTCGTGTCCAGGTGAGGTGGACGCCAAGACCCAGGAAGCAGCGGCCCAGAAAAACCCGCAACCTGCCTGGCTGGCCGATGCTCCAGCTGCCGAGGGGCATCCTGACGCCAATGATCTGAAAATGGTGGTCCGGATGTTGGAGGAGCTTACCCTCCCCTGATTTTGTAAGACAATCGTTAAAGGCAAGGCAGGAGAGATGGTGCTTCCTGCCTTTTTTATTTAGGAGTCGTTGCAAGGGAATCATTACATCTCGCAGGCCATGGATCGTCCCGGTAGAAAAATGATTTGCCAACTCTGTACAGCTCCTTATGCCGTTTTGGCCATGCAGACGATACCATTATTTTTATAACGGCCTTGACGGATAATGAAAGGGCGGCTGGCCTGTTTTTCTCCGAATCCAGTTCAGCCCATGTTGAACGGCCGGGCGTTGAATCAGGGCATTCTGCACCGCTTGTCTGCCGGGGACATCAAGGAGAGAAGCCCCGATCAGGATGGTGAGAATTCCCTGGCCTGGGAGGAAAATCATCATGAATCCGGCAAGGCAAAGGAAGACTCCCAGGCTGTTTCTGACGATCTTGATCAAGAGGGCAAGGGCGGGATGACGCCTGTGCCTCTGCTCCACAATCGTGGCATGGATGAGAAAATAATCGACAGAGGCCCTGGAAACCAGAAAGGGGATGAGCAGCAGGCTGATCAGAAAAGTCGCCACCGAGACAAGCCCCAGCCACTCAAACAGGGTCGTGTAGGACATCTGAAAAGGCAGCGAGCTCATTTCTTGCCCTCACTATAATGTCTGGCGAGGCCTGGTCTCATAATCCTGCTCGACATAGTCAGGTCCCTTGCAAAATAACTATTACCTGTCTGACCATTTCCTTACAGCTCCTTCTGCCGCTCAGGGCATATCAGTGTTAAGACTATTTTGGAACGACGGCCTGAGTCCGATCAGTACCAGATTGCCCGGTCTCTTCGGGGCACTCATCCGGTTCTTTTCCTGGAGGCTGAGGCGTGCCGAAGCGATGCCAAGCTCAGTGGTGCAGAAGTCATATACCTGCAGGGCCCGCTCCTGTGCAAGATCCTGCAGGGTGGTATCGGAGACTGTGACCGGTTCTGGAGAAAGGAGGGCCGGCGGCGTCTCCTGAACGGGGATGTCCTCTTCGATGATCTTGCCCTGGGCCGGGACCTGGGCTTGCGAGGCCTTGAGAGCTGCCTGTCGTCTTTGCTCCCGTCTGGTCTGCCATTCATGTATGCGTTGCTCGTTTTTCAGGGCCACCCGTTTTCTTTCTTTTTCTTCCAGTCTCTCCAGGATTGCGGCCCGGTCGCGGATCGGGTCGGCCATGCCGGTGAGGGTGAGACCGAGATGCGGATGGGCGGCGAGCAGATCTGCAAAACGGTGTAACGTCTCGCCTTCCGCATTGATGTCCAGTTGGCTCCGGCCCAGGGGGAATTCGACAAACTGCCTCTCCTGAAGGTCTGCAAATTCTGCGCCCGTCAGCAGTAATGGTGCTACGGAGGCCTTGACCGTCAGGGTCTGGAAGGCGGCCAGGGTCTGGCTGAAGAGAGGCTGGGCGCTGTTTCCGGCCAGGGGAATCAATAGTTTTATCTGATCCTGGCTGTCTGCAAGCAAGGCCAGGGGCAGGGCTGTATCAGATTGCCCGGAACCGGGACGGAGTGCCGAGAAAAGAAAGATGGCCTCTCCCTCTTCTTCTCCTTTCTTTAGGCTTTTGTTGAGGGAGAGGTCAAAGCTGCCTGACTTGGGATTGATATCAAGAAGGGGGGTGATCTGGGGTGACAAGGACAGGATGGGAAATCCTTTCAGGTCGAGCCTGGTGGTCAAGTTGACCGGGTTGGTCAGGGAGTCAACAGAACCGGAGAGGGTAAAGGGAGTCGAGTCAATCAGGCCGGCGAGATCAATGTTTGCGCCAGGACCGCTCTTTGCCTGAAGATTGTTGACCGAACCTTTGAGCTGGCTGATTCTCGTTGACCATGGCGGGTTAAGACGCCGGTCAACACGGCTGATCGTCCCGTTCTCAATAGTAATCTTCTGGATAAAAGGCAGAACGGAGTTGTCACCATTTTCTTGCTTTTTGGCATTATCCGGCCCTTGGTAAACCAGGTTCCGGAGAAAGGAGGCTATATCGGCAAAGGGGCCGGGGCTCCCTGCATTCTGCTCCCAGGTGAATTGCGGGCCATCGAGGGTCAGTTCCTTCATGTGGATGCGCAGTGGCCTGGCCTGGATGGTGACATCGTTCAGCCCGGCCTTGTTCACGGCCAGACCGGAACCCTTCCCGCTGTCCCGGATCAGGGCGGAGTCGAGCTGTGCTGTGCCGGTAAAAATGGCTTCAGGGTAGCGGTATGTGCCTTGGCCGTGCACTGTTGCCCTGCCTTGCTGAAACAGAGGCGCATCGGGCAGCCAGGGAGCGACCTGCTCGGAATGGATGGCGGCGAAGGCCAGAGAGAGGGAGGCGCGCAGCGGGAAAAGAGTCGCCAGTCCCTGGGCCTTTACTGTTCCGGCCTGGTTTATTCTGGCCGTTAGCTCCATATTATTCTCACTGCTGGTCAAGGAAGCCAGGTTCCGCGCTTGTATCTCCAGCTCATCCAGTTGCAGGGGCTTCGCCGTCTCTTTTCGGGGGTGCAGGCTGGCCTTTCCTGAAAAATGCAGGCCTTGGATCCGAATCGGTTTTTGGGGGTCAACGAAGTTCGTCAGAAAGGGGGGAAGCTTGTCCTGGCTCAGGATGAGGACGCCTTCTTCAACCGTGATAGTGCCCAGATCATGATCGTCTTCTGTGAATTTCGTCCCTTTGATCCGGACTGTTTTGGCCGTCATCCATCTCTCTTTCTGATCAAGCAGGGTCAGGTCATGGATCTCGGTATCGGCGTCGACCAAGGTAACCTTGCCGGAATTCTCAGCTGTCGGGTCAAAGGTGAAGTGGCCGCGCAGGCTTACCGAACCGGAGGTTTCAGCCGCCTGCAGCGGATCGATAAAGGAGAGAAGGGTGGCTGCTTTGAAATCCTTCAGTTGCAGGGTGCCGCCAGGTATCCCTTTGCTGTTGAAGGATCCCTTCCAGATCATGGAGGCCCGGCTCTGCTCCTGCTTGCAGCTGAGTTCAAATATACCAGTGTCTTTGGGTTGATCCGGGGCGGTGCTGTAATCTTTCACCTTGAACTGGATCGAACTCCAGGCCGGCGGCACGGAGCCCGGCAGTTCTTTGTGGTCCGCAGGCAGGGGATGGCCAGGTGCCTCTTGTTTCATGGGCGTGATGAGTTGCAGGGTGCCATCTTCTACGGTGAGTGAGTCAATGTACAGGTGTTGTTGTTGTTGTTCAGGTGCCTCCTGGCTGGGGATAGGGCTGTAAAAGAGCTCGGTCAGATCGTGGGAAAGGCGGTCCTGATCTGCTGCGATGTGCGGTTGCAGGACGTGCAGGTTATGGATGTGCAGGGTGTCGGCAAATGGCTGCACGCTTCCATCTATCTCAATTGTTGGTGCGGTCAGGGACAGGCTTTTCTCCCTGTTGCCCATTTCGATCTCCGTGGTCGTGAGCTGGAAGGAAACGCTGAGGCGGCCTCCCTTTTTGTCTTCCGGAAAAAAAGAAATCAGGATCTTGCCATTGCCTTTGCCCTTGTTGAGAATCAAGGGCAAGGATTTCGGCAGGTAGGCAAAATAGAGGGGCAGGTCAAGATCCTGGACCTTACAGGAAAGATTGGTCTTCAGCCCATTCCGGCCATCTTCACCGGGAAGTGCCGTTTGTCCGGTGAGTTCCACAGGGCTGCCGTTGATCACTGCGGAAAAGTGGGGACGGATATATTCCTTGGCCGCAAAGGGATAGTTGGAGAGGGTGGGAAGGTCGATTTTGATCTGTTCCACGCGGTGTTTTTTACCGGTCAGGCGGTCATCAAAGAGAATCCTGCCGTCGCGGATGGTGATGTTGTTCAGGGAAAAGAGCAGGGGCGGACGGGAAAGGGACAGATGCTCTTTTTCGGCTCCAGGGTTCTTTCCCGGGTTCAGGAACGGCAGGTTGTACGATTTGTCCGGATAGCGGATAAGGGTGAGTTCAGACCCTTGAACTGCCATGCGTTTGCAGGCAATTCCCTTGCGCAGCAGGGCAAGCAGGTTGAGATCGATGAGGGTGTGGTCAATCTTCAGGAACGTGGATTCCGGCGCTGAGCTTCGAGCGGTATCCTTTATGGACACATTGTCCAGACGCAGTCGCAGGGTGAAGGGATTAAAATGTACCTCGCCCGCCGTCAGCTCCATGTGGGTAGTTTGTTGCAGAGAGTCCGAGAGATATCCGGTGAGCAGGGAAGGGCCGAGGAAAAATCCGCCTGCGCCGTAGGCACTGATCAGGAAAATCGGGATGGCGAGCAGGAATATCCAGCGTCTTGTTTTTTTGGGGCCGGGAACCGTTTTTTTCGATGATGGCCGCAGTCCAGGTTTTGCTCTCTTCGCTTGCTGCGGCGGGGCAGGTTCAGGATGGATGGAGATGGCGCCAAAACGATCGGACATGATGTGTCAGTTCAGAGTGCAGAAAAAAAATAGCGAGAAAAACAGGGTGTCGTACTTTAACATCTTTAACTTTCAACTTTCAACTTTTAACTTTCATGTTAGCGGCCGTTACGGAAAAGCCATTACATCTGCCGGCCATTGATGACCCGGTGCCGCTCGCTTCTGGGAAGGATGAAAAAAACGACTGTCCGGTCTCGTTTTTTCCCTATTCTGGCTATTTTTGAACGACGGCGTAAAGTATATATTGAAAGAAACAGAGACAATGCTGTACACTGAAAAATATATTAAGCCGTTGTAAAAACGGTAGAAGAAATAGTGAGGGAGTGGCCGGAGAGTAAATGGCTGTTTCGTAACCATCCTCATTCCCGTTTGTATCGGAGTCTACGGTCTCTGGTTGCTGGCGAACGGGATTGAGATGCTGGAGGATGGGCTTGTCAGTCATAGAATCATGAATGATTGATCTCTCTTGTCTCCTTTTCCCTGTCCCCTGTTCTCTAATGTTATGCTTGAAACATTCAAATGGCTCCGCTGGCAGGATATCCTGGATATCCTGGTGGTCACCTTTATCATTTATCAGCTGATCCTGATTATCAAGGGCACCCGTTCGGTGCAGATGATACTGGGTTTGGTGATTATCAGCGCTATTTATTTCATGTCGGTAGCCCTTGATATGGCAGCCCTGCAGTGGTTGCTGAAAACCTTCCTCGGCTCCCTGTTATTGATTGTGGTCATTGTCTTTCAGCATGATATCCGCAGAGCCCTGACCCAGGTCGGCAAATCTCCTTTTCAGAAAAACATGGATACGACGGAGAAGGAACTGGATGAAATTGTCCGGGCGGTCTTCTATCTGTCTAAACGGCGCATTGGCGCCTTGATCGTGTTGGAGAGGGAGACCGGTTTGCGCGATTTTGTGGAATCCGGGTCCGATCTTGACGCCACTTTGAGCAAAGAGCTGCTGATCTCCATCTTTATGCCTGTTTCTCCCCTGCATGATGGCGGGGTGATCATCCGTAAAGGCCGCATTCAGACGGCAGGCTGCATTCTGCCCCTGACCAAGAACCCCTATATCAATAAACGCTTCGGTACCAGGCACAGGGCGGCACTCGGTCTGTCGGAAGAGACCGATGCCGTGGTTATTGTGGTCTCCGAGGAGACCCAGGAGGTGTCACTGGTGCAGCATGGTGCGCTGACTGTCATGGGTGATGAAATGACCCTGACCAAGGGGCTTCATGCCATTTTTGCGGCGAATGAATCACAGCCGCAGTCCTGGAAGAATTGGGTGGGCAGATGAGGAAGCTCTTAATTAAACCATTGCACGCCTCTGATTTCAGGCATTGGCAGGGGATGTGGCCGAAAGATTGGACCCTTCGTTTTATCTCGCTGGTCCTGGCTGTGACCCTCTGGTATTTTGTCGGTGGTGATGACACCGTGGATAAGAACGTGATGGCTCCCATCGAGGTGATTAACCTGCCCCGGGATCTGGTTATTTCTAATCAGTTTAAACGGGAGATAGAGGTCACGATCAGCGGGCCACGGAGCCAGGTGTTGAACATAGAAAAGGGCGATATAACCAGGCAGGTTGATCTTGCCCATGCCGTCCCAGGTACCATGGTGATCAATAATGAGAATCACCTGATCTCTGTTCCGCGCGGGGTGAAAGTCCTGAGGACGCAGCCCGATTCGATTATTTTGTCCCTGGATAAACTTATCCAGAAGCAACTTCCTGTCAAGCCGGTAACCAAAGGGACTTTAGCACCTCATTATCTCCTGCGGGATATCACCATGAAACCGGAGACGATATCCATTACCGGGCCACAGGCAGTCTTGTCGCAAGTAAATGATTTGCAGACGCAGGTGATTGATATCAGCGGCATGCATCAGCCCATACAGCTGCAGGTCCCCTTGAAACTGAACACGGCTCTTCTTGATTTGATCGGTGAGACATCGGTCACCGCGGATCTGGATATTATCGAGGAGACCGTGGAAAAGCGAATCTCCGGGCTGCCCATTGAAATGGATAACCAGGGGGGACGGCTCCATATCACCCCCTCCACGGTTACAATTACTGCAGCCTTGCCCAGGAGTCTGGCTCGTGAGAATAAGGACCTTTCATCTCTCTTCAAGGTGACTGTCATGGATGAGAATGAAAAAGGGCAGATGACGGTAAAAGTTGTTCCGCGGGAAAAACAGGCTTTAATACAGGTTTTAAAGGTTGATCCCCAGGTGGTCAAGCTCGTTGATGATCAAACGGACGCTGTGCCATTGCTCCCATCGGATGGGGTTCCCGGGAAAGAATAACGCCGCGTTTTAGCAGCGATAAAATCAGAAGGACAAATGATCATGAAAAAAATATTCGGAACGGATGGAATACGCGGAGTGGCGAATAACTATCCCATGACCTCCGAGATTGCCATGCAGGTTGGTCGCGCCATTGCCTTCCAGGTGAAAAACCGGGCCAAGGGGCACCGGATTGTCATTGGCAAGGATACCCGCCTCTCAGGATATATGATTGAAAATGCCCTGGCGGCGGGAGTCTGTTCCATGGGAGTCGATGTACTGCTGGTGGGTCCCCTGCCCACACCGGGTATCGCCTTTATCACCACCTCCATGCGAGCCGATGCCGGAGTGGTGATTTCTGCCTCCCATAACCCCTTTCAGGACAACGGGATCAAAATATTTTCCAGCGATGGCTTCAAACTGTCGGATAAGTATGAGGCCGATATCGAAGAGCTGATCTTCTCCCAGAAGATGGCGGCCCTCAGGCCCGTAGCTGATGAAGTGGGCAGGGCGCGTCGAATCGACGATGCCAGGGGCCGATATATCGTTTTTTTGAAAAATACTTTTCCCCAGAAATTTACCCTCGAGGACTTCCATATCGTCCTTGATTGCGCCCACGGCGCGACCTACGGCGTGGCGCCTCATGTCTTTGAGGAACTGGGGGCGAAGGTCACCACCTTTGGCGTCAATCCCGACGGAACAAATATCAACAAGGATTGCGGGGCACTGCATCCGCAGCACATGGCCGAGGTGGTACGGCAGACCGGCGCCGATATCGGCCTGGCCCTTGATGGAGATGGCGATCGGCTTATTGTTGCCGATGAAAATGGACGGATCATTGACGGCGATCATGTCATGGCCATCTGTGCCACAGAGCTGATGAAGCAGCGGAAGCTGAAAAAAAAGACCCTGGTGGCGACCGTGATGTCCAATATGGGCCTGGAAGCGGCCATGCAGCAGATGGGCGGACGGCTGGTACGCACCAAGGTCGGTGACCGGTACGTGGTCGAGGAGATGCGCAAAAACGGCTATTCCTTTGGCGGTGAGCAGTCCGGCCATCTGGTCTTCCTGGATCATATTACCACCGGGGATGGTACTCTTGCGGCCCTGCAACTGCTCGCCATCATGAAAAAACAACGCAAGCCCCTGTCGGAACTGGCCACGGTCATGGAGAACTTCCCGCAGGTGCTGAAAAATGTCTGCACCTCTTCCCGTATAGATGTCGATCATATCCCCGATTTCACGGCAACCGTGCGCGGAATGGAGCAGAAACTGGGTGATACCGGCCGTATCCTGGTGCGTCCATCAGGTACTGAGTCATTGATCAGGGTGATGATCGAAGGACAGGACGAATCGGTGATTCATGCCATGGCCGATGAGCTGTGCGCCATGGTGAGCAAGGCGGATATGGGCTGAGTTGTATTCAAGCCCGTTCAAGCGCGCTGTCTGGTTTCCAGACGGTATACGGGGAACCTCATTCGGGATCCGCGCCCGCAACCCGAGATGTAAGCGTTCAATCCCGCGCCAAACTGCACTTTCTACATTTCCATCAGAACTATGGACTGCCGGTCTGCTCCCGCTGTTCACGGCAGAAAAGCTCCTTCCAGCTTTTTAATGGCATCCATCTCAAACAGAAATCAGCTACCCGCGCTTATCTCCTTCCGCTGCGGTGCAAGTAGTTGCTTCAGACCTTCCTGTTCACTCCAGGATTCAACATTCAACTTCAATTCCAGTACAAAAAACAGTCGCAGTCCAATAACCCAACCATGATCGGACTGTTTGCAGATCACAGGTAGGGCAATCGATTAGTATGGACCGGCGGAGAAAACATTAAGGGACTTTTTTACTCAAAAGTCCCTTTTGCAGCATAGGTGTTGTCAGCGGCACAGGGCAATTACAGAGAGGAGGGTGTAAAGAATCAGCCATCCAATAATGAAGGCACGGATGCGGGGATAGTATCTGTTGCTTCTTTGCAGGAAGAAGAGGGCCAGAATCAGGGTACCGGGCAGGAAGACTCCGGCAAGCAGCGGAGGCAGGAATCTGAGCAGCTCCTGGAGACCAAGAAAAAACCAGGGGCCATTGATGTGAAAAAGCCCAAGCCTTTCCGGTTCAAAGGGTGCGGCCGGAAGCAGACAGCCAAGGAGAATGGTGGCGGTCAGCAGAGGGTGACTCTGGAAAGAGGTCCGGTACCGGCGCAGATGCCCCCAGGCGAGAACTCCCCACACTATCCCGAATCCTATGATATGGTTGACATAGACCCGCTTCATTCCGTCGTCGGTGATGGAAAAAAGGAGGTTATTTAACATGGAGCCGATTACTGGAATGCCGGTAATGATATTCTCGGCGATCAGACCGGCAGAGGAGCCGGTGCTGTCTGCCCGCAGGATGTAGCCGCTAAAGAGAAGAAGCAGGGTCACGGGCAGCGTGGCAGTCAGCCTGATCCACTGTCCTCGGCTATAGGACTCCGTACGTTCAAAGATGGCCCAGAGGTGGACAATGGAGAACAGAAAGAAGAGTTGGCTGGAATAGAAATGCAGCGAGCGGAAATAATCGCCAAAGGGAACAATCAGATCGAGAGAGCTGGCAGAATAGAGCGGTGTGGCCGGATCATACTGGAAAGCCACCAGAATGCCGGAGAGCACGGAGATGAAAAGAGAGATCAGGCTCCATTCACCCCATTTGATGGCAGTCAGTAAGGTGTTATTTTGAGGTAATATGCCGTTCATCCAGAGATTCAGTGATTGTCAGATGGTGACGATGTAGCCGCCTGCCGGCTCCAGTTTTTCAACCTTGAAACGGGGAAGCGGTTTTTTGGCGGGCCCGTTAATGACATCGCCCTGAATCGTGAAACGGGATTGGTGGCAGGGACATTCCAGGAACCCTTCCTTTTCCCGATAATTGACCTTGCATCCAAGGTGGGTGCATTTTCTCGATAGGGCCCAGGTGCCTTGTTGGTTGTCAAAGAGGATAAAGTCCGGTCCAATGAAAAAATTGTCAAGGCCAACAATGGGTTTGACTTCAACAATGCGAGGCTGTCTCGGCACCTTGTATCCCAGAAAGCGCAGGATCGGATAACAGAGGGCGAGCAGGACCAGCCACAGAAAGAAACGGCGTGGGGGGCGGGGCAGCGAATGAGAGGACTTTGCAGGCGGCATGACAGTGTGGTATGCGGGCTTCAGGATCGGGAAGAAAAGGCGTCTTTCAGCAGCTGATTGACGTGTGCCGGCACCAGCTCGCTCACGTCTCCGCCGTATCGTGCCGCATCTTTGATGATGCTGGAGCTGATATAGATCCAGCGGAAGGCAGGCATCAGAAAAATGGTATCCACCTCTCTTTCCAGTTTCCGATTCATCAAGGCCAGTTGCAGTTCGTAGTCAAAGTCTGATACCGCCCTGAGTCCGCGGATAATGGCCTTGGCGCCATGCTGCATCGCGAAGTTGACAATAAGGCCGGAGACGGCGGCGATTTCGATGCGCGGATGTTCTTCGGGGAAGCATTTCTGGATCATCTCGATCCGCTCTTCGAGCGTAAACAGCGGGGTCTTACCGGGGTTAATGGCAATGGCGATAATAACGCGGTCGAAGAGATTCAAGGCCCGGTGGATGATATCCATGTGGCCCATGGTGATGGGATCAAATGTGCCGGGATAGATTGCTATGGTGGGGGCAGTTGAGGATGATTTCATGGTCATTGGGGTAGGGAATCTGAAAATGGTTGATAAAACCAGAACCCGGCCTCACCATATTTGCGCCGCTCCATCAGGGTCAGTCTGGTCAGGTGTTCCGGCAGGGTTTCTTTAGCGCGATCTTCGACGATGAGCAGGGTGTGCTCATGCAGGAGCGGGCCGGCATCAAGGGCATGCAGAAGCTGCGATGACAAGCCCTGGGAATAAGGGGGATCGAGGAAAATCAGATCAAAACCCGAAGGGCTCCGCAACTTACTGGAAAAAAAAGGCAGGCCCCGACGCAGGTCGTGTTTGATCAGAATGGCAGGAGTGAGTTCGTCCAGATTGCTGCTGATCGGGTTGCCGCCGTGACCTTTCTCTTGATTGTTATAGGCGTCCATGCAGATCTGGATATTTCTGCGGATGAGATCAAGGGCCTGCGGGTGAAAATCCACAAAACAGACGTTTTTTGCCCCACGGCTCAGCGCCTCAATTCCCAGGGCTCCTGTTCCGGCAAAGAGATCAAGGACAGAGGCCCCCTGCACCCGACCACCAATGATATTGAAGAGCGCTTCCCGCGCCCGGTCGGATGTGGGACGGATAACGGTCTCCCGGGCCGTTGGCGTAAAGAGCTTCCTGCCCTTGGCCCAGCCGCTTATAATCCTCAATTAATGATGACGGCGCAGATTTGTGTGCCTGCTCCGACATCCCCTCGATGACTTTTTAGGCAACGCACGATTATTTATAGTGAGCGATGAAATATTCAGCAATCTGCACGGCATTGAGGGCCGCACCCTTGAGGATATTGTCGGACACCACCCAGAGATTGATGCCATTGGCGATGGACTCATCCTCGCGAATTCTGCCTACCATGGTCTCGAATTTCCCCGCACAGTCAATGGCCAGCGGATAGCGGGCCAGAGCTCGGTTCATCCACAAGCTCGACCCCGGGGGCGTGGATGAAAAGCTCCTTTACCTCGGCCGCGGTGATCTTCCTTGCGGTCTCGATATTGACCGCCTCGGAATGGCCGTAGAAGACCGGTACCCGCACGGTGGTGGCGGTGACGCCGATGGTGTCGTCCTCGAAGATCTTCCTGGTCTCGTTGACCATCTTCATCTCTTCCTTGGTGTAGCCGTTGTCAAGGAAGGAGTCAATCTGCGGCAGGCAGTTGAAGGCGATCTGGTAGGGATAGACCTTGTGCTCCAGGGCCTGCGCGGCGGCATAGGCCTGTACCTGGGCCTTCAGCTCCTCGATGGCCTTGGCCCCGGTGCCGGAGACCGCCTGGTAGGTGGAGACCACGATCCGCTTGATGCCGACCTTGTCGTAGATCGGCTTCAGGGCCACCAGCATCTGGATGGTGGAGCAGTTGGGATTGGCGATGATGCCCCGCTTCTTGTACCGGGCGATGGCATGGGGGTTGACCTCGGGCACCACCAGGGGAATCTCGGGATCCATGCGGAAGGCGCTGGAGTTGTCGACCACTACCGCGCCGGCGGCAGCCGCAGCCGGGTGCGAACTCCAGGGAACGCGACGCGCCCGCGGAAAAGAGGGCGATGTCGATTCCTTGAAAGGAGTCCTTGGAGAGGAGCTGCACGGACAGTTCCTGGCCGCCAAAGGAGATCTTCTTGCCGATGGAGCGTTCGGAGGCAAGGAGCCTCAGCTCGTCCACGGGGAAATTCCTGCGGCGTAAGACGTCAAGCATGGCGCCGCCAACGGCACCGGTGGCGCCGGCGATGGCAACATTATATTTTTTTGGTTCACTGCCCATTGTATTTGTTCCTTATAAAAGAGAGCCGCTGCAACAGTCCATTATGGTTATTATAAACCTGGGGCCATGGATGGCCGCAGCCGTTGGTTGAAAAGTGAAATGACAGATCATATGGTAATGACAAAACTACGGTTTTTTCAGAGACGAATCCTGCTGAGAAGAAACTGACGCCTTCTTCAGTCCTCGAGTGCGGCTGTAGATTGCCATGCCGGGGCCTGAAGCAATATAGATCAGACAGATAAGAAAGAGCATGATCTCAGGCTCGGAGGCAATCAGAATAAAGAGCAGCAGCAGCACGACCAGGATCTGAAAGGTTCGGAAGCGACCTTGCTTCGGGTTCTTGAAGCTGAGGTACCTATGGGTGGAAACCATCAGATAGGAGAGCAGATAGACCAGCAGCAGCAGGGAGATATGTTTTACCTCACCGGTGATGCCAAGATAATGGCAAAACAGGACGCTGGTGACGACCATGGCGGCGGCAGCCGGACAAGGCAGGCCAACGAAGTCCTTACTGTTCGACTTGGAGTCCTGAGCGTTGAAACGGGCCAGGCGCAATGAGGTCATGGCTACATAGAGAAACGCTGCCAGCCAGCCATAACGGCCATAGGGATGCAGGGCCCAGATATAGGCCAGGAGTCCGGGGGCAACGCCGAAGGAGACCATGTCGCAGAGCGAATCCAGCTCCACCCCGAATTGACTGGTGGTTCTGGTCATGCGCGCGACCCTGCCGTCAAGGCCATCAAATATTGCCGCCACCAGGATGGCGATGGCCGCGGTAGTGAAATTCTTATTAACAGAGGCAATGATGGAGTAAAATCCAAAAAAAAGACTGGCAAGGGTAAACATGCAGGGCAGTGGATAAAACTTTGTACTTATTTCAGGTTGATTATCTGGCATGATAGATTTCCTCCTGTGAAGATGGCTTCAAGGATAGGCCGAAAAAAGGAGCTTAAGTAGGGCCGGTGCAGATTTGCTTGCAGCACCTTTTTTCAAGAAAGATAACCAAGTACTGTCTCGCCGGCCCTTACCTTCTGGCCGACCGCAATCTCGAGCTGGGTCTGGGTGGGGATATAGAGATCAACACGGGAACCGAAACGGATCAGGCCGAAGCGCTGACCGCGACGCACCTGATCGTCAACTTCCAGCCAGCAGACGATTCTCCTGGCAATGAGGCCTGCCACCTGCACAAAGGCGAGCCGGTGTCCGTTCGCGCTCTGCAGAAGGATGGCGCAATGTTCATTGTGCATGGCGCCGCGGTCGCTGTCAGCCGCATAAAATTTCCCGGCAGTATAGATGATTTTCTCAACGGTACCGCCCACCGGAGCACGATTAACATGGACGTTAAAGACGTTCATAAAGATTGAAACCTTGTAAACCTGACCCAGGAGATATTGGTCATCTATGATCTTTTCGATCAGAATGACCTTGCCGTCGGCGGGAGAGATCAAGGCATCTTCGCTGACCGGGCCGATGCGTTCCGGGTCGCGGAAAAAAAAGACGACAAAGGTGGTCACTGCCAGCGTTGCAAGGGCAAGAATGTCGTAGCCTAACACTGCTATGATCAGGGTGACAAAGGCACTGAAGGCGATAAAAGGATACCCCTCCTTGGCGATCGGGATCTGCGGGGATATCATTTTTTGCTGGCTCTGGCCATGGCAATGGTGCCGGTACGCACGATTTCCTGGATGCCGATTGGTCTCAGGATGTCGATGATGGCCTGGATCTTTGACGTGGAGCCGGTTACCTCAACCGCATAGGATTTGGGGCTGACGTCCACAACCTTGCCCCGGAAGATATCAATGACCCGCAGCACTTCAGCCCGGGTCTGGGCCTCGGCCTTGACCCGGATCAGAACCATCTCCCGTTCGACATACTCGCTGTCACTGATATCGGTAACCTTGATGACATCGATGAGTTTATGCAGCTGTTTGGTGATCTGCTCAATAATGGCCTCATGACCCCGGGTGACCAGGGTCAGGCAGGAGATGCTGGGATCAAGGGTCTCGGCGACGCAGAGGCTTTCGATGTTGAAGCCGCGGCCGCTGAACAGGCCGGTTACCCGGGAAAGAACTCCCGGTTTATTTTGCAGAAGTACGGAAATCGTATGTTTCATGTGTTTATCCTGTGCAAAATATATTTAGGAACCGTTACGGAATAACCTGTTTCTTTATTACTATTTCGTTACGGATGATCCTTATGCCAATCTGGCCACTTCCATGGGGTGCACCATCCGGCAACTAAACCAGCAGCATCTCGGTGGTGGCCTTGCCTGCCGGCACCATGGGGTATACACCTTCCTCCCTGGCAATGATAAAGTCCATGATCACGGTATTATCGGTGGCCAGGGCCTCTCTGATCACCGGCTCCACCTCGCTTTTCTTGGTGGCCCGCAATCCGACCGCGCCGTAGGCCTTGGCCAGCAGCACAAAATCAGGGGCAACCTCCATGACGGTGTCCGGCATAGCGTTTGTCGTAGAAGAGTTCCTGCCACTGGCGCACCATGCCCAGATAATTATTGTTGAGGATGGCGATCTTGACCGGGCACTTATACTGCCGGGCCGTGGCCAGTTCCTGGATATTCATCTGGATGGAGCCGTCGCCGGCGATATCGATAACTATTTTTTCCGGAAATGCCATCTTGGCGCCGATGGCGGCCGGCAGGCCATAGCCCATGGTGCCGAGTCCGCCGGAGGTCGCATGTGGCGCGGTTTGTTGAACTTATAGAACTGGGCGGCCCACATCTGGTTCTGGCCGACCTCGGTGGTGATGATGGCATCGCCGCCGGTCAGTTCGTCCAGCTTCTCGACGACATACTGCGGCTTGATGATATCCGCCTTCGTCAATGTAGCCCAGGGGGTGCTTCTTCGTCCATTCATCAATGGTCGCGAGCCATGGCTCATGGCTTGCGGCTACTTGATCGCGCTTGAAATCACTGGAGCTGTTGAACCAGGTATTCATGGCGGTCAGGGCTTGTTTACAGTCGGCAACAATGGGGATATCCACCTTCGACATTTTTACTGATTGAGGTGGGGTCGATGTCGATATGGATGATCTTGGCATCGGGGGCAAAGGCGTCGAGCCGGCCGGTTACCCGGTCATCAAAGCGGGCGCCGACTGCGATCAGGAGATCGCACTTGGCCACGGCCATGTTGGCGGTGTAGCTGCCGTGCATGCCGAGCATGCCCATGGAGAGCGGGTCGGTGCCGGGAAAACCGCCAAGGCCCATCAGGGTCATGGTCACCGGAATGTTGAGCTTTCTGGCCAGTTCGGTCAGTTCTTCGCTGGCATTGGAGAGGATGACACCGCCGCCGACATAGAGCACCGGATTTTTGGCCTTGAGGATTGGTTTGCAGGCCTTCTCGATCTGCCCTGGGTGCGGCTCATAGGTAGGCTGATAGTTCTGCATCCTGATCGGTTTTTTCTCGGGGAAGTCAACCATCGTGGCGACAACATCCTTGGGCAGATCCACCAGGACCGGACCCGGACGGCCGGTGCGGGCGATGTGGAAGGCCTCGCGCATGGTCGGTACCAGGTCTTTGACGTCTTTGACCAGATAGTTATGCTTGGTGCAGGGCCGGGTGATGCCGACGATATCCACTTCCTGGAAGGCATCATTGCCGATCAGCGCTGTGGGCACCTGGCCGGTGAGGATGACCATGGGGATGGAATCCATATAGGCCGTGGCAATGGCCGTGACGCCGTTGGTAGCGCCCGGGCCCGGAGGTGAGCAGGGCGACACCGACTTCGCCGGTAACCCTGGCTAGGCCGTCAGCCGCATGGACTGCGCCTTGTTCGTGCCGCACCAGAACGTTGGTGATGTCGGAATCCATCAGGGCATCAAAGAGATCAATGACTGCACCGCCGGGGAACCCGAAAATGGTTTTTACTCCTTCTTCCTGAAGGCATCGTATGATGGCCTGTGAGCCGCTAATTTTTTCCATGAAGCCTCTTCCTTTCATTTATTGAGGTTTTTCAGAAAAGTTGACAAACTTTTTTAAAAAAACTCAGAACTTGCCTGCCATGATTCCCTGTCAAAAATATGTAAAGTAGAGAATATATATCCATAAGAGGAGTAATGTCAAGAATGAAGGTTGATTACGGGAGTACTTACTGGGAATTTGTGTCTCTCTCTGCAGGGCATGGACAATTCGGGCGCTTGACTGGCAGCCGAGTTGAAACGCCAGGAAGGATATGAAAAAGTTACTTGACAAGGGTCGGTGATCGAGTTTAATTTACTTATACAGTTGGAAACAATTCTATTTTTGTGGATCATAGATGATGACACCTTACTTTTCTCTATCACTGCTGCTGTTAAGCGCTCTTCCAGCCCGGGCCGTGGCAGGGATAATGAAATTCTGATTGTTTGCAAATAAGCAGTAAATCCTCAAGGCCGCGGTTTAAAACCCCGGCCTTTTTTATTTAGGAGTTTGAAGGTCATGAAACCTGATGCAGTGAGAAAGTATCGCCCTTATCCCCGGTTGGATCTGCCGACCCGTGCCTGGCCGGGAAAGACCATCACCAAGGCCCCAGACTGGTGTTCCGTCGATCTGCGTGACGGCAATCAGGCCCTGGTCCAGCCCATGAACCTTGCGGAAAAGCTGGAGCTTTTTCAACTGCTGGTGGATGTCGGCTTCAAGGAGATCGAGATCGGTTTTCCCTCTGCCTCGCAGGTGGAATTCGATTTCGCCAGGACCCTCATTGGACAGGGGCTGATACCCGAAGATGTGACCATCCAGATCCTGACCCCGGCCCGGGAGCATCTCATCAAGAGGAGCTTCGAGGCCCTGCAAGGGGCGAAAAAGGCCGTTGTTCATCTCTATAATTCCACCTCCACCCTGCAGCGGCGGATTGTCTTTCAAATGAACAGGGCGGAGATTGTTGCTCTGGCCATCGAGGGTGCGCAGATTATCCGGGAGACGGCAACGGGCTATCCCGAGACCTCTTTCCGGTATGAGTATTCGCCGGAAAGTTTCACCGGGACCGAGCCGGACTTTGCCTTGGAGATCTGCGAAGCGGTCATGGGGGTGTGGGAGCCGACCCCTGACAAGCGGATGATCATCAACCTGCCGTCCACCGTCGAGATGGCGACGCCCAATGTCTATGCCGACCAGATCGAATGGTTCTGCGACAACCTGAAGCGCCGGGATTGCGCTATTATCAGCCTCCATGCCCATAATGACCGCGGCTGCGCGGTGGCGGCCACTGAGCTGGCCCTGATGGCCGGCGGTGACCGGGTGGAGGGTACCCTGTTCGGCAACGGGGAGCGTACCGGCAACGTCGATATCATCACCCTGGCCCTGAATATGTTTACCCAGGGCCTCGACCCGGGGCTGGATCTCCATGATATCAACCGGGTGATCGAGGTCTCCGAACGGGTGACCCGGATCCCGGTGCATATCCGGCACCCTTACGCCGGCGAGCTGGTCTATACCGCCTTTTCCGGTTCCCATCAGGATGCCATCAACAAGGGGATGACCGCCTATGAGGCCTCAACCGACAGGGTCTGGGCTGTACCCTATCTGCCCATTGACCCCAGGGATGTGGGGCGGAGCTATGAATCCATCATCCGCATCAACAGTCAGTCGGGCAAGGGTGGCGTGGCCTGGATCATGGACCGGGAGTTTGGCTTCAAGATGCCCAGGGAGATGCACCCGGAATTCGGGGCGGTGATCCAGAAAGTCACGGACCGCGTGGGTCGGGAACTGCAGCTGGCCGAGGTCTGGGAGGCCTTCAAAGAGGAATATCTGACCCTTGTCCGTCCCTATGGCCTGATCAGCTTCAATGTCATGAAACGGCATGTGGATGCTGATGAAGAAAACTCTTCAGCTGAAGTTGAGGCCGTCATCAATGTCAACGGCTGTGCCATGACCGTATCAGCCTCCGGTAACGGACCGCTGGATGCCTTCTGTGAGGCTCTCAAACAGGGATTGGGCTGTGATTTCAATCTTTGCGGCTATCATGAACATGCCCTGACCAAGGGTTCCGGCTCCAAGGCCGTTGCCTATATAGAGACGGAATATCCCGACGGCAGGAAGTTCTGGGGGGCGGGGGTGGATACGGATATTATTATTGCCTCGATCAAGGCTACACTCTCCAGCTTGAACCGGGCTACCCGTGTTTCATAAAGGACCATTGCTGCCGGGAGGGATGGGAACCAAAACAAGATACATACAAGGAGGAACACTATGAAGATGATCCATCTGGCGGAATCCAATGTCTTTGAAGAGAAGGGGATGAAGCGCTTTCTCCTCCATGATTCACCGTATTTCAGGATCTTGAATTTCAACCTGCAGGCCGGGCAGATCTTTCCGGTGCACCGCCATCCGGCGGATGGGCAGGTGAGTATCCAGGTCATTGAAGGGACTGGCCAGTTTCTGGGGGAAAACGAGAGCGCGTTTGCCGCCGTGGCCGGTGATATCCTGGTCAGTGATATCAATGACCCGCATGGAGTCAAGGCCGAAACCGATATGCGGATCCTGGTCACCATTGCCCCTCCCTTTTAGAGGCCGTTGCTGAAAAGAGCAACGTTTTCTCTTTAGCTGGCCTCTTTGCATTTTTTCAGCTTACGGCCTCTTATGCAACAGTCGCAGCAAAAACAGCAATCTGTTCCGCAGTTTTCTGGCGTGGCGTCTGGTAGGCTATATCAGTCGGTGATCATAAAAGAGCAACGTTTTTTTGCTCTTTTCAGCATAGCGGCCTCTTTCAGGAATTCCTGAATCTGCGCGCGGCTGAGAAAGACGCCGCTCAGGGTCTTCTCGCCGCTCTTCAGGGTGGGAATAAAGCGGATTCCATCCTGCCATGCCCGCAGAGGATTGGTGACGATATCTACTTCTTCAACGTGGATATCAGGTCTGCTGTCGAGTAACTCATACAGAGTTTTACGGGCCATGTGGCACCGTGGTCAAAGGGCTGAACGGTAAAGGGTGATATTGGTCATGGAAGAGGCTCTCTTGACTGTTGATTTAGGTATCCGCAAAGGAAATGAATAGAATTTGACATCGTTTCATCCGCAAGATACACCAAAAGAAAGGAAGTATTCAACTCCAGTTTGTTCCATGAACTTTCCTGTCAGGTGATTATGCTTCTTCCTCCCCTGCTCACCCTCATCTCCGATTCCCGTTTCCTGGATCACGATACGGGGGGCGATCACCCCGAGACACCGGCCCGCCTTCAGTCCATCCTTGCCACTCTGGAACAGAGCAGCTGCGTTCCTCTCCTCGAGCTGCAGGGGAGTCGTCCGGCGGAAAGAAAATGGCTGATGGAGGCCCATGACGAGGGCTGGCTCTTTCGCTTTGAAGAGGCGGTCCTCTCGGGAAAGACCTTTATTGATCATGTCGACAACCAGATCGGCTATGATTCCTATGAAGTGGCACTCCTTGCGGCCGGTGCGGGACCGCTTGCCATTGATCTGCTGGAGCAGGGACAGGCGCGGCAAGGTTTTTGTCTGGTGCGGCCTCCAGGACATCATGCCGAGCGGAACAGGCCCTTTGGCTTCTGTTTTTTCAATAACTGCGTGGTGGCCGCCCGTTACTGGCAGCAGCGCCATCGAGCGGAAGCGGATAGTGGTCTTTGACTTTGACGCCCACCATGGCAACGGGATTCAGTCAGCCTTTGAGCACGATGCGGATTCCTTGTATATCAGTATCCATGAACATCCCAGCTTCAGTTATCCCGGAACCGGTTACGCCGAGGAAAAAGGTCTGGGCGCCGGTTGCGGCTCCATCCTCAACCTTCCCCTTGCCCCAGGCGCCGGTGATGAACAGTTTCTGGCCCTGCTCTATGGACAGGTCGCAAAAAAGATTGCCCAGTGGCGCCCGGATGCCATGATTGTGGCCGCTGGATTTGACGGCCATCGGGCCGACGAGATGTCGGGGCTGCGTTATTCGACAGGCCTCTATGAACAGATCGGACAGAGTGTCCGCCGCTGGAGCAAGATCCACTGCGGTGGAAGATTGCTGTCCATTCTGGAGGGAGGGTATGAGCTGACGGTGCTGGGCGAATCGGTTGAGGCATACGTGCAGGGACTGCTGGCCCGGTGATCTTGCAGGACAACCCGTACGCCGTTGTTCAAAAATAACTGGGCATAAGGGGACGTAAAGAAATGGATAAAAAGTGTATATTCTTAACGGCCCCTTGTCTGTTGTAATTGGCCAGACGCCACCCCAAGAAACAGCCGGAAAAGATTGGCTGTTTTTTGGAGGCGGCATAAGAGGCCGTAAATGAAACAATCAAGAAACAAACCTTGCTTGTTTCATAACGGCCTCTAAAGTCCATGGAACTCTAACTTTTTTGGGGGGAATGCCATGTATATTTCCAGATATATGACCCGAGAGCCTCTGACCGTGACGCCTGAGATGTCGCTTCCCGAGGCCAGGCGTATATTAACTGAAAACCATTTTCGCCATCTGCCGGTGATGGATCGTGACGGACAACTCGTCGGCATGATCAGTGACCGCGATCTGCGTTCGGCCTATCCTTCATCCATGCTCACGGAAAGTGAGCATCTTCTGGCCTATGAAAGGGTGGAGAAGGCAACGGTGGCGGATGTCATGAGTGGCGAGTGTGTGAGTCTGACCCCTGAATCGACCCTTGATGATGCCCTGCTCCTTTTTGGTCGTGAACGTGTGGGGGCGCTGCCGGTCCTGGATGATGGCCGGCTGGTCGGCATTCTTTCCGACAGGGATATGATCAAGGCCTACCAGGAGCTGTTCGGAGTGGGGGAAAAGGGTTCGGTGCTGCTGGGTATTGAGGACGACGGCCGAAGCGGCCTCATGACCAGGATCGTCACCCTTCTCGAACACCATGATATCCCCTTTACCTGTCTGCTCCGTATTCATGATGCAGAGTATGGCAACCGCATCTATCTGCGCCTCAATACCTTCAAGATCGCCTCGGTGTTGACCCTGCTGCGGGAAGACGGGATCCATCCCACCTTGTAAAATGTCGGATGGATCCGCTGCACGAATAGCCTGATTTTTCAAGGTAACACCGGCATTGTCCGGTTTAAAAATTGCATTCAAAGGATTTACTCCCTCTCCCCTCGGGGAGAGGGTTGGGGTGAGGGGGAAAAATGCCAGTATGATCTATCTGGTGACTTCACCCCCCACCCTCACCCTCCCCCGCAAGGGGGGAGGGGACTTTTTTGATAGTAATACAATATTCTAACCGGACACTACTGAGGTAACCCTACCAATAATTGGTATTTCTAAAGGAGCTGGTATGAGTCTTGATGTCCTTTTTCGCCCTGAGTCGGTGGCGGTGATCGGCGCCTCCAGGAGTCCGGGCAAGGTCGGTCATGATATCCTGGCCAATCTGGTGCAGGATGGTTTTGCCGGAACCATTGTGCCGGTGAATCCCGCTGTTGACACCCTGCTTGGTCTGCCCTGCTATCCAAGCCTTGCGGCCTGGGGCGGCAAGATTGACCTGACCTTGATCGTGGTGCCGCGGGCCCTGGTCATGGCGGCGGTGGCAGACAGCATCCAGGCCGGGACCAGGGCCGTCATTGTCATCACTGCCGGATTCAGGGAGAGCGGAGCGGAAGGGCTGGCGCACGAACAGAAAATGGCCGATCTTTGCCAGCGACATAATGTCCGGCTCCTGGGGCCCAACTGTCTGGGGCTGATCAATACCGAGGTCCGGCTCAATGCCTCCTTTGCCGGCCGGATGCCGGAACCGGGCGGGATCTCGATGTTTTCCCAGTCCGGGGCGCTGTGTACCGCCATGCTCGATCTGGCGGTCGGCCGCCATCTGGGGCTGGCCAAGATGATCAGTATCGGCAACAAGGCCGACATCTCCGAAGTCGATCTGCTCTCCTATCTGGCCCGCGATGAACAGACCAAGGTGATTGTCGGCTATCTGGAAGATATCAGCCTCCGGCGATGATTTTGTCAAGGCGGCGGAGGAGGCCGCCAGCCGGAAACCGGTGATTATCCTGAAAGCCGGAACCACCGCCGCCGGCCTGAAGGCGGCCGCCTCCCACACCGGGGTGCTGGCCGGGGTCGATACCGCCTATGGCGCGGCCTTCAAACGGGCCGGCGTGGTGCGGGCCGATACCTTCGAGGCCCTCTTCGATTATGCCACCGCCTTTGCCATGCAGCCGCTGCCCAAGGGCGAACCGGGTCCTGATCATCACCAACGCCGGCGGCCCGGGAACCATGGCCGCCGACGCCGTAGAAAAGGCAGGAATGGAGGTGGCCGAACTTGACCGCAACACGGCCACCGCGCTCTGCGTCAGCAGCTGCCCCCGGCGGCCAGTGTGGGCAATCCCATGGACGTGCTGGGCGATGCCGACCCGGAGCGCTATGTGGCCGCCCTTCAGGCGGCCCAGGACGACCCTGCCGTGGATGCCATCCTGGTGATCCTCACCCCCCAGGCCATGACCCGGCCGGCGGAAACCGCCCATGGCCATCGCCAGCGCCCTGGATGGCTCCAAGCCGGTGCTGGCCTCGTTCATGGGCGGGCGAGGATGTGATGCCGGGCCGCGAGGAGCTTGCCGCCGCCGGCCTGCCCGATTACGAATCGCCGGAACGGGCGGTGGCGGCGCTGAAGGGCATGAGGAATATGCGGCCTGGAAACAGCGGCCGCCCCGGGTGGTCACCCGCTTTCGGGTCAACCGCCGGCGGGTGGAGCGCATCATCACCCGCCGGCTGCGCACCGGCCTGCTCCAGCTGGGCGAGGTCAAGGGCAAAGACATCCTCGGGGCCTACGGCTTCCGGATTCCGGACGGAGCACCTGGCGGCCAGCGCCGAAGAGGCGGTGGAGATCGCCGAGCGTATCGGCTATCCCGGTGGCCATGAAGATCGTCTCTCCCGATATCATCCATAAGACCGACCTGGGCGGGGTGCGGCTCAACGTGGCCAATGGCGAGGAGGTGAGCGATGCCTATGACCTGATGATGCTGCGGATCCGCAAGCGGGCCCCGGATGCCTGGATCGAAGGGATCTACGTGGAGAAGATGGCTCGAAGCCGGGCTGGAGGTGATCATCGGCATGACCCGTGATCCCCAGTTCGGGCCCATGCTGATGTTCGGCCTGGGCGGCATCTTTGTCGAGGTGATGAAGGACGTGACCTTTCATCTGGCCCCGATCACCGAGGAGGAGGCCGTGCAGATGCTGAAGTCCACCCGATCCTATGCCATGCTTGAAGGCAAGCGGGGCCAGAAGGGGGTGGATATCGCGGCCATTGCCACGGCCTGCAGCGGATCAGCCAGCTGACCACCGATTTTCCCCAGATCATCGAGCTGGATATCAATCCCTTTATTGTCGGGGAATTCGGTTCCGAGCCGGTGGTGGCGGATGCGCGCATGACCCTGGCCCCATTGCCTGATGAGGAACAAGAAATCATGGAATATGATGCCAACTGGAAAGAAACCTATAAGGATATGATCATGACCCCCAAGAAGGCCCTGGGCCATGTCCGCTCCGGCCACCGGGTTTTCCTCGGCACCGGCTGCGGGGAACCCACGGTGCTGGTGCAGGCCATGACCGAGATGGCGGGCACTCTCTCCGATGTGGAGATCGTCCAGCTTCTGACCAAGGGCGATGCCCCCTATGCCGACCGGAAATACGCCGACTGCTTCAAGGTCAATTCTTTTTTCATCGGTCATAATGTCCGGGAGCAGATTCAGGAGGGCATGGGCGATTATACCCCCATCCTCATGTCCGATATCCCGGGGCTCTTTGATTCCGGCCAGCTGCCCCTTGATGTGGCCCTGATCCAGGTGACGCCGCCGGATGCCCGGGGCAAGATGAGCCTGGGGGTCTCCGTTGATATCGTCAGGAGCTGCCGCCGAAAATGCCTCGCTGGTGATTGCCCAGGTCAATCCCACGGATGCCCTGGACCCGTGGCGACAGCCTGATCGATGTCTATGATCTTGATATCCTGGTGCCGGCGGACATACCGCTGCTGGAGCGGGAGTCGCAGCCGGTGCATGAGGTGAGCGCCCGGATCGCCGAACTGGTGGCTGCCCTGATCCCCAATGGCGCCACCGTCGAGTTCGGACTGGGCCGGGTTCCCGGCGTGGGCCGGATTCCCCAGGCGGTGATGCATGACCTGTATGACAAGCATGATCTGGGAATCCATACGGAACTGATCACCGATGATATCATCGACCTGATTGAGTCGGGGGCGGTGAGCGGGGCCCGTAAATCCACGGATCGGGGCAAGATCGTCACCAGTTTCTGCATGGGAACCAAGAAACTCTACGATTATGTGAACGATAACCCGCTGTTCTCGTTCCGTCCCACCGAGTATGTCAATGACTCCACGGTGATCGCCAGGCAGAACCGGATGGTCGCCATCAACATGGCCCTCGAAGTTGATCTGACCGGGCAGGTCTGCTCTGATTCCGAAGGGGGGAATTTCTACTCCGGGATCGGCGGACAGGTGGATTTCAACCGCGGGGCCGCCCGATCGCCGGGGGGCAGGGCGATAATCGTCATGCCGGCCACCACCAGAGACGGCAAATCACGCATTGTCGTATCCTTGAGCAGCGGCTCCGGGGTGGTGGTCACCCGCGGCACGGTTCACTATGTGGTCACCGAATACGGGGTGGCCTATCTGCACGGCAAATCGGTCCAGGACCGAACCCTGGCCCTGGTCTCCATTGCCCATCCCGATCATCGGGAGCAGCTTTTGAAACAGGCCGTTGACGCCAGGTACCTGCGGCGGGAATTTGCCGATGTGGAGGGCAAGTTCGTGGTTGCTTCCCAGGATGTGATGAAGACCAGCTTCCTGCTCGACAATGGTACCCAGGTCAACTTCCGGCCCATTCATCCCACCGATGAGCCGCTGATGCGGGACCTGCTCTATGATCTGTCCCAGGAGACCCTTTATTACCGGTTCATGACCCATAACCAGCGATTCGGCCAGAAACAGATCCACAATTTTGTCTATGTTGATCACCGCAAGGATGTGGCCATTGTCGGAACCGTGCCCGAGGCCTATGGTGATGATATCATTGCCGTCGGCCGCTATTATCTGGATGAGCACACCAACATGGCCGAGGTTGCCTTTGTGATCAGGGATGAGTGGCAGAACAAGGGGCTGGGCAGTTTTCTGTTCCGCCATCTGATGACCATTGCCAGGGCCAGCGGTATCAGCGGCTTCACCGCCGAAGTGCTGCGTGATAACAAACGGATGCAGGCGATATTCAACCATTCAGGGTATAAGGTGCAGAGCCAGGTGGAAGAAGGGTGTTACAGCTTCAGGATTGAATTTTAGTACTTTAAATTTGAATCAGCATGCGTGAAAAATTACCAAAAATATTGGTAACTATTCACCGTATTTTCTGTAGGGTGCGTTCCACGCACCTTGGCCGGTTACGGGGAGTGCAATAATGGTGCGTGGAACGCACCTTGTATGATCAAAATTAATGAAATGTTGTTGAGAAAAAGGTTAAGAACCATTTCACGATTTGCTGGGGAGGCCGTCGCACCCTGAGGACCGGTTTTACTGGAGCCCCTGTTTTCGGGCTAAAACATGACCTTAATTATGGTGAATAGTTACAAATATTGCAACAATGTAACTGCTCATCTTGTACAATTGGTAAGACAGAAGAAACTCGACATCCGGTATCGCCCGCAGGGGCGGGCTCCTACGATAGCATCACTTGTAGGAGCCCGCCCCTGCGGGCGATACCGGACTGGCCACGAAGTTCATAGTATCTGTAGCCCAACTCGTTCTCTTGTGGTGAATAATTACCAAAAATTTATAGATTTGTGTGCAGGTTCATTTATGAAGAGAGAACAACAAACCGGGTGCAAACGCTGCGGCGTCTGCTGTCGGAAAGGCGGTCCGGCCCTGCATAGAGCCGGATCTCGCCCTGGTGCGGGGCGGACAATTACCGTGGGGCGATCTGATTACCATCCGGCGCGGCGAGCTGGCGTATAATCCGCTCTCCGATGCGATTGAACCGGTTCTTCAGGAGCTGGTGAAGATCCGGGGGACCGGCCGGGAGTGGTGCTGCTGCTATTATGATCCCGCAAGCAAGGGCTGTTCCATTTACGGGAAACGGCCCATGGCCTGCGGGGTTTTAAAGTGCTGGCAGCCCGGGGAGACCCTGGCCCTTGTGGGCCGGGATCTACTCAGCCGCCTGGATATCCTGGAAGACGATGACCCGCTCCGGCCTTTTGTGCTGGAGCATGAGCGCCTGTGCCCCTGTCCAGATATGGGCGAGGTTCAGCGAACCCTGACGGATCAGAAAGAGAGCTGCTTGCGGTCACTGGAGATGCAGGTCAACACCGATATCGCCTTCCGCAACCGACTTGTGCGGGAATTGAATCTGCCCCTGGCCCGCGAGCTTTTTTTGTTTGGCCGTCCGCTTTTTCAACTACTGCAGGCCCTCGGTGTGCTGGTCTCTGAAACAGAGCAGGGGCTGAGGCTGGCACTGCCCAAAGAGTAGATTTTAAATTTTGTATTGCCTCTCTTTTGCCCGTATAATGAATCACTGGTAAAAATTTTGGTAACTATTCACCATATTGTCTGGAGGGTGCGTTCCACGCACCTTGGCCGGTGACGGGGAGTGCAATTCAGCTTAATAAAACCCTTCTCCCTGAGGGAGAAGGTGGCCGAAGGCCGGATGAGGGGGACAGCGGATGGTTACAAGCAAGCCTTCCCCCTCACCCTAGCCCTCTCCCTCGAGGGAGAGGGGACTATCTCGATATGTATACGGCTTTCACCTTTTGTAACTATCCAGCCTGGTAGGGTGCGCTGCGCGCACCTTATTTGTGCTATCGTCCCACTTTGGCATACAACAACAACGGTGCGCACGGCGCACCCTACCAAAAAAGGTATATATTTTCCAAGCCCCTTGCAGATGTTATCTCCTTTGCAAGAAGCCCTTTCTGCGGAGATCCTGCAGAATGTATCCCGGGCGCACCCTGCGCACCAGAACTACTGATGAATGATGAAAAAAATATGACCAGTCGCAAGAAACAGGACAGTAAAGCTGTTCGCCCGGCGTCGAAAAAGGACCAGGCGCCCACGTCAGCGAAGAGCCCATCAGCAGGAGATGCGCTCCTGCCCGCTCCCCTTGCCGGTTTTCCCGTGGTCGGTATCGGCGCCTCGGCGGGAGGCCTGGTGGCATTTGAGGCATTTTTTTCCGCCATGGCTGCCCATACCGATCCCGGCATGGCCTTTGTCCTGGTGCAGCATCTGGCCCCCGAGCACAAGAGCCTCCTTGCCGAGCTGGTCAAACGCTATACCCGGATGCAGGTCTTTGAGATTGAGGACGGGGTGGTGGTGCAGCCCAATTGCGTCTATATTATCCCGCCCAACCGGGATCTGGCCTTTCTCCATGGCAGCCCTGCATTTGTTGGAGCCGGTCCTGCCGCGTGCTCAGCATCTGCCGATTGATTTTTTCTTTCGTTCCCTGGCCCAGGATCAGCATGAACGGGCGATTTGCATCGTGCTTTCCGGCACCGGCAGGGATGGCACCCTGGGGGCGAGAGAGATAAAGGGTGAGGGCGGGATGGTCATGGCCCAGGATCCCGAGTCGGCCGAGTTTGGAGGCATGCCGTCCAGTGTCATTGACACCGGCATTGTGGATTATGTCTTGCCGGTCGCTGAGATGCCGGCCATGCTTGTTTCCTATGTCACCAACATCTTTGGGAAAAAAGTCCGTTCACACGTCACCGAACTCCCCAAGTCTGAAGAGCTGTTAAAAAAAGTCTTTATCCTGATACGGACCCAGACCGGGCACGACTTCTCCCAGTACAAACAGAACACCATCAACCGCCGCATTGAACGTCGCATGGCCATCCACCAGATCTCTGATTTGGGAGAATATGTCCGCTTTCTGCAGCAGACTCCGAAGGAGCTGAAGGCGCTTTTTCAAGAACTGCTGATCGGCGTCACCAGTTTCTTCCGTGACCGTGAGGCCTTTGCAATCCTTGAAACCAAGGCCATTCCCCACCTTTTTGCCGACAAGCCGTCGGGTTCGACTCTCCGAGTCTGGGTCTGCGGCTGCTCCTCCGGCGAGGAGGCCTACTCCATCGCCATCCTTCTCCAGGAACAGATGGAGGCGCTGAAGCAGTATTTCAAGGTGCAGTTGTTTGCCACGGATATTGACAGCCGGGCCATTGATGCGGCCCGTATCGGGACTTATCCTGCCAGCATCGCCCTTGATATTTCCGCCGACAGGCTGGCGCGTTTTTTTACCCTGCAAGCGGACGATGCCACCTATCGCATCAATAAAAATATCAGGGATATGGTGATTTTTTCCGTACATGATGTGATTAAAGACCCGCCGTTTTCCAAACTTGATCTGATCAGCTGCCGCAACCTGTTGATCTATATGAACGGGGAGTTGCAGAAAAAGGTGCTCCCTTTGTTCCATTACGCCTTGAGGATGGGCGGGATGCTTTTTCTGGGGAGTTCCGAGACTGTCGGTGAGTTTGAGGAGACCTTTACGCCCCTGGACCGTCAGTGGAAACTGTTCCAACGCAAAGATGAAGTGCCTGGTGTGTACCGTCCGATCCCGCGGCGGTTTCCATTGCCTTCGGAGGGTGGGGCGGTCATGCGGTCCTCCGGCCATAAACCGGAAGAGGGCAGGTTTCCCCTGCGCGAACTGACGGAAGGGTTATTGCTCCAGCGCTATGCCCCGGTTGCGGCGCTGGTCAGTGAACGCGGCGAGATCTTTTATCTGCATGGCCGTACCGGCCGTTTTCTGGAACCGCCGCCAGGCGAGGCCAGCCTGAATATCCTGAAGATGGCCCGCGAAGGACTGCGCCATGATTTGACCACTGCCCTCTATCGGGCGGTAACCCATAAGGAACAGGTATGCTCTCCTGGCCTGCGGGTGAAAACCAATGGCGACTTCACGACTGTTAATCTGACGATCGTGCCGGTGGAGGCGCCGTCCGTTGACGAGTCCAGGGGCGGCAAGGCGGCCACCGAACTGACTGTGTATCTGGTCGTCCTTGAGGATGCGGTGGAGTTACCGCCGGAACCGGCGGCGGAATCGAGGGTTACTGAGCCGTCCGTCGGTTCCGGTCAGGACCGGGCCGATGCCGAGAGGCGAATCGCCGCCTTGCAGCAGGAGCTGCAGACCAAGGAACATTACCTCCAGCGCAACATTGAGGAGCTGGACAATTCCAATGAAGAGATGCAGTCGGTGAATGAGGAGCTGCAATCAACCAACGAGGAACTGGAAACCTCCCAGGAGGAGCTGCAATCGGTCAACGAGGAGTTGGCCACGGTCAATGCCGAACTGCAGACCAAGGTGGCTGATCTCTCACGCGCCAATAATGACATGAACAATCTGCTGGCCGGTACCGATATCGGTATTGCCTTTGTCGATCATCAACTGCGGATCCAGCGTTTTACCCCGGCCATCAGCAAGGTGATTAATCTGATTCCCTCCGATCTGGGGCGGCCGCTCGCGCATATCGTCACCAACCTGGCCGGGTATGACAGACTGGTGCAGGATGTGCAGGCGGTGCTGGACACCCTCGTTCCCCGGGAGCTTGAGGTGCAGACTACCACCGGCGAGTGGTTTCTGCTGCGTATCCGCCCCTATCGCACCCTGGAGAATGTGATCGAGGGGGCGGTAATCACCTTTATAAATATCATGGAGCAAAGGCAGGCGCGGGAGATCCTGCGGCGTTTGGCTGCCATCATTGAGGATTCGCAGGATGCTATTTTGCTGCAGGATCTGGAGGGGCGCATCCTGGCCTGGAATCGGGCGGCGCAGAGCATATATGGCTGGAGCGAGGCCGAGGCCCTGACCATGACTATCCGTGACATGGTTCCGGCGGGGTTGCGGGAAAACTGGTCGGCTAACATCAAGAAGTTGATCCATTCCGAGATTCTGGAGCCGTACCGCACCGAGCGGATTAGCAAGGATGGCAGGACTGTCGAGGTATGGCTGATGGCCACACGCCCTGGTTGATGGGAATGGCGAGGTATATGCCATCTCGACGACGGAGCGGGAGATCCCGGCGCAAAAATCCATGGGGGACGAGGACTCTGTTCCTGGTCCTTCTTGACAGGGAATGGCAGTGTGATAGACTTATAAAATAGGCAGCAGGAGGCAGCACCTCAGGGGAGTTGGTAAGACGGGCTCAGTGAACTTGTGAAAATGTTTATAAAATTTTCGCGCAGAGGCGCAGAGGCGTAGACCCATGGCACAAAGAGAGGATGAACCAGCCCAGGAACTGCGGAAGCGGGCCGAGGAAAAGTTTCGGGAAAATCAGGGCCCGGCGCAGGAAAATATGTCGCCCGAGGATGCCAGACAACTGCTCCATGAACTGCAGGTGCATCAGATCGAACTGGAGATACAGAATGAAGAATTGCGCCGCAGCCAGCAGATAAATGACGACTTGCGGGCGCGTTACTTCGACCTCTACGATCTGGCCCCTGTCGGCTATCTGACCCTCAGTCGACAGGGACTTATTGTCGAGGCCAACCTCACCTGCGCCAATTTGCTGGGTGTGGTCAAAGCCCAGCTTGTGAATCACCAGCTTTCCCATTTTATCTTCCCCGAAGATCAGGACCACTACTATCTCTGTCGTCAGCAGCTCGCCGGGCCGGGGAGAACAGGTGTCTGCGAGCTGCGGATGGTGCGCGCGGACGGCTCCCTGTTCTGGGCCTATCTGCAGGCGGTCTCGGCAGCCGGAAGACTGACGGCGTGCCTTTGTCCCGTTGGTGATAATGGATATCACCAAACAAAAACTTGCCGAGATCGAGGTGCGCACAGGCAAGGAACAATGGGAAAAAACGTTTGATGCGATGCAGGACATTGTCACCATTCAGGACCAGGACATGCGCATTTTCAGGGCCAACCGCGCCGCCTACCAGTTTTTTAAGGCAAAGCCCGGAGAGCTGCAAGGCAAACACTGTTATGAGCTCTTCTGCGGTGGCACACAACCCTGCGCCGCTTGTCCTCTGGCGGAGACACTCCATGATGCCGGAAACCATTCAGCTGCCATCAAACATGAAGTTATGGGAAAAATTTTCCAGGTATCCTCTTCCGTAATGGCTTCGGAGAATGGGGAGATTCAGTATTACATCCACGTTGCCAGGGATATAACCCAGCAGAAAAAAATGGAGAAGGAACTCTTGCAGTCCCAGAAGATGGTGGCCATTGGCACGCTGGCCGGCGGCATTGCCCATGATTTTAATAACATTCTCCAGGGTATCCTTGGTTTTTCCGAGCTCGCCATGCATGATCTGCCGGAGGACAGCAGGGCCAGAAAGGACATTGGGCAAGTCATCAGCTCAGCCGAGCGGGCAGCAGCCCTCGTGAAGCAGATTCTCACCTTCAGCCGCAAGGGAGCTCGGCAGCGGCAAGTTTTTCAACCTCATCTGATTGTCAAAGAGGCCTTGGAGATGTTGCGGGCAACACTGCCGGCCTCGATTTCCATAAAGGAGCATATCGACAAAGAGAGTGGGTCCATTCTCGCGGATCCGACGAGTATCCACCAGATCGTGATGAATCTCAGCACCAATGCCTATCAGGCCATGGAAAATGAAAAGGGCATCTTGACTGTCAGCCTCCGTCGGAAAGAAATAGACAAAGAAAAAATTATTGAAAACGATGTCTTCCTCGGCCCCTTTATCGAGCTGTCCGTTCAAGATACAGGTCACGGCATGGACGCAGAAACAATGGCCCGACTCTTTGAACCCTATTTTACGACCAAAGAAGTGGGCAAGGGAAGCGGGCTGGGGCTGGCGGTGGTGCATGGAATTGTTAAAACCCTGCATGGCTTTATCGAGGTGGAGAGTGAACCCGGCAAAGGCTCCACTTTCCATGTCTACATCCCGGCCCTGGAAGAGGATGCTCCCGTTTCGGTAACAACCGAGATCCAGGAAATGCCGGGGGGAACAGAGCGGATTCTGCTTGTGGATGATGAAAGTATGATTGTTACCATGAACACGACGATATTGGAACGACTTGGCTACACGGTTACAGCGACCACAAGCAGTGTCGAGGCGCTGGAGAAAGTGCGCACCCATGCAGACGATTTTGACCTGGTCATAACCGATCAGGCCATGCCCGATCTGTCCGGCGTCGACCTGGCCCGGGAAATCATGGGCATCAAGCCGGGCCTGCCGATTATCCTCTGTTCGGGGTACAGCTCCGTCATCTCGGAAGAAGCTGCCCTGGCATTGGGCATTAAAAGATATGCCATGAAACCTGTGGGCATAGCCACACTCTCCAAGCTTGTCAGGGAGGTGCTGGATGAAAATTGAGAGTGCCGAGGGAGTGGAAAGATCTGTCGGCGGAATCCCAATGTTGTCCGGTTAGAAAATTGCATTGCCCTTCGAAACGTCCAAATCCCCCCTAACCCCCCTTTTTCAAAGGGGGGAACTTTATGCTTCCCCCTTTGAAAAAGGGGGATTGAGGGGGATTTGCTGTACCCGGAAGCACCATTTACCGGATGCAATTATTAAGCAGGACAATGCTGGCAGAATCCAGACTTTATGGTGAAATCGAAATGAGGATACGTGGACAAGGGGATCGGATAAATGGCCTATACGCCGGATGAATCAGGAAAACAACTGCGTAAACTTGCGGGAAAAAAGGCCCGGCAAGAGGAGATTGCGGCTCATCAGGAATCATTGTCACCTGAGAAAGCGAATCAACTGATCCATGAACTGCGGGTGCACCAGATCGAACTGGAGCTGCAGAATGAGGAGTTGCGCCTCGCCCAGCAGCAACTGGAGGCCTCGCGGGCATGATATTTCGATCTTTATAATCTGGCCCCGGTTGCCTATCTGACCCTCAACCACCAGGGTATTATTATGAGGGCCAACCTCACCAGCGACAATATGATTGGCGTGGCCCCGGGCGAGCTCGTCAACAAGCCTATATATCAATTTATTTTTCCCGAGGATCAGGACATCTATTATATCCATGGCAGGCAGCTGGCTGAGACGGGAGGACCCCAAACATGCGAGTTACGAATGGTGCATGCGGATGGATCCTTGTTCTGGGTGCGACTGCAGACGACTTCGGTACAGGAGATCGATGGCCTGCCCGGATTCCGCATCGTCATAAGTGATATTACCCTCCAGAAAATGGCCGAGATAGAGGTGCGGATCGCCAAGGAGCAATGGGAACAAACCTTTGACGCCATTGATGATGTCGTGACCATCCGTGACCTGGATATGCGGATCATTCGGGCCAATAAGGCGGCAGGTATCCTGCTGCGGATGGCATCGGATGAGGAACTCATCGGCAAACAGTGCTATGAACTCTTCCGGGGAACAAACGTTCCCTGTCTGGGCTGTCCCGAGATTCTTGCCGGCCTGACGCAGCAAACCCAGCGGGCGACAATCTACCATGAGCGGCTGGGAAAGACCTTTGCCGTCTCCTGTTTCCCCCTTATTAAGGACACAGGGCTTGTCGGCTTTGTCTCCATTGCCAAGGATATCACCGAATATCAGAAGATGGAGGAGCGGCTCAGGCAATCCCAGAAGATGGAGGCCATTGGCACCCTGGCCGGCGGTATCGCCCATGATTTCAATAATATTCTCGTCCCTATTCTTGGCTACGCGGAACTGGCTGAGTCCAAGGTTGCCCTGGACAACCCCCTGGTTTCTGATCTGCACCATATTGTTAAAGGCGCCCTGCGGGCCAAGGACATGGTCTCCCGCATCCTTGCCTACAGTCGTCAGGCTCCCCAGGAAAAGCAGTTGTTCGAGCCGCATCTGGTGCTGAACGAGGCGCTCAAACTTCTGCAGGCCTCACTGCCCGCCACCATCCAGGTTCAGACCGAGATTGCCGACGACTGCGGCTCGATCCAGGCCGATCCCACCCAGTTTCATCAGATCGTCATGAATCTCTGCACCAATGCCTATCATGCCATGCGGGAGAGCGGTGGAGTCTTGAGGGTACGCCTGACACCGATGGTTATAGACCGGAAAAAGCCCAGGAAGATCAATGGTGATCTGGAGCCGGGCGATTATATTGTCCTTGAGGTCAGCGACACCGGACACGGCATGGAGCGCAAGACCATGGATCGGATATTTGATCCCTATTTCACCACCAAGGGCGGCAAGGGCGCAGGCACCGGTCTGGGACTATCCGTGGTTGAGGGGATTGTCGAAAGTTATCAGGGGAAGATCAGGGTGTCCAGCGATCCCGGTAAAGGCACTACCTTTCAGGTTTATCTGCCCAGAGTGGGCGAGCACGCCTTGGGCCATGGGATGGCCCGGTCGTTACCCGTGTCCATCGGTATGGAACGGATAGTGGTGGTGGACGATGAAGAGGTCATCACCAGCATGGTCGAGACCATCCTCACCGGTCTTGGCTACCAGGTAACTGTCTTCAACGACAGTCTTGAGGCCTTGACCTTTATTACGCAGGATCCAGCTGCCTGTGATCTGCTGCTGACCGATATGACCATGCCCAACCTGACCGGTGTTGAGTTGAGTCAGAAGGTGCTGGCCATCAAGCCGGGCCTGCCGATTATCCTCTGCACCGGCTTCAGTGAGCTGGTCAACCAGGAACAGGCCCAGGCGCTGGGTATCCGGGGTTACCTGATGAAGCCCGTGTCGGTCCGGGATCTGGCCACGACCATGCGTAAGACCCTGGATGGCAAGGGCAAGGTTTCCTGAAAGCACCCTTTGCGAGATTATCAAACTTCAACTCCCGTCTTAGGTACCGTTACGTAGAAATTGCTGATATACCATTTGGCTTGGTAGGGTGTGCTGCGCGCACCTTTCTTTGTGCTATCGTCCCACTTGGGCATAAAAACAAGAACGGTGCGCACGGCGCACCCTACCAAAAACGGTATTTTAATATCCTCCAAGTCCCTTATTATTGTACCACGGTGTAGGTGCCGTTACGAAAGAACCTTTCCCCTACTCACTCCTTTCGTTACGGCACCTTATGCCGGTCGCGGTCATCGAATAATGTTGTTCTTGCACGACACCTTACCACTTACTGCGGCCAATCACCTCGCCCCGGGTGGAGAGGGTGATCTGTTCCACCGGAACCGTCTTCCCTGCCTTTTCCATGGCCTGCTTGATGATGCCGACCATGGAGGAGCAGCAGGGGACTTCCATGATCAGGATGGTCAGGCTGTTCAGGTTGCAGGTGGCGATGATCTCGGCAAAACGCTGGACATAGCTCTGGGCGTCGTCAAATTTGGGACAGCCCATCATCACCACCTTGCCGGCCAGAAAGTCGGTCTGGAAATTGGGCGCGGAGACGGCGCTGCAGTCGGCTGCCACCAGCAGATCGGCATTCTGGAGAAAAGGGGCGGTTGGCGGTACCAGACGGATCTGGATGGGCCAATGGCTCAATGCCGAGGTGCCGCCGGTAACGGCCAGGGATGGTTTGTTGGCCATCTGGCACGGGGTCTGCGGGGCAAAGGTCTGGAGCCTGGCCGATGGGCAGCCGGATGGTCTGGGTGTGGCCTGGGCAGTTGCCTCTTTCTTCTTGCTGGCCAGAAATTCTTCTACAGCCTCTTCACTGAAATCCTCGGCCTCTCGTTCGATGATCTGCAGGGCACCGGTGGGGCAGGACCCAAGGCAGGCGCCCAGGCCGTCGCAGAGCTTGTCGGCAACGAGCCTGGCCTTGCCGTCAATGATCTGCAGGGATCCTTCAGCGCAGTCCGGCACACAGAGGCCGCAGCCGTTGCAGAGTTCTTCGTCTATTTTGATTATCTTGCGCATTATTTTCATTTGAATATCCTCATCGGGAAAAGATTGCGGTTAAGGGACCGTTAATTTGCTGCATATGATTCCACTATACCACAAATATTCCCTGTCACTTTGACTTGGGTCAAGCCGCAAGAAAAAGTTTGATGCGAACCCGCAGCCGCAGTAACTCCATGACCCGGATGGCGCCGGACAGTTGCGCAACCAGCGCCCGGCAATCCCGCCGGCTGAGCACGGCTGGTAATCTGTTTACTGGTCAGGAAAAAGCTCTTCTTTCTGCTTATCTACCTTGTTTGACTTGTCATTTAACATCTTTGTAAAGTTTTTTATGAAATTTCCTTTTAAAAATATTTTACCTGTGATTGGATTAATTAATGTTCTTTTTACGACAAGTAAATTTTTGATTAACTACTAAGCTTGGCACTGAAATCAAAAACTATTTACAGATGTTTAAAAGAGGAGATTATAAATTATGGCTTGGACATCCAATGAACCAGCACTGCAAATACGGGAAAAGGATAAAGAAAATATTCGTAAAGCCAAGGCCATAGCCCAGCGGCCATTGTCAATCGAGGAGGCAATGGAGCAGCACCAGAAGCTGGAGGTGTATCAGCTCGAGCTGGAGATGCAAATTGATGAATTATACCACACCCAGCTCAAACTGGATTCCTCGCTGATGCGTTACTCCGATTTGTATAATTCGGCGCCGGTAGGTTATATGACGCTCAACAAACAAGGTATTATCATAGAGGCCAATATCACCAGTAGCAACCTGTTGGGGGTAAGCAAAAGTGTGCTTATACAACCAGCTTATTTTCCAACTTTATTCACCACGAAGATCAGGATATCTATTATCTCCATCACAAGCAGGTAGATAAGACCAAAGGAATTCAGAAATGCGATCTGAGAATGGTACGTACCGACGGCTCCTTTTTTTGGGCGCATCTGCAGACGATTTCAACTCAGGAGCTTGATGGCACACTTGTTGACCGGGTGGTGATGAGCGACCTCACTCAACATAAGCTGCTGGAGCTTGCGTTGCGCAGCTCTAAGGAGCAATGGGAGCATACCTTTGATGCTATAGCTGACATCATCACCATCCAAGATAAGGATATGCACATTATTCGAGCTAATAAGGCAGCCCATGATTTTTTCCAGGTTGAGTACGGTGAGCTGAATGGTAAATACTGCTATGAACTCTTTGCCGGTACCTCAGAGCCTTGCCCGGAATGTCCCTTGTTGGCTACTCTTCAGGATATAGGCAAGCATTCAAAATGCATACGATATGAAAACCTGGGTAAGTTTTTTCAGGTATCCTCCTCCGCTATCCTTGCTCACAATGGGGACATTCAGTATCTCATCCATATAGCCAAGGACATCACCGAGCAGAAGAAGCAGGATCAACTTAAAAAGCAGATAAGCAGGCAACAGGAGCAGATAAAACGTTTTGAAAGTCTGAAGACAATGGCCGGAGCGATCGCCCATCGTTTTAACAATGCCATGATGGCGGTTCAGGGCAATCTTGAGCTCATGCTCATGACTCTCCCTGACAATTTAAAAGAAAAAGAACTGGCGTCTAATGCGATGCTGGCTGCGAAGGGGGCATCCCTTGTAGGCTCCATGATGCTGTCTTATTTAGGCCAGCGGCCTCTGCGTCTTCAGGTATCGTCTCTTTCAGATGTGGCTGGAGAATGTGCCACAGAATTAAAGAATCAAATGGGGACTTCCCTCTCGCTTAACGTTATTTCACCACCTACTTACCCCCCCCCCCCTACTGCTCCATGGATAAGCAGCAGATAAAAGAAGTAATAACTAACATACTAATCAATGCCATTGAATCAATGAACAATGAAGTTGGTGAAATAGAAATAAGCTTTGGCACCGATCATTTTGAAGTGGCTTCTTTCCCTGTTGTTTTCCAAGATAATGACACGAAAGACGGTAAGTACATATTTTGTCAGATCAGAGATACGGGTCAGGGCATTATCGCTGAAAATATTCAAAGTCTTTTTGAACCTTTTTTCACCACAAAATTTGTTGGTCGCGGTTTAGGGCTTGCTTTGAGCGTGGGTATTATGCGGTCACACCATGGAGCAGTTCTTGTTGAAAGCAAGCCTGGTGCCGGAACCACTGTCAGAATGTTGTTGCCTGTGGGCCATTCTCAAAAAGAGATATCATTTCCTGCCGGGTAAGCAAGAAAGATATGTGCAATGAGTCTAGAAGCCTGGAATGGTGTACAGAAAGGACATTAATTCCCGGGCAATGGTGAATCGATTTTTTTCTATGCGATGAAAAAACCCCCCGATACTTTGGGGGGTAGCAATTTAATTCTGAAATGTCTCCGGCATGAGATGTTGCTCATGCCGGAGAGTTAAATGCTTAATTGGCGGCGAATGGATCTTTCAACTCCTGTTCCGGTCTGAACATGAGTTTCTTCACGCCCCGGTTATCCGTATATTTGGACAGCTCCAGATCGATCTTGACAGGGACGGCAACGTCGGCGGCAGTCAACGCCTGACGGAGCAGGGCGTCCGCCTGTCCGGCCTGGAGGGCGGCATCGCCGAGCATCCGCATGGCCTCGGTGGGATTATGGAAGCCAACGGAGTTCTCGGCTCCGAAGAAGAGCACCCGGTAAAAGGCCTCCAGGTAATGATCTTTGGCCTGATCATAGAGGGCCTGATCGATGACCTTGCCTTCGGACTGGGCCTTGTTGGCCATCTCGAAGAGTTTGGCCACCGTGGCGGTGGCATAGCCGGAACGGATAAAGATGGAGGCGGCCCGGTCCTGGATGGCTATGACCTGTGCCTTCAGCCATTCCGGGGTTTCGGTATGGCATTGCTGACACGCCTTCATGTCATTTTTCAACGGACTCATGATCCGGTGGTCCGAGGCCTTCTTGCTTCCCACCCGGGTGTAGGGCATATGGCAGTCGGCACAGGAAACACCGGCCTGCCAGTGGACACTGTTGTTGGAGTACATCTCAAACTCAGGATGGCGCATAAAGGCGAGCTTAAAACCGGTGACGCTCTGTTTCCATTCGCCGTAGGCCGGGTTGCTGCGGATTTTTCGGATGATGTTTTCAACGGGAATCTGTCCCCACTTGCTTCCATCCCAGGGGAAGAAGACATCCACGGATTTCATGTCGGCATCTTTGGGGATGTTGTAGCTCACATGGCACTGGGCGCAGACCAAGGTTCGTTTGTCCTGCTGGGTCAGCTTGGACTCATCAACGCCTAATTTCTTCAGGGCGGTGCCAAGAGTGAATTCGCGGGAAATCTTGAGCGACATATCCTTGTTGTCGTGACAATCGATACAGGCAACGCCCAGTTCCTGATGTTCTTTGGGGATCTCGGCCAATACCTCCATGTAGGGTTTCGAAAAATAATCCTTGCCCATCTTTTTGACGAGATGATTGACATAAGGGGTTTTGCAGGTCAGGCAGACACCGCCGGACTTGAGCCGTGATGCATCAACCAGGGACTGATCCTTCAGCATGTTGAGGTGGCCGCGGGGTTCATTATACTCAACGCCGAAACCCCAGCCGTTGAAGAGCAGGGCCAGGAAAGGAAATTCCGAGAGCTTGTCATAGGTCACGCCGCCGTCATTGCCCTTCTTGTACTTACTTTTGCCGACAGGAGTCGGCTCGCCGGTCTTTTTCCACATGTCGTATTCCACGGGCCAGGCCTTGCCCCACTGGGCAGGATCGATCACGCCATCGGCAATCTCCACTGTCTTCACCGCTGTTGCTTTTTCCGGCGAACAGCCAGCGCCAAGCGCCAGGGTCGCCATCAATGCCAGCGCTGTGTTCACCATCATTGTGGTCTTCTTCATTGTTTTTCTTCTCCCTTGATCTTTAAAATGGATCCCTGTCAATCGGTGTTGTAATCGGCGGTTTAGAAGCCGTTGTGAAAAGAGCGATGTTTTTTTGCTGTTTTCATTTACGGATTCTTATGCCGCCCTTCTTAAATCGTACCGGTCAATCGGTGTTGTAATCGGCGGTTTAGAAGCCGTTGTGAAAAGAGCGATGTTTTTTTGCTGTTTTCATTTACGGATTCTTATGCCGCCTTCTTAAATCGTACCGGTCAATCGGTGCTGGAGTTGGCGGTTTAGAAGCCGTTGTGAAAAGAGCGATGTTTTTTTGCTGTTTTCATTTACGGATTCTTATGCCGCCTTCTTAAATCGTACCGGTCAATCGGTGCTGGAGTTGGCGGTGACATTTCCAGCATTGCCGGGTGGTGTCCATGCGGGACACGGTTTCTTCATGGCAGCGGATACAGTTGGCCTGCACCACCTCTGTCCCATGGCTGCTGAGGGTGATTCTTTCGGGAACATGACCTGAATGAAAAAACAGGACATCTTTCATGCCATCAATGGACTTCCATAGGTAATGGCCGATGGGGCCGCCGTTGGGCAGGTGGCAGTCCACGCACAGGATCCGCCGGTGGGCGCCGGCGTGGCTCCAGGCCGTGTGCTGTTCCTCCATGACATGACAACCGGCGCAGAATGCCGGGGATTCCGATTTGGCCAGAAGATGCGGCGGACCGATCAGCAGGAAGACCAGGATCGCCAGTACGGCCACTCCCGCCGCCAGAAGCATAACGGGAGTGGCAACCGATCCTTGTCTGGATTTCAGAAACTGCATGCATCCTCCTTGCTGTTGAGGAGCCGTTACAGAATAACTTGGCCTTAATACCAACTTCGTTACGGCTCCTTATGCCGTTTCGAATATCCCTATGGCCATGTTATTTATTGACAACGGCTTGTTGATTGAATTGTGCTGCATTGTATTCCTAACAGGACAAACAGATGACCCATCAGGGGCTTTCTTGCGCTCAGATATTGATCTGTTTTTTTATCTTTTCCGCTTCCTGTGTTCCCGTTGCGGTCAGGCATGCCGCGGACAGTTCCGCATTCCCGTTCAGGCTCATGTCGCCCAGGAGGCAGGCGTCATGGAAGATGGCGGCTGATTTTGCCTCTTGATCATTCATGGCGGGCTGCCGGGAGAGAAGCGTCTGCACCTCCTTGACAAGGGCTTCTTCCGCCTTCAGCTCGGTCAGCAGAGCCAGAGGATGATCGGATTCGCTGAGCAGGGTGGCGGCGACAATGGCTGCCATGTTCCCGCCCTCTTCCTGGCAGAGCTTTTCGCCGAACTCCGCCCTTCTGCTGACGAGCAGATATGTTGGTTCCTTGTTCAGGAGACTTTTGCGGACAGCGATGGTCAGCCGGTCCTTGAACAAATCAGCCAGCCCATGCCGCAGATCGGACGGCAGGGCGCCCATGCACTGCTCGGCATAGGGACAGTAGGAGGCGCAGCCAAAATCGATCTTGGGGTTCAGCACCCGATGGCCGCACTGTTTGCAGGTGCGTTGACTGTCGTCCTTGAAAAATTCCATCCCCTGTCCGCAGTGTGGGCAGGGGATTTCGTAAACGGCCTCGCCATTCCAGTATCGGTTATCTTGTCCAGGACATTGCATAATTGGGTCTCTCGGGCTGATTTATGGAGCCAAAACGGCCTCTTTGAGCGCTTCAATACCAAAGCGCTCCATGAAGCGGGCCGTCCGTGATTTGGTCTTGGCGTTCTGTTGATAGACGCTCAGGCATTTCCAGACCAGATCGACAACTTGGTCATCGGTCAGGGCTTCGGCCACGATGTCCCCAAGACGGGGATTGCCGCCGCCATTGCCGCCAAAGACCAGGGTCCAGCCCTTTTTGGTGGCAAAGATGCCCACATCCCGGACGTAGGGTTCGGTGCAGGACATCCGACAGCCGGAAATCCCGACCTTGACCTTGCCGGGCAGGGGTTCGGCAAAGGAGAGCTGTTCAATCCGGGCGCCGAGTGCCAGGGAGTCGCTGGTGCCGAATTTGCACCACTGGGAACCGGGACAGGACTGGACATAAGTGACGCCGTTGACGGCCACCGGCCGGGTCAGGGGATGCAGTTCGGCCTTGAGCTTTTTCTGATCTTCCTCATCCATGCCGAGCAGGGCCAGCCGTTGGGCTCCGGTGATCTTGGTCATGGGGACATCGTATTTATTGATAATGGCAACAATCTCTTCCAGCTCTTTGGGGGCGAACAGGCCCATGTTCAGGCCGGGAACTACGCTATAAGTCTTTTGATTCATAACAAATACTCTCTAATGCATAAAGAAAAGGCAGGACACGCTGATCTGAGCCGTATCCTGCCGGGGGAAAAATGGCCGGTGGTGGCTTAGCCCAGGATTGCCTTCAGGTCCGCCTCCGGGGTGGTAACCGGTTTGATGTTGAAGTTCTCCACCAATACATTGAGGACATTGGGGGTGATGAAGGCCGGCAGCGAGGGTCCGAGACGGATGTTCTTGATACCCAGGCTCAACAGGGTCAGGAGGATGACCACCGCCTTCTGCTCGTACCAGGAGAGGATCATGGACAGGGGCAGGTCATTGACCCCGCATTCAAAGGCGCCGGCCAGGGCAATGGCGATCTGGATGGCCGAGTAGGCATCGTTGCACTGACCGACATCAAGGAGACGGGGGATGCCGCCGATATCGCCCAGCTGCTTGTCAAAGAAGCGGAACTTGCCGCAGGCAAGGGTCAGCACCATGCAGTCGGCAGGGATCTGCTCGACGAGCTCGGTGTAGTAGTTGCGTCCGGGTTTGGCGCCGTCACAGCCGCCCACCAGGAAGAAGTGGCGGATGGCCTTGGATTTGACCGCGTCGATCACCTTGTCGGCCACACCGAGCACGGTGTTGCGGGCAAAGCCGACCAGCACGGAACCCTTGTCAGGATCGTCGGTGAATCCGGGCAGGGCCAGGGCGCGGTCGATCACCGGGGTGAAGTCCTTGTCCTTGCCGGTACTGGCGATATGGGCGACATCCGGCCAGCCGACCAGGCCGGTGGTGAAGACATTGGCCTTGTAGGATTCTAACGGCTTCTGGATGCAGTTGGTGGTGAAGAGGATGGCCCCTGGGAACTCGGGCAATCTCCTTCTGCTGATTCTGCCAGGCGGTGCCGAAATGGCCATAGAAATGGCTGTATTTCTTCAGCTCCGGATAGCCGTGGCAGGGCAGCATCTCGCCATGGGTATAGATGTTGATGCCCTTGCCCTCGGTCTGCTCCAGGAGCATGGCCAGATCCTTCAGGTCGTGGCCGGAGACCAGGATGCACTTGCCGTGTTTGTGGCCGAGGGGCACCGAGGTGGGGACCGGATGGCCATAGGTGCCGGTGTTGCCGGCATCGAGGAGCTCCATGGCCCGAGGTTGACCTCGCCGCATTTCAGGGCGAGGGCCACCAGTTCGTCAAGGCCCTGCTCGGTGGTCAGGGCGGCCATGGCTTCATGGATGAAGGCGTAGACGGCATCGTCTTCCTGGCCGAGGATGGCGGCATGGTCGGCATAGGCGGCAAGGCCGCGCAGACCGTACATGGTGATCTGCTTCAGGGATTGCAGGTCGGGGTTTGCGTCCAGGGTGTTGATGAAATTCAGGGCGGCGCCCTGTTCTTCCAGGCCGGTCAGTGAGTCGGAAGGGGTAAATGTGGCTGCGGCTGAGGGGAAATCAATCTTGCCGCCGGCGGCCTTGACCTCGGCCTTGAGGGTTTCGCGCAGGGCGACTGTCTTGTGGATCAGGACACCAAAGCGGGCCGGGTCAAAATCGACATTGGTGAGGCAGGAAAAAATCGCCTCACAGGTGAAGCGGTCAATGGCATTATCAACCACACCGACCTTGCGGCCCGCGTCAGCCACCAGGCAAAGGCCCTGGATGGCATGGGTGAGGAGATCTTCCAGACCGGCTACGGCCTCGTTTTTGCCGCAGGCACCGATGGTGGTGCAGGCGATTCCTTTGACGGTTTGTTCACATTGATTACAGTACATGGTTGTTCTCCTGGGTTGGGGTGAATAAAAACGTTCTTAACAAATTATACGTCACATTTCCTGTATTATGAAATTTTTTTAGAGGCCGTTATAAAACAACCAAGGTTTTTTTCTTGGTTGTTTTATTTACGGCCTCTTATGCCGCCTCCAATAAACAGCCAATCTTTCCGGCTGTTTATTGGGGTGGCGTCTGGTCAATTACAACAGCAAGGTTTGTTTCTTGATTGTTTCATTACGGCCTCTTATGCCGCCTCCAATAAACAGCCAATCTTTCCGGCTGTTTATTGGGGTGGCGTCTGGTCAATTACAACAGCAAGGTTTGTTTCTTGATTGTTTCATTACGGCCTCTTATGCCGCCTCCAATAAACAGCCAATCTTTTCCGGCTGATTATTGGGGTGGCGTCTGGTCAATTACAACAGCAAGGTTTGTTTCTTGATTGTTTCATTACGGCCTCTTATGCCGCCTCCAATAAACAGCCAATCTTTTCCGGCTGATTATTGGGGTGGCGTCTGGTTAATTAGAACAAGTAATCCGTTTGCTTCTGTTTGACACTCTATTGCATATGGGGGAATGTTTCTTTGATTTAGGTCAAGGAAATGATTTTTTTATTTATTCTTGGTCAATGGCTTGATTTTTCTCGATGGAGAAAGGCAAACTATGATGTAACATCAACCGGTAGCCAAAGAGAAGAACGTTTCATCCTATGCAGAGTGAGATTGGTCAAGTTTACTTTTGTCTTTAAAAAACCAGTAGTGTCCGGTTAGAATCTTGCATTACTATTAAAAAAAGTCCCCTCCCCCCTTTGCGGGGGAGGGTTAGGGTGGGGGGTGGAACTTATCGGGTAGATCATACTGGCATTTTTTCCCCCTCACCCCAACCCTCTCCCCGAGGGGAGAGGGAGTAAATATTTGAGTGCAATTTTTAAACCGGACACTGCTGTTAAAAAACATAAGATTGAAAAAAAATACAACGGGAGGGAGAGATGTTTATTGATCTATTACGGACCAGAAGAAGTATTCGCCGGTTTCAGGATCGACCGGTTGAAAAGGAGAAGATTGATCTCCTGATCGAGGCCATGTTGCGTTCGCCTTCCTCGCGGGGACTGAGTCCGTGGGAATTCGTTGTGGTCACCGAGAAAGAGACCCTGGTCCGTTTGTCGCAGGCCAAGCCGCATGGCGCAAAATTTGTAAAAAATGCACCGCTGACCATTGTGGTCTGCGCCGATCCGACAAAATGCGATGTGTGGGTGGAGGATTGCGCCATTGCCTCCATCCTGCTCCATCTGGCAGCCACCGATCTTGGCCTTGGCAGCTGCTGGGTCCAGATCCGTCTGCGCGAACATGATGCCCAGCGGATGGCACAGGATTATGTGGCTGGAATCCTCGGACTGAAAGAGGGAATGGTGGTGGAGTCGATGATCGCCATTGGCTATCCGGCTGAAAAGTCACCAGGCCATCCCCGCTCATCCTTGCCGGATGAAAAAATCAGTTTTGAGAGATACGGGCAGCATGGATAGGTGATCAGCCCTTCAGCATCATCTCTTCCTCAATATCCCGGCATGTCATTGTTTTTCTTGAATCGCAGCTATTCTGCAATCACCTTATCGTCCGCAAACTGGATATCACCATTTTTTCCAGTTTATCAAGGGTATAGGTTGTGTCTTTCCGCAAATCAATATGCTGGGGCTCAACCGTGACCTCCGATCCCGCTATGCTGGCAAAGGAGTCAAAGGTGTCCCCCGGCATCTCAAAATGTTTTCTGGTGAGAAGGGCAAAATCATTCCCGTAAGCCCTGAACAGGAGGGTGTCAGGATAAAGTGTCTGCAGTTCGACAGCAAAATCCTGAATGAGGCGATCTCCCTGCTCCCACCCCTGCCGTGTATTATACTCGAGAACATTCTGCAGATGGAGGATATGAAGGCAGTTATATTCCTGGAGATTCTGGTTGCTCTGCAGGAATATTCTCAGGTAGTCTTGATTATACAGTCCGGTCAGCGGGTCATTAAAGAAATACGAAAAACGTTTTTTTTCTATCTCTGAGGTCGGTGCCTGGGTGACGGCCACAGGGGTTGTTGTCTCAGCCAGCGCCTTGATGGCCGCGGCAGCCACTTCCGGGTTAAACTGACTGCCGCTGAAAGATTCAATCTCAGCCAGGGCTTCCGGGATTTGTTTGGATGGTTTGTAAATGCGGTTGGTGGTCATGGCGTCGAAGGCATCGGCAACGGTCAGGATGCGGGAGAGAAAGGGGATTTCATCACCCTTGAGTCCGGCGGGATAGCCTTTGCCGTCATGGCGTTCATGGTGGTGGCAAATGATTTCGGCCAGATCCTTGTACATCTCGATGTTGGAGAGCATTTCACAGCCGGCGGTGACGTGGAGCTTGATCAGGTCATAGTCCAGACTGCTGAGTTTACCGGGTTTGAGAAGAACCGAATCCGGGGTCGCTATCTTGCCGATATCATGGAGGATAGCTGCTCTTCCGAGTTTGGCCCTCTCCTCTCTGTCAACACCCAATTCCTTGGCGATCTTTTGACAATATCTGGCCACGCGCTCGGTATGACCGGCTGTATAGGTATCCCGCTGCTCGATCATGTTCACAAAGGTGTAGATCGTTTCCTGGTAATTGACCGTTCTTTCCAGGTTCAGCCTGGTGATTTCTTCCCGATGGCGAAAGGAATCAATGGCAAAACCAAGATCCCCGGCCAGTTCTTCCAGCATGGCGACCTCTTCCTGCTCAAATCCATCTCGCAGCCAGGTATATACTGTGAGTACACCGAGTGGTTCGGCCGATTGTCTGGCCCGCAGGGGAAGGGCAATGGCCGCTTGAAACCCTTTTATATCTGCATTGTTCCGCCAGGGGGTAAGATCCTGTTCAAGGCCGTGGTTACTGATGACGGTGCTGTCTTCCCGGATGGATCTGGCCGTTGGACTATGATAAAAACCGAGGGCCGGGTCATTGACGGCATAGGGGGGAGGAGCCAGGTATTTTTCAAAAAATTCAGAACTGTATATTTTATAAATTTCACCTTGCTCCAGCAGGCCAATCCAGGAAAAACCATAGTGTCCATGCTGGACTAAGAGCTCACATGACTGTCTGAGCAGGATTTCCAGGTTGGGAGAGGTGATCAGGAGTTTGTTGATATCAGCTACGGTCTGCAGAATGCCCTTGAGGTAGAGCTGTTGCTCGAGAAGTGTCTTGACCTTTTCTGTCCGCTCGGACACCCTGGTTTCCAGGGTGATGTTCAGTCGGTCCACTTCCAGCTTTTTTTTCTGCAGGATGCGATTGAGGAGCAGGACATACCAGGCGACGGTCAGGACCAGGAAAACAGCCAGGCCCAGAAGGGTAAAGTGCAGCCAATAGCGGGAAAGAACATCCGCGAGGGAAAACTTGCCATAGTCTTCATAGGGGCCGATCTTCAGCTCAAAAAGGCAGTCATGCACGGGTTGATAATTCAGGGGGATGGTCCAGCCTGCCGATTGACTGGCCAGGGCCGCCGGATCGTTGCTCGCCATGGTCATCAGGGCGCCGGCAACCAGACGGGAAAGCTTGTCCGGCGTGGTCTTGATGGCGGCCATGGGCCATTCCGGGTAGAGCTCGGTACTGAGCAGAAAGGGAAAGTCGCCTGCCTGCTGCTGGTTGAGAATCTTCAACTCATCCAGGTGGATAGTGCCTTTTTCGGCCATTCGTTCAAGGGTGTCGGTGCGGGCTGTGCCGGCATCAACCGTTTCGTTGAGAACGGCAAGGACAACAGCCTCATGGGTGCCGCCGTAGCTCAGTGATTTGAAGTCGGTGAACGGGTCAATGCCTTGTTTATGCAATTCCCGCCAGGCCACGATCCAGCCGCCGAAGGAACGCTGGTCCACCGCGAGGAAGGACTTTCCTTTAAGGTCGGGGAGGGTGTTGATGTGGTGGCGGTCAGCCTTGGTGAAAATCACACCGCCAAAGGTGGTGGTCTGTTGGCCGGGGAGATTCTGGTTGATCAGGGTGGCAATCCGGCTGATCCCGTAGAGTTTCTCCAGCTCCACATAAAAGTCGGGGTTGGCCAGCACAAAATCAATCCTGCCCAGGTGGACTGCTTCATGAATATCCTTGAAACCCAGGGGGACTATGGTGAAATGATACTCGGGGAGTTTGCTGGAGAGATAGTCAGCCGTGGCGGTCCATCTCTTCACGGCTATATCCTCTCCGCTTTTGGCAAGGACACCGATGGATACGGACTGCGGGGCGGCCCACACCAGTTGCGGCGGCAACAGGAATAACAAAAACAAGCAGGTCATCCGGACGAGAACAGTCATAATATGCCGGGGAAAACATGGTAAAATGGGGGCTTTAAGCGCCATGGTTTTATACTTATTCAGGAGCAGCTCCTCAAGGGTAGTGTTATATGCTAAATATAACACAGCCAGAGAATAGATGTCTAATGGAATTGAGCAGATAACCCGACTTTACAATCAGGATGCCATTGTCAGGAATAAGCACTAAAGGACTGGATGCGGTTCATGAAACCAAGGATTGTAGGGTAGGGTGCGCCGTGCGCACCGTTGTTGTTTTGTGCCTAAAGTAGAACGGACGATAGCACAAAGAAGGTGCGCGCAGCGCAACCTTCAAGCAAAATACTATATCAGCAATTGCTACATCCTTAGGATAGCGATCAGTGCCGACCTGCCTCGATGAACAGACAGGTATCTCTGCCGGGGATGAAGGGGTCAAGGTCATAGCCGCTGAACTGCTGGTGAATCCTGAATCCCGAGTCGTGCAGAAGTCCCTGCCATTTTTCAGCGGGAAAGGCCGCAAGGTGCAGGGTGTGGTTCAGATCTTCATTGGCCGCCCCCGGTTGCCGGACCCGGTAGCGCTCTTCGAGGATAACCTGTTCGTCGGCGTAGCCGCGCCTGGTCTCCTTGATGACCTTGCCGCCTCCCGGCCGCTCAAAGACCTGGAATTGAAAGAGCTTTTTGGTACCCAGGGCCAGTATGACCTGGTCGGGGATAAAGAGCTGCAGGAGCAGCCTTCCGTCTTCTTTGAGAACAGTCCGGACCTGTGCCAGGCATTTTTTTATTCGTTCTTCTGTCAGAAGGTTCAGGGTATGATAGGGGATGATCACGGTGTCGAACTGCCGGGAGAAGGCCAGCGCGGTCATGTCCATGCACAGATAGGAGATATTTGGTCCGGTCTGCAGTCCGGCCAGGCGCAGCATGGAGAGTGAGAGATCAATGCCGGTGACGGCAGCCCCGGTCGCGGCCAGTTGCCGGCACAGTCGACCGCTGCCGCAGCCAAGCTCGAGCACGGAACCAGGTACCTTGATTCGTTGCCGGTAAAAGGTGAGATCATCATGGAAGCCAGCCATTTCCATGTCGTAGAACCGGCAGTAACGTTCACTGCCTAGGGGCAGAAAGACCTCATCCGGCTCCTTGTGGGTATCAAAGATGTCTGCTGCCATTCCGTTCAGGGTAATCCTTCCTCTTTTGTTCAGGAATTTCTATTTGTTCTTCAGCAGATCGCGGATTTCACTCAGCAACAGCACTTCTTGGGGGGGCGCGGGTTCCGGTTTGGCTTCTTCCTGACGTTTCAGGGAATTTATGAACTTGACCATTATGAAGACGGCAAAGGCGAGGATGATAAAATCAACGGTCGTCTGGATAAACTTGCCATAAGAGATGGCGACCGCCTCCTTGCCCTCCGATGCCGCTTTCAGGGTGATGGCGAGTTTGCTGAAATCTACACCGCCCACGAGCAGACCAATCGGCGGCATGATGATATCGTTGACCAGCGAGGTGACGACCTTGCCGAAGGCCAGCCCGATAATAATGCCCACAGCCATGTCGATGACGTTCCCCTTAACTGCAAACTCTTTAAATTCTTTTAAAACACTCATCACAGGTTCTCCTCGGGTTGAGTTGAAAAGAATTGCCAATCTGTCATGATTAACCAGCAGGCTCATTATTGTTTCTGGGGAAGACAGAGATTTTCAAGGGGAAATTCTCTCTTGCTTTTTTATTCTCCTTTTGCAGATAAATAATCATAGCAAAGTGTCTGGAATTTAAGCAAGGATTTATTCCCATGGCCTCGCGGGACTTCACCATTATCGTTCAGGGTGCGGCCTCTGGGGGAGTGATAATCTGTTCTTAGAGCAGATTTCTTAAAGCCTCTTCTATCTCCGGAAAAGTATAGGTATAGCCCGCCTGTTGCAGGACTTCCGGTACAACGCGCTGAGAGCTCAGCAACACCTCTCCAAACTCACCCAATATGAGCTTGAGGGCAAAACCGGGAACAGGCAGAACAGCCGGCCGATGCAGGGTGGCTGCCAGGGCCTGGGTAAATTCGCTGTTGGTTATCGGGTTCGGCGCCACCGCATTTATCGGCCCTCGCAGCTTTTGATTCTCCATGGCTTGGAGCATGATGGCGGTCAGGTCGTCGATATGAATCCAGGACATATACTGGCGGCCATTGCCCAGCCTGCCTCCCAGACCGAGTTTGAAAGGGGGCAGCATCTGCGCCAGGGCCCCTCCATCATCCCCTAAAACGACACCGGTGCGAATCAGCACCACCCGGACACCATACTCTTCTGCTCGCAGGGCCTCTTTTTCCCAGTCCTTGCAAACTTTGGCCAGGAAATCATCTCCGGGTGCTGATTTTTCAGTGAGTATCTCGTTGCCTCGGGAACCGTAATAGCCGACCGCGGATGAACAGATCAGGGTTGCCGGTCTTGTTTCCTTCTTGGCAATGATATCCACAAGGTGTCGGGTACCTTCAATGCGGCTGTCCCGGATTCGTTTCTTTTTGGCATCGTCCCAGCGGCCGTGAAAAATCGATTCTCCGGCTAAATGGAAAACGGTATCGACGCCGTCAAGAAAAGAAGGATCGACGTTTTGTAAACCATCCCATCTCCGAAACTCGCTGTCGGCAAACAGATCTTTAATTTTTTCTACGCTGCGGCCGGCAATAATCGGCTCAGGTAATCTTTTTGCCAGATGTTGCCCCACAAAACCTGTCCCGCCTGTGATCAGTGCCTTCATGGTCTTTCCCCTTCAGAAGTTTTTCAATCAATAGCTATTTCTTCGCTGCCGATGAGGGTGAGAATCTTATCTATCCGGAAGCGAATAAGGAATTTTTCTCCTCGCAACCGGTCATCTTCGGGACTGAGATGACGTTTGGTCAAGGAGGCAATCAACTCCTTGTCGGTGCTCTCGGCCAACTTGGTCAGAAAAAGACGAACTCCGCTGTAGCCTTGCCCTTCCTCAAGAAAAAGATAATTGGCATGCTTGTTCTTCTGCAGGTTCTTATGGGTGAGGCGGTCACGCATGACAAAGGCGACTTCATCCTTCCCCTGGACATGGGGCCTTGAATAGATCGCCGTGTCAACTATCCCGTTTTCGTCGCAGGTGGCCATCACCCCAATACCCTTCATCTTTGTGAAATAGCTTTCCATATCCATCTTCTTAGTTCTCCTTCTGAGTGGTGTTGGTTTGGAAATCGCTATAGTCTTCAAAACTGCCATTCCTTTATGATAGCGTAATAGCGTACTCTATTGCCAGGAGATTCCTTATATGATTTTTCTTCCACGATATTTTTTTGCCAATCTTCTTATCGGAATTCCCTTTACAAGATCCAGGTGACATCGATGAAAGTGCCGGTTGTGAATGATTTTATCGTTGACTTATGCCGGTTTTCCCGGTAAACGATGTCGAGAAAATTTCAGATGCTCATAACAGAGCTTAAAAGGGAACCCGGTGATAATCCGGGACGGGCCCGCCGCTGTGACCGGGGACGACCGTTGCATTCAAGCCACTGACCGTATTTAATTTTATTGGTTGGGAAGGCGCAACAGGGAGGACGATCCGGGAGTCAGAAGACCTGTCTGAAACCAAGAAGGATGTCTCCGAGGACAAGGGGCATACCTGTGTCATCTGTGGATAAAACAAGGCAATCCCCGGATCAATAGTTATTGGTCCGGGGATTTTTTTTGGCTTTTTCCGCCTGTCCCGGACTGCTTTTCTGGAAGGAGAAAAAAATGAAAAAGCGGTATTCCCGGCACTGTTTGTGTTTAGCAGTTTGTATCCTTTCTCTCACCGATGTAAGTGGCGTGCTGGCTGCGGAAGGTAGGCAGCCGCCGGTTCCTGGAGACGGTGTGGCGGTTGTTTCCCCTGATATCAATCAGTTGCCACAGGTTGAGACCGTCAACGGCAAGACCTATCTGACCATCACGGCCACCCGGGTCCCGCAAAAGAGCAGCGGAGTGAGCGCCAATCTGACGGTGATCCATCGGGAGGAGTTGGACCGGGCCGCGGCCGATAATGTGGGCGATCTCCTGGCTGAAAAGGGCGTCGGCCATGTTCAGAAGTATCCGGGATCACTGACCAGCATCGGCATTCGCGGTTTCCGGACCGAGACTCACGGCAATGATCTCCAGGGCCATGTGCTGATTCTCATTGATGGCCGGAGGGCCGGGACCGGCAATCTGGCCAAGATCCTGACCAAGAATGTGGAGCGGATCGAGATTATCCGCGGCCCCGGCGCCGTCCAGTATGGTTCCGGCGGCATGGGCGGGGTGGTCAATATCATCACCCGCCAGGGCAAAAGTAATTCACTGTTTGTCGAGGGCGGCGGAGGCAGCTTCGGGCATGCCGAAGGGAGTGTCGGCGGCACGGCAAAAGAAAAGGGGTTTGATTTTTCAGGGGCCGTTTCCCGTTTCACCCAGGATGATTATAAAACAGGCAGCGGCGTCACTTTTGCCAATACCGGAATCGATTCGCAGACTGGCGTCAGCGCCAATGCGGGGTATGAGTTTGCGCCGCATAACCGGGTCGGGGTGATCGTTACTGATTATGAGGCCGATAAGGTTGGAAATCCCGGCTATTTGATCGGGGCTGATACCGACAATTATACCGATAACAGCAATTACTCCGTGGACAGCCGCTACAATGGCCAGAACAGTTCCGGCAGCTATCAGTGGATGGGCCGCTATTTTTTTGGCAGGGATGACAACGTCTGGGTCGATCCCCTGGCTTCCAATCCCACGGGCTGGGATGATGGCATAAATTCCCGCAACACCACCGATCAGCAGGGTGCGCAGGCCCAGATCAGTGGGGCCTTTGGGGTGCTGAATCTGACCACCGGTCTTGATTGGCTCCATTATGCGGTGGAAAACAGCTGGAGCCCCCGGCAGACCAGCTACACCAATCCGGCCCTTTTCCTGCTGGCCAGGGTCGGGTTTCTTGATGAGCGCATCATCGTCTCCGGCGGGGTGCGTCAGGACTGGTATGCAGTCGAAGTGCGGCAGCCTACAGGCTCTGATGTTGAAGCCTCCCATTTTACACCGCAGATTGGCCTGGCCTGGATGGCCACCGATGGCCTCAAGCTGCGGGGCCAGGTGGCCCAGGGTTTTGTCATGCCCTCGGCCGACCAGCTTGCCATTGACATGTTGGACTTTGGTTTTCGCACCATTGGAAATCCAGACCTAAATCCTGAAAAAAGCCTGACCTGGGAGGGCGGTGCCGATTATACCAAGGCGGGATTTTCAGGCTCGTTCACCTGGTTTGCCACCGATTTTAAGGATAAGATAGTGACCAATGCAGTGGCCGAGGGAGTCACCTCTTACACCAATCTGGGCAGCGCCACCATTAACGGTCTTGAGGCTGCGCTTTCCTATAACCTCGGTGCTCCCCTGCACTGGGCCTGGGAGGTCCGTCCCTTCGTCGATATGACCTGGCTGAACCAGTATAAGGATGACACCACGGGCATGGATCTTACCTATGTCAGTGATCTGACCCTGTCCACCGGTCTCAGCTTTTCCGATGCCGCTGCCTTTTCCGGCCGCATCAATGTCTCCTATACCGGCCCGCAGCAGGTGGATGATTGGGAAACCTACAGTGTGGTGGAATTGGACAGCTTTGTGGTCACGGACCTGACCCTCAGCTATCGTTTTTTAAAGGATACGACCTTGGGGGACTTCACGGTCAGGGGGGAGCTGCGCAACCTCTTTGATCAGGACTATTCCTATGTCAAGGGCTATCCCATGCCCGGACGTTCGGCCTTTGTGAGTCTGAAGTGGGAATATTAGGAGCCGTTACAGAGAGAGCAAAATCTTTTATTTGCTCTTTCTGTCTACGGCTCCTTATGCCGCATCCAAGCTACAGCCGTTTTTTCGGCTGTAGTTTGGATGTGGCGTTTCGCCGATACTTCCGGAAGGTTTTGTTACAGAGAGAGCAAAATCTTTTATTGCTCTCTCTGTCTACGGCTCCTTATGCCGCATCCAGACTACAGCCGTTTTTTCGGCTGTAGCCTGGATGCGGCGTCTCGCCGATACTCCGGAAGGTAAAAATGTTGTTTCCGTATACAGCAAATCCCCCTCGATCCCCCTTTTTCAAAGGGGGAGGATTTTAGTTCCCCACTTTGAAAAAGGGGGGCTAGGGGGGATTTGGCCGTTCTAAACGGCTATTGCAATTTACAATAATGGGTTAACAAATGACGAGAAATCCCTTTTTGATACCGGTTTTATTGTTGATATCGGTGCTCTTCCTATCTCCAGCAGTTGCCTGGAGTCAAGAAGGGCGGTTTCCCCAGCGGATTGTCTCGCTGGGGCCGATCAACACCGAAAATGTCTTTCTGCTGGGGGCGGGGGATCGTCTGGTGGCCGACACCAGCTATTGTGTGCATCCCGCAGCTGCCCGTGACAAGGTGAAGATCGGCTCGGTGATGCAGCTCAATATCGAACAGATCCTGGGGTTGCAGCCCGATCTGATCCTGGCCACCGGGCTGACCAGTCCGCAGCAGGTGGCCCAGTTGGCGGCCTCCGGGGTGCGGGTGGTTCATTTCCCGCAGCCGTCAAACTTTGTTGAAATCTGCGCTCAGTTTCTGGAACTGGGCAGGCTTCTGGGCCTTGAGGCCAGAGCCCGCGAGATCATCGCGGAAGCGCAGCAGAAAGTCCGGGCCATCCAGCAGCGGGTGAAGGGACTTCCTGCCAGGAAAGTGTTCCTGCAGGTGGGCGCCCATCCCCTGTTTGCCTCGGTGGCAAATTCCTTTACCAATGACTTTATCGTGCTGGCCGGCGGCATCAATATAGCCGCCGGTGATGGCCGTTACAACCGGGAAAAGGTGACGGCCCAAAACCCGGATGTGATTATTATCGCGGTCATGGGCAGCGAAGGGGGCATCGGCGCCGGGGAAAAGGAGGAATGGCTGCGTTTTGCGCCCATCTCGGCGGTACGCAACAGGCAGGTCTTTGTCGTGGACCCGAATCTCATCTGCAGTCCCTCGCCCATGACCTTTGTCAAGGCACTGGAACAGATCGCGGCGCTCATTCATCCGCTTCAAGGTCAATAGCAGCAATATCTTTCTTGTTGATCGTTAGTTCCCATCCTCCAGCGTGGAAATATTTCCCTAAGTTGCCACAGGGTGGATGTGGCGGGGTTCCTCATGGAAGATCCGTCCTGATCTGGTGCTGGAGCTTCACCTGGTTCTTCTGCTCTCTTGTCTTGGCAGCAAGGTATTCCTCCTTGTCCATATCTATGAGCTGCTTCCCGTAGCGGCTCGCCAGATCATACCACTCGCTGATTCTCATGCTGAAACGGTTTTCTTCGGGGTAGCGCAAGGTATCCATAAAGGACTGGATGGCGAAATAGTAGCGGACGGCAGTACGCTCCACTGCGCCGCGCGGTCCCCCGATATAGACGGGTTCATTGTTTTTGTCGGTTCCGGTCACCGTAAATCCTACCTTGCCCCGACCAAGGGTCGCAAAATAGATTTTTGTCACCAGGCGAAGCGCTGCACTGTCTCCGTAGGCATAACTGACGTGAACAAAGGTCCTTTCCCCATCAAGGGGCAATGCCTCGAATCTCATATTGTGGTCCTCCGTGCCGAAGGGGCCATCATCAGCATGAAGGGTGATGTCCAGGTACCCCTGTTGCTCAGCGTACCGGAAATGGTAAATGACTTGGTGTGTATCAGCCGGGGGCTGATATTTTTTAGTGCCGAGGTAAAATGTCAACAGCCATTCGCCAGCCACGTTACTGGAGGTGCAGGCCTTGGTGTTGGGATGGATGGATACGATATCGCACCAGTTCGCCGGAACCTTGAGGGCATTGACAATGGTGCTGAAGGGATGATCGAAGATCCCGTAGACGTCCACTTGCACGCGATCAGCCAGTTCAGCGGAGTCGACAACGAGGGGAAGGCCAAAGCTGCTTGTCTCCAATCGGGCCTCGTTCCTGTGATAGGTCTCGAGCAGGGTCTCCGCGCCCGGCCGGGTCTTTTCGACAGCAGAGGCGGCAGCGGCGGAAAAAAGAATCGCCCCGGCGAGCAGGAACAGGATGAACCTCGAAATGTTTTTGCTCATAACCATCTGATTCATATCATTCGCTCCCACTGTAACGGGTAATGAACCCATTGTTGACGAACGGTTACAACCACTGGATGAATAAATTCACAAACCTTTCGCCGACCCTGGGCAATAAAGGTCTGTTTTCCCATTCATCCCTTTGAATCTCCGTGGAATCAGCCAGGTCCATGGCAAACATCTTCTCCATTTCAACGGCAAATTCCTTGTTCAGGATAATCGCATTCACCTCGTCATTGTTTAATAAACTCAATATATCCATATTGGTTGAGCCGACTGTTGACCAAACCTTGTCAATCACCGCGGTTTTCGCGTGCAGCAGGGAATTATGGCGTTCGTATATCTTCACTCCCGCCTGCAAAAGATCGGAGTAATGATTCCTCTGGGCATACAATGCCAACTTCGAATCGTTGATCCCGGGAAGAATGATCTTTACATCAACGCCGCGTTTAGCGGCATCGATAAGACCCTTTATTATCTGGTCGTCAGGTATAAAATAGGCATTCGTCATGTGAATCGAATGCTCGGCAAAAGTGATGGCCGATACATAGATAATAAATGGAATCCTGTTGTCCTCTCCCGGGGTGCTGCCGACCACCCGCACCAGGGCATTGCCTTCTGCCTTCAGGTCGGGAAAATAGTTCTGTCCGGAAAGCTTCGGCCCCTTCTGCTGCAGCCAGGTGTCAAGAAAAAGCTTCTGGAATTCAGCCACGGCCGGTCCTTTAACTTGAATGTCCGTGTCACGCCAGTGGATGGGTGCCTTTTTGTTTTTTTTCCGTCTGAAGGGAGTGCTCGAATAGACCTTGCTGATGTTGATGCCGCCGATAATGGCTACTTTTCCGTCGACTATCAAAATCTTGCGGTGATCCCGTTGGGTCAGCTCCCATTGCCCCTTCGCCTCCAGTGGATTTATCGGATTGAATCCGACCACCTGAACTCCGCTGTCAACCAGGCGCTGGAAAAAAGCAGCGGGGGTCTTGATGCTGCCCACGCTGTCATAGATCAGGTTCACCTGGACACCTTCCGCCTGTTTGCGCAGCAACAGCTCGGCAAATTTGCGGCCTGTCTCATCGTCTTCGATGATAAAAGTTTCGAGGTTGATATGGTCTTTGGCCTTCTCCATTGCTGCAAACATGGCGGCATAGGCAGCCTGGCCATCGGCGAGCAGCGTGACCTTGTTCCCCTTGGTCAGGGGACTTTCGGTGACCGATTCTACCACGGCCGTGTGGCGTTCCAGAATGTCAGTCTGGTCGACGGATTTCTTCAGTCGTTCCATGATGGCCTTGCTCTTTCGGGGGGATAGGAGTCCCCGGGACGAAAGAATCTGCCGAGGTTTCTGGGCAGGCGCCTCATCAATGATTGCCGAGACGTTCGGCAAGGCTGTACAGCCATCGCCGAGGCTCAAAATGAATAGGATCCAAAAAAATAGGGAGAAAGGCTTGACGGTTTTCATCTGTTTATTGTTGCCGGTGGCAAGGCTGAAGGGGTAACGAGATAAGCTGATTTATTTAAAATAAACACAATTACCAGCCGATGTTTTAGTGCCTTACAGATTATTTTCTTGTTTTTTTTGCAAGAAAATAATCTGCGAAAGGCACTTATCCCGTTCATCGGGGTTAGAAATTTATCAACTTGATATTACCATGATTGAAAACATACTTCTTTAAATAAGGTGAGATACGATACCTGCCGGCTCATGCTTGTTTCTCTTACCGGCAAGTGGCAGCGACCGTTGCCGGCTAAATTATGCCTGGTCACAAGGGTAGGGCAGTATGGATGCGGTTACTTTGCCCTTGTCATTATGATAAAGGATCTATTGAAACTTTAAAATTCAATTTTAATTTAAAGTGGTATAATTGCTTTTGCTGAAGTTAAAAAAAAGCTCAGTAATGTTCGGTTTAAAAATTGCACTCATAATATTTACTCCCTCTCCCCTCGGGGAGAGGGTTGGGGTGAGGGGAAGAATGCCAGAACGATTTACCCGATAAGTTCCACCCCCACCCTAAACCCTCCCCCGCAAGGGGGGAGGGGACTTTTTGATAGTGATGATGCAAGATTCTAACCGGACAATACAGTAAGAGGAGTGAGTTAATAACTCAATCCCCCATTTTTCAAAGGGGGAAACATAAAAAGTCCCCCTTTTGAAAAAGGAGGTTAGGGGGATTTGGCCGTTCTGGAGGCTATTGCAATTTCCAAACCGGACACTACAGATCTGAAGATGGTAAACAAATCTATAACAAGAGGAGATTCAAATATGAAACGTTTATTGATTGTCGCGGCCGTAGTCGCTGCCGCTTTCACCACTCCGGCATTTGCTGCCGACGTTGGTGTTTCGGTCAGCATAGGCCAGCCTGGATTCTATGGTCAACTTGACATCGGCGATTATCCCCAGCCACAAGTAATCTACCGTGAGCCCATAGTCATTGAGCGGGTGCGGGTGGAGCGTCCACCGATTTATCTGCGCGTACCCCCGGGCCACGCCAAACATTGGAGCAAGCATTGCCGCCAATACAATGCCTGCGGCGAGCGCGTCTTCTTTGTGCAGGATAACTGGTATGACCGCGAGTATGTTCCGCGTTATCAGGAACGACATCGTGATCGTCGCGATGATCATCGTGGAAAGTCCAGGAACAACCGCCGCGACCACGACCGCGGTCATGGACGTGGTGGTCGTTAATAAAACATTGCTGTAACATTGTTCGAATAAAGGGGACGCTATCCTTATCCCAATAAGGGTAGCGTCCCTTTTATCTTCCTGTCCAAAGCACTCCGAGTAACCGGCCAAGGTGCGTGGAACGCAACCTTTTTCTCAGGAATTGCTGTCCTGATCCCGAATTACGAATAATTTCTTCCTCCTCCCCTTTGCCACAATACGCCGCAGGTAGTACCAGCCATAGCGTCGGAAGAGAAATCCGAGAAATACAGTCAACGAGGGGGGCAGTTTAATATGTTTTCCACCAATTTCATAAGCGACTACCCGGCCTAAAACCAGCCGGCCAGGAACAGAAACGTCCGGCGCATGATTATTGTCTCCCCAAGCCTGAATATAAAGTTGCCCCCCTCTTCGGAAGCGCCTTGCGATCCTGTGAACGAGAGGAGCACCCTGGGCAGAGACAAAAAAGACAACATCCCCGAGCATTATACGTTTTGATGCGATGGGTTGGATTTCGAGTACGGCACCATCGGGAATGGAAGGAAGCATGCTCTGCCCAAGGGCGGGATGTTTGACTGATTTACCTTCAGCTAGAAAACCTCGCACCAACTCCAGCTGTTCTACTCCCTGCAACTTCATAACACTTCCCTGATTGCTTCGATTGCGCTCATCTCGGGGACGAAACCGAAATCGTAAACAGGTACTCGGGACAAGGTCTTGTCAAGTAGTTCCACCGCCGCTGGAATGGTTGCGGGAAGCCAGTTGAACATGCGGGCATTGCCGAGTAGACGGCGAGCGGCATCCGGGAGGGGAAGTCTTTGCAGCGAATTTTCCGGAGCATGGCGTAGAAAAAAGATCGCGTCAAGAGGACCACAGGCTGGTGCTGAAGCCCCCGTGATCCCAGGCCAGGGAGCAGGATGGACCCATGGACCATCCTGCTGCCAGGTGAGGAATGGGTTCTCATCTGTCAGTCTGGTGAACCCTTTCTGAACAGCCAGGCCGCTCAATGTGCTCTTGCCGACACCAGAATCGCCAAGTAACAGTACGTAGCGACCATCAACCACGACTATTGCTCCGTGCAGGAAACAGGCGCCGATAAGACTGAGGCGACCCCAGAGGATCAGTTCCAGGAAGGGATAACCGTCATATTCACCCTCATCAACACAGATGGAGCTGTCATAAGGAGACCAGAGCCAAATGCGGGTAAAATCATGGTTGGCCAGAAACTGGCCGATGGGGCAGGTGAACAGCAAATTCTCCCCTTGCCGTGACATGTGCATCTGGCCGACTGGTTGCAGAGCTAACCGTTCCTGGTAAATCCGTTGATCAGGAGACTCCGGGATAAACTGGACTATGGTCGGCTGGTCCATCTCCTCATCCGGAGCCGTCTGGAAGGCCAAGAGCCTGGGGCTGATCGACATCACTGACTCAGGGAGGAATCTCAGAATCAGTGAAACGCGGGCCACCCGAATGCTGAGCTCCAGTTGACCCTGTTCCGGCATTTGCAAATTAGTCAATTTCCTTCGTCCTTCTCACGCCCAATATCCACTTCAGCAGAGAGAAGGTTAATCATTATTGAAAAATATGGTTTGTCTTGACAAGCTGTGTCTGTAAACATACACAGGGGCTAAAAACCACCTTAAAACAGAACAAATGCTATGGAGTCCCTACATTAGACCAGCACTTTGAAGCAACTCCGATCCCACAGGTCGTATTTCCTGGGGTGGTATGACCGGAAGTGCTGTGACAAGCTGAAGCCATGACTTTGTCAAATACGAGGGGAACCATTTCAACGGTTGGCTTCTTCCATTCTTTTTTCATCACAAGTTCTCCATTATAGAGATTTTAACTGGTTCCGGAATGCCTCCGGAATCGACTTAAGAGACTGACTTAAACCCGAGGCCTGAGCCCTGGCACTCGCTAAGGCGCAACGATATGGAACAGGACCGGTCGGCGAACAGTTTTCCAGCAGAGCAAAAGCAGTAAAGCTGCAACAGATTGCATACCCACTTGAAAAAAGGGGGAACTAGCGAACACCTAACCCGCGGAGCCCTTAGTCCAACAGCTTGCCCCAGGAATCGCGCAGTTCGCATTTCCCGGGGTGGTACTTAACGGAAGAAGTCCCGTGACAGGCTGAGTCCATGACTTTGTCAAATTCGAGGGGAACCATTTCAATGGTTGGCTTCTTCCATTCTTTTTTCATCACATGTTCTCCAATATAGATGATTGTAACTGGTTCCGGAATGCCTCCGGAATCGAGTCAAGACACTGACTTAAACCCGAGGCGTGGGCCCTGGCACTCGCTAAAGCGCAACGATAGGGAACAGGGCCGGTCGGCGAACAGTTTTCCAGCATAGCAAACGCAGTACAGCTGCAACAGATTGCCGCCGCATCGCAGATCTGACATGGTCCCGGCTGCCACGGCAGGCTTGTCAACATCCCGGGGATTGCCTGCCGCCATCCCTCCCTCACATTACCCGACAAGAGGTCATATCTCAAGCTCTCCAGCGGCAGACAAGGGTGCATACCGCCGTAGGCATCGATATGTACCGAACCACGTCCGACTCCGCATCGAAAGGGGCTCTGTTCCGACCTGCCCGGGGGCTCCCAGTTTGTCCTTTGTTGATCAACAACATGGCAACGCGCCGGGTCGGCTTGCTCAAGTGCAAAATATTCGTCGACTGAGAGTCGAATCTCCTCAGGCTTATTTGCACATCCCGGGAAGGCTCCCATCAGCTCGGCATCCCAGCGAAAGAGATCACAATATTTGAGAGCGATCGCTTTAACACCCTCAAAATCGTGCACATTGAGCCGGCTGAAAACCCCTTTGACTTCCACGTTGATCTTCCGTCTGGAGAGTCGTTCAAAGGCATCGACAGCCCGCTGAAACATCCCGCTGCCCCCGGTCACCTGCCGGTAGGTCTCCTCGGAAGCGCCATAAAGGCTCATGGAGACCTCATGAGGAGTCCACTCGGCCAGAAAATCGGCCATGTCATCAGTAATCAAGGTTCCATTACTGAACAGGGTTACTAAGAACCCCTTCTGTTTGGCAGCCTTCCAGATCTCACGAAACTGTGGGTGAAGAAGCGGTTCTCCACCCGTCAGGGTCAGAAAGAGGACCCCCTCTTGCGCGCACTGATCCAGAATCCTCTCCCAGTCGGCAAATGCAAGTTCGTCCTGCCTGCTCTTATGGTCAGGCGGCTGGCCGCAGAAACAGTGGAGACAACTGAGATTGCAACGCCGGGTCAACTCAACACTGACCGCACGAAGAGGCCGGTCCTCAGCCTCATCTAATCTCTCGATGAAACGATATGCCGAACAGAGCTGCACTACAACTGCTCCCCGACCCGATGGACGAAATCCTGGCCGACCAAATCATCCAACAACGTCACTAGATCTTCCTTGATTGCCATAGAGCTTGCATCGAACTCCTGTTGCAGGGCCTCGACCAGGCTCTCCAGGGATTGCGGCTGCTCCAGCAACTGCCAAACAGCTGTTGCCGTCTCATTCAGCAGGTAAACCTTTTGCAGGTCCGCCCCTGTTTGATGGATGGGAATCAGCATCGTTTCCCCTGCGATCTTCCGCATAACAATATTGTCGCTTCTCTGTAATCGTCCCTCTAGGCTATCCATAATTCAAACTCTTTGTTATTTTTTTAGCATTGTCCGGGTTAAAAATTACATTTAGTAAGAATATTGCTTCCATGTACAAAAAAATTCCCTCCCTTAAAAAAGAAGGAAATAAGGGGGAATTTGAAGCCCTTAAGGCTAATGCATTTCCAAACCCGGATACTACTGATTTTTATTTAACGGGGATAAAATTATTTGTATGATTGAATAGCATTTAGGTAAACTATTTGCATCCTAAATTATTCCAAATACTCCTATCCGGGCGAACAGAGAAATGGATTCGTAACTATTCTCCGCTTGGAAAATATTAAAATACCGTTTTAGTAGGGTGCGCCGTGCGCACCGCTGTTGTTTTAAGGCCAGATTGGACGGACGATAGCACAAAGAAGGTGCGCACAGCGCACCCTACAAAAAATGGCATATCAGCGATTTCTATATCTCTAAAGGGCAAGTATTCCTTTATTTTGTCGGATTAAAAAGTGCAAGGAGAAGAGGGGAAAATATAAAGAAGGCATAAATACCGTTTTAGTAGGGTGCGCCGTGCGCACCGCTGTTGTTTTAAGGCCAGGTTGGACGGACGATAGCACAAAGAAGGTGCGCACAGCGCACCCTACAAAAAATGGCATATCAGCGATTTCTATATCTCTAAAGGGCAAGTATTCCTTTATTTTGTCGGATTAAAAAGTGCAAGGAGAAGAGGGGAAAATATAAAGAAGGAATAAAAGGTAGAACCACCTTTAATGCTTAGCAAGTATAAAGAATTATTTGTTTTTTTTAAAAAACAACATAACAGGATTAATTAAATAATAGAGCCAGACCTTTGACGACCCATGGTTCAGATTATAACGGAGACATAATTCCCCTTGAGTTGGAAACAACCTCCCCAACAGCACTTTGCCAATATTTACAGGGTCCATCAAGCAATGAGCTATACAAAAACATCCGCACATGTGGGTGTTCAACTCCTTTAAAAATCCCTGATAAAATCATTTTTTTTAACACTCCCTCTCCCATTATCCTATTCTGCAGGATACGGTCAGGAATTGGTGTACCCAATAAATCATGGAGCAGCTTTAAGGTGAACAGCGTCAACCGCCTCATTTTATATTTCCGGGCATCGGCCAACAATGTGTCCCAACAGATTCCATTCGAGTAGGTCTCTATTATACCGGCAATCAAAATAAAAAATCGTAAGGGATAAAAGCAATGATCAAACAGCCTGAAAATCGTATACAAAAGATATTTCTCGGGAGCTAACTCCACCACCTCCATATCTCGCCAGCGCACAGTCCTGACATCCTGCCACCAAAAATCCGGCGGTACCTCAAAGTACCGTTTGGCAAGGTTCCAATGCACCTCAAGCTGATGGCGACCATCATGAAACATCAGGTGATAATGATTGATCAACAAATTCTCTTCTTCTATCCCCTCAACAGAACTGTACCCGCTCGCAATCAATATCTTTTTAACTGTGGTCAGATCGGCGGGATGCACGAGAATGTCAATATCATCGGAAGGATAGACACCTAAGTCCTGAAAAAGAATTTCAGAGGCAAAAACCCCTTTCAGGGGGATTGCTTTTATGGCGTTTGCAGAAAGAAGGCGGAGGATTTTCATGATCTCCGCAAGCTGATCAAGATTGCGGAAGGTGGTCTGGCGATAAGCGGACTGTAATTCCAGCCGATTCCGCTCGGGAAAAAAATCTAGACCTTTTGTGTTTCGATAGACAAATCCGGCAACACCATTACGATGGGCAAGGGCTGATAACGCAGCCCAATCGATATCATCAAGAGCTTGTTCTTCCGTACCCGCTTCCCTATCCACATGCGAACAAGAAAGCCGAAGAAACAGCTTTTCAAACAGAGCCGGGTTAGACATCAGTTCAGTTTTATCAAGTAAGAGTTGCTCATAGGTCTGGTAAATTTAAGCCGCTATTGGGTGAGGGGATTGGGTGAAAGGAAAAATGCCAGTATGATCTATCTGTTGACTTCACCCCATACCTGAGCTTTCCGGACTTTTGGGGTAGTAATGCAAAATTCTAATCGGACAACAGTGGAGGGGTCCAATTGTCATTGATATGATCGATCGCCATCCTGCCGGGATGCGGTTCATGAAATCGAGATTGTAAAGGTTGGGTGCGCCGTGCGCACCGTTGTTGTTTTATGCCCAAAACGGACGATAGCACAAAGAAGGTGCGCACAGCACACCCTACCAAAAACGGTTATCCGCATTTTCTACATCCCTGATGCCGAAAATACCGCTCAATCACTTCAAGGTGCGGTTCACGAAACTGAGATTGTAAGGGTAGGGTGCGCCGTGCGCACCGTTGTTTTATGCCCAAAAATGACGATAGCACAAAGAAGGTGCGCACAGCACACCCTACCAAAAACGGTTATCAGCATTTCTACAACCCTGATGCCGAAAATACCGCTCAATCACTTCAAGGTGCGGTTCACGAAACGGAGATTGTAAGGGTAGGGTGCGCCGTGCGCACCGTTGTTGTTTTATGCCCAAGTGGGACGATAGCACAAAAAAGGTGCGCGCAGCACACCCTACTTCATCCAGCCGCATCTTGCGCACGATCTCAGCAGAGAAGGGAACCCGCTGTTACGCAATCGCCATGAGCCCTTTCTTCTGGATTACGGTCAGCAAACGCAAAGCCGGCCCACCAGGCTTCTTCACTCCCCGCTCCCAATCGGAAACCAGATTCCTGGAAACATTCAGATAACGGGCAAAAACCGGCTGGGAGATGTGTTCGCGTAACCGAAGAGACTTTATTTCTTCAGGACTGAGCTCTTGCACAGGGGTCAGGCACGCATCATCGAACTCGCGCATCGTCTTCTTTTCAATGGCGCCCGCCTCATGCAGCGCCTCCATCGTTTCATGGATAGCGGCAAAGGCATCATTTCGATATTTCTTGGCCATCTTATGCAACCTCCTCAAACTGTCCATTTGCAACCAGCTCACTTAACTGCTCATCCGTAAGGGACAAAACATACTTGGCCATTTTCTTAAACTGTTCTTCTTCAGCCTCGCCGACATTGCTGAGCTCATTTTTAGCAAAACCATACACGAAAAACGACTTATCACCCTTGCGAAACAGAACTATAGTGCGATACCCCTTAGACTTACCTTTTCCCGGACGGGCAATCCGCTGTTTGATAACACCACCACCAAGATCAGCATCGATCTGGCCATTTTCCGCACGCTTGACAGCATCCCATAGCGCATCGACTGAAATTTTCTCTTTCCGGGCGAAACGCCCAAACCATGCATTATTAAAAACCTTCAAGCCGACCACTCCATATCTATAACACAATATATCACACTAAGCGTGATAGTCAAGAGGCAGACAGCCAAGCCTGGTAGGTCACGTAGGTTGGGTGGGGCACATCTTTTTTGTGCCGTAATCAAAACCCGACAAACCCACTACATCGCGCCCTTGCCCGTCAAAACGATCCGGATCGTCCTCAGAAATATCATGAAATCAAGGCGCACGCTCCGATTCTTGATATAATAGAAATCGTACATCAGCTTCTGGCGCGTATCCTCAATGCAATTGCCGTAGGGGTAATTGATCTGCGCCCAGCCGGTGACTCCGGGCGTGGCCAGGTGCCGTTCGGGATAATAGGGGATCGCCTTGGTGTACATTTCCACCAGGCTGAGCGCCTCCGGCCTCGGACCGATCAAGCTCATTTCGCCCTTGAGGATATTGAACAACTGGGGCACTTCATCCAGCCGCGTCTTGCGTATGATCTTGCCCACCCGGGTGATGCGGCTGTCATTGTCCGTGGTCCAGTGCACGTTGTTGCGGTCAGCGCCCTCGGTCATGGTCCTCAGCTTCCAGGCCCGGAAAGGCACGCTCCCCCTGCCCATGCGCAACTGGGAGTAGAACACAGGCCCCCGCGAATCAAGCTTGATCAGCAGGGCCGCGAAGGGAAGCAGGGGCAATCCCAGGCAGAGCCCGATACAGGCGGCCAGGATGTCGCTTGTACGCTTCAGGTACCAGAAATAACGCTTATCCGAGGCGCTTAATATAAGGATGAACCAGTTGTCATTGAGATGGTCGATCGGTACCTTGCCTGATATCTGCTCGATCACTCCCCTGAAATCAGCAACCTTGATCTTTTTTTGCATGCATTCAAGCAGAAGCTTGAGCAGTTCATCATCCACGGTGTGTTCCGCGACGATAACCTGATCAATATCATTTTCCGCAGCAATCGAGACCAGCTCCTGTGTGCTCCCCAGGCGAGGCAGATTGCCCGGTGCCTGTCTCCCGTTTCCCCGGGAGACATAACCGATCATGGCGTTACGAAGATAAGGCCGGGAGTTGATGAGCTGCGCCACTTCCGAACTTCTTTTTCCATCACCGACAAGCAAAACCCGCCACTGGATCTGGGAAAGCATACGTTGCCTGATAACATAGCGAAAAATGACGATAAGAACGAATGCGATTCCATAAAAAATGATGAACACCGCGCGCGGAACCGCTTCCCGGAAGAAAAAGAAGATTAACGACGACAAAATAGAGCTGGCCAGCAGTCCGGAACCGAGGTTCAACGCCTGATGGATAAAACGTTGCGGTATCTTGTTCTGGGTGTAGAGGTCAAAAATAAAGAAAAGGAGGACCGTGGAAAGAAAGAGGGCAGCAAAGCCCCAGCCATAGTTATAAAGGAGGTTAAAGCTAATCGAATGGGTCCGATGACCAAGGAGGAGGGCGATGAGGAAGGAGATAAACATCGCCATCCCATCACTGATCAGCACCAGCATCCCTTTTTCTTTAATATTTGTTCTCATTGACGAAATATTCCCTTTCGCATGTATGGCTTATGATTTCACTGTCAGGATTCTCGATGTTTAGTGTTGAGGTAGATTGTTGTGTGCCGACTCTTTCTCCGCTTCACCGGAAGCCCACCCCTGCAGGGAAAGGGGCCTTTTTGATTTATGGCTTCGGTGTGGAGCACTGCCCTCCATCTCTTTAGTGCCTTACAGATTGTTTTCTTGTTTTTTTACAAGAAAATAATCTGCGAAAGGCACTTATCCCGTTCATCGGGGTTAGGAGCCGTTACGAAATAACATGGCCATTTATATCTATTTCGTTACGGCTCCTTATGCCGCTCCGGGTACTTAGATGGCCATGGTTATTTTTTTACAGCGGCTTAACACGGCGCCCATTGCGGGGATACCAGAGAGAGAGCCGGCCCGCCCTCGTTTGAAACCAACAACTACCTCTTTGCTTTGCAAAGCATATAGGAATTACACCCAAAGTCAACGAGAAAAATACGGGGTAGTACTGGCATGGATAATAAAGAGGAAGCTACCCTTTTCACTCCACAAAAGTCACCTCTCCCCTAGATGGGTTGGGTTGATGGGAAAGGCCTGATTCGAAGATTCTGTCACGCTCGGCACCGAGCCAGACTCCGGGCCGTAGCCTGGATGTTGGGGATGAGATTCGCTATCGGCTAATTTTCCCCCTCACCATCGAAACAGGATACGATTATCTTGCATATTCATATACAAATTGATACGATTAGCACATGCAAACAAATCATTGGATATGGCAACACCGCAACTGGCCTGCATTTTCGTATGATGCCAAGGTTTTGCTCGCAGATATAGTCGCTGTTTCTCGACTGGCAGGCAGATTGGATATCATCTATCGCACATTGAACAACGAAGAACAGATGACCGTTCAGGAGCAGGTGCTGGCAGATGATGCCATGGAAACATCTGCCATCGAGGGAGAAGTCCTTCGCCGCAGTTCAGTTCGGGCATCAATCCGCAGGCGACTTGGTCTGCCCGGAGATTGCCCAGAGTGGGACGCCAAGGCGGACGGCCTTGTTTCCGTGCTGCTTGATGCCCGAAGCAAGCAGCGCCGGCCATTAACTGAAGAAAGACTTTGCGGTTGGCAAGCAGCCTTGTTTCCTTCCGGCTATTCAGGGCTGACAAAAATTCAGGTCGGTCGCTACCGTGGCGAAGAGGAAATGCAGATTGTGTCCGGCCCGTTCGGCAGGGAGAAGGTTCATTACATCGCTCCACCACAAGAAATCCTGGCCAAAGAGATGGATCAATTTCTCTTCTGGGTCAACAGCAACAATGAACAGGAGCCCCTGATCAAGGCCGGAATCACTCACTTGTGGTTTATTATGATCCATCCTTTTGACGATGGTAACGGACGAATCGGTAGAGCTATTACCGATTACCAACTGGCGGAAAAGTATCCGGCAGTCATGCAGCTTGCCTCCTTCTCCAAGCATATCAGCATGGATAGAAAAGGGTATTATCGTATTCTGGAGGCTGCCGGCAAAGACGGACTGGATATAACCGGCTGGCTTCAATGGTTTTTTCAGACCCTGAAAACTGCCATCCATGAATCAGAATGGGTCGTTGAAAGAGTTGTCCTGAAGGCTGATTTTTGGCAGCAACATACGAACACTTCCCTCAATGCAAGACAACTTAAAGCAATCAACCGGCTGCTGGATGCCGGAGAAAGATTTGAAGGAGGCATGACAACCCGAAAATATGCAGGAATGACGAAATGCAGTAAAGTAACAGCCAGTCGAGACTTAAGTGATCTTGTTGAAAAACATATTCTGCAAAAATGTCCCGGAAAAGGAAGAAGCACAAGTTACGAACTTTGCCACATCCAAAACGGGATCAAACAAGAAGGCATTCTGTGAATCAATGGTTCCCTGGAATACACTTTATGACCAATATGCTGGTCATAAGACCTGCTTGCGTGCAGTAGTGTCCGGTTTGGAAATTGCAATAGCCTTCAGAACGGCCAAATCCCCCCTAGCCCCAGTAGTGTCTGGTTAGAATCTTGTATTACTATTAAAAAAGTCCCCTCCCCCCTTGCGGGGGAGGGTTAGGGTGGGGGGTGGAACTTATCGGGTAGATCATACTGGCATCCTTTCCCCTCACCCCAACCCTCTCCCCGAGGGGAGAGGGAGTAAATATTTTGAGTGCAATTTTTAAACCGGACACTGCGGGCTTGTGTGTATTATTTTAGCCAATTATCAATTATTTCTTGAAAATCAGACGAATGACCAATATAGTGGACACTAGCGATCTTAATGGCTATTATTTCGGTCACTTCTAATCTGGATTGGTTATGGTAAAACAAAGAGAATATTCAAAATACGCAAAAGAAGCCGCTTTTTTGCTCGGTCAGCACATCAAGCTCGGGCGCAAAGAGCGTCAATGGTCTGAGCAAAACCTTGCGGAGAGAGCCGGCATTTCCAGAGCGACACTCCAAAAGATAGAGGCCGGTGAAATGTCTCCGTCCATCGGTCTTGTGTTCGAAGTCGCCGCCCTGGTTGGCGTTCCTCTGTTTGAGCAGGGCAGCCGGGCGCTTGCAACCCGTATCGAACTGATGCAAAGCAAAATCGCTCTCCTTCCCCAACGGATCAGAAACAAGACCAAGGCGGTGGATGATGACTTCTAACCCGCACAATAAAGAAGCCTTTGTCTGGATTTGGCTCCCCGGAGAAACGCAACCGGTGGTCGCCGGCAAGCTTGAGGCGGATAACGGCACTATCCATTTCAACTATGGCAAAAGCTATCTTGATCGGACAGACGACAAGAATCCTGCCATTCCGATTTATGAGCCGGAATTGCCTTTGCGAGCCGGATTTTTACCCTTGCTGGGCGACCTGGAGATACCAAATTGCATTCGGGATGCCGCGCCCGATGCCTGGGGGCGGCGCGTTATCATCAATAAACAATTCGGGCTAAAAGGTCGAGATGCGGATACCGGCAGTCTGGATGAGCTCACCTGTCTCTTGGAATCGGGATCCGATCGGATTGGGGCGCTTGATTTTCAGCGTTCACCAACAGAATTCGTTCCTAGAACTCCAAACAGTGCCAGCCTGGAAGAATTACTGGAATCGGCCGCACGGGTTGAGCAAGGTGTTCCATTAACCGACGAGCTTGATCAGGCGCTATTCCACGGCAGCTCCATTGGCGGTGCCCGCCCCAAGGCCTTGATCGAAGAGCCGGACGCCAAATATATTGCTAAATTTTCGTCCAGCAGCGATGTCCACAGCGTCGTCAAAGCCGAATACGTTGCCATGAGATTGGCTTCAATTGCAGGGCTTAAGGCAGCAGCAGTCAAGCTGGTAAAAGCGGCCGGGAAGGATGTTTTGTTGATTGAGCGCTTCGACCGCATTGCGCTCGATTCCGGATGGGCTCGAAAATCCATGGTTTCCGCCCTGACCATGTTCGGCTTAAGTGAGATGACGGCACGTTATGCCAGTTATGAAGACTTTGCGGAAATAATTCGCCATCGCTTTACGCAACCAGGAGAAACCCTCAAGGAGCTTTATGGTCGGCTGGTTTTTAATATCTTGTGCGGCAATAACGATGACCACGCCCGCAATCACGCCGCTTTTTGGAATGGGAAAGAGCTGACCTTGACGCCGGCCTATGATATTTGCCCTCAAGGTCGTACCGGCAATGAAGCGACTCAGGCCATGCTCATAACCGGAACAAACAGGTTTAGTCAGCTCAAAACCTGCCTTGCTGCCGCGCATCACTTCCTGCTTTCCCGGCAGGCAGCTGTCGATGTGATTGACCGGATCGAGACAGCCATTCGTGACAATTGGGAGAGGGTCTGTGGAGAAGCGGAGCTGAGCCCGGTTGATAAAAACTATCTGTGGGGACGTCAATTTCTCAACCCATTTTCCATCGAGCGATAATAGGTGTTGGAAAAATTGGAGAACCGGGGGACGTTCTGGTATCGGAGAGCGGCATGCCCAGTTCCCTGGCGGCGGCCCGGAAACAAGCGAGACTCCCGGCCTTGACCTTGACACTCTGACGGCCGGCAGAAAAGATTTCAGCCACCTTGATCCCAAAGCGGGTCAACAACCTGCGCATGAGGTTAGACAGCGGGATAGCGCCAGCCCGGAAAAGGAAGAAGCACAAGTTACGAACTTTGTCACATCCAAGACTGGATCAAACAACTGAGCTTGCCCCCAAAATGATGTAGCGTCCCTTTTTTCCCCTTTTTCCTTTTCAAAACACACCATTGAAATCATAACAACATTATTGTATAAGTGGTGTGTTACGTTATCATAACAAGAAAGGAGCGTCCACTTCAATGCAACGACAACAACTACAATTCCTCTCTACCTGGCTGCAAAATAAAAATCGCAAACCTCTTATTATTCGTGGCGCCAGACAGGTCGGCAAATCAACACTGGTAGAATTGTTCGCCAAGCAACATCAGCTCCCTTTACGAAATGTTAACCTGGAACGTCATCCTGAGCTGTCATCCATTTTTTCCGGCAAGGCCCCTGAACACATTCTTCAACAAATAGAATTTTTGCCGAACATGGGAAGCATTGGGAAGGATACCCTTTTGTTTCTTGATGAAATCCAGGCCGTTCCAGAGGCCATTCCTGCGCTACGCTATTTTTATGAAGATATGCCTGAAATTCCGGTGGTCTGCGCTGGATCTTTATTGGAATTCGCCCTGAAAGACCATTCTTTCTCCATGCCTGTGGGAAGGATTCAGTATTTACACATGGGCCCCATGACTTTCAGCGAGTTCCTGTTAGCACTTGACGAGGAACGTCTGAAGAATTTTATAGATAATTACGAAACAGGTCAGGAAATCGGCGATATTGTCCATCAACGATTATTGCATTTACTGCGTTCTTATTACTCTATCGGCGGCATGCCGGAAGCAGTGGCTGTTTTTGCCGAGAGCCATAGTTATAAAGATGTAAGCGAAGTGCATAATTCTATTATCGAGACATATCGAGATGATTTTCCCAAATATGCCGGTTCCAGAAATCAGAATCGGATGCTGAATGTCTTTAATTTTGCCGCAAGAAATGTGGGCGTAAAAATCAAATACTCCAATATTTCAGCTCAAGACCAGAGTGTTACCATAAAAAAGGATATCGCTCTCCTGACAATGGCTCGTCTAGTTGGCAAAGTGGTCCATAGTAACTGCTCTGGTCTGCCGTTGCAGGCTGATCTTGAGGAAAAAATTTACAAGCTGCTCTTCCTTGACGTTGGGCTGATGAATGCGATTTGTGGTTTGGACTGGCTCAGTATCTCACAAATGGATGACATAAAGCTTATTAACCAGGGAGCTATTGCTGAACAGTTTATCGGACAACATTTACAAGCCATGCTGGCGGATAAACCAAACCGTGAATTAAATTATTGGTTGCGCGAAGGACGCTCGTCCAACGCCGAACTGGATTTTGTCATTGGGCTGCGGGGGAAAATAATTCCCATAGAGGTTAAATCCGGCACCACCGGGACTTTGAAATCCCTGCATCAATTTATGGGTATGAAGCAGGCGCCACTTGCCATCCGCTTTGACACAAAACTGCCTGCTGTGAATCAGATAGATACTGTTATCAACATGAACAAACAACGCCAACAGGTAAAATACACATTAATTTCCCTTCCCCTCTATTTGGTGGAACGGCTAGATGCCATTGTGGGCAGCTATCAAACATAACTGAAGCTTGAGGGGAATGAACAGGTATGTCCCCTCAAGTGGCATGCCGGTAAATACTGTTCTGGGTAATCTTGGCATGGCTGAAGAATATCCTCAATAAGGGGGTAACGTCCCGAATGGCACTAGTTTAAGGGCGGAGGCCAGCAAAAACGGGACTGTCCCCGGCACCATCGGGGGCTGTCCCAGGCTTTTGCGAGTTGAAGCCACAGCAGTTGCAAAAAGCCTAAAACTCAGACTTTTGCGGCGCTGGCCACTATGGTTGCATCAAACCCGTAAACTTGGGACAGCCCCCGATAAGGCCGGGGACAGTCCCAAGTTTACTCCCTGTGGTTGTAAAAAACGCTTAAACTAGCGCCATTCGATATCGTCCCCTTTTCTACGTTTCAAGCCTCCATCAATTCTCTGGGCTTTACGCTTTTCACGATATCTTTGCCTACTGCTGCCCATGCTACCTTTACATCATAGCTGCTTTGCAGGCTCATCCAGAAATCTGGCGTGCTGCCGAAAAATTGGGCAAGGCGGAGGGCGGTATCGGCAGTGATGCCGCGTTGCTCGTTGAGAATAGCGGTGATTCGGTTGGTGGGTACGGCCAACGCCTTAGCAAAGGCATTGGCGGATAGCTTCAGTTCTTCCAGTTCGCCTTTGAGGATTTCACCGGGATGGATTGCGCGCATTTTGTTAGCCATGTTCATCTCCTTAGTGACTTACAGAAAAAAATTTTGTTTTTTTCAAAGAAATTTTTCTGATAAGGCACTTATCCCGTTCATCGGGGTTAGTGGTAATCAACGATCTCCACGTTGTAAGCATCAGTATCTTGTCACTCAAAGCATATGCACCATTGTTGATTAACGCGTATACTGTACTGCCCGGCACGGTCGCCGCCCAATGCTTCGAAGTGGTTACTTGCTCGGTTACTTGCGGGGTTGCCTGACCCGAGTCACGCGAGTCACGCGTTCTATACTCCCTCTATCATTGAATGAATATTCTGGAAAAAATCCCTCGACCAGACATCCAAAGTACTTGTATCCTTTATGAAAGGAATGACATCTTTTTTTGCCTGCTCAATATCCAATGTTCCAATCGCATCTGACAACAGATCAGCAAGTTCATCTTTCCCAAGCATTCCCTTTTGTTGCCAATGCCCGCTTTGCCGCATCCTTTCCTCCAGATGAGCCAAATGCACCTGTGGATAATTGGCGACATACCATACCAGGTCATACCAGTCCCTTCCCTTAACCCTGTTCTTCCATTGCCTGCACAGGATGGCATGCAGTTTTCCGGCAAACAAATCAGGCAGCGCGTAAGTTCGCACACCAAATGAGACAGGGCGAAGGAGATATTTCGTCTCTGTATTAAATCCTGGCGGCGGTTCTGTATCCAACTCCAACTTGATTTTAAGCAGTTTCCCTGCCGGTATCCCATAGGAGAGTCCCTCATCCGAGGTAATGACCAGCAGTGCACCGGCTGTTTCTGTTTTAAGAAACGCCGACTGAACGGCAGATGACCATGACTTGTTTTTTTGTTCAACTGTCACCTGGAAGCCAAAGGCAGAGAGCTCTTTCTCAAGAGCTACGAGATATTTGAGCAGTTGAAAGTTTTTATTCGAACGTAATAATGAGAAGTCAAGATCTTCTGAGAAACGGTCAAGGCCATACAGAATACGCAGAGCAGTTCCACCGTAAAACGCGCCGTGCTCAAAAAACTTGCTGCGCCATAAACCAAGCAGAACGATCTCCTGCAAGATTTCCTGAAGCGCATTAGTGCCTTACAGATTATTTTCTTGTTTTTTTTACAAGAAAATAATCTGCGAAAGGCACTTATCCCGTTCATCGGGGTTAGTATATTCCGTAGTAGTTTGACAGTCATACCTTGCTAGCATTTTTTTTACAGCATCTTGCACCAGTACCTCCCTTATTGTTGATGAACTCGCAGTTCTAAGTTGGATTCAATTCAAGACCGAGAAGACAAACGAGCGGCGACGAAGGTATTGGTTTGAATGCGATTCAGTGCTTTACAAAGGTTGTTGAAACGATTGATGTTTTTAGGTAGGGTGCGCCGTGCGCACCGTTGTTGTTTTTATGCCCAAGTGGGACGATAGCACAAATAAGGTGCGCGCAGCGCACCCTACCATGCAAAATGGTATATCAGCAATTTCTACATCCCTTACTCCTGAAATCCTGTCAAAAAAACAAGAAATTCAGGCAACCGTTTTCATAAGATTATTCAGATTAATAGGCTGAAGGCTGAAGACTGAAGGAAACAACAGACGGGCGGACGGCCCGCTACCTTCAGTCTTCAGTCTTGGGTTGCGGGCGTTAGCCCGCATTAGAACAATCATAACCGCTAACGGGTACAACGAAGTATGAAAGCTATGCCTGATCGCCAGCAGGGGCTGGCTCCTACAGGAAAACAATGTCGGCAATTTTGGTAGGAGCCAGCCCCTGCTGGCGATCAGGCGGCGCGGTTACCCATGTCGCCTGCTATTTGATCAGGCAGTAATTTCAGCAAACTACCGAGACTTTCATATAAATAATAATTACCGGGATGGTGTCGCTATATATTGGATAAAGGCAGCCAGGCTTCTTGCTTTTTGCGAGCGATACAGCTCGGCATATTCTTCAATTCGCTTGGAATTCAATTGGGAAAGATCGTTAATATCCATGCGCAAGTTTTCAACAAGGTACCTTTCAACATTTTCTCTGGATCGTAACAGCAGTCCTCGCTCACTCTGAATCTTATCGGTCAGCGCCTTTTCAGGAACAGCTATCAGGTATGTGCCACCTGCTGTATTCTGCAATAAATCCATGCCGGAAGCAAATGCCGTCATGGGAATCTTCCAATAACTGAATTCACCAACAGGAGTAGAGAAACGACGTGAGCGACCTGTAGTAACAGATGTCACAGTGCGAACCTGTTCCGGGATCAACCCATAAAATTGTAAAGCATATTCAAGGGAAATATACGATGGCCCATATATCAAGTTGGCAAGTGTCTCGAGAGAGTAGGGGTGCCGCCTCCACCCTTTCCCGAAAACATAGACCCCCTTTTTTACCCGAATGATTACCCCCTGCTTAATCAGCGAGGTGATTTTATCCCTGGGAGCAGCGTACTCAGCCAAAACACCGGACAGAGTTTGATAATCAAACTCCTCCTGCGGGATCTTTTCTTTCAAGTTGAAAGGTTGCATGGGTGACTCCAGGATAAATTTGAGGTTCCTTTCTCCATGCAATTTGACATATTAAACATACTATGTCGACAAATATTCGACATAGTATGAACAAATCGACGCCCAAGTTTGACCATCAGGGATGCGATTACAAGAATCGTGCCTTTCGTATATCAGGAAATGGTCCAACCATTACCCCAATTCAAGTATAGCAAGCCTGGCCCGAGTCATTCCCATAAATGTCTCGGCTACCGAACTCCAAGTGAAAATATTTTGGAAAGAGGCTCCTGGTGCACTTGCAGTTTGAATTCACCACACCTCGAGCCATGCTTCAAGAAAAATGCCTTACTGTCATTGTCTCAACAACGTAAAATATTGCCCGGCAACAATGCGCCAGGTGTAACGCCGATTGGCTATCTCCAGCATATCGCGCCCGACTTTTTCAGCAACAGTCTTATCCAGAGACTCGATGAGAAGCCGCAGTTCTTCGCTATCGCCAAAGAAGAGCGCCTTGTCCTCCGTGGTGCTGCGATTGTAATCACAATCAAAAGCCAGCACTGCCTTGCCGAAATGCATCGCCTCCACCAGCGAAGGATTGGTGCCGCCTGCCGAGTGTCCGTGTACATAAAACGATGCATTTGAGCGTAGCGTTTTAAGCTTGCCCAAGTCATAGATGGGATCAAGCAAGAATAGATTTTTGCAGGCGGAGAAACGTTCCCGGACGACGCGACCATACTCACTCTTATTCCAGTTGCCCACCATCACTAAGGGGTGTGCATCGAGTTTGGAAAATGCTTCAAGGATGACATGCACATTGTTTTCCGGTTCGATACGGCAAACCGAAAAAGCATAATTTTCGGGCAGGTCATACTCATTCACCGCCGTCGTATCCGGCAACCATTTAACCCCTCTAATCTCCCCTGAATCAGGGGGGAACTTTATTCCCCTCCTTGATAAGGAGGGGTTAGGGGTGGTTGATGTTGAATGTGACAAAGTAGAACCAAATTCTAACTATTCATAATGTGAATTGGAAAATCTGACAAAGCTCTGTCTATTGTGGCCAAGGCAATGTTTTCCAGTTTTGCTTGAGCAGCTAACATTCGATCAAATGGATCTCGATGGGGTATCTTCCAATCTCCAGCAAGTTGCGCATGGTCGGGATTCACTGAAATTGCCTGAAAACCAGCTTTTTCAATCCAAAGAGGAACATTCCTGGCGATAACAGATGCTTCTGGAAGCTTTCCTAATCGAAACTTTGTCGATATTTCCCAAACAGAAGCCGAGCTGATTAAAATGGTATTGTCCATACATTCTATTGTAGCCCGGATACCTCCAGGCAACTGAGAATCATCAAAGAGCCACCACAAAAAAATATGCGTATCAAGTAATACGGCTACCTTTCCCACGCCTGTAACTCCTCCTCGGGTAAAGGTTCGAAAAAATCATCAGTTACTTTGCCCTTTGCAATTCCTGGACATCTTTTTTTCGCCGGCGACAACGGAACAAGTTTTGCGTAAGGTTCACCCGCCTTGGAAATAATAATTTCTTCCCCCGAGTGGGCTCGGAACAAAAGTCGAGATAAGTGCGTTTTAGCTTCATGTATATTAATAATTTGCATATTCATCCTCCATTAAGTTAGTCCATCTTTGTTAGTCTAACACGACCAACAGGGAAGAACAAACATGATTTCGTAACCATTTTATAACCTTTCTTTCTCCTGATGGTGAAAAATGACCAAAAAAAACTTTACTGAAGTTCTTGTTGAATAAAAGGAAGGTTCAGAAAAACCTCTTTCACTTCGTCCTTGTTCAACCTTTTCGTATCCACTCATCATCAAGGCCGGCTACACCCTCCCGGCCCACGACACCATCCGGGGTGCCGCCCGGGCCATCTGTACTCTGATCCAAGAGAAAAAGGCGGCCTCAGAAAAAACAAAGGCGCTACAGAAAAATACAACCCCCTAAAATCAGGGGATAAAGGGTAGCGTCCCCTTTTCCCTTTAGGGTCGGGACACACCAATAAAACTTGTCACATGAAGATCGGGGATAGCCTCGCCAATACTTCATCCATGATCGACTCTGGTAATGTGTCCACCTTGCGTCCATTGCGAGAACCAAGATCAAGTACACGGGGCTGATCGCAACGAATAATGCCGGATGTCTTGATGCCAGTGATAGGGACAGCAAACCCAATGCGGCGAGCGAAATCACCACCGTTCGTGATTGGGCAGATCACTGGCAATTTGGTTGCCTCGTTGAACTCGGTTGGAGATACAACTAAAACAGGACGACTGCCACGCTGTTCTCGCCCTTCGGTCGGATCAAGTGAGACCAGATAAATGTCGCCACGCCTCATATCAACTCACCACCCACGGCAGGTGCATCAACCCATTCACGATCTTCTGCCGATTGCGGTTGTGAATAGTCCGAGGCGGCAAGGAGTTCAGCGAGTGTGTAATGTGGCCTATGCCTGGGTTCGATCACCAGGCAGCCATCGCTGACGATCACGCCTACTGTAGCCCCCGCTTGCAGGTGAAGTTGATCGAGGAATGCCGGGGGAACGGCCAACATGACCGAACCGCCAACCTTGCGTAGATTGGTTGTGTACATGATGCACCTCCATTGGTTAAATTATATTATAATATAACTTTTTTCCGGCCTTGATTGCAAGTTCTTTTGCAGACGAACAGGAAAGTTAAAAAGAAGAAGGAGAAAAATGGTTTGCCTTGATATACAACTGGAGTGCATAAAGCCCGAGAGAAATCGGAAGGCATTTCGGCTGGACAGATGGAGAAAGTCAGGATGAGGTTGGACGAAATGCCCAATTGTCAAGCTTGACCGTTCGCAGTAACAGCAGTAAATCTAGCGGGTTAAAGTCCCGTCCGGGGAGTTGTCCGTACGCCCCGGTAGCATGAGGAAGCGGCGTCGTGGTAACACGGGGTCGTGAGTTTCCAAACAGCAAGAAAGCAGGCCGTAACGCAAGTGAACCCACAAGTAGCCTCGTAAATGAATTGGAGAAGCCGACCCTGTGGTCAGAAGGGGAAGGCCGTTGGATGGATGCTGGAATAACGGAAGTGGCATCCATCGACTCCCGGGGTAGCAGGGTCGGCATGTTTTCGAAGATTTATTGCCCAGTGCTGGAGACCCGTTCCTGGGGGTGGGGAGGCCACCGATCGGTGCGTATAAGGAAACGAAAGCGCATCGGCCCGAAGCGGGAGTCGGAGGGGTTCATAGTACCGTTTGAGTCGAGGGACAACATAACCCCGGACGAGGGAAGGGACCCTGCTTTGTTCATGCAACCAAAGAGCGGAGGATCAGGGGATTGCCATGTCGCTAACCACCCCGGACAGAATCAGGACGCTACAGAGGAAGCTGTATGCCAAGGCCAAGCAAGAACCGGCCTATCGCTTTTACGCGCTCTACGACAAGATCAGCCGGGATGACATACTCAGTCATGCCTGGCGACTTGTTCGTGCCAACCGAGGCAGTCCCGGTGTTGATGGGATCAGCTTCGAGGCCATAGAGCACGGAATAGGGGTAGAAACGTTTTTGCAGGAACTGGCCCGTGATCTGAAAGAGAAGACCTACCGAGCCCAACCGGTGCGGCGCGTCATGATTCCTAAAGCGGATGGCAGTTTGCGACCGTTGGGGATTCCGACTATCCGAGACCGGGTAGCACAAATGGCGGTGAAACTCATCATCGAACCGATTTTTGAAGCTGATTTCTGTCCGCACTCGTACGGATTCCGGCCCAAGAGATCGGCACACGATGCAGTGGATGACATTGCCAATACACTATGGGCAGGCTATACCCAAGTCATTGATGCCGATCTGTCGAAATACTTTGACAGCATCCCGCACGCCAAGCTGATGGCCGTGGTGGCCGAGCGCATTGTCGATGGGGGGATATTACATCTCATTAAGCAATGGCTCAAAGCCCCGATCATTGGTGAAGACGAAAACGGTGTGAAGAAGACCGTGGGTGGCGGCAAGTCCAATCGTAAAGGGACGCCGCAAGGTGGTGTGATTTCCCCGCTGTTGGCCAACTGCTACTTGCATATTCTTGACCGGATATGGCAAAGGCGGCACTTGAAAGGCAAACTGCAAGCGCATCTCGTGCGGTATGCCGATGATTTTGTAGTCATGTGTCGAAAAGATGTAGAGGAACCGCTGAAGGTGGTGCGTCATGTATTGGAACGACTGGGTCTCAGCCTCAACGAGACCAAGACCCATATAGTGGATGCCACCCAAACCGGATTTAATTTCCTGGGTTTTACGATTCAGATGAGTCAAGGTATGAAAACTGGAAAGCCATATCCAAGTGTCCGACCTGCCGATAAATCGCTTATGAAGATCAAGGCGAAACTGAAGAAATTGACGGGGAGGAACTTGACCCCCATCCCCTTGGAAAACATCGTTGGAAACGTGAACCGGAGCCTGCGAGGCTGGGTGAACTATTTCCACTATCGTAATTCAAGTCAGGTAATGGGCAAGGTCAAGACACATGCGGAAGACCGGTTACGTACTCACATGATGAAGCGTCATAAAGTGAAGGACAGAGGAACCGGCTTACGTCGTTTTCCAAGTCGCGATCTCTATGATTGTTACGGGTTATACAAGGTTCCTACAGTTGCGGGCTGGCGCACGGCGCATGCCTTGGTGTGAAGGACATCGGAAAGCCGGATGCGGGAAAACTGCACGTCCGGTTTGATGAGGGGAGGCTGATGGACGATTAGGCCGGTTGACACGTAGTAGCTGCGGGCGGCGAGGCGTCAAATAAAAGTCCTGTGCTCTAACTGGCAAATCAGTTTCCTACTCTACCCCATTTGTTTACATCTTAAACCTGGGCGGCTCAGAAGCGTTACCGAGCGACTGCGCCACCTGTTCACATTCCCCGCAGATAACGCTGGTCAGATACGCCCAGAACGCTTCATTCTCAATCGTTTCCGCCACGATTCGCGCAGGTAGGAATCGTCTCATTTCTTGAATAAAATCATCCCGTAACGCTGCATCCAGCTGTAATTGGGACTTACGTTCATTCAGCAAATCCAGAAATTCCGCCGTACTCCGATGACGATCCAGAATCTTTTTCGGGATCATATCAAGCGGCAGATCAATTCCTTGCTGCTTAAGCCAGACAATATCCCAAAGATCCCGATTTTTCAGCCGGTTTGCTCGTAAGGCCAGGGCAACAACTTTATCAGCCAGAATTTCTTCACGGCTTTGCCCCTGAATGATCAGGCCGGAGGTCCCCATTTCGACGCCATAATGGTTGCGCAACATCATAGGGCGCCGATCATGGCTGGGCAGGGCACAAATATCAATATTTATTCTTTGGGAAGGCAGCGACTTTTGTTCCGGTCGGGTGATAACGCTCATCTTCCAGGTATCAACGTTCCCCGTATCTTTCTTCGGTTCTCCCACTGTAACATGCAAACCATATTTCGCTTCCAGCCTGTCAACAAGAATAGCAGCCAAATCGCTCAGCGTCGCACGGTCGAAGTTCTTTCCCCCGTAAAATCTAAATCTTCACTCAACCGATTAGAGCCATAACAGGCCCGCAGGCAAGTCCCACCGATAAAAGTCAGGGTGTCGAGAAGCCCGGCTACACTCATTTCGCGAATGATATCGTGATGAAGAAGTTCCTTCTCAACCACTGCACGCAACGGCGCAAGCTCAGCCTTATTTTTCATTGCCTGAAGGACAAGTTGATCAAACAAGTTCATTGGCTACACTCCAGTCGATTAAATCGGTACTCCGCTTGGTGGCCAGCATATCCTTTATCGCCAAGGCAACAGATGCACGCCACAAACGGCAAGATGAATCGTAGATCAGGTGATCCGTCAAATTCTCCGGCCGCTTCTTGGTGTGAACAAACTCAATACGGCCGAATTCACCACAATTTACAATGTGACTGCGACCGGAAGACATCAAGGTGATCCAATTCATAGGAATCTGAGAAATCACGCCGGCATCGCTGAGCGCCGTCTCAAGGCTGATATAATTAAACGCACTGGCCCGCAATCTCGCCGCCGCATGAAAGAGCACCAATCCGCTGGCATACTCAACCGCGGGATACAGGTATAACCCGCGGCAGATACGCTTAAGCAAACCATCCTTTACCCCTCTGCAGACCAGCGCCTTGAATCCGCCCTGACTCTGTTCGGGCATTGCCCCCCTCAGGTCGGCAAGGGAAAACAGGTAATGTTCATCATCCGCAAGTCCAGCAAGGATCTTTGCCAGTTGTTTGATAGGTTGCATAGGTCACCATGGTCAACATAATGTTACAGTTAATATAACTTTATGTAGACCAAAAAAACCAGGCTGTCAAGGGTTGCATTGACCAGAAGGAATCACTTCTTATTCCAAAAAGCATTCAAGTTGACATCGAGAAGGCAAGCGAGCAGCGACGAAGCAGTAGGGTAGTACGGTGGTACTTCCTGGATTGCTTCGCTAGCGATCGCAAAGACGGAGGGGGCACAGTGTAACCGACGAACTCCCTGTGTTAGGAAAGATGTCGCCTCATCCCTATCCCTGTCACGGCGAGGCGCGCAGCAACGTGGCAGTCCAGAAACGTGGAGCCAAGGACGGTGGTACTCTCTGGATTGCTTCGCTGCTGCTCGCAAAGACGGGCCGGTTCTCCTGGATTGCTTCGCTAGCGCTCGCAAAGACGGAGGGGGCACAGTGTAACCGACGAACTCCCTGTGTTAGGAAAGATGTCGCCTCATCCCTATCCCGGTCACGGCGAGGCGCGCAGCAACGTGGCAGTCCAGAAACGTGGAGCCAAGGACGGTGGTACTCTCTGGATTGCTTCGCTGCTGCTCGCAAAGACGGGCCGGTTCTCCTGGATTGCTTCGCTAGCGCTCGCAAAGACGGGCCGGTTCTCCTGGATTGCTTCGCTAGCGCTCGCAAAGACGGTGTTGCTTGCACCTTTCACCATTTCCCCCCCGTCACTGCGAGGCGCGCAGCAACGTGGCAGTCCAGTTTTTTTCACAAAATACTCTCATACAAATCTTTCCATTCACTATTCATGGACTCAATCAGACGTAACTTCTTTGCTCTTGAGCCAGCCTTGATCTGCTTCTCTCGTGTTATAGCTGCCTCCATCGTATCGAGAAGCTCGTAATACACAAGCTGATGGACAGCATAACGACGTGTAAATCCTTCCACCAGATCACTCTTGTGTTCCCAGATCCGCTTAACCAGGTTGGAGGTTACCCCCGTGTAAAGCGTTCCATTACGGCTATTCGCCATGATATACACTGTCGGTTGCTTACTCATCCTCACTCCCTTTTCCGTCACTAAAGCGTTTATATCATTAAAACATTCTCGGTTACTTCACCCTGTTCGCAAAGACGGGCCGGATCCTCTGGATTGCTTCTTCGCAAAGACGGGCCGGATCCCCTGGATTGCTTCGCTAGCGCTCGCAAAGACGGTGCTGCCGCTCGCAAAGACGAGCGGGCCCCGCCTAATCCGTCGCCTCACTCCACCCCCGTCACTGCGAGGCGCGCAGCAACGTGGCAGTCCAGAAGCGTGGGGCCAAGGATGGTGGTACTTCCTGGATTGCTTCGCTAGCGTTCGCAAAGATGGTGCTGCCGCTCGCAAAGACGAGCGGGCCCCGCCTAATCCGTCGCCTCACTCCACCCCCGTCACTGCGAGGCGCGCAGCAACGTGGCAGTCCAGAAGCGTGGGGCCAAGGATGGTGGTACTTCCTGGATTCGCTTCGCTGCCGCTCGCAAAGACGAGCGGGCCCCGCCTAATCCGTCGCCTCACTCCACCCCCGTCACTGCGAGGCGCGCAGCAACGTGGCAGTCCAGAAGCGTGGGGCCAAGGATGGTGGTACTTCCTGGATTGCTTTCGCAAAGAGGTGCTGCCGCTCGCAAAGACGAGCGGGCCGCCGCCTAATCCGTCGCCTCACTCCACCCCCGTCACTGCGAGGCGCGCAGCAACGTGGCAGTCCAGAAGCGTGGGGCCAAGGATGGTGGTACTTCCTGGATTGTTCGCTAGCGTTCGCAAAGATGGTGCTGCCGCTCGCAAAGACGAGCGGGCCCCGCCTAATCCGTCGCCTCACTCCACCCCCGTCACTGCGAGGCGCGCAGCAACGTGGCAGTCCAGAAGCGTGGGGCCAAGGATGGTGGTACTTCCTGGATTGCTTCGCTAGCGTTCGCAAAGATGGTGCTGCCGCTCGCAAAGACGAGCGGGCCCCGCCTAATCCGTCGCCTCACTCCACCCCCGTCACTGCGAGGCGCGCAGCAACGTGGCAGTCCAGAAGCGTAGGGCCAAGGATGGTGGTACTTCCTGGATTGCTTCGCTAGCGTTCGCAAAGATGGTGCTGCCGCTCGCAAAGACGAGCGGGCCCCGCCTAATCCGTCGCCTCACTCTATAGTGGACCCCAATTTCAGGACAGTAGTTTAAGCTGTACGCAATCATAAGGAACGAGAGCGATGAGCGAAGCGAAGAAGAGGAAATTCCACACCCCCGAGTTTAAGGCGAAGGTAGGCTTGAGGCATTGCGCGGGATCAAAACGATCAATGAGATCGGCCAGGAATATGGTGTTCATCCAGTTACGGTAGGGCAGTGGAAGAAAGAAATTCAAGAACACGCCAAGACATTATTTGAAGACAAACGAGGCGCCAGACCAATTGCCGCGCATCGGGAGCCGGAACTGTTGTACAGCGAAATTGGCAAACTGAAGATGGAACTCGACTGGCTTAAAAAAAAGTCTGGGATCAGCCTGCTCATAATACGGCAAGCGTGGATCGTCTCAAGGAGATACGGTATCCATAACGCAGCAATGCGTTCTGGCAGGAGTATCTCGCGCTCACGTAGTTTATGCTCAGCAAAAGCCCCGGCTGATAGATGAAATCGATCTGCTCTTCAAGTCACCTGATCGACGAGGAATACACCCGGCATCCGTTTTACGGCAGCCGCAGAGATGGTGGTATTCCTTAAGGTGGCAGGCCACATCTGTTAATCGCAAGCGAGTGCAACGCCTGATGCGGGAAATGGGGTTGGCCGGTATGGCACCAGGTCCGAACACCAGCCGTCCACACCCTGAGCACAAGGTTTACCCCTATCTGTTGCGCGGTGTTCTTGGTAGTCAGGCCCGACCAGGTCTGGAGCACGGATATCACCTATATCCGGCTGGCACATGGTTTTGCCTACCTGGTGGCGATCATCGACTGGTATTCGCGCCGGGTGCTGAGCTGGCGGATCAGCAACAGCATGGAGGCAATATTCTGTGTTGATTGCCTGGAGGAGGCCTTGCGCACTCACGGCAAGCCCGAAATTTTCAACAGCGATCAAGGCTCACAGTTCACCAGTGAAGCCTTCACCGGTGTGTTGAAACGCGAAGATATCGCCATCAGCATGGATGGCCGTGGGCGAGCATTCGACAATATTTTCGTCGAGCGGCTCTGGCGTAGTGTCAAGCATGAGGATGTGTACCTGAAGGGCTATGCCACAATGAGCGAATTGATGCGTCGGTCTGACAGAGTATTTCAACTTCTACAACGGTGAGCGTCCGCACCAATCGCTGGGGCAAAAGACGCCTGATATCGTGTATCGAACCGCAATAGGTGGCGGAGCAGTGATCGTGGAAAAATATCACGCGCGGTGGAGGTGGATACCCCTGTTCCGCTACGCTCCACAGGGGGATCCACCTCCACCCAGAATCAACATCAAACAGAGGCAATAATACCGGGGCAGCGCCGCCCAGCTGCTTATGAAGTTGAATGTACAGCTTAAACTCAGTGCATTATTGTCTTGACTCAGGGGTCCACTTTACTCCACCCCCGTCACTGCGAGGCGCGCAGCAACGTGGCAGTCCAGAAGCGTGGGGCCAAGGATGGTGGTACTTCCTGGATTGCTTCGCTGCCGCTCGCAAAGACGAGCGGGCCCCGCCTAATCCGTCGCCTCACTCCACCCCCGTCACTGCGAGGCGCGCAGCAACGTGGCAGTCCAGAAGCGTAGGGCCAAGGATGGTGGTATTTCCGTTGTTTGACTCTGGGTATGGCGGGAGATTGTTGCTTAGTAACGTGGATGTTTGGATTACGCTGACGCTAACCCAATCTCCCTGACTGTTTATCCGAAAGTATCTGTAACTTGTTGAAATTGCAAACAGGCAAAAGATTATGCGACATTGTTCTTCGGTGAGCATACATCACTAAGGGCATCGTCCCCCTTTATGCTTCTATGTTTCGATCAAGCAACGTAAAATATTGCCCGGCAACAATGTGCCAAGTGTAACGCCGATCTGGCTATCTCCAGCATATCCAGCCCGACTTTTTCAGCAACAGTCTTATCCAGAGACTCGATGAGCCGCCGCAGTTCTTCGCTATCGCCAAAGAAGAGCGCCTTGTCCTCCGTGGTGCTGCGATTGTAATCACAGTCAAAAGCCAGCACCGCCTTGCCGAAATGCATCGCCTCCACCAGCGAAGGATTGGTGCCGCCTGCCGAGTGTCCGTGTACATAAAACGATGCATTTGAGCGCAGCGTTTTAAGCTTGCCCAAGTCATAGATGGGATCAAGCAAGAATAGATTTTTGCAGGCGGAGAAGCGTTCCCGGACGACGCGACCATACTCACTTTTATTCCAGTTGCCCACCATCACTAAAGGATGTGCATCGAGCCTGGAAAACGCCTCAAGAATGACATGCACATTGTTTTCCGGTTCGATACGGCAAACCGAAAAAGCATAATTTTCGGGCAGGTCATACTTATTCACCGCCGCTGCATCTACCGCCACAACATGATCACCGCCGTAGGCGATCACATGGCTATCCACTCCATAAGTATGCTTCACATATTCAGCGATAACGCCATTATCTGAAATTACCTCGTGCGAAAAACGCACTGCCATCTTTTCTGAAAATCGCAAAAATCGCTTGGCCAAGCCTTGCCACTTCTCCCGACGCCACTCGATGCCATCAATATTGGTGATGATCCGCGCCGATGAGAAAAGCCGAACCAAGGGCAGCGTGATTGCACCCGACACCCCCAGTAATAGAATTACGTCATTGCGATTCCAGACTGCGGAGACCAACGAAACAATATCATAGAGAATGCTCTGGGCGCCATTGGCATTGAGCGGAACATATTTGAGCTGGGCAGAAAGAAAAGATCGCGCTCTTGATGGATAGCTTCTGCTGCTGCAGTAAACAGTGAGCGAACCAGGCAACGATGCTGCGTCATGATATCTGACGAGATTCTCTGCCAGCGTCTCGAAACCACCATAGTTAGCGGGAACGCCTACCGTTCCAAGGATGGATATTTTCTTCCCTCTCATAGTAAAGCGGATACCTGAGTCAAACATTGGGAAGAAATGACATCATCATAAATACGCATAAGGTTTGAATAGTGCACTTCTTTTGAGTTGTTCTGCTTTACAAACTCATAGGCATTTATACAAAGTGACCTGTATTCATCCTCTGTCAATTGCTCACACCTCTGTAGTAGGTCACGTAGAGCATTCGAATCTCCCGGAGGGAAAAGAAAACCAGTTTCATTGTTAATCACCATTTCAGGTATACCACCAATATCGGAACCAATCGCTGGCTTGCCGTAAGCGAAAGACTCAATGACACTCATCGGATTATTTTCATTGCATTCAGAAGGAATACAAAGGAATTTAGCACCCTGGATGAGAGCTGCAAGTTCAGCACCAGATCTAAACCCACAAAACTCAATGTTGGGATAATTTACAAATTCAGCCTCGAGACAGGCAAGCAGGTCGCCAGTCCCGACAACTTTCAATTTATAAGTCGTGTGCTGAACTGCTTCCAATAATGTGCGGATACCTTTTTCATGTGAGATCCTGCCTAGATACAAGTAGTACCCGTCGTGCGTCTCGGTCCTACGAAAGCAGTCCAGATCAACAAAGTTGAATAGCTTAACCGATTTTGCAGCCATTCCAGGACGGTGTTTGTCGTGTATATTTTTGCAAAACTGGCTAACCATAATGAATGTGGAAATATATTTTTCATATGCAAAAAATCGGTCCCGCACAAAACATTCCAGGCTCGAAAGTGCACTGAATAAAATATTGTTTCTATTGCACCGCTTTGTTATTGCAGGAAGATAGTTCCCAGATGCGCATTGGTCGCAGATCTTGCCTTGCTGGTCGAATAAGGTATATACAGGGCAGAGTAATCGATATTCATGTACCGACATGACGCATGGGATCTTGTGTTTTTTAAGGACAGGTAGGATTGAATTAGTGAGCTGTCCGTAAAAAATATGGAGATGAGCTATATCCGGCTGTACTTTAGATAAGAAGTCGTCTAGGCGGGCCGCGACGTCGGACGAATAAATAAATCGACCAGCATTCATTAGCTGAGATATCCATCCCGCCTTATTAAACGATTTTGCGTCAATAATACAGTGAGTTGAATCTGAAATATCTTTCCCTGGTTGAGCAGAACTGAAATAGAAAACCTGATGGTTATGTGCGGCCAGAAGTTTCCCGGTTTCGAGATAAACGCGCTCGGACCCACCTTTTACTTCATGGTGATTATTGATTTGGAGAATTTTCATGGCACTATCCGCGTTGATGAGAAAAGCCGAACCAAGGGCAGCGTGATTGCACACGACACCCCCAATAATAATAGAATTACATCATTGTGATTCCAAACTGCTGAGACCAGGGAAACTCTATCATAGAGAATGCTCTGGGCGCCATTGGCATTGAGCGGAACATATTTGAGCTGCGCAGAAAGAAAAGATCGCGCTCTTGATGGATAGCTTCTGCTGCTGCAGTAAACAGTGAGCGAACCAGGCAACGATGCTGCATCATGATATTTGACGAGATTCTCTGCCAGCGTCTCGAAACCACCATAGTTAGCGGGAACGCCTACCGTTCCAAGGATGGCTATTTTTTTATTTCGCATCTGGAAAATCTTTTCTGAAGGCATCTCCTGATTCTCGAATAATGCGCTCAACTACATCCCATTCTTTACGCTGCACATGGAACCAAGTGGTTGCCATCATCCCATAAGCATGGTGTTGTGCGGCGTAGCGGCTGAAGTTATCTATCGTTCGTGGCTTTTTCCACGTTGTCCCAATAACGCGGAATCCCTCCTTTTGCATTACCGCAAGCGAGGGAAAATCAGGCTGATCATCGGAATAATGCCAATCGCAAATCACGATATCCTTGGGGAGTTTGGCGCGCAAAGCCTTGCCATATCCGACTGACCCGCCATGCAGTTCACTAGCAAACATTTCAGGAAACTCTTCCGGAGAAATCAACATGTCGCCCCACATCCATGTCTCGATACCGCGATTCTTCAGGTAATCGTGGATATGCAACACATCTTGCAAGAACAATTCAGCGGGCAGTATTGCTTCGCCCATACACAGCCATTTTTCCACCCAGGAGGGGTTATAGCCGGCCACCTCATCGTGGCCGATATGCAAAGCGGGCGCATGCGTGATTTCGACAATTTCATTCAGCAATAAGGCCGTTTTTTCATAGACTGGCCCTTTCCGGGGGTCATAAGTGCTCTTGTTGAACATCAATAAGGGAAAATTGTTTTGGAAAAGCTTTTCTTGGTGTGTAAGCAGCTTAATTTCCGGTATCACCTCCATGCCCTTGTTGAGCACATAAGCCACCCACTTTACAAAGTCTTCGCGCGACCACGCTTCTGGCAAACCTTTCCAAGGTGCGTAGCGTAAATTGACACCATCCGTAATGGTTACCACGACTGTATTGAATCCGGCCTTCTGGGCTTGATCGACCATCCAATAGGCGCGATCCAGCGGAACAGTACGCAACACGAAATGCCACGCGCGTATTTTCTGTGGCTGAGTAGTGGCAACTGCTGCTTGATCGTTAGCCGCCCAAGTTAGCGAACTGAACAACAGAACAATGAACATTCCAAGCCCTAAAATGAAAGGCATTTTCACTTCACACACCATAATCCAACTGTGACATCGTTTGCAGGAAGGGGGTCTCAATCAGTGGATTCAACAGGAATGGCTTTTTGGCTGGGATTGGCTTCAAAGTCTGATCAGCATATTGCAAGAAAGGCCCATCGCCAGGTTCAAACTCAAGAAATGAAGCGACACTATTCAACTGCACACGCGGACAGCGACACAATTCCTCGTAATTGACACGCATCACATCATTCGGATATTGCTGCTCCAGTCGCATCCCCTCTCGCATCGTGACGATCCACTCCGCCGCCGCCATGTCTGTCTGATTCGACCAATCGCGCATCGCATTAACATGGGGTGCCAAGTCTGGATGTCCCGGCATTAATTGGTCGATCAACAAATTCCACTTACGACGATTTATCCCCCACCAGTCATGTGTTTCCTCTCCGACTTGCTCACCCAGACGGGTCGACCAGCCCTCGATGGAATGACAAGTATCTCAGCCGTTGCGCACCAGAAACAAAAATTTTGCGTCTGGAAAAATCGCTTTGACAAACGGCACCCGAAAAATGAGTTCCGGATATTTATCGACTACACGCCGCGCAAGCGAAGTCGCAAGATAAGCCCCAAACAAGCGATGGGCATAGAGAATGCGCTTGGGTGTTGCTTCGTCTGCCGCCAGCCGATAATTCGCCGCGCCGAGCGCATAACTGCCTATCAGATCTTCTCCGGGATGAATAGCATGCCACAATGCTTTCGGCTCATTCAGGAAGCCCACCTCGCGATGCATGGAGAGTACCATGCCCAGAATAGTCGTACCACTTCGACCAGTGCCGAGGATGAACACCGGTTTCTCCACCCGCTTGATCTGCGGCAACCGTTTCTCAATTGCGAAAAGGGAAAAAACCAGTGGGTTGACCCAGCGTCCGCGCGTAGTCAACGGCCGACCTTCGAATAGACAATAACTCACCAAGCGGCTCCACAGCTTCCATGGGCGCATTTGGATGTATAACGGATCAAGTTGGGCGATCATTCAACGTGACTCCTCTTTCCCAGTCGGCGACGAATCGTTTCGCGCAGATTCTTGGTGCGTCGCAGATTGAGCAACAAAGCCAACGACATCTTGAACGTAAAAACAAACATACTCCACCACCTGTGCCATGCGGCGACCACCACTTCCTCCGCCACATAACCTAAACTCGACATTTCTTGCGTAGCTACATGCTGGCAAATCGCCAATTCCACATTGGTCAATCCGCCTTTGCGCCATCCACCAGTTCGATTTCCGTCAATCCCTTTCTGTTCAGGCTTATCAGCCCCTGTTGAGGAGCCAATCTGCGGCACTTTCAACATGTCCGGTTCAAAAGCAATACCGACAAACGAACACAATGACCGTATGCTAACCTCTGGTTGCTGCAATAAATCCTCAAAACGCATAGAAACAAAGCGTGAGTTATCCACAAATCTATTAGCCATACGTACCGCAGCAACCCATAACATGGCAATGGTATAAGGGTGATAGTTCACCCATGCGCGGAATGCTTCAGAGAAAGGAATGTTCTTTGCTCCGAGAAATCGTCTACGCCATTTATTCTTTTGGGAAAGCAACACATCGCGGGGATCACGCACCATGTTGATGATATGTGTGTCCGGGAAAGCGTCGAGAATTTCTTGGACAAAAAATAAATAACGAGGCGTTTGTTCGCATGGAATGGCTTTGCTGTGTTCATTTGCTTCAGAATGCAAGAACGCTTCATAGGCAGAAACAGGATCATCCTCCTCGACATAGGCAAGGACACGCTTGGCCTCATCTCTATATTTACCCGGCATAACCTTAGCAAAGAAACCATCCCGCGATTTAGTCAGCAACGTTTCGACCAGTGTGTACCTTTTCTCCAAAGACCAAGAAGGTTTTGCACATACAGTAGCAGCGTCAACCTGATGCTCAAAAAAATGCAGCTCGCCAAAAGTATGCACTTGCGTGTGGTTACCAAACACCCGCCCCAACATAGTTGTGCCGCTACGGCTGTTGCCGACGATAAAAATAGTTTTCATGCTTGTGATTTAGCCCATCGCCAACTGCGCTCAATTCCATCGCGCAAGTCAATTTGCGGGGACCACTCAAATGCACTCTTCGCCCCCATAATATCCAACACCACACTCGGCACGTCATATCCTCGACCGGCTCGATAAACGGGCTCTATTGCCTGCCCTGTTACTTCCATAAAAGCACTGACGATCTCATTGATAGAATGCCCCACTCCGCTCCCTGCGTTATAAGTCCCACTCTTTTTTGACTGAGCGGCCAACACACACAGTTCAGCCAAGTCGCTGACATAGATAAAATCGCGCACCACGCTGCCATCTCCCCAGATTTCAATCGGCTCAACCGCCAATATCTTGGCCATAAACGAGCCAATCACACCCTGCACGCCGACATGCCCCTGGCGTTCGCCGTAAGGGTTGGATGCGCGCAATACGACATATTCCAAACCATGCAATTGATGAAACATGAATAAATAGTTTTCGATGGCGACCTTCACCACACCGTAAGAACAGATCGGACGCAACGGATGGCTTTCCGGTATGGGTACCGTATCAGGTATTCCATACACCGTGCCGCCCGAGAGAGAGAAAAACTATTTGGAGATGTTTTTCTGCACCATCAGTTGTAACAGCTGCAACGTATTGATAAGGTTGCTGCGCACATCCGCCATCGGATCAAGATTCGAGGTAGAAGGCACGGTGGTACTGATCAAATGATAAACAACCTCCACGTCCTCCAATGCTTCCGCCAAAAACGGTGCATCGGCAAAATCACCAAAGCGGTAGTCCACATTGGCGAGTGGCACACGATAAAGCTTCGGTGACTTATCGAAAACGCGCACCTTATGCCCTGCGTCAAGCAAGCCATCCACAAGATGTGATCCGATGAAACCGCACCCACCCAGCACTAGGGCTTTCATACAACACTCCTCTATATATTTGTATTCGGTAGAGAAAATTCTTATTTATGCCAAGGCTATCGGATGCCGATGCCACTGTCCTGATAGACTCGGCTGCTAATAGAACAGCATTTCTCCTGAAATCTTGAACGTATTTTCTTCTTTGTTGAACACTTATTTTTTCCTCCTGTCGTTTTCATTATAACGGCTTAGCTGAGTATCCACAATTTCGGGGAAAATCAGTTTGTATTGGTAGCCTCAAAACAATTTCGATGCGCAGATAAACCAATGAGCATGCCACAAACGAGATAGAAGTAAATATTGTTGAAGTTCATCGATATAAAAAACTTGTAACTAATAAAGCGGCGAATACAATTTACAATCGTGTGCATATGTTTGCTAAACTCAGAGGTCAACTGAGATGGATGCACACCAGAAGTTACGAACTTGACCACATTTAAAACATAGGCAAGAAATGCAAAAAAACCGATAAAGCCGCCCTCAACCAATACCCTCAAATAGTAGTTATCGAGAGGGGTTTTTAAAATCAGAATTAAGTGGTTTTTAATCCCATAGCCAAACCATGGATTGTCGAGAATAGCCGAAAAAATCAATGGATATTGCATCAGGCGGAACATGGTGCTGCTGTCCGAGCTGGCACTCCCCCGTAAAAAAGGTGTTGCACGCACAAACCCAAGAGGATCGCTTATAGCGAAGTAGGCTGAATATAGTAACCCCACAAAAACGAAAACTGAAAGCAGGCGAACAAGCGGACGAAGTGAAGGCTTATATTTCACAACATGAAAATAACCAAACACGACCAGTATGGCACTAAGTAACATAAGACCAGACCTTGACCCAGTAGAATAAATTACGGGAAAAGTAAGAACCATAGCCAACCACGAAAGCCGCTTGAAAATTCGCATTCTGTAAGTGCCATAAGCAAAAATTGCACCTGTAAGGAGGAATTCGGATAGCGATAATGGGTTATCAAACAATCCCATTGTTCTATAAGTGCCGCCTCGGTTAAACCCGGATAGAACCTTCTCCCCTACTGTAGAAACTGTTATCGTAACTAGGCCTTGGAGCAGGTTGTGCCCAACAGCGTATTCAAGCAAAACAATCAACTCACAAAAGAAAAAACTGGAGACTATAACCAGGAAAAAAGTTTTCACTGCTTGCATATTATCTATAAATATAGTTCCAACAGCAAAGCAGTAACAATTTCAGCCACCTCATCGGACCAATAAACAAGGCCTACCGTCTCGTTCAACATAAACGTCGATGTTAGTTTGGCAACATACAAAACAATCAATCCCAATAAAAATACACGCCATGCCATTAACAATCTGAGAGCATTGAGATATTTTCGGGGAAATCTTAAAAAACCGATAAAAATACAAAGCAACAGCACATATGTAAGTATCCGCCGTAACGAAATTCCTGCGCCTCTAATACCAAGCGGGAGAGCCAGGTACGCCGGCATAAATGGCAACAAGAAAATGTATAAAAAAAACACAGTCCTAACCTATTCAAGGCAATAAACAGGAAAAGAGAACTGCATCCCAGAACAAATATAGTCAAGGATGATCTCTTAATATGTTATTGATTTCTTGTAACTTTGTTACCATTGAGAAATTAGCTAAAGCAGACCTGGCTGCTTTTTTCGCTAGCATCTCCCTCTCTCCGGATTCATGCAGTAATCTCATCAGCGCCCAGACAGCGACTCAGCATCTTCGGGTCGGACGAGCAAACCATTTACTCCATTCGTTATCGCTTCACGATTGATTAATATCCGTCGCCACAATCGGTTTACCCATATACATTGCATCCAACAAGGTTCTGGGTAGACCTTCAAATACAGACGGTTGGACATAAACATCAATTGCGGCAAGGAAGTTATTGTAAGCATCACCATTAGCCATACCAGTGAAAATCACCTCAGCCAACCCAAGAAGAAACACTACCTTCTCTAACTCTTCTCTGGTTTCACCGTTGCCCACCAACAACAATATCGTGTTTGGGAATTTTAACAAGACATTGGTAAAAGCCTTTATTAGATATATCTGACCCTTCTGCGGATGAAGTCGACCAATACACCCAATAACCAATTGATCGCCAATATTCAGTTTTCTGCGTGTATCTAATACGTCAAGCTCGGTTTGCGCTTGGAAAAATCTACCCAGTTATGGACTACATGGATGCGGCTCGAATCTTGGCCGTGCGAAATCAGATAATCTTTTATATCAACGGCACCGGCAATCAGCGCATCGAACCTCCGTAATACAAAGCGATCCACAACCGGATGTCTCATACATTTGGATACAGTTTGCAATGAAACCAACCTGCGCTTGCGAAATAAACCAATCGTCCATCCCAAGAAATTAGCGATAAAAGAGGTTGTAACCACATGCTTGGAAGGATAACCAAGATTGGCAAAAAATGCGTTTGTTAAAACTTTGACGGTATTCAAATAACCGCTGTAAGTGTACACCCGTGTTTCAATTCTGGCATCAATCTGCGCAGACCGTAATGCGCCATCCCCACCTAGCGACACCAAGCGAACTTGGTAATTTTCGGCAAGAAAATTGGCAAGTTCGATGAATTGCAATTCTGCTCCACCGACGCTCATACCATTCATGATCATAAGGACACATATACTATCTGGCTTTTTATTCATTTTTTTTACTTCCAGTTCTGAAACGCTTTATTGCTTGAAGTGCATCGGCTATCCGAAAGGTCCGGAACCTAACACTGGCAAAACCAATAATTTTTTCAGCTTGCCAGACAGTTACCAGACTTAATCCGGTGCCAGATACTGTTGTTGAAATTGCAGCACCAAGTGCTCCGAAAGTGGGAACCAAAATAACCATCATCAATAGTAATAACCCAGTAAAAAACACTGTTAATTTTTGAATGTAGTGTTCATTGCCGCTCACTATGAGAATAGTCCCAATTGTGCCACCGAAGACATTCATTATTTGGCCTACTGCCAAAATTC
>CAVZOB010000006.1:0-210579 GCA_963776835.1 uncultured Pseudomonadota bacterium
ACACCGATAATGCCACTCTCGGCCACCTCCTCCAGTATGATTCGATCATGGGAATTTATGAAAAGAAGGTGGAGACCGATGAGCAAGGCATCATTGTCGATGGCCGTCACATTGCGGTCTCCAACCACCGCATCCCGATCGACATCCCCTGGAGCAAAATGGGGGTGGAATATGTTGCCGAATGTACAGGGATCTTTCGTGACAGCGCCTCGCTCAAGGCCCATATTGCGGCCGGGGCCAAAAAGGTGGTCATCTCCGCTCCGGCCAAGGGCGAGGTCAAGACCTTTGTCATGGGGGTCAACGAGGATGAATATGATCCGACCATCCATCATGTCGTCTCCAATGCCTCCTGCACCACCAACTGTCTGGCCCCGATGGCCAAGGTCATCCTGGACAGTTTCGGTATCAAGCGGGGGCTGATGACCACGGTCCATGCCTATACCAATGATCAGCGCATCCTCGATTTTCCCCACTCCGATCTGCGCCGGGCCCGGGCGGCGGCTCTGTCCATGATCCCCACCAAGACCGGGGCGGCGGCGGCCGTGGCCCTGGTGATCCCGAGCTGAAGGGCAAGTTTGACGGTCTGGCGGTGCGGGTGCCGACCCCCAACGTCTCGCTGGTCGACGTGGTGATGGAGGTGGAACGGGAGACCACCGTTGCCGAGGTGAATCAGGCTCTGCGGCAGGCCGCCAACAGGTATCTGGGATACACCGAGCGAGCCGCTGGTCTCCATCGATTTTCAGGGCAATCCCCATTCTTCGGTCATCGATGCCCAGTCAACCAAGGTGATCGGCACCACGGTCAAGGTGATGAGCTGGTATGATAATGAATGGGGCTATTCCAACCGGATGCTTGATCTGATCCTGCATATGGAGGCCCATAAGGCCCTGTAGGGGCGACCCGGTGGGTCGTCCATGTTGTGGCGGTGCGGGCAGGGGCACCAAGGACGAGTCACCGCCTGCCCCTACGGAACATGTGTCATTTTTATTGCAAAATCGACAGGTAAATCAAGAAGTATGAGCAAAATTCCCACAACAGCAGAGATAGAGTCCGATGCCCTGAAGGCCAATCTGGCGGAGACAGCCGCTGCGGCAGGCAATGTGGTCATAGATCCCGAACTCAGGCTGCTGCTCGATATCGTCTCGGGCTACAAGGGGATTCATTCAACCCTTGAGCATCTGCTCTATGAAATCTGCCATCCCTATCGGAACTGGTCCCTGCTCATTCCCCAACTCCGCAGCTTCTGTCTGAAAAACAGTACGTCATTATCAGCGCCACACAGGGGCCGGAGGCCTTTACCCTGTTCTCCGGTCTCTTTCTCCAGGCCCTGGGGGACTCGGTGAAAAAGGGAACCCTGCTCATCCAGATAATCGAGGCGCAGCTGGCCTGGGTGGAGAAGCTGCTCTCGCTCTTTTCCGCCGGCGACCTGCAGCGTTTCGGGTCGCCCTGAATGGCTATTTCCAGCGCGCTGGCCGCCTTTGATCAAAGCGATCCGGATCATCATGAGGCATCTGTCCAGGGTCAGCATCCCATGAAAAAGCTGGCCGCGCGCCTCCTGGCCTTTTCCGGGGATGGAGAATTGCAATTTGATTATCGTCCTGTCTCCGAACTCATGCGGATCATCCTCGACGGAATTATAGCTACTGGCTGCAGGAGGATGATCCGCTGCCCTGGTTTCTGGCCGCTGTGGGGCACTTGCGGCAGAAGATTCCGTTACCGGTCAGCTATTTTCCGCCATCTCCCATGACACCATACGCCAGCATCAGGAGCGGCTGGACGGCATAGATATTGAGGCCGATCCCCTCAAGGGCGCTGGAGAAGACTCCTCGGAGCTGCCGGCCCACATCGAGATCGTCCGGCTCTACAAGGAGATGCCGGCCCAGTTGCAAGCTGATCGAGGCGAGGGGAACCGCGATTCTTCCCCGGCCGTCGACCGTTTTGCCGAGAACCAGAAGCTCCTCTTCCTCTTCCGGATCATGGACACCGCCGGGCTCTATCTGATCCACGAGGAGACCCTGCGGGAGATCAATCGCAGCCTGGTTCAGCTGATCCGGCAGCAGACCTTCGAGGAGATCGAGCAGCTTTCTGCTCACCACCTTCCAGCTGCTCAAGGCCAACGTCCGCCGCTATCCCCATACCTCGCTGCAGTGCATCCAGGTCCTGGGCGCCGAGGTCTTCAAGCGCGGGAACAGCCGCCTGGTGGAGAGCTTTCTCTGGGAGGCGGTGCGTTTCGGTTTCCAGTACGCCAAGGTCACCGGGGTGGATGAGGACTGGCAGCCGATTACCAACCCGGCCCATCTGGCCAACATCCGGGTCTGGCTCAACCTGATCATGCAGGAGCCGAAATGGTGCTCCACCCTCTTTTCGGCCCTGATCATCAACCTCAAGCTCTCCGGCACCTGCGTCAAGGACACCGATCTCTTCCAGCGCGATATCACCGAGCTGCTCAACCACCCCATCGAGCCGATCTACAACCTGGCCAAGCAGTTCGCCAAGCTGATGCCGGTCTTCTTCAACGAGATCGGGGCCGAGGGCGTGCTGCGCGAGGTCTCCACCGAGATGGACGAGATCCACAGCCGCCAGGACCTGCTGATCCACTTTCTCCGCAAGCAGAGCCACGTGGAGAGCAGCAACCTGATCGTCGATTTCATCCGGGCCATCTTCAGCTTCTGGCTGACCCGGGACAAAGCGGTCGCTGATGCCCTACCTGCCGGAGGAGGTCTGGCCGGAGATCGCCGAGCAGCGGGCCCTTCATCGATGACCTGCACATCCTGATGGCAGCGGGCTATGGAGCAGCTCGACATCAGTACCATCGACGGATCTCCTGGAGTGGGACGAGACGCCGCGCGGAGCCGTTTCTGGCCCAGCAGACCGATCTGTCCCGGAAGCGAAGCGGCGGCGCTTCGAGCTGCTGGTGCGGATGTTCAAGCTGGTCCACCAGAAGTACAACCTGGGTTTCCAGGAGCTGCGCCATGCAGCTGGAGCAGGCCGCCAGACAGCGGTTTCCCGGAGATGGAGGGGCTGATCGGAGATCTGGACGAGCTGCGACACCTTCCAGTGCCTGGAGGCGCTCCTCGACCACCTGGAGCGACTGAAGGAGATCATCCTCAGTCCAGGAGACGCTTCGAGGCCAAGGAGGATATCTACCACAAGCGCCATATCGCCGTGGATATCCCCTCGGTCTACGGCCGCTACCGGGAGCGCAAGTTCGATGCCCTGGGGCTGACCTTCCGCCTGGAGAACCTGGCCAACATCTATCTGGAAAAGCTGCCGGAGACGGTCAATCTCTCCTTCATCACCCGAGGCCACCTTCATCCGCATCAGCAAGTGTCTGCAAGCTCTACCTGCGGGCCCTGAGGATCGACGGCATCACCAGCCGGCGACTGGAGACCTATCTGTCGCTGCTCTCCAGCTCCATGCGGCATCAAGCGCTTCTCCTACACCCAGTATCTCGACATCTTCCGGGGCCTCTCCGAGGGGGTCAAGGATGTCATCTACGCCTACTACACCAATATCCACCAGAACAATCTGTCGATCATCATCCCCCAGATCGGCGGCAGCGAGGACAACCTGCTCGCCAAGTACCGCGTCCTCTGTGGAACGACGACACCGACTGGTCTCCACGGTCCACCGCCTCTCCGAATCCTTTCTGCGGGATCTGATCGCCGGCACCTTCGGCCTGCAGCACCTGGACAACTTCATCACCCGGATCTACCAGACCCTGGAGAACCAGAAGGATCTGCTGGACGAGCGGCAACCTCGATCTGTTGATGACCTACAATCCGGAGCGGGTGATCAGTTCCCTGCACCAGCGACAACCCGTTCACCCACAACCTGATCCTGCTGGGCAACAAGGGCTTCAACCTGACCACGCTGGCCGCGGACGGCAAGCCGGTGCCGCCGGGCTTTATCATCACCACCGAGATCTTCCGCTGCTGGCCGGTGATCTACAGGTTCTACCGGGCCCGAGACGAGTTGATGGCGCGGATCCGGCAGCGCTGACCGAGATGGAAGCAGCAGACCGGGCAGCGTCTTCGGCGACCCGGACAATCCCCTGCTGCTCTCGGTGCGCAGCGGCGCGGCCGTCTCCATGCCGGGGATGATGGCCACCATCCACAATGTCGGCCTCAATCAGGAGATGGTCGGAGGAGTTTGCCCGTGAGTCCGGCCAGGAGTATCTGGCCTGGGACAACTACCGGCGCTTTCTGCAGTCCTGGGCCATGACCGCCGGGGTGCACCGGGAGAATTTCCAGGACCTGATGGATCGGGCCAAGGCCAGGCATGGAGTGGCGGTGAAACGGCAGTTTACGCCCGACGCAGATGCGGGAGCTGGCCCTGGACTACCAGAAGACTGATCCGGGAACTGGGGATCGGAGATCCCCGAGGATCCCTGGCTGCAGCTGACCGGGCGCCATCGAGATGGTGCTCGATTCCTGGGACACCCAGAAGACCCAGGAGTACCGGAGGCTGATGGACGTCTCCGACTACCTGGGGAACGGCGGTGATCGTCCAGGCCATGGTCTTCGGCAACCTGGGCGAGGATTCCGGCAGCGGGGTGCTCTTCACCGCCCATCCCTACCGCAAGGTGCAGCGGGTGGCGCTGTGGGGCGATTATGCCGTGCGGCGATCAGGGCGAGGATATCGTCAGCGGCCTGGTCACCACCTATCCGATCTCGGTGGAGCAGGCGGAGCTGGACGGCCGCTCGGAGGAGATGTCGCTGGAGACGCGTTTCCCGGCGATCTATCAGCGCCTGCTGGCGATCGCCCGGGACCTGGTCTACGAAAAGCGCTGGAACCCCCAGGAGATCGAATTCACCTTCGAGGGCCCGGAGGCCGAGAGATCTCTATCTCCTGCAGACCCGCGACATGATCACCATCAAGAAGAAGGAGAACTTCGACGTCTTTGCCGACGACTCGAGACTGAGCAGTCTCTGCTGGGCAAGGGCATCGGGGTCTCCGGCAGCGCCCTGGCCGGGCAGGGCGGTCTTCACCGAGGAGAATATCCTCGAGCTGCGGGCAGCAGGACCCGGACACGCCGCTGATCCTGATCCGTCAGGATACGGTGCCGGAGGATATCAAGGAGATCTCCATGGCCGACGGGCTGCTGACCTCCCGCGGCGGCCAGACCTCGCATGCCTCGGTGGTGGCCGTCCGCTGGAAAAGACCTGCGTCGTCGGCTGCAAACACCTGAAGGTTTACGAGGCCGGAGAATATTGTGAGATCGGTGGCCGGGTGATCCGCTTCGGCGATCCGGTCTCCATTGACGGTCGGAAAGGGTCTGCTCCTGGCCGGGATGCACCCCATACATGAGGAGATGCATATCCTGCCGCTGTAAGGTGGTTAGGCTGAAGACTGAAGGCTGAAGACTGAAGGCTGAAGACCGCAGGAAGAGCCTTGCCTTCAGCCTTCCAGTCTGGTGAAAGCTGGATGACCTTTCAACCTTCAGTCTCCAAAGGAGGAAGTAACGATGCTATTCAAGGTTTTTCCAGCGGCTGAGCTGGTTCGTCTCTATGCGATCCTGGCCACAGACCGGATTGTCGGGCCGGTGAAAAAAGGGGAAGATCAGCACGGAAGTCCTCTCTATGATTTCGATGTGGTGCATGATTTTGCGGATCTCTGTCTTGACTACACCCAGACCATTCATTCGGCCAAGAATTGGTTTCTACCCTATCGCGAGGATCTCTGCACCTTTACCTTCCAAGGTGGCGGGAGCGGCGACTGGCAGAAGGAGGTGGATTACGGGGTCTATGCGCCCCTGGTCATTTTCGGCCTGCATCCCTGTGATATCAATGCCCTGAACAAACTGGACAAGGTCCTGCTTGGAGGCCGCTATCCCAACCCCTTTTACGGGGAGAAGAGGGCCAACATGTTCATTGTCGGCCACTCCTGCACCCCCCAGCCCTTCTGCTTCTGCAAGTCCATGGGCACGGACTCGGCCATACGGGGCTTTGATCTGTTTCTCACCCGGATGGAGGATGTCTATTTTGCCGAGATCCTCTCGCCCCGCGCCCTTCACCTGCTGGAACAGATCGATTGCCACGATCCGGACAGCAGGGAACTTCATCGTTATATGGAGATAATGGAGGCTAAAGAAGCTCTTTATGTCGCCCATGTCGATACCTCTGATCTGACCAAGATCCTGGACCTGGAGTTTCAGGCCTCTGTGTGGCATGAGTGGGGGGAAAGATGTTTTTCCTGCGGCACCTGTGCTCAGGTCTGTCCCACCTGTTACTGTTACGGGGTGGCAGAACGGGTGGACATGGATTTTGCCCGTGCCCATAAGGAGAAACAGCTTTATTCCTGCAATCTTCTCGATTTTGCCTCCGTTGCCGGCGGCCATAATTTCCGGCCTGAGCGACATACCCGGCTGAAGTATCGCTACTATCATAAACACCGGGGCTTTGTGGAGGCCTTTGAAGAGTCGTTGTGCGTGGGTTGTGGCCGGTGCGGGCAGGCCTGTCTGGCGCATATCACTGTCCCGGAGGTGATTGCCAGTGTCCGGGCCAGCAGGAAGGAGGATGATGATGAATGCTAAACTTGAGTTTAAGCGCTCTGTTTCAGGCGAGCAGTTTGAGTATTCCTACAAGGCCGAGATCACCAATGTTTATCCCCTGACCAAGATGGAAAAGCTCTATCAGATCCAGCTTGTTGACCGCGAGGAGCGGGAGAGGTTCACCTTCCTGCCCGGTCAGTTTGTCATGCTGGAGCTGCCGGGCATAGGCGAGGCCCCTTTTTCCATTACCTCATCTCCTGTCCGCCATGGTGATATCGAACTGTGTATCAGGGCGGTCGGCAATATGACCCGGTTTCTCGATCGGGTTGGACGGGGAACCAGGGTCGGTATCAGCGGCCCTTTCGGCACTCATTTCCCGGTGGAGAAGATGGAGGGAGAGGATATCCTGCTCATTGGAGGCGGCCTGGGGATTGCGCCGCTGCGTTCTCCCATCCTGACGGTGCTGGAAAATCGCAGTCGTTATGGTCGGGTGGATATCATCTACGGGGCACGCCGGCCCTCCGAGCTGCTTTTTGGCTATGAGTATGCCATGTGGCGTCAGTTTGATGTGGGGCTGGATATCATTGTCGACCAGGCCGAGGAGGGCTGGCAGGGGGAGGTGGGGCTGATCACCGAGATCCTGAAAAAGCGTATTGCCGGCAGTGACTCTGATCTCATGCGGGAGCGTACCAGCGCCATAGTATGCGGCCCGCCGGTCATGTTCCGTTTTGTCTGTGACCTGTTGATAGCCGCCCAGTTGCCGGTGGAAAAGATCTTTGTCTCGCTCGAGCGGCGCATGCACTGCGGCCGGGGCAAGTGCTGCCGGTGTAATATCGGCTCCACCTATACCTGTCTGGATGGTCCGGTCTTTGATTACTGGTCGGTGTTGAACTTGAAAGAAGCTATTTAGAGACCGTTATGACAAGCAAGGTCTTTCTCTTGCTTGTGCCATTTACGGAGTCTTATGCCACTTCAACAAAGAAGCCAATTTTTTCCGGCTGATTTGTTGAGTGGCTGTTGCTTTAAAGAGGTCTCTGAAAGATACACAACAGAACGTGTTACTTAGAGATCAAGGGCTTTTTCTTGCTCTCTAAGTTTACGGCACCTTATGCCTCTTCAAAAAAACAGCACCACCCCCAACCCCCTCCTTAAAAAAGGAGGGGGTTTAAGGGCAGTTTCTTGGAGGGGGCTCTGAAAGATACCAACAGGTCTTCTTTTGACAATGCTACCAAATTATTTTTGAACAGGTGCTTGAAATGACGAAACAAAAGACATTTCTTGGAGTTCCGGTGGCCAAGCCGAAGGTGGCTTTTTTTGAGTTGAGCTCCTGTGAAGGATGCCAGCTGCAGCTGCTCAATAACGAGGCGACCCTGCTTGATTTTCTCTCCCTGGTCGAGATTGTCAATTTTCGGGAGGGGATGAAAGAGGCGGGTGATGATTACGAGATCGCCTTTGTCGAGGGTTCGATTACCCGGGCCGATGAGGAGGATAGGCTCAGAGAGATCCGCAAGCAGGCCAAGATGGTGGTGGCCTTGGGCTGTTGCGCCTGCTTTGGCGGGGTCAACCAGTTGAAGAATCGGTTCAACGATCTGGAGTGGGTGAAAAAAGAGGTGTATGGCGACTTTCCCATCGAGACCCAGGAGGTCAAACCCCTTTCCGCGTTCATTGATGTGGATCTGGAGATCTATGGCTGTCCGATAAAAAAGGAGGAGGTGGAACGTATTGTCACGGACCTGGTTCTGGGCGAGCAGATCCGTCATCCTCAATACCCGGTGTGCATGGAGTGCAAGGCCCGCGAGAATATCTGTCTCTTTGATCTGGGTGAGCCCTGCCTCGGCCCGGTGACCCGGGCCGGTTGCGATGCCTGGTGTCCTTCCAACCGCATGGGCTGCTGGGGCTGCCGGGGTCCGGCGCCGGAGGCGAATCTGGCCCTGTTGCAGATCATCATGGCGGAAAAGGGTATCTCCCGGGAGCGGATGATCGACCGGCTGGAATGTTTTGGCGGTTTTGGTGCTTTTGTCGCCAAGATCAAGGGAGAAAAGGAGGAATCAAAATGAAGATCTCCTGCGATATAGATATCAAACACCTGACGAGAGTGGAAGGGCACGGCAACATCCGTATCGTCATTGAGGACGGGCAGGTGCGGGAGGCGTGCTGGGAGGTGGTGGAGACCCCGCGCTTTTTTGAGGCCATGCTGGTGGGCAAGCATTTTGAGAACGCGCCCTATCTCTGCGGCCGCATCTGCGGGATCTGCTCCATCGGCCATACCCTGGCCTCGATCCGGGCCATTGAGAACGCCTTCGGGGTCACGCCCGCCCTGCAGACCAGGCGCTTGCGGCTGCTGCTCAAACACATGGAGACCCTGCAGAGCCATATCCTGCACATCTATTTTCTGGCGGCCCCTGATTATCTGGGAGTCGGCAGCGTCCTGCCCCTGGTTCATAGCCATCCCGAGGTGGTGCAGCAGGCCCTCCGCCTCAAGCTCCTGGCCAACGATATCTGCGATGAGGTGGGAGGCCGCAGGATGCATCCCACCCGCACAGTCGTTGGTGGTTTCACCATGCTCCCGGACCGCTATCGGCTGGGGCAGTTCAGGCAGCGCCTGCAGGCCTCCCTTGCCGATCTGGAGGCCAGCGTTGACCTGTTTAAGGGGTTTTCCATCCCCGATTTCCAGCAGGGAGACCGAATTCGTCTCCCTGAAGGGCGATGGCGATTATCCCTTTATCGGCGGCGATCTCATCTCCAGCGACGGAGTGGTGAAGCAGGAGCAGGATTACGCGGCCATGACCAATGAGTATATGGCGGACGGGTCCACCTCAAAGCTGAGTCGTCTGTCGCGCAAATCCTTTGCCGTGGGCGCCCTGGCCCGGATCAATAATAACTTTGCCGGTCTGCTTCCCGAGGCCAGGGCCATTGCCGAGGGCTTTGGCCTCCGGCCTGTGACCCATAATCCCTTCATGAATGTGGTGGCCCAAGTGGTGGAATGTGTGCAGGTGGTGCGGGAATCAATGCAGTTGATTGATGAGCTGCTGGCCGTTCCCTGGCAGGAACCACGGCAGAGCATTGAACCACGGGCAGGAATCGGGGTGGGGGCAGTGGAGGTGCCCAGGGGCATCCTCTATCACTGTCTGCACCTTGATGCGGCGGGCAGGATCATCAAAGCCGATTGTGTGATTCCCACCAGCCAGAATCATGCCAATATCCTCCATGACATTGAGGCGCTGGCCTTGTTCTGTGCCAATCAGGGGAAAAGCGACAAAGAAATTGAGCTGCTGGCGGAGATGCTGGTGCGGGCCTATGACCCGTGCATCTCCTGCTCAGTGCATTGAAGATAGGTGGATAATATAGAAGGTAGGTGGGGTTAGCGGCAGCAGCGTGTTTCAGGAACTCCTAAGGCTTTCAGAATCATGGCCAGGGGGCAGAATTTGGTGAAGCCGAATTGAAAGAGATTGGCCCCCACAAAGGCGGCGAGCAAGAGCCAGTAGGAATGGTGGAAGAAGGGGCTTGCCTCAACACCCAGGGCCAAAGAGAGAAGTATGAAAAATCCGGCGATGGTGTGCACCCAGTCTGTGATGATCATAGTATTGTCCTTTTTAATATTTGGTTAACAAAAGAGGTGGCAGTGTCGTTTCGTTAGTGAGGTGACATAGTTTCAAAAAATATATCATTGTGGTTAATTGTCTAGTGGCTATGTACAATTTTATCCTCAATTTTTGAACTTGAATTTCAAGGGAGCAGTTACTGGCTTGAATGATTACTATTGATGAAGTTGTTTATTCTTTTTATTTGAAATGCGAATGAGGTCTGAGGTATGTTAAATCTCTTTACCGGCTTATTGGAAGAGTGTCGATCTGCCTGAAAAGTATCATTTGTCTGGAATCGCCTTCTGTCCTGAGGGATGAACTTTCTTTCAGGAAGGCGATATGTCTTTAAACCTGAGGTCTCGCAAAAAGTCAAAAAATGGTATTTACCATCATTCCTGTGTGAGATTTATATAAGTTATATTGAATTTTTACTGGAGCTATGGGCGCCTTCTTCACCGGTGTGACGACTTTTTGCGAGACTATCAAACATGAGTTGAAGAGGAGAGTACAATGAGTGTTGATGACGATACAATTACCAGTCTACTGAGTGAAGGCCTTACCTTTGAGCCCCCCTGGGAAGGACGGGAGGTCGCCCATGTGGGAAGTATGGAGGCCTATAAGATCGCCTATCAGCGTTCCATGGAGGATCCTGAAGGATACTGGGCGGAGCGTGCCGAAGAGCTGGTCACCTGGGATAAGAAATGGGATAAGGTCCTGGAATATGATTACAGCAAGCCCGAAATCAAATGGTTTCAGGGCGGTAAACTGAATATCTCCGTTAACTGTCTGGACCGCCACCTGACGGACGGCCGGCGCAACAAGGCGGCCATCATCTGGCAGGGTGAACCGGAAGAGGATGTCCGGGTCTATACCTATCAGATGCTCTATACCGAGGTCTGCAGGATGGCCAATGTCCTCAAGAAAAAGGGGGTGAAGAAGGGCGACCGGGTTTCCATTTATCTGCCCATGATCCCGGAGCTGGCCATTTCGCTTCTGGCCTGCGCCCGCATTGGCGCCATCCACTCCGTGGTCTTTGCCGGTTTTTCCTCGGTTGCCCTCAAGAGCCGGATTCAGGATTGTGAGGCCAAGGTGTTGATAACCGCCGATGCCGTGCTGCGAGCCGGCAAGACGATTCCCCTGAAACCCAATGCCGACTCGGCGCTGGAAGAGTGTGACAGCGTCAAGGACGTCATTGTGGTCCGGCGGGCCGGCAACGAGATCACGATGGAGGCCGGGCAGGGATTCCTGGTGGCATGAGGAAGTGACGGCCGCCGACATCTCTAGCACCTGCAAGCCTGAGTCCATGGATGCCGAGGATATCCTCTTTATCCTTTACACCTCCGGCTCCACCGGCAAGCCCAAGGGCGTGGTCCACACCACCGGCGGTTATCTCACCTATGTCATGCACACCTGTCAGTGGGTCTTTGACCTCAAGGATAATGATGTCTACTGGTGCACCGCCGATATCGGCTGGGTTACCGGCCATTCCTATATCCTCTATGGCCCCCTGGGGATGGGCGCCACCTCCCTGATGTTTGAGGGCGTGCCTTCCTATCCCGGCCCGGACCGTTTCTGGAAGATCGTGGAGAAGTTCCAGGTCAACATCTTCTATACCGCCCCCACGGTGATCAGGGCCCTGATGCGGGATGGCGAGGAGCCCACCCGGCGCTACGATCTCTCCAGCCTGCGGATCCTCGGTTCCGTCGGCGAGCCGATCAACCCCGAGGCCTGGATGTGGTATCATCTCAATATCGGCAAGGGCAAGCTGCCCATTGTCGACACTTGGTGGCAGACCGAGACCGGCGGCATCATGATCTCGCCGCTGCCCTATGCGACGCCGCTGAAGCCCGGTTCCGCCACCCTGCCCCTGCCGGGTATTGACGCGGCCATCTATACTGAAGAGGGGCACGAAGCCGGCCCCAATGAAGGCGGACATCTGGTGATCCGTAAACCCTGGCCCGGCATGCTGCGCGGGGTCTTCGGTGATCCGGAGCGGTTCAAGAAAGCCTATTTCAGCCGCTATGAGAATATCTATGACCCGGAAGACGGGGCGCGCCGCGATAAGGACGGCTATTTCTGGATCATGGGGCGCCTCGATGATGTCATCAATGTCTCCGGTCACCGGCTGGGTACCGCCGAGATCGAGTCGGCCCTGGTTGCCCATCATGCGATTGCCGAGGCCGCGGTCGTCGGCATGCCGCATCCGATCAAGGGTCAGGCCATTTATGCCTTTGTGACGGTGAAATCCAATGTCGAGCAGACCCCCGAGCTGCTGCTTGAGTTGCGGGCCCATGTTCGGAGCGAGATCGGCCCGATTGCCTCGCCGGATGCCATCCAGTACGCACCAGGATTGCCCAAGACCCGCAGCGGCAAGATCATGCGCCGCGTCCTGCGCAAGATCGCCGCCGATGACTTTGAAAACTTTGGCGACACCTCGACCCTGGCCGATCCCTCAGTGGTTGACGATCTGATCAGTGGCAAGAAGGCCCTGGCCAAAAAGTAGCCTGCTCAATGGCTGATTGTCCCTTCATTCAATGAGGTAAGGCGGAGTTTTCCGGAGAGGAAGCTCCGCCTTTATTGTTGCAGGGGACGGCAATATTGGTCTCACGCGGAGGATCCGGCCAGAAAATAATCTCTCCCTTCTTCAAGCCGCATTGATGCCCATGAGGAGGCGATGCAGCCGGCCTATCTGGTTCCTTTTTTCTCAAGAAATTCAGACAGGGTGGTCTCCTGACCCTGAAGGATATCTATCAGGCCGGAAGGGTGGGAAGACTGCGCTATCGATCAGGGAATTATTCAGTTTTGTTAGGGACGGGCTATAACTTTCCTTGACGCCATCCCAAATAAGGCTATGTTATAGGATTTTATCCTGTTCTCCTTGGAGAGTACTGCCTGCGGGAAATACATGTTTTAAAATAGATGGCGTCGTAAAAAGTCCGATCTACTGCGTCGTAGCACATTTTTGATCGCTCAGCATACCATATGTATCGCCTCGCTCACAAAAATGCACTACTCCTTGCATATCAAAACTTTTTACTCAGCCATCCCAAGACTTTTTATGAGATCATCAAAATAGAGGCCGGGTCGCTCCGATTGTCTCGCTGCATAATAACCAGAAAAATTAACCTATAAAAATAAGGAGAAAAAATAATGGGACAAAATTATTTCAACACCCTGCCGTTACGCCTGCAGCTCGGGGAACTGGGCCAGTGCCGTTTCATGGATGCTTCGGAGTTCGATGGGGTCGAGGCCCTGATGGGCAAGAAGATCGTCATCGTCGGCTGCGGCGCCCAGGGGCTGCACCAGGGCCTGAACCTGCGGGACAGCGGCCTCGATGTCTCCTACGCCCTGCGGGAGGCGGCCATCAAGGAGAAGCGGCAGTCCTGGAAGAACGCCACCGCCAACGGCTTTACGGTCGGCACCTATCGAGGAGCTGATCCCCAAGGCCGATCTGGTCATCAACCTGACCCCGGACAAGCAGCACACCAAGGTGGTCTCCGCCGTCATGCCGCTGATGAAGAAGGGCGCCTGCCTCTCCTACTCCCACGGCTTCAACATCGTCGAAGAGGGGATGCAGATCCGCAAGGACCTGACCGTGATCATGGTGGCCCCCAAGTCTCCCGGCACCGAGGTGCGCGAGGAGTACAAGCGCGGCTTCGGCGTGCCCACCCTGATCGCCGTCCATCGGCGAGAACGATCCGCAAGGGCGAGGGCTGGGAACTGGCCAAGGCCTATGCCTGCGGCACCGGCGGCGATCGGGCCGGCGTCCTGCAGTCCTCCTTCGTGGCCGAGGTCAAGTCCGACCTGATGGGCGAGCAGACCATCCTCTGCGGCATGCTCCAGGCCGGCTCGCTGCTCTGCTATCGACAAGATGATCGAAAAGGGCATCGATGCGGCTATGCCTCCAAGCTGATCCAGTACGGCTGGGAGACCATCACCGAGGCCCTGAAGCACGGCGGCATCACCAACATGATGGACCGCCTCTCCAATCCGGCCAAGATCAAGGCCTTCATCCTGGCCGAGGAGATGAAGGATATCCTGACGCCCGCTCTTCGAGAAGCACATGGACGACATCATGTCCGGCGATTTTTCCAAGACCATGATGGAGGACTGGGCCAAGGACGATGTCAACCTGCTCAAATGGCGGGCGCAGACCGGCAAGACCGCCTTCGAGAAGGCCAGCCTCGACAACGGCGAAGATCTCCGAGCAGGAGTACTTCGACAACGGCATCCTGATGGTGGCCATGGTCAAGGCCGGCGTCGAGCTGGCCTTCGACACCATGGTCGCGGCCGGCATCAAGGAGGAGTCCGCCTACTACGAGTCCCTGCACGAGGTGCCGCTGATCGCCAATACCATCGCCCGCAAGAAGCTCTACGAGATGAACGTGGTCATCTCCGATACCGCCGAGTACGGCTGCTACCTCTTCGCCCATGCCGCCGTGCCGCTGCTGGCCAAGTTCATGAAGAAGATCGATACCGACGTGATCGGCAAGGGGCATGGACGTCAAGGACAACGGGGTCAACAACGTCGAGCTGATTGCAGGTCAACGAGGCGATCCGCTACACCGGCAGTCGAGATGATCGGCGAAGAGCTGCGCGCCTACATGGGGGCGATGCAGCCCATTCTGTAAGGTTTTACCCGTAATATCCCCGGGTGGTGATCAAAATGGCCTTGAGTTACCTTAATCGCAACCAGGGGTATCCGTTGACGCCACGGCATTCAGCATCTGGTTGAGGACATTCGGTTCCGATAGGTGCGGCACTGTCCGGAATCACTGGTCCTGTCAGGGCGTCAGCTCCTGCGCCAATTGGGAAAAAGGCATTCGTACCCTGTGTACGGATGCCTTTTTTTTGACCTTACAGAAAAGATGCGGAGGGGAAGAAAAAAAGGGTAGCGGGAGCGTCATAAAGTTTATATTGTTCGTGTTTTGTTTCTCTTGGTCTGGATAAAATGGACACTGCTTCCTCTTTTGGGTTGATAAAAAAATGACCAGCTATCTGTTACGTCCTGAAAATTGTTGTCTCCATATCATCGATCCGCAACAGAGTCTGATGACCCATATCCATGGTGCTGACCGGGTGGTTGTCAATATCGTCCGGCTGATGGAATGTGCCCGGATCCTGAATCTGTCCATCCTGGCCAATACCCAGTATAAGAAGGGCTTGGGGCAGTATGTGCCCCGGCTGGAAGAGATGATGGCGGGTATTGCGCGGCCCGACAAAACCGAGTTTAACGCCCTGGCCAATCTGGAGACCCGGGCCCAGGTTGAGCGCCTGCCGGCTCCGGTGACGACCCTGATCCTGGCCGGGGTAGAGACCCATATCTGCATCTATCAGACAGCCATGGGCGCACTCGATCGGGGGCTGACTCCCTGGGTGGTGGCGGATGCCGTCTCCTCGCGCACCCTGGCCAATCATGAACTGGGCCTTGCCCGCCTGACGGCTGCCGGAGCCATTGTCGGTCCTGCTGAGATGATTATCTATGAGCTGCTGGGAAGGGCCGGAACCCCGGAATTCAAGGCCATGCTACCTTATTTTATATAACTTTCGTCTTTCAACTTAACACTTGACGCTCTTTTTTGATTATGAACGGGAATACCATTCGTCAGAAGTTCTTAGATTATTTCGCCAGCCATGGCCATAGCGTGGTGGAGAGTTCCTCTCTGGTACCCAAGGATGATCCGACCCTGCTCTTCACTAATGCGGGCATGGTCCAGTTCAAAACGGTCTTCATGGGGGAGGACCGTCGTGAATATGTGCGGGCCGCCAGCTGTCAGCGCTGTGTGCGGGCCGGCGGCAAGCACAATGATCTTGAGAATGTCGGCTACACCGCGCGGCACCATACTTTTTTCGAGATGCTGGGCAATTTTTCCTTTGGGGATTATTTCAAGGAAGACGCCATCCGCTATGCCTGGGACTTTCTCGTAAGAGAGCTTGGTGTATCGCCTGAGCAGCTCTGGGTCTCGGTCTATGAAGAGGATGACGAGGCCTTCGATTTGTGGGGAAAGGTTGAGGGCCTGCTGCCGGGGCGCATCGTCCGCATGGGAGAGAAGGATAACTTCTGGGCCATGGGCGATACCGGACCCTGCGGTCCCTGCTCGGAGATCCACATTGACCAGGGTGCGGATGCAGGCTGCGGTCGGCCTGACTGCGCCCTGGGCTGTGATTGTGATCGGTTCCTGGAGTTATGGAATCTGGTCTTCATGCAGTTTAACCGCTCCGCCGACGGGGTCATGACCCGTCTGCCCAAGCCCAGTATCGATACCGGGATGGGGCTGGAGCGGGTGGCGGCGGTGCTTCAGGGGAAATGCAATAACTATGACTCAGACCTGTTCTCCCCGATTATTAAAAGGCTGGAAGAACTCTCGAAACGTGTCTATGGGCAGGATCCGGCTGATACCACCGCCATGCGGGTCATCGCCGATCATGCACGGGCCACTGCCTTTCTGGTGGCTGACGGAGTGCTCCCTTCCAATGAGGGGCGGGGCTATGTCCTGCGGAGGATCATGCGCCGGGCGGTGCGCTTCGGCCGGAACATCGGGCTCGACAAGCCCTTTCTGGATGCAGTGACGGCTACCGTTGTCGTTGCCATGAATCATGCCTATCCCCATCTGCTGGATGCCGTTGAATTATTGAAAAAAGTGGTGGTCAATGAAGAAGAGCGATTCCGCGAGACTCTGGAGAATGGTCTGGCGCTGCTCGATGAGGAGATCGAACGCATTGGCCGGGACAGTGATCCGGTGATCGGAGGTGGCTTCATCTTCAGGCTCTATGACACCTACGGCTTTCCCATGGACATTGTCCGGGATATCTCACTGGAGAAAAAGATCGGCATTGATGAGGCGGGATTTCACGCGGCCATGGAACAGCAGCGCGTTAAGTCCAGGGCATCGTGGAAGGGGGATAATGTCAAGCTGCGGGAGCAGGGAGTCAAGGATCTGGTTGAAGCCGATGCCCGGACGGAATTTATCGGCTATGACCAGCTGAGCTTCAAGGTTCGGGTTAAGGCCTTACTGAGTCCGACTGGCCTGGAGGTTCCCGAGATCGGCTGCGGTGCTGAAGGAGGGTTGTTTGTCCTGACAACTCCCTTTTATGCAGAATCCGGCGGCCAGGCAGGCGATGTGGGGACAGTGCGGTGGCCGGGTGGTCATGGACTGGTCCTGGGCACTGCCGCTGCGGCCGATGGAATCATCCTCCATCGTCTGCGGGTGGAAGAAGGGGTGCTGCGTATCGGGCAGGAGGTGGAGCTGGCAGTGGACCGCGACCGGCGGGGCGATACCGCGGCCAATCATACGGCCACCCATCTCCTCCAGGCGGCCATGCGCGAGATCCTCGGTGATCATATCAAGCAGGCGGGATCGCTGGTCACTCCCGAGAGGTTGCGCTTTGACTTTACCCATTTCACGCCGCTCACCCGAGATGAGATCAGGAGGATTGAGCAGCGGGTGAATGAGAAGATCCGTGCCGATGTCGCTGTTGACACCCGGCTTCTGGCCAGGGATGAGGCCATACAGCAGGGGGCCACTGCCCTTTTTGGTGAAAAATATGGCGATCGGGTGCGGGTGGTCTCGGCTGGCGACTTCAGCCGGGAGCTCTGCGGCGGCACCCATGTGACGGCGACCGGGGCCATTGGCCTGTTTAAGATTGTGTCGGAAAGTGGTATCGCCTCAGGGGTCAGGCGTATTGAGGCCTTGACCGGGCGGGGTGCCTTTTCCTATGTTCAGGAAATGGCCCAGCGTGAGCAGGAGCTTTGCCAGGCCTTGAATGTCCGGCCGGAAGGGATCCATGAAAAATTCAAGACCCTGATCACGGCTCAGAAACTCCTGGAAAAAAAAGCGGCGGACCTTGCCACCAGGCTGGCTTCCACGGAATTTGAAGATCTGTTTGCCGCGGCAGTGGAGGTGCGGGGGATCAAGGTGGTGGCGGCCAAGATTGTCCTTGATAGTCCGCGGACCTTACGGGAAGTGGGTGACCGGGTGCGGGATCATATGGGCTCGGGAGTGGCGGTGCTGGGAGGGGTTATCAACGACAAGGTTGCGTTGCTGGCCATTGTTTCCCAAGACCTTACCGAAAAAATCCCGGCCGGAATATTGGTGGGCCGGATTGCGGCCATGGTTGGCGGCAAGGGCGGGGGACGAGCGGACATGGCTCAGGCCGGTGGACCAATGATTGATAAACTAAGCGGGGCGATTGCGGCGGTACCGGGATGCGTCGAGGAAATCATGGCTGAATAAGGCGAATATGAATTTTTTTCTTCAAACGAAGAGAAGGAAAAATGAAATAAGTCCCTTGTTATTGCACAGAAAGAGTGCCTTTACAGACAATGTGAAAAAAGTTGACATGCCTTATTTTATGATGTACAACCGACCTTCGTATTGTGAATAGTCATTCATTTTAAAAGAAGTTTGCAGGTATCATAGCTGAATAGGAGCGTATAAAAATGATTACAATGGATATCACCCTCGTGATTCAGATGGTAAACATGTTTGTTTTGATGTTTCTGCTGAATGCAGTAATCTATAAGCCTGTGCGTAAAATATTACGGGATCGGGCGACCAAATTTCAGGAAATGAATGATAATGTGGCCAAACTTCAGGAGAATGCCCGACGCCGGCAGGAGGAAGTTGACAAGAAGATGACCTTGGCGTCTGGAAAGGCAAAGGCGGCGTTGGATGAGGCCAGAGCTGGAGCGCAGCAGGCCGGTGATGAAAAGATTGCGACGATCAAGGCTGAGGCCGATACGGAAAAAAATAAGCAGTTGGCAGATGTGAAGGTGCAGATTGTGAATGCCGGCAAAGAGCTGCAGGCGAATCTGGATGGTTTTGCAACTGCCATGGCGAGTAAAATTCTGGGAAGGAGTTTCTGAGATGAAAAAGGTGAAGCAAATAGTCAAAATGAGCCTCCTGATTACAGCAGCGTTCTGGCTCACCTTGGCTGTGGGCAGTGTCTGGGCGGCTGAGGCCGTTCATGATGGAGCTGCTGTTTCAGGTTCGCATTCTGAATCGATTGCTGCGGATTATGGGACGCCGGGTGAGCATGGAGAACCGGTGATCATTGATGCCGCGGCAATGCCGGTTGAGCACGGTGCAGCTGGTGCCCATGGCGCAGTTCGTAATAGCCTTTCACCTGAAAAGTTGAAAGATCTGGGCCTCAGGGTGATGAACTTTGTGGCCTTGATGATCATCCTGATCAAGTTTGGGGCCAAACCTATTGGTGAGGCCCTGTCAGGGCGGCGCAGGCAGGTGAAGGATGATCTCGAAGCTGTTGAGGTCAAAAAAGCCGATGCTGAACGGACCTACAAGGAGTTCTCCGCTAAACTTGCTTCCGTGGAGAAAGATGTCGGCCAGATCGTGGAGAAGGCGATAGCCCAGGCCGAGATTGAAAAGATCAAGATCCTTGAGCGGGCTGAAGAGATGGCTGAAGATATCAAGCGTCAGGCCCAGATGGTAGTTGCCAATGAAGTGACCGCCGCCAAGCGCATGCTGAAAAATGAAATTGCGGACCAGGCAGCGGTTATGGCCGAGGCGTTAATCATGAAGAATCTGACCGCGGATGATCAGGTCAAGATTGTGGAAGATTACTTAGACAAGGTAGGGGCCATCCAGTGAAACAGACAATCCTAGCACGAAGATATGCCAAGGCGCTTTTTGCGGTCGGCAAGGAAGAAGGAAAGTTCGAGGAGTATAACGAGACGCTGCTGGGAGTTGCAGGGTTGTACCTCTCCCATGCGGAAGTGGCTGATGCCCTCACCAATCCCCTCTATCCCCTGGATATCCGCCAGAAGGTTATGGCCGGCATGCTTGTCTCCATGGGTGTCGAAAAGATCATGGCCAATTTTCTGAACCTGCTGGTGGAGAAAAAAAGAGCCGATATCCTTCCTGAGGTCGCGGAAGAGTATCAGATCATGGTTGACAATGAAAAAAATGTCAGTCACGGCAGTGTGGTATCGGCCATTGAATTAAGTGAGGCTTTGCAGGACAAGGTTCGGGCGGCATTAGAAAAGCTTACTGGCAAGAAGGTGGAGCTGACCACCAGTGTCGATCCTTCAATTCTAGGTGGCATCATTGCTAAGGTCGGGGATTTGGAACTGGATGGCAGTATCAGGACACAACTTGCAAGTTTAAAAGATTCCATAAAGGGGAGAGAGTAGAAATGCAGATCAGAGCAGAAGAAATCAGTCAGATTATTAAAGATCAGATTGGCGGGTATGAGACCAGTATCGACCTGAATGAGACCGGGACCGTTATCTCCGTTGGTGATGGTATCGCCCGTGTTTATGGCGTTCAGAACTGTATGGCCATGGAGCTCCTTGAGTTCCCGGGCGGCATTATGGGACTGGCCCTGAATCTTGAGGAAGATAACGTCGGTTGTGCCGTCCTCGGCAGTGTCCGGGGAATCAAGGAAGGCGATATCGTCAAGCGTACCGGCAAGATTGCCGAGGTTCCCGTTGGTCCGGCCATGGAAGGACGTGTCGTTGACGGTATCGGTTTCCCCATTGATGGACAGGGTCCTATCAAGACCAGCGAGACCTCCAAGATTGAAGTTCTTGCTCCCGGCGTTATTGCCCGTAAGGGTGTGCATCAGCCATGCTACACCGGTGCCAAGGCAGTTGATGCCATGACCCCGGTTGGTAAAGGACAGCGTGAGCTGATAATTGGTGACCGTCAGATCGGTAAGACCGCCCTCTGTGTGGATGCCATCATCGCCCAGAAAGAGACCGGAGTGCATTGTATCTATGTTGCCGTTGGCCAGAAAAAATCTACGGTTGCCCTCGTTGTCGAGGCCCTGAGAAAACATGGTGCCATGTCCTATACCACCGTGGTTGCAGCCTGTGCCTCTGATCCTGCGCCCATGCAGTATGTTGCCCCCTTTGCCGGTACCTCTATGGGTGAGTATTATCGGGATAAAGGTGAGCATGCGCTGATTATCTATGATGATCTCTCCAAGCAGGCCGTTGCCTATCGTGAACTTTCCCTGCTCCTCAGGCGTCCACCAGGCCGTGAGGCGTATCCCGGCGATATTTTCTACAACCATTCCCGTCTGCTTGAGCGCTCAGCCAAACTCAGTGATGAGCTTGGCGCCGGCTCGTTGACCGCCCTGCCCATCATTGAGACCCAGGCCGGTGATGTTTCCGCCTTTATTCCCACCAACGTTATCTCCATTACCGATGGCCAGGTTTATCTGCAGCCGGATCTCTTCTTTGCCGGTGTCCGACCGGCAATCAATGTCGGACTTTCAGTCTCCCGAGTTGGTGGATCCGCCCAGGTGAAGGCCATGAAACAGGTGGCAGGTACCCTACGACTTGATCTGGCCCAGTATCGTGAACTGGCCGCCTTTGCCGCCTTTGGCTCTGATCTTGATGCCGCCACTCAGGCCCAGTTGACCCGTGGTGAGCGTTTGGTGGAGATCCTGAAGCAACCTCAGTATCAGCCGCTGCCCATGCAGAAACAGGTCGTTATCCTCTATGCTGGAGCCAATGGATACCTTGACAGTCTGCCGGTCAATACCCTCAAGGATTTTGAAGCCGAGTTGTTCAATTATATTGAGTCCAATGATCCTTCAATCTTTGCTGATCTGAAGGCACAGGAAGTCTTTACTGATGAGATCAAGGCCAATCTCAATAAAGCCTTGACCAGTTTCAGTGCGACCTTCAAAGCAACAAAAGGTATCAACTAAGAGAGGATAGATTCCTGCCATGGCGAGCTTAAAAGAGGTTAAAAACAAGATTGCTGGTGTTAAGAAGACGGCGCAGATAACAAAGGCCATGAATATGGTCGCGTCTGCAAGGCTTCGTGGCGCCCAGTCGAAGATGGAGGCCTTCCGGCCCTATTCTTCAAAGTTTGATGAGGCGATGTCCAACTTGTCGGGAGGGGCCAATACATCAGCCTTTCCCTTGATGGAGGTCAGAAATATTGCCACTGTCGAAATAGTGGTTGTCACCTCCGATCGTGGCCTGTGCGGATCCTTCAATGCAAATATCAACAAACTTGCAGAGAAGAAGATGAAGGACTACGAAGCTGAAGGAAAAAAAGTCAGCTTTGTCTGTGTGGGCAAGAAGGGCTACCAGTATTTTAAAAAGACCGGCAAGGTTCGCAAGTCCTATACCGATATCATGGCAGCCTTTCAGATGTTCATGCCCGTGAAATTGCTCAAGAAATTGCTGAAAATTTTGTGAATGGGGCAGCCGATAAGGTTGAAGTTCTGTATGGCCATTTCAAGTCGGTGGCCATTCAGAGGCCGGCCGTTCAGGAGATGCTGCCGGTGCAGCCGCTTGTTGACGAGGCTGCTGTCACGACCGCGATCAGTGGCGACTATATCTATGAGCCCTCCACCGAGGAGATCATGGATGTGATGCAGCCGCTCTATCTGAATGTCATTCTATATCATGCCATGCTTGAGGTGGGTGCCAGTGAGCATGCAGCGAGGATGACGGCCATGGATAATGCCACTAGCGCCTGTCGGATATAGTAAATAACTTGACCCTGATTTACAACAAGGCTCGTCAGGCTGCCGTTACCAATGAGTTGATGGATATCGTTGGTGGCGCTGAAGCCCTAAAGGGATAATTGATCATTACCAATTTTAAGACTTTGAGGAGGGGTGAATCCCAATGAGTGAACAAAACGTAGGAAAAATAATTAAAGTAATCGGTCCGGTAGTTGACGTTGAATTTGAGCCCGGTAAACTTCCAAGTATCATGAATGCGCTCTTCGTCAGCAATCCCGGCATCACTGATATGGCGGACAATCTGGTTATCGAGGTTGCCCTGCATCTCGGTGATAATGCCTGTCGTTGTATTGCCATGGATGCCGACCGATGGTCTGGTCCGTGGCATGGAGGCACGGGACAGCGGCGCTGCCCATCACCATTCCGGTAGGCCCCCCAGCCCTCGGTCGGATCATGAATGTTGTCGGACGTCCGGTTGATGGCCTCGGTCCCATCAGTTCAGATAAGACCATGTCTATTCACCGCGAGGCCCCGCTCTTTACCGAGCAGGATACCGAGGTGAGGGTTCTGGCAACCGGGATCAAGGTTATCGACCTTCTCGTTCCCTTCCCAATGGGCGGCAAGATGGGTCTGTTCGGTGGCGCCGGTTGCGGTAAGACCGTTATCATGATGGAGATGGTCAATAACATTGCCCAGCATCATGGTGGTATCTCCGTATTCTGCGGTGTCGGAGAGCGTACCCGTGAAGGAAACGATCTGTATCAGGAGATGAAGGAATCAGGTGTTCTTCCGAAAGCTGCCCTGGTGTATGGGCAGATGACGGAGCCTCCAGGTGCCCGTTCGCGGGTGGCCCTGACCGGTCTGACCGCGGCTGAGTATTTCCGTGACGAAGAAGGCCAGGACGTGCTCTTCTTCGTAGATAACATCTTCCGTTTTACCCAGGCAGGTTCCGAGGTCTCCGCCCTTCTCGGTCGTATCCCGTCAGCTGTTGGGTATCAGCCTACACTTGCCACAGATCTTGGCGCCCTGCAGGAGCGCATTACCTCCACCACCAAGGGTTCCATTACCGCTGTTCAGTGCGTATATGTTCCTGCTGATGACTTGACCGATCCTGCACCAGCTACCACCTTTGCCCATCTTGACGGTACCGTTGTTCTTTCACGGCAGATTGCCGAGCTGGGCATCTATCCCGCGGTTGATCCTCTGGATTCAACATCCCGTATTCTTGATCCCAATGTAGTTGGCCAGGAACATTATGATGTTGCCCGCGGGGTTCAGATCACCCTGCAGAAGTACAAGGATCTTCAGGATATCATCGCCATTCTCGGTATGGATGAGCTGTCCGAGGAAGATCAGATCCTTGTGGCCCGGGCCCGTAAGATCCAGCGTTTTCTGTCGCAGCCCTTTACCGTTGCCGAGGTTTTTACCGGCATGGAAGGGAAGTTTGTGAAGGTTGCTGATACGGTTCAGGGATTCAAGGAAATCCTGGAAGGGAAATATGATCATATGGGTGAGAACTCCTTCTATATGGTTGGTTCCATTGACGAGGCCCTTGCCAAGGAATCAGCCAAAGAGAAGGCATAATCTTTTCCTGATTAGGAGCCGTGACGAAATGACCATGTGATATCATGTTCATTTTGATACGGCTCCTTATGCCGTTCACGGCAGTAAACTGTTCCAGTTGTTCTCGAACAACGGCTTAAGAGGTCAATTCAATGGCTCAACAAATACGACTTGAAGTGGTTACCCCCAATGGCGCCATCGTCAGTGAAGATGTCGATATCGTCAATGCACCCGGATTTGGTGGCGATTTTGGTGTTCTGGCCAATCATGCCTCCTTTCTTTCCACCATCAGGACTGGTCTATTGACCTATGAGCAGGGGAAGAAACGTGAAAATCTGATGATCAGCGGCGGATTCTGTGAATGCTCCAATAACAAGATCACCTTTCTGGTGGAAAGCGCTGAGTTCGGACGGCAGATTGACGTGAACAGGGCCATGAGTGCCAAGGAACGCGCCGAGAAGCGCCTGGCCAAGGCCAGCCAGCATGATGACCTGATTAATAGAACCCGAGCTGAGGCGGCATTACAGCGAGCCCTCGCGCGTTTAAAGGTCTCAAAAATGACTTGATTCATTGACGGATGAATGATAGAAAAAAGGTCGCCCCTGCAAAGGGACGGCCTTTTTTTTATGTCACACCTGCTGTGTCTGTATATTTATTAATAATCATCAATTGACAAGACCAAGGGGAGTTATGAAACCACAAGAACGTATGGCCATAGCCCGACAGATGGCGGTTGAATTGCCTGTTTCCGAGCGTATTACCAATTTTAATGAGATTGTCGAGGGATATTCCACCGAGACTGCGATCCTGGAAGCAAATCGTTGTCTGCAGTGTAAAAAACCGGCGTGCCGGGACGGGTGTCCCATTCATAATGATATCCCCGGCTTTATAGCTCTTCTGCGTGAAGGTGAGTTTGAACAGGCCTATTGGAAAATCAGGGAGACCTCTTCCATGCCCGCAGTCTGCTCGCGGGTCTGTCCCCATGAGTTTCAGTGTGAGGGTTCCTGCATCCGGGGTAAAGGGAAGGGGCAGGCAGTGGCCATCGGCATGCTCGAACGCTTTCTTGTGGACTGGATGGTTGCCAATAACAAGAATATGTCGACTCTCTGCGCCCTGCCGGTGGGCAAGAAGGTGGCCATTGTCGGTTCCGGCCCGGCCGGGATGTCGGTTGCCTACTATCTTGCCCATAAGGGGGTTGCCTGCACGGTCTTTGAGAGCCTCTCGGAATTTGGGGGAATGCTGACTGTCGGTATTCCAGCCTTCCGCTTACCCCGCGATATTATTCGCGCCGAATTTGATGCCTTGAAGAGTTGTGGAGTTACCATCATGCAAGGGGTTACCATCGGCCGCGACAAGAGCCTCGCCGATCTGAAGAACGAAGGTTTTGATGCGGTTTTTCTCGGGGTAGGAGCCCATGCCAGCCGTAAATTGGGTCTGGAGAATGAGGAGAATACCGAAGGGGTTATGCATGGGGTTGATTATCTGCGCCGCATAAATCTTGGAGAAAAAATTGACCTGGGCAAGAAGGTGGTGGTGGTCGGTGGCGGCAATGTTGCCATCGATGTAGCCCGTAGCGCCTTGCGCCTTGGTTCTACCGATGTCTTTATTCTCTATCGCCGTTCCAGGGATGAGATGCCCGCATCCAGGGCCGAGGTGCATCATCTTGAGGAAGAGGGGGTGCGCATTGAGCTTCTGGCAGCACCGGTGAAGATCCTGTCCGAGAACGGAAGGCTTGTCGGGGTGGAGTGTGTGCGCATGGAGCTGGGCGAACCTGATTCCTCGGGCAGGAGAAGGCCTGTGGTCCAAGAGGGGTCCAACTTTATTATCAAGGCCGATTCCCTTATCCCCGCCATCAGCCAGAATGTTGACCATACTGCTGACCAGGGCCTGGGATTTAAACTTACCGGCTGGGGCACCTATGAGACCGATCCCTTGACCCTGCAGACATCTGTTGACTGGATATTTGCCGGAGGAGACAATGTCCTTGGACCGCAGACCGCTGCCAAGGCCGTTTATCAGGGGAAGGTTGCCGCTGAATCCATTGAACGTTTTTTGAAGGGTGAGGATCTGATGAAAGATCGGCAGTTTTTGTGTAAGTTGGAAGATTGAAGAAGATAAAGGCCTTGGGTCATCATACATGATCCGGGCCTTTTTATCTGCCCTCGGGAAAGCAGCCAAAAAGGTGTTGCCTTTGCGTGGATGCAGGGCATAAAAAAAGGGTTTGCAAGAAACCTCGCAAACCCTGTGTCTGTTGGTGGGCCGTCCCGGGATCGAACCGGGGACCTACTGATTAAGAGTCAGTTGCTCTACCAATTGAGCTAACGGCCCCCATAACACAACAAAGTGACACCCTATCTAGCATAAGGGAGTGGTTCCGTCAAGGCTCGGAACCAAGAAAATTCAAGAATAGATCTTTAAGTCCAGCCTGGCCTGTCTTTGTGCAATATCTTTCGGAAACCGGTAAAAAATAACCTTTTTATTATTATCGATAATAGAGGTGGGGGCTGCCCATGGTCATGAGGGATTTATACAGGTTGCGCCTGAACTCTCGACGATCCCATATCCCCTGAATGTGACCTCGTTTGAGGGCGTTTCTGGCGGAATGGTAATCTGGAGGGATGTCAATTCCCGTGGTCTCGCGGATGACCCGGTGACCGGCAAAGCCGATACGGCTTGAGCGGATGGCAAACTGATAGGGTGAGCAGCCGAGGAAGCTGGCAACGGGACCGGCATAGGAGTTGTTGTCATAGACGACTATGTAGAGTCCACCGGCATCGATATATTCACGGACGGCCATGGTGCATTTGGGCATCTGGGTGACCCCGAGAGTCCCTTCCTGGATGCGAATGCCGCCGGTGGTGTGGACATAGGAGATCAGTGGTCGTTTCTTCCGTTTGGCCACGGCGCAGGCCTGGATGAATTTTTCACCTTCGGCGGCACCGACCGTGCCGTTTCTGAAATCAGAGTAGAGCATGCTGACCACCACCTGAATATCCATGATCCGGGCGTGGAAGGTCATGTTGCCGGCATTCCGGCCCGTCTTCTTCTTGGATGATTGCAGGCGCTCGTCAAATCCTATGTATGCAAGGGGATTGCCGGCAGTGATGTCTGTGTTGAAAAGCCGGATGGAGTCTGGATCAAAGATATTTTTCAGATACCACTTGTACTCAAGGGGGAAGTGGTGGCCGCAGGTCTCACAGACACCTGCGAATTCACCGAAGAGGTCCGGCACCCAGAGATCTTTACATCCGTATCTCTCACTGTTGGGACAGGTGATGGTGCGATCCTCATTGGCCAGCGGACTGGTATAGGTGTCTGTCAGTTCCAGCGGATCCGGAGTGGTGCCTGGAGCTGGGCTCCCGTCTGAGGTGGTAAGCTGGGGACGGATGGTCTTTTTATCATTTTGCTGGGAGAAGAAATCAATAGCAGTGGTAATGGGTGAAGTGACCCGTTTGAGGATGATCGTTCCTTCACCGGAGACATCCTTGAAGACCTTCTGCACCTGTTTCTGGTGATTTTTCAGGATATCATACCGCATGGTATAATAGACCTTTTCGGTTTTTTCCTGAAGCTGCTGGAGAAATTTTGTCGTGGGAGTGGGCAGTCCGCTGAAACCCTGAAAGGCCATTTCCCGATATTTTCGTGATCTCCCGGCAAGAAGACGTTTGATCTCATCCTGATTGAGATCCCAGGAGACATCAACCTGGAGCTCCTGGGACTCTGTCTCCGCCTTTTTCCGTTTGATTTCATAGGAGCGGAAGGCCCTGAAGCTTTTGGTGGAGAGGACCACCTTGTCGGTGGCCCGCATGACCTCGGCGCGAAGCTGGGCAAAAAAGGCAAAGTCATCTCTTCTGGCGCCCAGGAGCGGTTCCTGGATGATATGATCGATTGTGCCCAGGGCCAGATTGTCGGTGGCCGTCAATTTCAGCCTGTCGGCGCAGACCTCAATGAGCTCTTTGGGGACCTTGCCGCCCTCTCTTACCTTGCCCTCAATGGCCGCGGCCCCTTCCGGTGAAATGACCGAGTAGTAGCCATGGGAACACATCATCCGGAAGTCGGAGAGACCGATGGCCTCGGCTCCACCTGAGCCGCCCTCTGAGATCATCGACACCATGGGAACCCGCAGTTTGGTCATGGCGTAAATGTTCCGGGCGATCTGCTGCGCTGCTCCCGGATACTCCTCCACAGGGTAGGATCCGGGGGTGAAAACATAGAAGTGAATGGGGATGCCTTCTGTCTCCGCGACCTTCATATAGCGAAGGGCCTTTTCGTTGCCCTCGGGTTTGCAGGATCCGCCGTTGCGGAATTCCTCGCCATGACCTGTTTCCTGGCCAATGACCATGACCGAGGCGGTGTAGGGTTTATTCTTGATACGTCTGACGATGGTGGCCTTGGCGCAGACCATAGCCGGGTCGATATTGGCATCATCCTGCCCGCCCAGTTCGGTATAATCCTCATAGACGTTTTCCAGAATATCCTTGAGGCTGAAGCGCTGGATGCTGCGGACGATTCGTACCCGCTCCATGGGCGTCAGCTGCTCTTCCGCCCGCTCTTCGAGAAAGCATATGGCCTCATGCAGTTTATGGATCTCGCCGGCAAACTGCTTTTCGCTGTGATCATAAACCGTCTGCTTCAGGTCGGCACAGCTCTCTTTAAACCCGTCCAGGTTGCCCCAGTTGGAGTAGTCCTTGAGCTGAGTCAGATAGTTGATCCGTTCTTCGATTTTATGGAGCTGCTTGAGTAATACGTTCATAGAGAGTGATGTTACGGGTTGCAGGTGATTAGGTGCCGTAATGAAATAAACAGTGCTTTTCTGTTTATTTTATTTCGGCACCTGATGCCGCGTCAGATAAACAGCCAATCTTTTCCGGCTGATTATTTGAGTGGCGCTTGGCAGATACCATCCAAACGGCAAGTTTTTATCCCATCATAAAGCTTCTGATGCAAGTTGAATGCTAATCAGATATCCCATGAGGAGCTGTTATGCAATATCTCTTATCTTTCCGCCCATCTCATTTTTACGGTTATTCTGCGAGTTTTTGCTTACCTGAATAATGGCTTAGAAAGTAAGCAGGCGGTTCAGGTTCTCTTTCAAATATTCCAGGTTGGTGACAATGGGGTTGTCATGTGAGTCCTTGCCGCGAATGACAATCTCGTCAATAAACTGTCCGGCCCTTTTTTTGGCCTCGTCCATGGAGTCCCCCCATACCAGGGCCAGGGCGAGGTTGGGGTCATATTCGCTGGGAATCCGGTATTCCCGGTCGGAAGGGACATGGGAATAAACGGTTGACCAGTCGTGTTCGGGAAAATGGAAGTCGGTGATGGTACCGATCCAGGGCGCAAAACCGCGCCGGGTGTCTTCGGCCACAATGCGCAGTTCAATGGATGCCCCTTTGAACTGGATGGCTTTCTGCTTGTAGCCGATCTTTTCACCCAGACCCAGTCTGATCTGTTCGCGGATGAGATTGGGGTGGTGATTGTCAAGATAACTGATGCGGGCGGAGACATCATTCTCCACCTGGATCCTGGTATTGACCTCCAGCAGATAGGGGCGCCCGGACCTGCTGACGATCCATTCCCAGGTGCCGACGTTGTCGTAGCGCACATGGGCTGCCAGTTTCAGCGAATAGTCAACGATCTGCTCCAGTACCTTCTGCTCATCGAAGTCGTAGGTGAAACAGGAACTATCGAACCCCGGCGCCGCCTCCACCCGTTTCTGACGGCCGGTTGACTGGATGGTGCAGTTGCGGGAACCGAAGTGGATCCGTTCGCCATGGCGGGAGCAGACCAGCTGCACCTCAAGATGGTTATAGTCGCGCAGGCATTGTTCGATGAGCACGCCGCCGTCTCCGAACTGGCGTTTGGCATAGCTCTGTACCTGGCGGTAGATGCGGCGGAACTGCTCGATCTCCGTGACCTCTTCAATGCCCATGCCGCCGCCGCCGGCCGCCGCCTTGACCAGGATGGAGGGGGCCTTGATCTCCTGGGCCACCTGATCGTCCATGAGTCTCTGGGCGATCTCCTCCGCCTCCATCTCATTGTAGATGGGGCTGTCGGTTCCGGGAATGGTGGGTATCTTCAGCGTGTTGGCGACCCGCTTGGTGTTGATCTTATCGCCCAGGCTTTTGATGACCTCCCAGTTGGGACCGATAAAGGTAAGGGGCCGGTCGCGGAGGGTTGCCCTTCTGGCAAAACGATAGTCTTCCGAGAAAAAACCATAGCCGGGATGGATGGCAGTGCATTCGGTGTGGTCGGCAACCGCGAAGATATCATTGGGTTCAGTGTAGCTGGTAATCCGCCAGGCGTTTTGGTTGGCGCCGCTTGTCCTGTTGCACCGGACGTGTTCGGAGTCCTTGTCGGCGTCGGTATAGACAACCGTATATTCCAGACCCAGATCCCGGCATGCATTCATGATGCGGATCGCGATCTCACCCCGATTGGCTATGAGAACCTTTCCTTGCAAACTGTAACTCATATTGTCTTGATCTTGTAATGTCTTCATTGACGCCCATTCGAATTATTGATGGACGCAGGTTGAGTCAGGGAAGATGATGACAACTGGCCCCCGAACGCTTTTTTTTATTTTTGCAAAAGAATAAACAAGGGTTACTATAGTCATATCATGGCAATTAGAAAAGAAAAAATGTATTTTGATTTTTTACTTTGGTTGTCATGGCAGGTCGTGGTAAGAATTATGCTTGCTGCTAAAATGCTTTCTCTCTGATATCTCATCGAAATATTCAACTAGTTGCCGGCGAGAGAACTCTTAATAATGAAATGACATAGAAGGAAGAATGGATAAAGAAAATACATCCGAACAGTCTGAAGTGCCGGAACATAAAGGTGTCTTCAGGCGGCTGGCAGACCTGCTGCCCGGACGGACTCCAGATACCACCGAGTCCCTGGAGCAAGAGATCCAAGACCTGCTGGAGGAAGGAGAAGAGCAGGGCTTGATTACCAGCCTGGAAGAGAAGATGATCAACTCCATCTTTGATTTTCGTGATACCAAGGCCGGCGAGATCATGACCCCGGCGGTGGAGATCGTGGCGGCGGAAGAATCCACCTCGCTTGCGGATCTGGTGGAACTCTTTATCGAAAAGGGATTTACCCGGGTTCCGGTATACCGAGACACCGTGGACCACGTTGTCGGCATCCTTCATGTCAAGAATTTGCTGAAGATTTTTTCCCCGGCTTCCAGGGATATTCCGCTTGCACAACTTTTGAATCCTCCCTGGTTCATTGATGAAAAAAAAATGATTGTCGACCTGCTGGTGGAGTTCCAGAAACGGAAGGTCCATATGGCCCTGGTAATTGATGAGTTTGGAGCCGTGCGGGGTCTTGTCACCCTCGAGGATGTTCTGGAAGAAATTGTCGGCGAGATTGGTGATGAATATGACGTGGATGAACAGGATGAAATTCAGGAGGTAGGTCAGGAAACTATTCTGGTACCGGCCAGGGTGGATATAGAAGAGGTGGAAGAACGCTTTGGGGTTGAGATGCCGGAAGGCCCATATGAATCCGTGGGCGGGCTGGTGGTCCATATTCTGGGAAGGTTGGCTGTTCCCGGAGATCAGGTGAATGTGGGAGGGTTGCGTTTCCTGGTACAGACGGCGAGCAGGCGGCATATCAAACTGGTGCGGATTACTCGGCTGATCGATGACGAGGCGTGATTTCAGCTTTGTACGGGGGAAAGGTATCACCCCGGGGATGAAAATAGTGGCGGCGCTGATGACCGCAGCCCTCCTCTGGCTCGCATTTCCCGGGGGCGGCGGGGTCTGGCCGCTGCTTTTTGTCGCCCTGGTTCCGCTTTTACTGGCCATCATCGGATCTGCAACGGCACGGCAGGCTTGGACTTGCGGGCTTCTGACCGGTCTGCTTCATTTTCTTCTCCTGCTCCATTGGCTTGTCACTGTTCTGGGACGCTATGGCGGCCTGCCCCCCTACCTGTCCATTCCGGCCCTCTTCCTCCTTGCCCTCTATATGAGCCTCTATATGGGTGCTTTTGCAATGGCCGCCCGCCTCTTCTTTGTGAGGCTTCCTCTGCAGCTTTTTCTCTGGCTTGTTCCTGCGCTCTGGGTGGCGCTGGACTGGAGTCGTTCTTTTCTGTTCACCGGTTTTCCCTGGATGGATCCAGGCTACGCCTTGGCCAATGTCCCATGGCTGATCCAGTCCGCTGATCTGTGGGGTCATTATGGTCTCACGTTTCTTCTGGTTTTGACCAATACCCTGGCGGTCATAATGTTCATCCCGGGTACGCAAAAAAGAGAGCGGCTTGCCCTGGTTGTTCCTGTTGTCCTGCTCTGCAGCGGAGTTGCACTCTATTCATTCCTGCGCTGGCAGCAGATAGGCAGATACATACAGGTCGCCGAGACCATGCGTGTTGGCGTGGTCCAGGGTAATATTGCTCAAAGTCAAAAATGGTCTCCCGGTTTGGAGGAGGAGACTCTGGATAATTATATCGGCCAAAGCTGGGGGCTTATTGAACGCAACCCGCCTGTGCTTCTGGTATGGCCTGAAACAGCCCTGCCCTTTTTTCCGGTGAATAATCCCCTGCTGCAAACTGTGCATGACCTTTCGTCTGCTGGAAAAATCTCCCTGCTTACAGGGGCGCCCTGGCTTGAAAGGGTTGCAGCCAGCGGCGACGATAGTGGCAACGGTCAGGAAGTGACGCGTTATTATAACAGCGCCCTTCTTTTTAATGCCAGTGGTCGGATCACGGGCAGCTACTTCAAGAGTCATCTTGTGCCGTTTGGCGAATATGTCCCCTTGAAAAAAATCCTGCCATTTCTAGCTCCGGTGGTGGAGGCAGTGGGAGATTTCAGCCCGGGTGCCATTGATCAGCCCCTGGCTTGTCAGAATGCCCGGATTGGGGTATTAATCTGCTTTGAGTCCATCTTCCCGGATATTGCCAGAAAATGGGTGGGAGTCGGAGCCAATCTCCTGGTGAATCTGACCAATGATGCCTGGTATGGCAGATCCAGTGCCCCGCATCACAGCCTGGCCATGACGGTGTTGCGAGCGGTGGAGACCCGGCGCAGTCTGGTGCGGGCGGCAAATACCGGTTTCTCAGGATTTATTGACCCCCTGGGCCGGGTCCAGCGGGTGTCTCCCTTGTTTGAACGCTGGGCTGAGGTAGCCGATGTTGTCCTCATGGAGGAAGAGACTTTGTTTGTGCGCGGGGGCTATCTTTTTGCGCCTCTTTGTCTGGGGATGGCAGGGTTCTTTTTGATTTGGATCGCCCTTCGCAATCCCCGGCCGAGAAAGTTTTCTTGATTTTTAGGGGCCGTTATAAAAAGAGCAAAGTTTTTTTTTGCTCTTTTTAATTACGGCCCCTTATGCCGCATCCAAGAAACAGCAATCTTTACTGCTGTTTCTTGGATGCGGCGTCTAGCAAATTACATCTGCCGGAGATCGTACAAGGAGCCGTTAAAGAAATAACCTGACTTTTTATATCAATTCCATTACGGCCCCTTATGCCGTTTCGGATATCTTGTCGGCCATGTTTATTTTTTACAGCGGCTGAGGTGGTTAGTAGTTTAGCTTCCAAGTGACTTTAACTTAAATACTTGAATTTGTGTTTTTAATTTATTTGGCCTTGCTCGCTAATTTGGGCAATAAAATTACGTTGTGTATGCTATTTGCCAGACGCCGCTTTACAGAAACAGCCGGAACAACATTGGTTTCTGTAAGCGGCATAAGGTGTCGTAATAAAATAAGCAAAAAAACCTGCTTATTTTATTACGACACCTAAATTTTTTTTTTGTAGGGAGTTATTATGTCGATTGATACAGGCGCTGCAATATCCAAGCAAAGGATTCAGGAACTGAAGGGACGACTGCTGGCCTTGAAGGAGCATCTTTGACTTAGATCATAAAAAAGACGAACTGGAACGGCTGGAACAGCAGACCCTGGCTCCCAACTTCTGGAATGATGCCGACCGGGCCAAGAATGTGCAAAAAGAGCACGGTCAGCTCCAGGAGATCATCAAGGGCTGGGAGTCCAAGTGGGAAGAGGCGGCAGAGATGGAGATCTTCCTTGATCTGGCCATGGAAGAGAATGATGCCGAGATGGAACATGAGGTCGCCGCCACCATTGAGTCGCTGCAGGAACGTATTGCCATCGCTGAACTGGAGTGCATGCTCAGCGGTGAACATGATGCCAATAATGCGATCATGGATATCCATGCCGGGGCCGGCGGCACAGAGGCCCAGGATTGGGTGAGCATCCTCATGCGCATGTATCTGCGCTGGGCCGAGCTGAAGGGATTCAAGACGGATATCCTCGATTATCTGGCCGGTGATGAGGCTGGAGTCAAGAGCGTGACCATCATGGTCACCGGACATAATGCCTACGGGTATCTGCGCTCAGAGGTGGGGATTCATCGCCTGGTCCGAATATCGCCCTTTGACGCCAGTGGCAGGCGGCATACCTCCTTTTCTTCTGTCATGGTCATGCCTGAACTTGATGATACAATTGACGTGGAGATCATCGATAAAGACCTGCGTATTGATACTTACCGGGCCAGCGGTTCCGGTGGGCAGCATATCAATAAAACCGACTCGGCCATCCGGATTACCCATCTTCCCACCGGCATTGTGGTACAGTGTCAGAATGAGCGGTCCCAGCACCGGAACAAGGATACGGCCATGAAGATGCTGACCTCCCGTCTCTATGAACTGGGGAAGGAACAACAGAACGAGGCCAAGGAGGATCTGCACGGAGACAAGAAAGGGATCTCCTGGGGCAGTCAGATCCGCTCCTATGTCCTGCAGCCCTATCGTTTGATCAAGGATCACCGTACAGATCTGGAGATCGGCAATGTGGATGCGGTGCTCGACGGCAACCTGGATCCTTTAATTAAGGCCTATCTACTGTGGGAAAAATGATGGCGTCGCGTAAAGGTCCAAATACTGCGTTGCACGGCATCTTTTGTCACAGCGGCGTACCCAACAGTACGCCGCTGTGACAAAAGACTTGTGCGCCTTGTCTTTGGGCCTTTTCGCTTAGCCATCTCCTTGATACTTTTTATGAGATCATTTTATTGTCAACCGTGAATTCCTGCGCTAAATGCGGGGCCTGTTCGGTGGTCTGCCCGGTCTATCGGGTCACTGGTCAGGAGGCCCATACCGCCCGGGGCAAGATCCATCTGGCCCGCATTGCCGAGCTGCCTGGTAAAGGAGCGGTGTTCGAGGATATCTTTTCCAAATGTTTGCTCTGCGGGGCCTGTTCCGCTGTCTGTCCTCGGGGCATAGATGTGTGCCGGGAGGTGGAATCCGCCCGTGCGGCCTTTCCGGCTGTTTATGGCGCCCATGGTTATGAGAAGTATCTGGCCCGCAAGGTGCTAGCCTACCCCGAGATGCTCGCATCCCTGCGGGTGCTGGGGAAGGCCGGGGCGGAGTTGGTATCGAGACATCTGCCGGCAGACAGCGGACTCAGACTTCGTCTGGGCCTGTTTGAGCAGGACGTCAAAAAAGTGGTGGTTCCCAAAAAAAACCTTCCTGAACCATCACACCAGAAAGGGAAGCTGACCTATTTCCCCGGATGTGCTGCCCGCTATCTTTTTCCGCAAATAGCCGCATCCTGTGCTTCCCTGGCAGCCGGTCTCGGTTATGGATTGCACGTGCCTGACGGTTTGTCCTGTTGCGGTCTGGCTGCCTTGTCCGCGGGAGATCGGCATGAAGCGCGGAACTGTGCCCGCAGGAATATCACTGCCTTGGAACAGAGCAGTGGGCCCGTGCTGGTTTCCTGCGCCTCCTGTTATGCGCATCTGCTTAGATATGCGGATCTTTTGGGAGATGACCCGGTCTGGCGGCTCAAGGCTGAGACCCTGGGGGCCCGTCTGGTGGAGCTCAGTTGTTTTCTCGATGCGCATCTGCCTCCTGTGCCGGCGAAAGAGCTGTCCGGGAAGAAGAAAGTGCGTGTCTATTATCATGACCCCTGCCATTTCCGGCATGGTCTGAAAATCAGCGACGAGCCGCGCCGGGTATTGGCCCGCAATCCGGATCTGGAGCTGCTGGAACTTCCCGGCGGCCCGGAGTGCTGTGGTCAGGGCGGGCTTTTCCATATCGGTACTCCGGAGATATCGGCAATGATTCGTGACAGGCTGGCGGCAAAGGTTCTGGCCCTGGCCCCTGATGTGATCACCAGCAGCTGCACCGGTTGTCTTATGCAGTGGCGTCTGGCCATAGCCGTTGCCGGAGTTCCGGTGCGGGTCTTGCATCTGGCTGAGTTGTTGGGATGAACGGGGAGCATGCATCTATCTGGCAGGGCCAGGATCGGGATCTTTTCTCGGAATTCTTTCCCCCTTGCGGGAACAGGGCGGGATGTGTAAAAAGAAGGGTAACAGATTTTGCCTGCTATTCATCCCCATTGCATCGTGCCAAGGGTACCTTTTGCCGTCTGCTCGACCCTGGGGGCGGTCAGGCCGCTGAGTTGTTTTCCTCTGTTCAAAGAGACGTACCATGGCATATACACCAGTTGTAGGAATCTCGATTCGGTATCAGTTGGAGGACAGAGAGGAGGAGATTCTGTCCCCTTTCGCTGCCCTCAATAAAAACTCGCTGGGCCGCAGGTCTCCGGAAGAGGACGATGGCTGCGATATCCGTATGCCCTTTCAGCGGGACAGGGATCGTATTACCCATTCCAAGACCTTCCGTCGCCTGAAGCATAAGACCCAGGTTTTTCTGGCGCCTGCAGGAGACCATTACCGGACCCGGTTGACCCATGTCCTCGAGGTCTCGCAGATTGCCCGGACCATTTCTGCAGCCCTCTGTCTCAACGAGGCCTTGACCGAGGCCATTGCCCTTGGCCATGATCTGGGTCATACCCCTTTCGGCCATGCCGGGGAAGCGACCCTGAACGAGCTGCATCCGGGGGGATTCCGCCATTATGTGCACAGTCTTCGGGTGGTCGATTTTCTGGAGAATAGGGGCAAAGGCCTGAATCTTACCTTTGAGGTCAGAAACGGCATCGTCAAACACTCCAAGGGCCGTAATGACATCCTGCCGGTGGAGAGCTCGGAGCTGCCAGCCACCCTGGAAGGGCAGGTGGTGCGGATAGCTGATATCATTGCCTATGTCAATCATGATATGGACGATGCCCTGCGTGCCGGAATTATTTGTGAAGGGGATCTGCCTGCGGATATAAAAGCGGTAGTCGGTGATCGTCATTCCAAGAGAACAGGGGCCATGGTCCGGGATCTGATTGTCGAGACCCTGGCTGCAGGTGACGGCAGGCTGCATCTCAGCCATAAAATGCTCCGGGCGATTAGTGATCTGCGTACCTTTCTTTATGAAAATGTGTATCAATTTTACAAGGTGCATAACGAATTTGAGAAGGCCCAGAGGATCATCCGTGATCTGTATCATTATTTTCTGGAAAATGGCTTGATGGTGCGTAATGGAATTTCATGGGAGCCGAGAAAACAGAAGCATGTCTGGGCCAGTGAAAAAATAGCGCATAGAAGGGTCTGTGATTTTATTGCCGGGATGACCGACCGGTATGCCCTGAGTCTCTATGAACATATATTTTTACCCAAGCCCTGGAATGTGCGATAGAAGTCTGCTAACGTAGTTTTGTCAAAGGCTAAAAGCTAATGCGGGCTAACGCCCGCAACCCAAGACTGAAGGCTGAAGACTGAAGGCTGAAGGTTGCGGGCCGTCGGCCCGTCTGTTGTTTCCTTCAGTCTTCAGCCTTCAGCCTATTTATCTGAACAATCTTATGAAAACGGTTGCCTGAATTTCTTGTTTTTTTTTGACAGGAGTTCAGGAGTAAGGCACTAAAATCTGAAATTATAAAACGTATGAACGATATATTGAGCAAGGGCTACGAGTTTGCAGGCGTCGAGGAAAAGTGGCTGCAGCGCTGGACCGATGAAAAATGTTTTCAGGCCACCATGGAAGAGGGCAGGCCGTCGTTTTCCATCGTCATTCCGCCGCCCAATGTCACCGGGGTCCTGCATGTCGGCCATGCCCTGAACAATACCCTGCAGGATATCCTGGTCCGCTACCACCGGATGCGAGGGTGACAATACCCTCTGGGTGCCGGGCACGGACCATGCCGGGATCGCCACCCAGAACGTGGTGGAACGGCAGCTGGCAGCCGAAGGCAAGAGCCGGCACGACCTGGGCCGCGAGGAGTTCATCGAACGGGTCTGGGCACTGGCGGGCGGAGAAGGGCGGCACGATCATCAACCAGCTCAAGCGGCTGGGCGGCTCCTGCGACTGGGACCGGGAACGCTTCACCATGGATGAGGGGCTGTCCAAGGCGGTGCGCGAGGTCTTTGTCCGTCTCTATCACGAAGGGCTGATCTACAAGGGCGATTATATCGTCAACTGGTGCCCCCGCTGCCAGACCGCCCTGGCCGACGACGAGGTGGAGCACGAGCCCACCAACGGCAAGCTCTACCATCATCCGCTATCCCTTTGCCGACGGCAGCGGCTATGTGGTGGTGGCCACCACCCGCCCGGAGACCATGCTGGGCGATACCGCGGTGGCGGTCCATCCCGATGATGAGCGCTATACCAGCATCTGCCGGGGTCGGCAGTCAGGCTGCCCCTGACCGACCGGATCATCCCGATGGTCTTTGATCATCACGTGCAGAAGGAGTTCGGCACCGGGGCCTTGAAGGTCACGCCGGCCCATGACCGGAACGACTACGAGATCGGCAGGCGCCATGACCTGCCGAGATCATCAAGGTCATGGACAGCACGGGGTGATGAATGAAAACGGCCGGCAGTCTATGCCGGCCTGGATCGTTTCGCCTGCCGCAAGAAGATCGTTGAGCCGATCTGGAGACCCAGGGATTTCTGGAAGGATCGAGGACCTACGAGCACGCGGTCGGCCACTGCTACCGCTGCCATACCGTGGTCGAGGCCACCACCTCCAAGCAGTGGTTCGTCTCGGTAAAGCCCCTGGCCGACAAGGCGGTGGCGGCGGTGCGCGCAGGGACGGATCAACATCTATCCCAAGACCTGGTACAACACCTTTTACAGCTGGATGGACAATATCCGCGACTGGTGTATCTCCCGGCAGATCTGGTGGGGCCATCGGATTCCGGCCTGGACCTGCAGGAGTGCGGCGAGCTGATCGTCGCCTCTACCGATCCCGACCAGTTGCCCGAAGTGCGGTTCAACCGAGCTGCTCCAGGAGACCGACGTGCTGGATACCTGGTTCTCCTCGGCCCTCTGGCCCTTCTCCACCCTGGGCTGGCCGGAGCAGACCAGGGAGCTGGCGATGTTCTATCCCACCTCGGTGCTGATCACCAGCTTCGACATCCTCTTCTTCTGGGTGGCCCGGATGATGATGATGGGGCTGCACTTCATGGACGAGGTGCCGTTCCGGGACGTCTATCTGCATGCCCTGGTCCGCGACAAGCACGGCAAGAAGATGTCCAAGTCCACCGGCAATGTCATCGACCCCCTGGTGGTGATGGACAAATACGGCACCGACGCCCTGCGCTTCACCCTGACCGCCTTTGCCGCCCAGGGCCGGGAGATCCGGCTCGACGAGGAGCGGATCGAGGGCTACCGCTTCTTCATCAACAAGATCTGGAACGCCGCCCGCTTTGCCCTGATGCATGTGGCCGACGGTGAGCGATCCGTCGAGGGCCATGGGCCGGCGATGCGGCTCGATCTGTCGCCTGATCCACCGCTGGATCCTGAGCCGCACGGCAACCAGCCGTGGCCGAGGTCGCAGGGCGCCTCGACGAATACCGTTTCAACGATGTGGCCTCGGCCCTCTACCAGTTCGTCTGGCATGAGTTCTGCGACTGGTACCTGGAGTGGATCAAAGCCGATCTCTTCGGCGAGGATCTGGCCGACAAGGATCAGGCCCGGGGGGTGCTGCTGCTGGTCCTGGAGACGATCCTCAAGCTGCTCCATCCGATCACCCCCTTTGTCACCGAGGAGATCTGGAGCGTGCTGCCGGGTGAGCGCAACACCCTGATGACCAGCCCTATCCCGAGGTCAACGGGAACTGGCTGAACAGCGGGGCCGAGGAGCAGGTGGAGCTGCTCATGGGCATTATCACCGGCATCCGTAATATCAGGGCGGAGGCCGATGTCCATCCCTCCACGAAGATAGAGGCCTTTATCCTCTGTCCTTCTCCTGCCCAGATTGCCTTTATCCGGTCTTTTACGGCCACTCTTGCCGACATGACCCGGCTCAGTTCCCTGGTGGTTGCAGGAGAAGGGGAAAAGCCGACGGATGCCGCCACCTACCTTTACAAGGATATGGAGATCTATGTCCCCCTCAAGGGTCTGGTGGATGTGGAGAAAGAGACGGCCAAGCTTGTCCGGGAGCGCCAGAAGGTCGAGGTCAAGCTCGTTCAGATCAATGCCAAACTGGTCAGTGAGAAATTTCTCAGCAATGCCCCGGCGGATGTGGTGATGAAGGAAAGGGAGAAAAAAGAAGAACTGGATGCGACCCTTGCCAAGATTTCTGAAGCTGAACAACGGTTGCAAGATCTTGGATAAGGCCGCCCTCCATACCCTGATCCGCTCCTTTCTGGCCGAGGATATCGGACGCGGTGACCTCACCAGCGAGTCGATCTTTGCTCCGGGTGAGACGGGCTGCGCCCGGATTGTGGCCAGGGAGTCTTTTATCGTGGCTGGCGGCGGATCGGTGGCAGCCGAGGTCTTTCGGGTGCAGAATCCAGCCATCGTGGTGGCAGATCTGGTGGCGGATGGCATCAGGGTTGAGGCGGGTGATCTCCTGCTTACAGTGTCGGGTCCGGTCCTGGACCTGTTGAAGGCCGAGCGGGTGGCGCTCAATCTCCTGCAGAGGCTTTCAGGCATTGCCACCCTCACTGCCCGGTTTGTGGAGCAGGTGCAGTCGTGTCCGGTGCGGATCACCGATACCCGCAAGACCACCCCTGGCCTGCGCCTGCTCGAAAAATACGCGGTTCAGGTCGGAGGCGGCTATAACCACCGTTTCAACCTTGCCGACGGGATCCTGGTCAAGGACAATCATATCGCCGCCTGCGGATCGATTGCCCAGGCCGTCTCCCTGCTGCGGCGGAAAATCCCCCATACCCTGCGCATTGAGGTGGAAACCGATACCCTGGAGCAGGTGCGCGAATGTCTGGACTGCGGGGTGGATATCATCCTGCTTGATAATATGGAACCCGCCGCCATGCAGGCGGCGGTTCGGCTCGTTGACCATCGGGCCCTGGTCGAGGCTTCGGGCGGCATTACCCTGGAATCGGTGCTGGCTGCGGCTCGAAGCGGGGTGGATATCGTTTCCATCGGCGCCCTTACCCATTCGGCTCCGTCCTGTGATATCGGTATGGATTGGATCTCTTGAATTATTTCTTGATTCTCGAGGAGTAAATGTGCAATACTGTGTGCAACTGGTTGCAGGCTGAAGCTCTCTGTTAGATGGCTAGTTAAGGGAACCTTGAAGAGTAGATCTCTCTTGAGAAAGGAAAAGTGATTATGCGTTGTTCTAAATGTGGATACATCTCCTTTGATCATCTGGATAGTTGTCGAAAGTGTCATAAACCCATGGCTGATGCTGAATTAAAGGGAACAACATATCCTGCCGTGGCTCCCCTCTTTCTGCAACATGCTCCGGAAATGGATGTCGGTGAGGGTATAGAGGGGATAGCGGATGTCCTTGATCCGGACCTGGCTCTGCTTGCCGGCGAGGATGCTGTGGAAATCGATTTTGGAGACAGTGAGGTTGAAGATCAGGCTATAGTGACGCGGGATGAGGTAGTGTCGTCCGACAGTGGTGAAATATTCCTTGGTGATGACATCGATCTTTCCTTTGATGCCGACGTAACAGAGCCCGATATCTCCTTTGATGAAGAGAGCCTGTCATTAGATACCAGCCATTTTGAAGATGTGCCTGTCAATGTTCAGGCTGAAGAGGATGCGGGCCCTGTGCAGCTTGAAATCCCGGAAGAGTTGGTTGATATCTCCGATCTGGCGCGCCCGGTTTCTGGCTCGGAGGTGACGAGTGGTTTGGACGCAGATCTGGATTATGGAGATCTGGAGTTGGATGAGCTGGATCTCTCCTTGCGTGGCCAGGAAGATGGTGGCGTAAATTCTGCCCCTGAGGAGGATGATCTTGCTGATCTCTCTCTTGATGACCTGGATCTTTCCGAGGGTCTGCCAGCTGCCCCTTCTCCACGGACGCCCCCCCCTCCTGTTGATGATGACCTGGACTTTGACCTTGATCTGGGGGATGTGGGTGCGGGGGAGGATGCGGAGCGGAAGAAAGAATCCGATGATCTTTCCGACCTGAATCTTTCTCTTGATTAATTCATTGCCACTCAAGAATGTCCCTATGGAAACCTCCGAAAGGGCCAGGAGAGAAATGGATGTTTCGCAGTGGCCTGACAGGTGCTGCTCCTTCCCGGATGATCATGGGAGATATTTGGAAGAGTCTTTCTTGTAGGGGTGAAAAGAATTTGCGTGGAGATGATTGTTGGAGAAATTGATTGACAAGGAAAAAGATGTTGTGTAATTAACCACCGTTGTAGATAATGTGCCGGGATAGCTCAGTCGGTAGAGCAACGGACTGAAAATCCGTGTGTCCCTGGTTCGATTCCTGGTCCCGGCACCAAAAAATTTAAGGGCTTAAGCGGTTTCCGCTTGAGCCCTTTTTTGTTTTGCCTACACTCCATCCGCATTTATTCCGTTGGCTGTACCCTTGAGCAAAGTCCTCCACCACATTTTTTGTAAAACATGGTCAGCTTTCTTCAATCTGATGGTTTTGAAGCCCACGGGGAAGTGTTCATGAGACATTCGAGTGAACGTAGCAACAAGCTCCCGGCCCGTTTTTATTCCTATCTTGTCAGCCTTTGAACATCATTGTCCCAAGCTCTACACACACTCGATACACCAGCAACTTCATCGATTCGATATATGCAGATCCAGGCTGTGTCAGCATATCACTTCTCATTGTGCACCCCATACATCAAGACGACCAGAAAAAAGGTTATATATAACCACCGGCTAAATATGACCCTTTCTGCATGAATCTAACGACCATTCTCCAGATATTTATTTTTGAATTTATTAATAAAATTCATTATGATAGGTTGGTTGGCACTGAATCCTGACAGTCTGGCACAAAACATGCATCAATAAAAGTGCTGAACAAGAATATTGGCATCGCTACTGATGAGCATATGATTCTTTATTATTTTTTTCACTACAAACTTGTAGAAAGGAGTAACCGCTATGAAAAAGAAACAATTCGTTATCCCCTATTTAGTCCTTTTTATGCTGATTGGTACCCTCGGGGCCTGTTCATCTAAAGACGATAGTGCAGAAATTCGGAGAACCACGACGACCATCGAAAAGCCTGTGATCCAACAGAAGACCACCACTACCACCATCGAAAAGACCGAAAGTGAATAAGCAGTCAAGCCAGTTCAAAAGTTCAGCAGCTTATAAGGAATGGCTCTACTTGATGCAATTCATGAAATAAAAAAACGAGTCCCTTATTGCACAAAAAAGTGCAAAGGTAAAAAAAATCAAGTCAAAGACTTCAAATTCAAGAATAGATCGGAAACAAATGAACTGCAGAGCACAGTTCTTATAATCACGCAGTGCCACGAGGCGATCGATATCATTTCAGACAAAAAGAAGGAGTAAAATCATGAAAAAAGTAATACTACTCATATTTGCATTGGCCGTTCTGGTTGTACCATGCGGGGTATTTGCCCAACAGGGACAGATGACTGTCAACACGAGCACGAGCACGACAACGACGGAAAATATGGGGACAGTCGAAGAGGTTAGCCCAGACAGTATCGTCATTCAGTCGGAGACCAGCACGACTCCGACGCACTACACCTACACAGAGAAAACGACCTATGTTGACGAGGCGGGTATGCCAGTCTCCATAGAAACTGTTAAGTCCGGTGAACCGGTGACCGTTTATTACACCCAGGAAGGCGATCGCATGATCGCTAACAAAGTCGTAGTCCGGAAAACCACCACGAAAACGATCCAAACACCCGCGGTTCAAGAGCGGACCGAGACGACAACGAAGACAATCGAGACTAAATAAGTTAGTCAAGCTAGGACAAAGTTCCGCAGCCCGCAGGGAATGTCCCTGCGGGCTTTTTCTCCAGTGATGAAGCCTGCGGCCCGCGAAATGAAAAGGCGAGCACAGGGTCAGGGCTGCTTTTGGCAGTTTTGGCAAGAGAGAACATGCAACGGGCGCTCAAGCGGGTCCGGGCTAATAAAGGCGCGGCTGGCGTGGATGGTCTGGATGTAGATCAGACGACGCGTCATCTGGTAACCGCCTGGCCGGTGATTCGCGAGCAACTGTTGTCGGGGAGGTATCAGCCCAGTCCGGTGCGTCGGGTGATGATTCCGAAACCTGATGGGGGCGAGCGTGAGCTCGGCATTCCAACGGTAACGGATCGGTTGATCCAGCAAGCCATGCTGCAGGTGCTGCAACCGATTCTGGATGCGACCTTCAGCGAGCACAGCTACGGTTTCCGGCCTGGGCGATGTGCGCACGATGCGGTTTTGGCCGCGCAGTCGTATGTTCAGTCCGGTCGGCGGGTTGTGGTGGACGTTGATCTGGAGAAGTTTTTTGACCGGGTCAATCACGACATTCTCATTGATCGTTTGACGGAAACGTATTGATGATGCCGGAATTATCCGGTTGGTTCGTGCGTATCTGAACAGCGGGATAATGAGTGATGGCGTGGTGCAGCAGCGGTATCAGGGGACGCCGCAAGGCGGGCCACTTTCACCGCTGTTGGCCAACGTCCTGCTTGACGAGGTGGACAAGAAACTGGAGCGGTCAGGTCATTGCTTCGCTCGTTACGCAGACGACTGCAACGTGTATGTGCGCAGCCGGAAAGCAGGGGAGCGGGTGATGGTTTTGCTGCGTCGGTGTTACGCCAGGCTGTGCTTGAGGGTAAATGAGACCAAGAGCGCGGTGGCCTCAATTGCAGGCCGTAAGTTTCTGGGGTACAGTTTCTGGTATGCGCCTCGAAGGCGAAGTCAAACGTAAGGTGGCATCCAAACCTCTGGCGACGTTCAAACAGCGGGTGAGACAATTGACCCGTCGTTCGGGCGGCCGGGGCATGGATGAGGTTGTGGAACAATTACGGTCTTATCTTTCTTCAAGGGGCGGAACGACGGGCGGCTGGTCGCGGCAACTCACAGAAAGATGTGGTGGGAGAAATTCGCAGGATGTTCCTTTTGGCAGTGGTTCGCCTTTTCATTTCCTGGAAATTCGGGCCCGGAGCTGGCCGGACAACTGCTTGGTCCCCGATGAGTGCAAGGTTCTGAACCAGCTCTCCGCGTTTGTCATGGTTTGATGTACAGATCGGGGAGAGTTCTGTAAGGTTACTCCTAACGTTTAACCCCAAATATTGACTTGTCAGCAATCTTCCTGACCCAACCGATCCAGTCATCGAAAGATATCCGTCCTGAAAGTCAAGAGACTGAATCCAACCAAATATAAAAAAGGAAACATCATGAAACAGCTCCTCAGGTGGCAGCTTGCCACCCTCCTGATGCTCTGCGCCTCAACTGCCAGCGCGGACAACGTCGGGCTCGATTTCAATGTCCATGTAGGCAATGCACCCAGGCAGCAGGTCATTGTCCGTGAACCGGTTTATCATCGGTCTCCCCCGGGTTTTCAGATCAACGAAGACATCAACTTCCTCCGTCCAAGCTCGCTGGGCTTTTATGTGGCTGTGGGTCTGCCCTATGATCTCTTCTATGTGGATAACGACTACTACCTCTACCGTGACGGCAACTGGCACAGGGCGCGTTACAGCCGTGGGCCTTGGGTTACCGTCAGCCACCGGGATCTGCCGCGGAGTCTTCGCAGACATAATATAGAACAGCTGCGCCATTACCGCGACCAAGAGTATAGAGCTTACCGCCAAAATGAAAGAAACTACCGCGGCAGACACTTTCGTTCCCACAAAGAGCAGTGGCAGGCAGATCGGCGGCAAGAAAAACGGGATGATAGAAGAGAAAAGCGGGAGGAGAGAAGAGAAAAGGGTCGGCATCAGGACAACAATGAAAGGCGCAACCACTGATCCCTCGGGCGTTTTTCCTTAAACCTTCATCGTAACTTAAGCACGGGCGCATACCCTGCGCCCGTGAAATCCCGACCAAGCGCGGATCGTCATCCTTATGAAAGTGTTTGAGAAAAAATTTAAAAAACCCAGTCAGCCCAATTATTTTCGTCCAGTGCGCAGCAGGCAAAGACCGTACTGGATAGGGCGTCGCGAAATATCGAATGGCGGGTGCAGAATGGACCTCGAATGACGCAATTGTTGAGATGGATGACTTTCGCTTTAATATCATATGGTTTTCTGATTCAACGCCCTTGAAATCACTTGCTGCGAAGAAGCTAGGGAGCCCATGAAACTGGCGTCTAAGGAGTTTTCTGGGGACAGCTGATATTTGTAGTCGTTGACCGTGTCGACATATAGTATATTCAGGAAGTCCAGTCTACAGATAGCAATGAGAGGGAAGAAAGCAGAAGGGTGCCACTGATGCAACATGATCACCTTCTTTTCTGACCATTTTCTTTAAAAAAAATAGAAAAAGGAAAGATCATGCAACGCACAGGAAAATTATACAAGGCGATTTTTGTGGTGCTGCACCTGGGTATAGTAATCGCCATCAGTAGCTTGGCCTTTGCCGAGGGAGGAGAAATCTCGGGTTCTGTAAAGGATCACTCCAGCAACCAGGGGATTCAATGGGCTCTCATCACCGTAAAAGATGTCACTACCGGTCAGGTGGTAGCGACCGGGGTTACTGATGCGGAGGGTAATTATGAAGTGGCTGTTCCCGCCCTGGGTAATTACAGCCTCGAGGCATCAAAACGTGGGTATGGCTATGGCAAGGTGGCGGCACCGGAGTTGATTGAGCTTTCCGCAACGATTCCGACGCAAACCGTCGATCTCATTCTGGGCGGGGAAGAGTGGGTGGCCTACAATCCCGATGATCCGGAATCGGCCATGTCTTGGGAAACGGGTGCCGGCAAGAGTTACCTCATCCCGGCCCTGGAGATCCCGACCTTCCTCATTCTCCTCAACGGGTATAACCGGTTTATTGGGTATCCCGACCTTAAAGAGAATGGCGTAAAGGTTTACGACACCGACCTGAAAACCTTCGGGGACCACATCGCCCACGGGCCTTGGGGGATCGACACGGACGCCTTCAACATAAACCAGTTCGCGCATCCCTATCAGGGGTCCATGTACCAGGGTTTTGCGCGATCGGCGGGCCTCAACTATTGGGAATCGCTCCTCTACACCAACGTGGGCAGTTTTCTCTGGGAAACGGGCGGGGAGACCACGGATCCCTCCATCAATGATCAGTTCGCCAGCGGCATTGGCGGGAGCTTCTTCGGGGAGGCGCTCTTCCGGATGGCCGGCCTGGTACTTGAGGGCGATGGCGGCAAACCCGGGTTCTGGCAAGAGCTGGGGGCGACGATGATTTCGCCACCCACGGGGATCAATCGCCTGGCCTTTGGCAACCGGTTCAAGCCCATTTTCCCGAGCCATAATCCGGCTACATTCTCGCGCGTACAGCTTGGCGCAAATCTCAAGTCGTCCACGAACGACAAGAGCGGCATAAGCCCCTTAGTCAGGACCGAGGCGGCCGCGGATTTCACCATGGCCTACGGGCTTCCCGGGAAGCCGGGCTATGGCTACACCCGTCCTTTCGATTACTTCCATTTTGAATTCACCACCCTCGGCAACAAAGATAACCCGTTTGATGACGTCATGATCCGCGGCTTCCTCCTGGGAAAGGACTATGAGTCTGGCGATTCCTTTCGGGGGATATGGGGTCTTTATGGCGGCTATGACTATATATCGCCGCACATCTTCCGTGTTTCCAGCACCTCTCTCTCCTTTGGTACGACCTATCAATGGTGGCTTTCCCGGGCGGTAGCGCTCCAGGGTTCGGCCCTCGGCGGGGTCGGCTATGCCGCAGCCGGTAATGTCAGACAAGTGGGTGAACGCGATTACCACTACGGCGTCGCCCCGCAGGGGCTCGTCGGATTCCGCCTCATCCTTGGCGACAGGGCCATGTTGGACTTAACCGGACGCGCCTATTATGTGACTGGCATGGGTGGCGATGACCCTGGGGGAAGGGAGACCATCGAGCGCCTGAGCACGGGATTCACCGTGCGCGTTTATGGCCGTCACGCTCTAGGACTCAAATACATCGCCTCCGTCCGGGATGCGCAGTATCCCGATCGGGCTGACAGCCACCAGTCTGTTGGAACCGTCAGTCTGGTTTACACGTATCTTGGCAAGGCCCGGTTCGGCGCTGTCGAGTGGCGCGGGGCTGACTATTTATGATCCGGCTTGATGAACTTGCCGTCCGATCGACGTGATAGGTGGCGCGCCATCGGTATCGTGAACAGCTATCTCTTTTTACCCGGCCGTACAAAGGTTGGAATATTCAGCTGGAGCTGGGTTCTTCATATTTCGGCATCCGCCTGAACCAAAGCCTGTAACTGAGTTGGCTGTGAACAGATGGATACAGTTACCTATATTGAAAGCAAGGTTGTCCGTTTTATCGAAGAAAATTTCATCTTAAGCTTTAAGGGAAATATGGCTGCAGTCAAGGTATTGCAAGAATGTTTACGAAATAATGAGTTGTTGGTTAACGTACGGTTATTTGAAGATTAGCTTTACAATATTGAAGATTATCTCTATATGAAAATTATGACGAGCAGGTTTCCATACATCGCTGGCATAAAGGCGCTGCCCGTGATCTCATCAACAGCAATAACATCGTCCTGAACAGGCCCTGGAACAATGAAGTTGAAATACTGCTATCGTCACGCAAGGAAAGAGGAGCCGGCAAAGTCCCTTGTCCCAAGTACCTGCGATCATCCCCAGGGCGACAGTTGCAGCGCCACTGGTATCCACCATGGGAGCCGATCAACGCTGGTGAGTTAGCCATGGAAGCGCCGGGAAGTGGAGCACAGCCGCTCCCATCTGAGCTAATCGGTAAAGTTTGTCGTAGTACACAACCACAACGCGAGGACACATTATGTTGAAAAGAAAGTTATCATTTGCCGTTGCCTTATTGCTGTTGAACCAAAGCGCCTTTGCCGTTGATGCGCCTCTGCCGGGCGCGGGCGGCCAGATTCAGCAGATTCCGCCCGCGCCCATCCCGCAAAGAGCAGTTCCGGATATCCGGATCGAGCAAGGCGCTGCGCCGGCCACCCCGGTTGCGGATAACGTCAAAATCATGGTCAAGTCGCTCCATGTGACCGGCCAGACGATCTATTCCGAAGACGAGCTGGTCGCGATCACCGGGTTCAGTCCGGGTGGCGAACTGACGCTCGCCGAGCTACGCGGCCTGGCGGCAAAGATTACGGACTTTTACCACGCGAATGGCTATTTCGTGGCCCAGGCCTATCTGCCGCCGCAGGAGATCAAGGACGGGGCCGTGACCATCGATGTGCTCGAGGGCCACTACGGCAGCGTCACCCTGAACAACCAGACCAATCTCTCGGATGGGCTGGCGAGCGGATTGCTCGACGCCCCGGAAGAAGGGGACACGATCGCCATCGCCCCGCTTGAGAACCGCCTGCTGCTGCTCTCCGATCTTCCCGGCGTGAACGTGAACTCCACACTGACTCCCGGCACTTCGGTGGGTACATCCGACCTGATCGTCGATTTGACTCCAGGGCAGCGGGTGACGGGGAGCATTGAGGCCGACAACGCCGGCAACTACTACACCGGCAGGTACCGCATCGGGGCGACGGTGAACCTCAACAACCCGCTGGGCCTCGGGGATGTATTGAGCGTGCGCGCGCTGACTTCCGGCTCCGGGATGAATTATGGCCGCGCCTCCTATCAGCTACAGTTAGGCAAGGCGACGGTGGGGGCCGCCTACGCCGCCATGGAATATGAGCTGGGCGAGGAGTTTGAGTACCTCGATGCCCACGGCACGGCCCAGATCGCCAGTCTCTACGGCAGCTATCCGCTGATCCGTTCGCGCAACACCAATCTGTACGCCCTGGCCGGTTATGATTATAAGACCTTTCTCGACAAGGTGGACTTTGATTCGACGGTCACCGACAAGAATGTCCAGGTCGGGACGGGGGGCCTCGCCGGCAACCATTATGACCGTTTCGCTGGTGGCGGGCTGACCACGTATTCCCTCACCGGGAGTGTCGGCGATGTCGACATCAACACCCCTGAGGCGCTGGCCGTGGATAATATAACGGCGCGAACCGACGGGAGCTTCCAGAAGCTGGGATACAATGTCGCGCGGCTGCAAAGCGTCACCGAAATAATCTCGCTTTACGCCGGCATCAACGGCCAGTTCGCCTCGCAGAACCTGGACATCTCGGAGAAGATGGCGCTGGGCGGCCCCTACGCGGTGCGGTCCTACCCAGTAGGGGAAGGCTATTCGGACGAGGGTTATGTGGCGACTCTGGAGGCGAGACTGCTGCTGCCGACCTTTTGGGAGACCATGCCCGGGCAGATGCATCTGATTGGCTTCGCCGATACCGGCACGGGGACCATCAACAAAGATCCCTGGACGGACGGAGACAACCACAGAACGCTGAGCGGAGCGGGGATTGGGCTCAACTGGTCGGAGTACAACAATTTTATGGTGAATGTGTGTTACGCCCACAAACTGGGTAATGAGGTGGCGACAGCAGCACCGGACGCGTCGGGTCAAATATGGTTGCAGGCCGTGAAATATTTTTGAGCAGGCTGAGCGATACGAACACGTGCTTCTCAAGTATTTTAATGAAATAATGGAGTGACAAATGAACCGCATTTACCGACTAATCTGGAGCAACAGGACCGGCACCTTTGTAGCAGTTTCCGAAAATGCCAAAAGTACCGGCAAGAATTCGTCATCCGGCGCCACCGTAGGGGCAAGGGGTACGCGCTTGGCCCTGACAGTTCTGGTAATTCCCGTAATGATGTCATTGGGAACGAATGCCTACGCCCTGCCCACGGGCGGCGTTGTCTCGGCAGGTGGCGCCAGCATCAGCAGTGGTGCAGGCAGCACGACCATCACCCAGTCGACGCCGAGTGCGGCAATCAACTGGCAGGGCTTCAACATCGGACAGACAGAAGCGGTCCGCTTCGTGCAGCCCGACAGCAACTCGGTAGCACTCAACCGGGTGCTGGGCTCAGACCCATCGAGCATCCTGGGCACTCTGTTGGCCAACGGCCATGTGTTCCTGCTCAATCCCGAACGGCATCCTGTTCGCCAAGGGAGCGCAGGTGAACGTGGGCGGGCTGGTCGCCTCTACCCTCGGCATTACCGACAGCGACTTCATGGCCGGCAGATACCAGTTTACCGGCGCCGGCACCGGCACGGTAGTCAATCAGGGATCGATCAACGCCGATGGCGGTTATGTGGTCCTGCTCGGCGCCAACGTAAGCAATGAAGGCGTGATCTCGGCCAGGCTCGGCACGGTAGCGCTCGCCGCCGGCAACGGTTTCACCCTTGATGTGGCCGGTGACGGTCTGCTCAATGTCACAGTGGACCAGGGCGCGGTTAACGCCCTGGCCCGGAACGGCGGCCTGATCCATGCCGACGGCGGCCATGTACTGCTGACCGCCCAAGCGGCGGGGAGCCTGTTGCAGAGTGCGGTGAACAACACCGGCGTCATCCAGGCGCAGAGCATCGAGAACCATAACGGCACGATCAGGCTTATGGGTGATATGCAAAGCAGTACAGTCAAAGTGAGTGGCACACTCGATGTCTCCGGCACAGGCGCGGGGCAGACCGGTGGCAGCGTCACGGCCACCGGCCAGCACGTTGGTCTGTTCGACGGGCACATTAATGCCTCAGGCGATGCCGGCGGCGGCACCGTGCTGATCGGCGGCGACCTGCACGGCGCAAACTCAGCGGTTCAGAATGCCGAGGCGACTTACATGAGCGCGGATTCGACGATCAGCGCTGACGCCATCTCCACTGGCAACGGTGGCAAGGTCATACTGTGGGCAGACGACTCGACGCGTGCTTATGGCACTATTACAGCGCGCGGGGGTGCGCAGGGTGGCGATGGCGGCCTGATCGAAACCTCCGGCCACTGGCTGGACGTGGCTGGCATTAACGTCAATGCCGGCACGCCGCAAGGTGAAAGCGGCACTTGGCTGCTTGACCCTGCTGATGTGACGATCACGGCCGGGACGACCGGCGGGACCATCGCCGACGGCGAATTCACGCCGGACCCCAACGCGAACACGGCCACTGTTGATGCTGCCACCATCGTTACCGCTCTGACCGCTGGTACTGATGTCACTATCAACACGGAAAATACCTCCGGTAGCGGGAATGGTGATATTACTGTAGACGCGCCGATCACCTGGACAAAAGCGTCTGGGCTCGCACCTGCATCGATTCTGACATTGAATGCTGTTCGGGACGTGGTCGTGAGCGAGGCAATTTCTTCTACATTTGGAGACTTTGTCGCGTTGGCCGGACGCGATATAAACGTGAATAATGCCATTGTAACGGTCGACGGATCCGTTACACTCTGCGCTCGACGCGATGTAAACATCGTGAAGGATGCCATCCACCCGCTTACGGCCATTACAGAGACCCGTGGGAACTTTACAGCGATCGCCGGACGCGATGTAAACATCGATCAGGCGGCCCTTACGACGACCAATGGCAACGTTTTATTGAGTAGCGGTTATGATAATAGTGGACCGGCCGGGCTTATCGGCGGCACCGTGGTCTTTACTCCTGGCACCCCTCCATATACCATCACAGCGGGGGCACCAAATACAGTCACCGTTAAATATACTCCGACTTCGTACGACCCAACAGTAGTACAGCATGATTATTTGACGAACTTCACCGGGACTGGCGCCACGCTGCTGACTCAATACATGCTGGTGTTCCCGATCGGGGACAAGGTTTGGGACGGCACGACCGAGACAACCCTCGCAGGATTTAAGAGCGCCGCTGACGGCAGTACCCCTAGCAACGTCACGTTGATAGGTGATTTGAGTGCCAACTTCGATACCTCGGATGTAGGAACGAACAAGCTGATCAGCTATTCCGGCGTTAGCCTTGATGGTACAGACGCTGGTGCCTATGCCCTCTGGGCTTCTTGCTCTGGTGCCCAGAGAGGATTCGCGGATATTGCACCGACAGCGGCACCGACAGCGGCACCGACAGCGGCACCGACAGCGGCACCGACAGCGGCACCGACAGCGGCACCGACAGCGGCACCGACAGCGGCACCGACAGCGGCACCGACAGCGGCACCGACAGCGGCACCGACAGCGGCACCGACAGCGGCACCGACAGCGGCACCGACAGCGGCACCGACAGCGGCACCGACAGCGGCACCGACAGCGGCACCGACAGCGGCACCGACAGCGGCACCGACAGCGGCACCGACAGCGGCACCGACAGCGGCACCGACAGCGGCACCGACAGCGGCACCGACAGCGGCACCGACAGCGGCACCGACAGCAGCACCGACAGCGGCACCGACAGCGGCTCCGTTCTCACCGCCGCCAGTGATAGTGCAGGTACCCGAGACACCGCCATTCTCAATGCCGGTTACAGATGTGAATCTCACCGTGGTACGCACGGGCGTCTTCATGCCGCCCGTTCAGTTTGTTCTGCCGGCACCGGTCATAGAACAACCGCCCGTGACGCCACCGGAGGTCTACATACCGCCTCGTCCGCCCAAACAAGACCGTAATTAAGAACCGTTGGCCTGAGCCCGCTGATTGATAAGAAAATGCGGGCCTCGGCCAATTGCGGTTTTGCCAGACGAGCGAAACCTGCCGCTGCAGATCGGCTGCGGAAGTTTGAAAGACCGCTCAGACCGCCTCGTGATCGGCAGGCTCGCTTTGCTGCGGCCCGGACAATCACATGACAACGAACAAAAAAGATTCGGCTGCTCCTGTTGCGGCGGGGGGTGAGCGATTCCTGAGTGCAGTCGAACCCGACTTTGACAATTCCAACGTACACGTTTTGGCTGGATGCTTGAAAGCACGCGTGTTTGCGCACATGTATCTGCGAGAAGCCAAGCAGTGACGTGCCGATGTCGTCACTTACCTGCAACTAACTGGCCGAGAGCATCTGATTGGACTAAATTCCTTTAGCACGGAAAATACTTGAGGCTTAAACTCTTGAACCGGAAAATTTTCATCAGTGTTGCGGCTTACCTTGACCCAATGCTTTTTTTCACTTTGCAAAGTGCAATAAGTAAAGCGCAGCAGCCTGAGTTATTGCACTTTGCCGTAGTTGATCAGCATATCCAGGATCATCGAGACGCCATACGTGCCTTGCCGTTTGCTGCACAAGTACGCTATCTGCATATTCACGCGCAAGACACCATAGGAGTCAGTTGCGCGCGAAATATGGCTTTCTCGTTATATGACGACGAAGAATATTTTCTTCAAATCGATTCGCATACGTATTTCGAGGAAAATTGGGATAGCAATTTGCGTGCACAACACACCCAACTGCTGTCACGCTCCGCCAAACCGATTATCAGCACATATCCCTACCGGTTTGATATGATCGACGGTATGCCGAAATACACGCCATCCGAAGGCAAGACCGCTTTGGTCTTGCGCCCTCTTCCTGAGTCCCAGCTGACACAAGATGATGTGGTGCTGCGTTTTATTGGAAAACATATGTTCACCGATAAAGCTGTACCAGGCTGTCATGTGTCCGCCGGATTCATATTTTGCGCGGGTAAGTTTGTCGAAGAAGTTCCCTATGACCCGTATTTGTATTTCCATGGCGAAGAACAAAGCCTGGCAGTCCGTGCCTATACCCGCGGCTGGGATATTTTCCATCCAACATGGGTACCTTTGTATCATCTTTATAAAGAAGCCAATACGCCGCACGAAACGCATCATTGGTACGGCGAAGTTGACGCCCAACGCGCATTCAACAGTGTGTATCTGACTCAGAGGGCAAAGCTGAGGCTGAACCGGCTACTGGGTGGTGACGGTTTACCCGGCGCCTATGGCCTGGGGCAGGTTCGCAGCCTGGATGAATTTATTGCCTTCAGCGGCATCGACTACAAACAGAAAACGATCACCGACAGGTATGACGGTTTGTTGATCTAATGTATCTGCGGGGTTTCCTGATCCGCAGTGCGGCCACCCGCGGCCAGCGCGCCTTCGACGTCGGCCGGTGCGGCGTGGCGCCGCACCGGCATCAGGCCGATTACCTAGAACAGAAAATTGTTGAGCACGACGTACTGGCCGACAAGATCGACGTCCGTGGAAAAAAGATTGTCCGCAACGGCCTGTCCGAGCACTACCACCGAAGCGTAGCTTTTCAGGTCCTAATCTGAGAAAAATATTCTCCTGCTCACCGGCCAATTGTGCGCAAACGGATACGCCGCAGACGTCCAGGTTGCCTAGGTCTGGTAGTCGGAATTGCCGAATCGCGCGGTGACGCTCTCGCCAAGCTCTCGGGCACGGCTACCTGCACGCTGGGCAGCGCGGCGATTGAAGCTTCGAGCTGGAGTCCAAATAAAACCCTGAGAAGATCCTGCGCTGGCGGCGGGAAATTACCCTTTTTATGTCAGTCAGCGAACAGTACGCCTCGGGAGGAAGGGGTATATGTTTCATATCAATGAGTTGCCTCACGGCCGGTCACATCCGTCTCAAGACAGCGTTCCAGAAATATGGAAAGACATCATGCACCGCAAATAACGATCAATCTGGAACGAGAAAAACGGCACGTTTGTTGCCACCTCCGAAAACGCCAAAAGTAATGGCAACAAATCCTCGTCTGGCACAAGCGCGTTGGCGGGAGGTGTGCGTTTCGCTCTGAAAGGGCTGGCGGTTTCCCTAATGCTGGCATTCGGTTCGAATGACTACGGCCCTGCCCACGGGAGGCGCCGGGGCCAGTGACGGTATAAGTCGATCAGCGAAACCGGCTGACGCAGTTCAGTTACAGAAGTTTGATAGACCGGTCAGACCGTTGCCTGCTCGGTAACCTTGATTTCCTGCAGTCCGGACAATCCTATTATGACAATTCAGAGAATGAGAATCGGCTTACGCCTTTTGACTATGATCGCCACGGCGGAGTGCTCAGCAAGCATGCGCTCGGTCGTGGCGATCATAGTCAAAGGACTTTGCTTTGGCCTGCTGGCCGTCAGTTTTACCCCCCACCAAGCATCTGCGGCGGACGACGTTGCGCAAGTGTCCAACCTGAACCACCCCTTGTCGGTGCAGGCAGTTGCAGCAGCCCCAGCCACTATTGAGACGCAACCCGTGGAGGCTCATCGTCCTCCTAAATGGGCGAACTTCGAATGGGAGCGTGCGTCGCACGAGGCCCGACACGTGGCAGATTGGGTCGTCGATTCGGGCGATAATCGCAGCCTACCGTTCGCGATTGTCGATAAAAAGGACGCCAAGGTATTTGTATTTGATGCAGACGGGCGGCTCCACGGCGCAGCCCCAGCGCTGCTCGGCCTGGCGCGGGGTGATGATACCGTCCCAGGCATCGGCGACCGGCCGTTGTCGAGTATCCGTCCCGAGGAGCGGACGACGCCGGCGGGCCGCTTTGTGGCCGCACTGGGCCACAATGCACACGGAAAAGAAATTCTCTGGGTGGACTACGATGACGCCATCTCCATGCATCCAGTGATTACGACCAAACCCACAGAGCGCCGTCTGCAGCGTTTGGCCACTCCGACGCTGCTCGACAACCGTATTTCCTATGGCTGCATCAATGTTCCCATGAAGTTTTTTGAGAACGTCGTGCGCCCGGTTTTTACTGCGACGGATGGCATTGTCTATGTGTTGCCGGAAACCAGGAGGATTAGCGAAGTCTTCGCATCGTATGACGTCGAAGAGCACACGCGACTGCAGACTACGAGCCAACCAGTGCCCGCGCAGGTAGGAGTGGGTTCGAAAACTTGTACAAGCCGATAAGAGGAGAATCTGCTACCTTTTGATGGTCCACAGTTTTAAGGGAGTAGGAAATAAAAAAGGACGAGTCTCGGAAGAAACAACACAGGACGAAAGTTTTGATGACGGATGGCTGGGCTTTGAAGAGGTCTATGTCGCGTACGACTGATATCTTTTCGGACTGAACGGATATTCCCATTGTTGCAGACAGGCCTGGTTTTTTATACTGCGTATTCATCTTTGAAGCGCATCACTTCGTGGTGATGCACTTCAAAGATGAAAATCCGCGCTGTTATTTCACAATGATCTCAAAAAGAACCCTCCTGTTCGCTTTTGCCGCTGGTGAGTTAATATCTTTCGGCTCCGTTTCAGGGACTAGCGGTTTTGATTCGCCATAGCCGATCGTGACAAACCGATCCGAGGACATGCCCCCTTCATTAACCAGATATTCCTTGACGGCATTTGCTCTTCTTTCGCTCAACTTTCGGTTGTAGGCATCACTGCCGGCAGCGGAGGCATATCCTGAAATCCGGATTGATGTATCCGGATTTTCTTTCAGAATCCGTATATTTTTTTTCAGTAGCGCCTTGGCTTCATCTGTCAGGGTCGACTTGTCGAAATCGAAATATATGTCCTCAAAGGCAAGGACGATCTCCTCCGGCGGGGGCGCTGGGGAGACGGTCACCCTTTCCTCGACCTGCGGTTCAGGAGCCGCTATGGCCACAGGTACCGGCTTTTCCCGACCACCGAATGAAAAAGTCACTCCGGCGGTAATCCCCACATTATGATACGTCTCCTGGAAAATCTCGGTAACGATATAATCCCTGATGTCCATTCTGAAGGCGACATTGTCCGTCAACTGGTATTTCGCTCCTGCACCTATATTAAAGGCAGCCATGTCATTATCCGATATATCCGGGCTATAGTGGGCGCCTCCGAAACCGGCCACAATAAACGGGGTGAATGCATTATCAGGCATAAAATGATAGACGGCGTCGATATGATAATAGGTAAGGTCCACATCATCCATGGGACTTCGATACTGTCCTTCCTTAGCACCCCTGATTGTTTTGTCATCAACGTTACTGTTTATAAATTCCACGACACCTTCCATGCCGAAATTCTTCGTAAAATTATAGCCCACCCGTCCGCCCCAAATCGGTTTGTCGTCCAGATTCTGATCCTGTTCGAAGAAATTGTAGCCTACAAACGGGGTCAGTTCAAAGCTTTCCGCCCTTATCTCGGATCGGGCCGATAAGGGCAGGAGAAAAATAGAGGCAGCTACCATCAGAGCTGCACGATTTGTTGTTGTCTTCATTACATGTTCTCCTTCTATTGTTGCATTTTACTGTTGACTGTCCGGCTTTCAATAAAAAGCCGTGGGCGAATATTGTCACTGAGTCAAGGAAACGTGGCGCTCTAAAGAGGCAAAGGGAGACAGGCTGAATTATAGAACTCAGCCTGTCTTCCTCTTTGCCCGCTTTTACGCCAGATGTCTCCTGGCCTTACAGATCAGGAATGATGACTTCATTTTGGTCAAGACTGACCCCTGTCTGTGCCAGTAGTCTGCCGTTAATCGATGCGCCGGTTTGCATCGAGATGTTTGTTTGAGCCAATATGTTTCCCTCAAAGTGCGAGCCCGGAAGAAGGGTCACAGCATCGGCAACCTGCCAGAAGATGTTCTTCGGCAGTGCGCCGCCGGTCAGAACAACCTTCATATTGGAGCTCATATCGAGAGTTCCCGTTATCTGGAATATCCAGACATCATTCGGACCGCCGTTAAGGGTGAGATCCGTTGTAATTGTCACATCGGTACCCCAGGTGTAGGTGCCAGGGACAAGGGTTTGACCGGCGACAGTTCCGGCGCCGAGATTCAAGTTGGGACCAACTCCTGCTGGTCGTCCGGCTGCATCGGTGTACGCGGTTTCCAGGTTGCTTATGGCAGTGGTCAGCATTACGGGGTCAATCACCGCGCATGGAGCTGGACCAGCCGCATCGACGGAGTATATTGTCCCTGTCACTTCTGCGCATGTTACACCAATCGCAGCACCACTGATCGGACTCGCGCCAATACTTCCAGTGATAGCAGACGAAGGAACGTCCGTGATTCCTGATTTTGTCAGCGAAGCAAAATTTTCGGCCAAGCCAAGGTCTACAGGCGGTGGACCCAGCGGTTCCTCTGCAATTGTGGTAAAGTCCCAGACATAGTTACTCGCTAGGGCATTACCGGCGAGATCCTCGGCCTCCGTGGTAATCGTGGCGGTATAGGTGGTGTTGTTTGCGAGATTAGCTGTTGGGTTAAAGACTGCGGTGGCGCCGGAGTAAGTCACACTACCTGGAACAGGTGTTGCGCCATCTGCCAGAGTGAAATGTGCGGTGGTGATCGTCAACGGATCCATCGCCTCGCTGAAGGTTGCGCTGAGATTTTTACCGATCGCAACCTCTGTGGCACCATCAACAGGGATGGTGAAAGTTACCGTGGGTGCGATGGTGTCTGAGGTCGCACCAGTTGTAAAGGTCCAGACATAGTTACTTGCCAGTGCATTACCGGCCAGATCCTCGGCCCCGGTGGTAATCGTCGCGGTATAGGTGGTATTTTCTGCGAGATTAATTGTAGGGTTAAAGACTGCGGTGACGCCGGAGTAAGTCACGGTTCCTGAAACAGGCGTTGTGCCATTTTTCAGAGTGAAGTGTGCGTTGGTGATCGTTAACGGGTTCATCTCCTCAGTAAAGGTTGCGCTGAGGTTTCTGCCGATCAGTACTCCCGTGGCGCCATCAGCAGGGATGGTGAGAGTCACCGTGGGTGCGATGGTGTCTGCGGTCGCACCAGTAGTAAAGGTCCAGACAAAGTCACTTGCCACTGCATTACCGGCCAGATCCTGGGCCCCGGTGGTAATCGTGGCGGTATAGGTGGTGTTGTCTGCGAGATTAACTGGTTGGGTTAAAGACCGCGGTGACGCCGGAATAAGTCACAGTGCCTGAAACAGGCGTTGAGCCATTTTTCAGAGTGAAGTGTGCATCGGTGATCGTTAACGGGTCCATCTCCTCGCTGAAGGTTGCGCTGAGGTTTCTGCCGATCAGTACTCCCGTGGCGCCATCAGCAGGGATGGTGAGAGTCACCGTGGGTGCGGAGGTATCTGGCGGTCGCACCAGTTGTAAAGGTCCAGACATAGTCACTTGCCAGTGCATTACCTGCCAGATCCTGGGCTCCGGTGGTAATCGTAGCGGTATAGGTGGTGTTGTCTGCGAGAATAACTGTTGGGTTAAAAACCGCAGTGACGCCTGAGTAAGTCACGGTACCCGAAACAGGCGTTGCGCCATTTTTCAGCGTGAAGTTTTCATTGGTGATCGTTAACTGGTCCATCGCCTCGCTGAAGGTGGCGCTGAGGTTTCTGCCAATCAGTACCGCCGTGGCAGCATTCTTGGGAGCGGTGGAAGTCACCGTGGGTGCGATGGCGTCTGAGGTCGTACCTGTAGTAAAACTCCAGACATAATTACTTGCCAGTGCATTACCGGCCAGATCCTTGGCTCCGGTGGTAATCGTGGCGGTATAGTTGGTATTGTCTGTGAGATTAACTCTTGGGTTAAAGACCGCAGTGACGCCGGAGTAAGTCACGGTACCTGAAACAGGTGTTATGCCATCTGTCAGAGTGAAGCTTGCGTCGGTGATCGTTAACGGGTCCATCTCTTCAGTGAAGGTTGCACTGAGGTTACTGCCGATCAGTACTCCCGTAGCGCCATCAGCTGGGATGGAAAGAGTCACGGTGGGTGCGGTGGTGTCACCTGAAGTGTCACCTGAACCATCCCAATGGCCGGTTCCCCCTTCGCATCCTGTCATTAAAAAAACACTCAGGATTGAGATAAATAAAAGATACATTTGACGAGCTTTAAATATTTTCATAATTCCTACCTCCTTTTCTTTTCTGCATTAATATTGAACGTCTTTTCAAAATACTTTAAGATTTTCTGCAACCGATAGAAAAAATACAAAACTCGAATATCTCCCCGGCGGGTTTTGACTTTAGGTTGGACAAATCCTGCGTTCTCAACTCAAACTCCTTTTTCAATGGTCATTGAAAAAGGGCTGCTCAATGTCAGCAGCCCTTTTTCCCATTAATTGAGATAGATTTTTTTTTCTTACGGAATTGACAGCCGTTATTCCTTCAGAATCTGCAACTGTCAAAATTTGAATTTTCAAGGGTTTGTATAAGAGACTTTTGGTTCCAAGCAACACACTGAATCTGTTGGAGTTTATATGCCGATCCAGGTGCTGGCGGTTTTCCCATTCCGAAATCACGTTGAAAACATTCTTGTCTTCGACATCACTGAAGACGCCATAGTTCAGACAGCCAGCCTCCTTTTCTGACGGCTCAATCAAGGAAAGAAGCGTTTGCAAAACCTCTTTCTGCTTTTCCGGCAGCACGTTCATGATTGTTCTGATTAGAATTATCATTTTGATTTTTAAATGCCTCACTCCTCAATCATCTATATTTAACGTTAACGTTCCATCCCTGAAGCACCGGGTTAACCTTATCCTGATCAGCGAGTATGCCTACCATCAGGTTCCATCAATCCGCCACCTCTAACAGATGGCTCGGCAGGCAGCAACACGCCACGTACCTTAGTATCATGGCATTTTCATGTTCCTTGCGGATTTGCTCTCGTTCTTCGCCAGTTTTTGCAGTTTGCATGTTGGCGCGATATTCGGTGCGTTCTTGTGACGTCATAAGTTTGTGGCCATAGATACGCTTTTGCTGTTCTTGCTGTTCTTGCTTTTGTGTTTGAGTCTTTTCTGGCAATGGTGTTGGGTCAGCCGCCAAGGCGAACCCAATGTGCAAAAACAGCAGCACGGCGGCCAAGGCGGAGACCATTGAGGGTCTCCGAATCATTGGGTCTCCTTGTCAAGTTGGGACATTTGCGACCGCAGCCAATACAATCTCTTCAATGGCTGCGCAATCTTGAGCTGTTCAGTCGTTTTTCTTGCCCGTGATCAACAGCACGATGCCGCCTACAAGTGCAATAGCACCAACGATCGGCGGTAACGGAATTGTTTTCTCCGTATCCGCCGTCATTTGCAGTGGACCGAGGTCGACGACTTTTTCTTTGCTGGTGTAGGTTATCCCTTGATACGCAAATGCCACGACCCCTAAAGCAATAAGCAAGATGGCTAGAATTCTGGTTGTTCCCATTTGGCCCTACCTTTTTATTGTCAATTTGATTTTATGATATTCTGCTGGATCCATGATTTCCCGATCCGGACTTCTATCTCCCTTTTTTATCTCCGTGTCCTTTTTTATTGCCTCCCTTGCGTTCCTGCGAGTGTTGTGGCTGAAACGCTTTTCGTGATTGTGGGCCTGCCTCCCGAGGTTGTCGTGACCGTTGTGGCCGGACCTGTTGTGACTGTGGTCGGGACTGTCGTGACTGCACGCCCTGCACGCCCCAATTTTTTTGCTTCTTCCAATAGCCGGTTTTTTCCCAAGCCCGCCAGTTCCGGTGTACCTGTTGATAGGGTAGTCGTTGGTGGTTCCATCGATGCCCTTTCCAGCGATGCTCCCTATAATCATTCCTCCAGTTTGAGGGGATCTCCCTATAAAAAGCCGGCACGTGGCTATAGTGGCTCCAGCCGGAATTATAATTGTGCGATCGATACCAACGGCCCTGCCATGGACGCCACCACCAACCATTGTAAAAGAAGATGTCAGCATCTACGTCGGGGGCAACGTACACATAGCTATCAGGTAGCACTATCAACTGCGGTGGCGAGGCAAAGACGATGTCTGGAGGCAGAGGAATACCAATGTTAATGCCTACATGTACCTCTGCACTCGATGGGAGAGGAGATATCAGGACCAACTCCAAAAACAATATTCCCCAAAATAGCTTTTTCATCTTATTCAGTTCCTCGGTACATCATTATTTTTATCTTCTGTTATTATATTTCAGTAACCTTTCCTGCATCCCCAATCAGTGTTAGCGGAAGCCTCCCTTGCGTTCACGCAGAAAGCTGAAAATCTGCTCGGCCACGGCCAGCCCCAAGGTCAGATTCGAAAGCCTGCGGCGCACCCCGAGCCAGAAGCCATTGACTTCGAGATGAACCAGACGGCGGCGCAGGTCACAACATATGACCAAGCGGTTCTTGGCCTCTTGAATTTCTTTCAGTTCTTGGTCGAGCAACATGTCGCGTCCTTTTTCAGTTCGGCCAGGCTCTGGGCAAAGGCCAGCGGTTTGCGTCCCAGGTGCCGACAGAGGACGATAAAAACCGCCGTCCCCGCCAGCAAGCTTGCCACTGCCGCGCCGGTGATTCCGAAAAGCCTCCACCCAGGCGGCAGGAGATACAGAACGGCCAGAATCAGCAGCAGGAGCCCGAACAGGGAAAAAACCACGCCCATACAGGCAAGAAACAAGGCCTGAACTAAATGGATTTTGGCCTCGCGCAGTTCCAAGGCCAGGAGCTCCAGACGATCCTGAAGGATCTGGGCTGCTATCCCGCCGTACCGGCCGGCAGCTCCTGAGAATCCGGAAATGATCAACGGCAGTCTGTCCATGCTATTTCCTGGACATGAACCAGCCAAGGAGCAGGGCACCGACGAAAGTGCCGCCGATGGCATAGTATGGTTTTACATGGATAAATTCGTCAGCGGCCTGGACCTTGTCCAAGAGCTGGGCTTCAAGATGGCCGTAGTTGCCCTTGGCTGATACCAGACCTTCCTTCAGTGCTGTTCTGGCTGACTTGATCCGCTCATCCAGCTCTCCGGAAGTGGCATCCACCAGCGCATAGGCATGATCTATGATGTTCTGCATTTCCTGACTCATTAGCTTGGAACTATCCTTAATGTTCGCCATGGGGTAAACTCTCCTTAAATTTATTTGTGCCTTATGGCGGCTTCCCGCATCTCGCTTCTCTGCGTGTTCTCACCGCCATCCCAACCCGCGCCATCCCTTTCTGGTATTGACCATCGAATCGATCAAACTCAGCGTTGTCGCGGACAACTTGTGAAGCTTGGCTAGAGTCTGCCCAATAAGAGCAGGATCACAATGATAATCACAATCAGCCCGACCCCGCCGCTGGGTCCATACCCCCAGGATTGGCTATACGGCCAGACCGGGATCATTCCCACGAGCGCCAAGATCAGAATTACCAATAAGATTGTACCAAGTGACATGATTCATCCTCCCTTTAAAAATGTTGAAAAATCAGAAATCGAGGAATTCAGCCGCTCGTCCTGGTTGGCTGTGCCCCACGACGGTCATGTTGCCGAGGGTCAATTAACAACCTTCGACAGCCTTTCTCTTGGTTTTACTTTCCTTGATTGTAGTTTCCTCGACGGTCATGTTGTTGATCACGTTCTTTACGCCATGAACATCGCTCACGATTTTGGTGGCCAGATCCTTTTCGGTGGCGCTTCTGGCCTTGCCACCCAAGGTGACCACACCATCTTTGGTTTTGACAGTGGTGTTGAGGGCGCTGGTCGAGCGATGATAGAGCAGGGTCGTCTTGACCAGGGCGGTGACGGACGCGTCATCAATCGATTCGACCATGGTAGCCATTTTCTGACCTATGGTGACTGGTTCTTCCTTGGCGGCGTTTGCCACTGTCATCTCATTTTTAACGTCCTTGACGCCTTCCACATCCTTGGCGTATTCCGTGGCGAGATCCTTCTGTGCCTCGCTGGTAGCTTCACCGCGTAAGGTGACGGTGCCATTTTCAGCATTAACCTCGGTATCGGTGGCGCTCAAATTCCGATTAAACAAGAAGGTGGCTTTAACTTTGGCCTTGAGCCAGGCATCGCTATACACAGCAGGAACTTCACCAGTTTCTACCAGCTTGTTGTCCACGCTGGTAACTCCGGGCAGGCTGGCAACCGTCTCCTCGGCCAATGATTTGTGAGCTTCACCGGAAACAGTCCCGGTCAGGGTGACAACGCCATCCTGGGACTCGATTTTAATATCATCACCCTTGAGGTAGGTCCTGAACACATACGATTGTTGGGCGGTTGACTCGATGCGGTCATCTCTCTCGGATGCGAACAGGCTGACATTGCATAAAAATAAAGAGGCCACAGTTACGATCAGAGACAAACGATACATTGTTTTTTTCATGTTTTTTTCCTTTGGTTTTTTTTCAGTAATTCCCTGAACTTGCTTTTTCAGGATGTTTTTTTAACGTAAGATGGATAGGTCGTTATAAGGATTTTTTCTGTTTATGCTCTCCCTTTTGCGTTGTAAGGTGGGCATGTTTTCATGATCTCTACATATCTCCTCTCTACATCTTGGTGAGCTTAAAACTTTCAATCCCTCCTTTTTTCATGCATATTGGTAAGGATGGCGGCAATGAAGACACCAAATGACCACCAAGGCGTCATTCTTCATTCTTTTTATAAGCAATCTCTATGCCAGGCTCCCGACACTCGGTACCAAATCACCCATCTTCTTGTTTTTTTGGAAATAAAAGCTGGAAAAGGACTTGCCGGGCTGTCAGTAACGGCCCCGAAGAAATGGTCATATATAACCGATGGTTATATATGACTCATTCTCCGGTCTTTTATGTTGTTGAAAGACAAAAAAAGGAGATCCACTGGGACTTGACCAACCCTCTGGCCGCTGCATACATGGCTGATTGAGTCAGTCTGCGGACCAGACTTGGAGGTTCCCAAAAATGGACTCAATTTTGATGTTGAGAAATAACGAAGATATCTCCCGGAAGAAGTTCTAAATTCCCATTTTTCTGTTGAAGATTTCTCTATCATATCCCTGTAAATCAATTAAGGGATATGATAAGAATATATAATATAGACTCAGTTGTGCATGTTTGTATTTTTACACATGTTTACTAGACGATCACGCTTCGGCGTAGACTTTCCCGATAAACACCTGAGGTAGCATGATAAGAATGGTAAGTAAAATCAAGAAGTCTGCGGGAGATCTTTGCAAGGTACAATCCTGTGTTGAAGTTTTTGACAACATCATGGGTTCGGTTCGTGAACCTTTAGTGGTGCTTGACTCTGATTTACAGGTGGTAAAGGCCAATTATGCCTTTTACCGGACGTTTAAGATCAAACCAGATGAAGCAGAGGGTCTCTTGATTTATGATCTTGGCAACCGGCAATGGAACATCCCGGAGCTGAGAAGATTGCTTGAAGAGGTCCTTCCTGAAGAGTCTGAATGCAATGACTTTGAAGTGGAACACACCTTTGAAACCATCGGCTGCAAGATACTGCATATAAACGCCAGATGGATTCAAGCAATACCGAGCCAAACCCCTCTCATTCTTTTAGCCATTAAGGACGTGACGGACCGGGAAAATCAGAAAAGGGATCTTGAGGAGCTAGTTCAGATGCGTACGCTCGAACTTGTCCAGGCCAGGATAGAGGCGGAAACAAGAAAGGAAACAGCTGAAAGCGCCCTGGCCGAAATAAAAAAGCTGCAACGGCTGCTGGAAGCGGAGCGGGCCTATCTGCAAGAAGAAATCAAGCTGACCAGTAACCATGAGAAAATCATCGGTCAAAGTGACGGGCTCAAATACGTCCTCTATAAAATTGAGCAAATTGCCGCCAGTGACACCACCGTCTTGATTCTTGGCGAGACGGGAACCGGCAAGGAGCTGGCCGCCCGGGCTATTCACGGTTTGAGCCCGCGCCACAAGCGGGCTCTGGTCAAAGTGAACTGTGCCGCACTGCCCGCAAACCTCATTGAAAGTGAATTGTTCGGCCATGAGAAAGGAGCCTTCACCGGTTCTCAGTCCAGATATCTGGGACGATTCGAGGTCGCGGACGGCGCTACCCTTTTGCTGGATGAAATTGGTGAATTACCGTTGGAGCTGCAGGCGAAGCTGCTCAGGGTGCTTCAGGAGGGCGAGTTTGAGCGGTTGGGCAGCTCCCGCACCATCAAGGTCAATACCCGAATTATCGCCATCACCAATCGTAATCTGGAAGAGGATGTCCGCCAGGGCCGTTTCCGTGAAGATCTCTGGTACCGGTTAAATATCTTTCCGATTACCATGCCGCCGCTTCGGGATCGCCTGGATGACATCCCGGCTCTGGTGGATTTTTACGTCAAAAAGATTGCTGCCCGGTTGGGCAAGACCATTGCCTGCATTCCGGTAGCCGTAATGGATGCCTTGCAACAGTATCAATGGGCTGGAAATGTGCGGGAGCTGGAAAATGTCCTTGAACGGGCGGTGATCAACTCATCGGGTTCCAAGCTGCGCCTGGTTGATGAACTCAAAAAGCCATCCCATGACGTATCTGCAGGCACTCAGACACTGGAAGTGGTTGAGCGAGAGTATATTATGCGGGTGCTTGAGCAGACCAAGTGGAAGGTAAGCGGTAAAAACAGTGCCGCCGAAATCCTTGGCCTCGACCGCAGCACCCTGCGCGCCCGCATGGGTAAGCTTAATATCCAGAAACTCTAGATTCCCCTCCCCATGGAGCCGGATTGCATCTGCAGAGCAGAGGCAGCCCGCTCCACCTGCAACGATGACCTGCGAATCTGGTCATGGCCTGTGAGTCCAAAACAATAAAGCCGAGAGTGAACCCTAGTTTTTAAGACTGGAGTTTAAGCTGTGCGCTGTCATAAGGAACGAGAAGAAATGAGCGAAGAAGCTAAAATTACTGTATGATCCCTGACAATGTACCATTGTTGATACCCATAAACCTATTAAGGTATCTGCACGGTTACCTCCCTTCTTGTTGATCTTTTTAAGTATGTTCATAATTTTTTATCAAAAATACGGTGCAGGCTTTCCCCATGAATGACACAAAAAAACGTCCCCTCAACACCGCACGCAAGCAGTCTGAAAAGGCGCTGCTCAAGGCGGGAGCCCTGCAGGACGCCATTATCAACAGCGCCAATTTCTCGAGTATCGCCACTGACACCCAGGGGGTCATTCAGGTCTTCAACGTCGGCGCCGAGCGCATGTTGGGCTACACCGCCGAGGAAGTGCTGAACAAGATCACGCCGGCCGATATCTCCGATCCGCAGGAAGTGATCGCGCGTGCCGAGGCGCTCAGCGTCGAGCTCGGGACCATGATTGCCCCGGGCTTCGAGGCCTTGGTATTCAAGGCCTCACGCGGTATTGAGGACATCTACGAGCTGACCTATATCCGTAAGGATGGCAGCCGCTTTCCGGCCGTCGTCTCGGTCACGGCCCTGCGCGACAAGAAGGCCGCCATCATCGGATATCTGCTGATCGGTACCGATAACACCGCGCGTAAGCAGGTCGAGGCAGAGCGCCGGCATCTGCTCGAGATTCAGGAGGAAACAAACAGGCAACTGCAGCAGGCCAACGTCACCCTGCGGGAGAGCGAGGAAAAGCTGGCCGTGACCCTCAACTCCATCGGCGATGCAGTAATAGCCACCGATGCCGAGGCCCGGGTGACACTCCTCAATCCCCTGGCTGAAAAACTCACCGGTTGGACGCAGGCGCAGGCCAGCGGCCGTCCGATAGGCCAAATTTTTTCCATCATTAACAAAGAGACCCGCCAGCCCGCCACTATCCCGGTCATGGAGACCCTGGCGCAGGGCACGGTACAGGGCCTGGCCAACCACACCGTGCTCATTGCCCGCGATGGCAGCGAGTGCGATATCGCCGACAGCTGCGCGCCGATTCGTGACCGCGAGGATCAGGTGGTCGGAGCCGTGCTGGTGTTCCGCGATGTTACCGGAGAATATGCAGCCCAGCAGGCCTTGCGCGATAATACGACACTGATCCAGACGATTCTGAATACCGTGGTGGACGGCATCGTCACCCTCCATGCCCACGGCGGCATCGTCGAGACGGTCAACTCCGCCGCTGAACGCATGTTTGGCTATACCGCCGCCGAACTCAGCGGAAAAACCTTCAGCCTGCTGATCCCCGAACTTGATCAAGACCAGCGTAATGGTTCGCTCGAGTATTACAGCGCCAGCGAAGAGGACCGCGCTATCGGCCTGGGCCGCGAAGTTGTCGGCCGGCGCAGGGATGGCAGCACCTTCCCGTTGGAGATAGCGGTAAGCGAGATGTGGCTGGCCGGCGAGCGTTACTTCACCGGCATTCTGCGTGATATCACCCTACGCAGGCAGGCGGAAGCCCTGCAGGATGCGATTTTCAACAGCGCCAATTTCTCGAGTATCGCCACTGACGCCAAGGGCGTCATCCAGATCTTCAACGTCGGCGCCGAGCGCATGCTGGGCTACACGGCCGACGAAGTGATGAACACGATCACTCCGGCCGATATCTCCGATCCAGCAGGAGCTGATTGCCCGCGCCGAGGCGCTCAGCGTCGAACTCGAGACCCCGATCACCCCCGGCTTCGAGGCCTTGGTCTTCAAGGCCTCACGCGGTATTGAGGACATCTACGAGCTGACCTATATCCGCAAGGATGGCAGCCGCTTTCCGGCAGTCGTTTCGGTTACGGCCCTGCGCGACGAGCAGGACGCCATCATCGGTTATCTCTTGATCGGCACGGACAACACGGTCCGCAAACGGATCGAGGCAGAGCAGAAGCAGCTCGGACAGCGGCTGCGCGATCATCAGTTCTACACGCGCTCCCTGTTTGAAGCCAATATCGACGCGCTGATGACCACCGATCCATCCGGTATCATCACCGACGTCAACAAACAGATGGAGGAACTCACCGACTGCACGCGCGACGAATTGATCGGCGCGCCGTTCAAAAAATACTTCACTGATCCGGAGCGGGCCGAGGCAGGCATCAAACTGGTGCTGACCGAAAAGAAGGTCACCAATTACGAACTCACCGCGTGCACCAGAGACGGTAAGGAAACCGTGGTCTCCTTCAATGCCACCACCTTCTACGATCGGGACAGGAAATTGCAGGGAGTGTTTGCCGCGGCGCGTGATGTCACGGAGCGTAAATTCCTGGATCAGGTGCTGGAGGAAAAGACCACCGAGTTGGAGAAGGCCAAGGCCGTGGCTGAACAGGCCAACCTCGCCAAGTCTGATTTCCTCTCCAACATGAGCCACGAAATCCGCACCCCCATGAACGCCATTATCGGCATGTCCCATCTGGCGCTGAAGACAGAGCTGACGCCGCGCCAGCGCGACTACATCAAGAAGATCAAGGGCTCCAGCCGCCATCTGCTCAGCATCATCAACGATATCCTCGATTTCTCGAAGATCGAGGTGGGCAAGCTGACCATTGAAGATACCGAGTTTGAACTGGAGAAGATGCTCGACAATGTGGCCAACCTCATCGGCGAGAAGACCTTTGCCAAAGAGCTGGAACTGGTCTTCGATATAGACAAGAATGTGCCGTCTTACCTGATCGGAGATCCGCTGCGGATAGGGCAGATTCTGATCAATTACTGCAATAATGCCGTCAAATTCACCGAAAAAGGCGAGATCGACATCGTTATCCGCCTCCAGGAGGAAACCGACGAGGATGTGCTGCTTTACTGCGCCGTGCGCGATACAGGCACCGGCCTGACGGAGGAGCAGATGGGGCGGTTGTTCCAGCGATTTTCCCAGGCCGACGCCTCGACCACCCGCGAATTTGGCGGCACCGGTCTCGGGCTGGCCATTTCCAAGAAGCTTGCCGAACTGATGGGCGGAGAGGTGGGGGTCAGCAGCGAGCCAGGCAAGGGAAGCACCTTCTGGTTCACTGTGCGCCTCAGCAAGGGTGCGGGCCAGTCATGCCAACTGGCGCTGGCGACCGACATGCAGGGCAAGCGCGTATTGGTGGTAGACGACAACGAGAACGCCCGTCAGATGCTGGGCGACCTGCTTGGCAGAATGAGCTTCATGGTCGATCAGGCCGAGTCGGGCCAGGCAGCCATTGGCGCCGTGGGCCGTGCCGAGGCGCAGGGCATGCCCTACGAAATCGTCTTTCTCGACTGGAAAATGCCCGGCATGGATGGCAACGAGACGGCCAAACGGCTCAGGGAGCTGCCGCTCAGCCGCATGCCGCACATGATCATGGTGACCGCTTTCGGCCGTGAGGAAGTTATCAAGGGCGCGGAGGGAGTAGACATCGTGGATGTGCTGTTCAAACCGGTCAGTCCCTCGGTGCTCTTTGACAGCGTGCAACGTATTATGGGAGGTGTCGACGAAGGTGTGCGCACCTCCGGGGATGCTCCGACCGACACCTTCGCACAACTCACCACCATCCAGGGCGCCCGTATCCTGCTGGTGGAGGACAACGATCTCAATCAGCAGGTGGCAACCGAACTGCTGCGCGATGCCGGCTTCCTTGTCGATCTGGCCGAGAACGGCCAGATCGCCCTGGACAAGGCCAGGGCTGAGCGATTACGCCCTCGTGCTGATGGATATGCAGATGCCGGTGATGGACGGCGTGACGGCCACCCGCGAGATCCGCAAGGAGAAGCGCTTCAAGGATCTTCCGGTGGTGGCGATGACCGCCAACGTCATGCAGGGCGATCGCGACCGCTGCATGGCCGCGGGTATGAACGATCACGTGGCCAAGCCGATTGAGCCCGAAATACTGTGGACGGCGCTGTTGAAGTGGATCAAGCCGCGACAATCGACCACCGCCATCGTAGAAGAGAAGCAGCCGGTAATGGTTGATGTCGATCTGCCGTCCGGCATTGAGGGTTTGGACATGATCGACGGTCTGCGCCGGGTACTCGGCAGGAAGTCGCTCTATCTCTCGCTACTGCGCATGTTCGTAATCGGACAGAAATCCGTCGGAGCTGAGATCCTCAAGGCCTTGGAGGGCAATTTTCTGGAAACCGCGGAGCGGCTCGCCCACACGCTCAAGGGTGTTTCCGGCACTATCGGCGCCACCGGCCTGCAACAGCTGGCGAAAAAGCTTGAGACTGCGATCAGGGAACGGAGTCCGCGCCAGGAGATCGATGCCCGACTCGACGAGTTGCAGGTGCAGCTGGAAGATCTGATCACCCAACTGGAACAGCTGCTGCCTGTGGATAAGGCCGAGATGGCTGCCGCGGTCGTGCCGGAACAACTCAAGGTGGTCTGTGCCAAGCTGGCGGCAATGCTGGCCGATGATGACGCCGAGGCGGTTGATGTGCTGGATGCGAATGCGGAACTGCTGCGTGCCGCCTTCCCCAGCCACTATCGCCGGATTGATGACAATATTCGAATATTCGACTTCGAGGCGGCAATTGCAGCGCTGAGGGCCGCCACCGGGGCATCGGCCTGATTATGGATAAACTCGATTTCATCGAAAGGGCGACGATACTGGTCGTCGACGACACGCCGGAAAATCTGACCCTGATGAGCACTCTGCTCAAGGACGACTATAAAGTGAAGGTTGCCAATGGTGGGGAGAAGGCGCTGAAGATCGCGGCGTCGGACTCGCCGCCGGACCTGATCCTGCTCGACATCATGATGCCGGGCATGGACGGCTACGAGGTGTGCCGGCGACTCAAGAGCGACCCTTCCACTGCAGATATCCCGGTGATCTTTCTCACCGCCAAGTCTGATATGGAGGACGAACAGAAAGGGCTGGCACTCGGCGCGGTCGACTACATCATCAAGCCGATCAGCCCGCCCATCGTCATGGCGCGCATTAAGAACCATCTGGCCCTGAAGGCCATGGCCGAATCGTTACGGGATCAGAATGCCTATCTGGAACTCAAGGTGGCCAAGCGCACTGCCGAACTTGTCGTCGCCAGGGATGAGGCGGAAAAAAGAAAAGAAAAAGCTGAAGATGCCCTCGCCGAGACGATACGCTTAAAAGAGCAGCTGGAAGCGGAGCGGGCCTATCTGCAAGAAGAAATTAAACTGGAGTACAACCATAAGAATATTATCGGTCAAAGTGATAGCCTCCAATACGTGCTCTATAAGGTTGAACAGATTGCCGCAAGCGATACCACCGTCTTGATTCTGGGTGAGACCGGAACCGGCAAGGAGCTGGCCGCCCGGGCTATTCACGATTTGAGCCTGCGTAAAGGTCGGACCCTGGTAAAGGTGAATTGCGCTTCCCTCTCCGCCAACCTCATCGAAAGCGAACTGTTCGGTCATGAAAAAGGGGCCTTTACCGGTTCTCTGTCCCGGCATCTTGGACGATTCGAGGTCGCCAACGGCGCGACCCTTTTTCTGGATGAAATCGGTGAATTGCCGCTGGAGCTGCAGGCAAAGCTGCTCAGAGTGCTTCAGGAAGGGGAGTTCGAGCGGTTGGGCAGTTCCCATACCATAAAAGTTGATGTCCGAATTGTGGCCGCCACCAATCGTAACCTGGAAGAGGAAGTCCGTACAGGCCGTTTCCGTGAGGATCTCTGGTACCGCTTAAATATCTTCCCGATTACCATGCCGCCGCTCCGGGAGCGGTTGGATGATATCCCGCTTCTTGTTGATTCTTTCGTCAAAAAGATTGCCAGGCGCCTGGGCAAGACCATCGACATCATTCCGGTGACTGTAATGGAGGCGTTGCAGGAATATTCCTGGCCTGGAAATGTCCGGGAGCTGGAAAATGTCCTGGAGCGGGCGGTGATCAACTCGTCGGGCCCCAAGCTGCGTCTGGTTGATGAACTCAAGAATCCGGGAAAAAATGTCTGTTCGGATAAAAGGACTTTGGAGGCGGTTGAACGAGAGTATATTAAGCGGGTGCTTGAGCAGACCAAGTGGAAAGTAAGTGGAAAAGACAGTGCGGCTGAAATCCTTGACCTTGACCGCAGCACCTTGCGGGCCCGCATGGGCAGGCTCAATATCAAGAAACCCTGAATTCTTGATCCATAACCGCACATGCCTATCAGCTCCCATTCTTGAATCGTCCGCTGGGCACCTGCAGCTTCAGTGGAGCAGCCTCTGGCCAGGATCAGGGATCAATCACGCCGAAGATATTGCCACTTCAACAACCGAGGCTGAGAATTGTTGGGAACAGTTATGGCGCGTGAGTTTAGACATCTTTTTCAAACATGAGTACCGTATCTTTAAGCGCCGCCTGTAATTTACCCCAGGTACTCTCCACCCCTTCCTTATGTTTTTCCCAGCCATCCTCGCCGGCCTCTTCCAGCTCTTTCAGCCTGGCCTTCGTATCGGCTCTTTTCTGCTCAAAATCGTCAACCAGCTGGGCATGTTTGATACGGGCATCGGCTGTAAGATTCTTTCCCCGCGCCTTGAACTCGGCGAATCTGGCCTCTACAAGTTCAAGCTCGGACTCTATCTTCTGCCTGTAGGCTTCTTTGGTGCTCATAGCGTAACTCCTTTATCAATATTAATGAGTTGAGGACTCTTCAGGCTTTGTTGAAAGATCCGATTAAATCAACAGTAACGCAGCAGATCCCAAACGTCTTCGTTGGCATCTGCATCTCTTTGATTTTTTAATTTGGTTATTGTGACATTAATTTTTTGTTTCAGGTTCTCGACCCGTATGGCATTATGACCGCCGGCTATAAAGGGCTTTTCAAGCGGCTCATCAAACTCGGGTAAATTGGCCTGTACCCTTTCCCATTCTGCCCCTAGCTCTTGCTTGCAGACATCTTCAATGTTCATGATATTTTTTCCTTAATTTATGCCAGGGGAATCTTGAGATTTTTTTTGATAATTGTAGCCACAATAACAAGTGTTTCAGCTGTTCCCGGCATAAGCCGATCCGCATAACGGTACATGGAAACACGCCCAGGCGTCCCTGTTGGGCAGAATGGTTCAGCGACTGATTGTGATAACCGGGATCATGAGCATTCTGCACGCTCTGTCCTCAGCTTCGTTGTATCGAACCATTCGTGGAGCTGCTCTACAGGGGGCGTCGACCTTGAATGACACGAATCAGAATTATTACGATGGCGACGACCAGGAGGATATGAATGAATCCGCCCAGGGTGTACGAGCTGACTAAACCGAGAAGCCAGAGGATAATCAAGATGACTGCAATTGTTCCAAGCATTTTTTTTCTCCTTTTGCCATGATTTGGCGAATCGAATAGGAAACGGCCTTTTTATCTGAAACGTAACCCGCAGGAAAGTCAGGTTGACGCTCAGTTCCCAGATTTCATTATGACAACTCCAGCCATGGACGGGCCGTGCTTGGAACGTCCAGGGCTGAAGTTGTCTGGGGCATCAGCGTCACTTGGTCCGCATGTCATTCCTGACTGACTTCACTCCCTCGACCCCGCGTGCGACCTCGACCGCTCTGTTGATGTCGGCAGGGGAATTAACGAAACCACTCAGTTGGACAACGCCCTTGAAGGTCTCGACATTGATCTCGCTTGATTTCAGAGTAGGCTCATCGAGAATTGCAGCCTTTACCTTTGTGGTGATAACCGTGTCATCGATATATTCCCCGGTGCCTTCTTTCTTGTGTGTTGAGGCACAGCCAAGGAAAAAGGCGAGCAGGGTGACGAGTAAGAATGCGGAAAAAATTTTCTGTGTTTTCATGATTGATCCCTCCAGATGAATAATAAAGCTTAATGCCCCCGATGCTGAAAACAGCAGGGGCTCCCGTGACACTCTTTGTTACATTATCAAATATCCGAATTATACCTCCTGTTGGCCGGCCATCTGCTATCCCGCCAAGCAGCAGGCATGCGTCGAGCCACAACCAGAGTCATTGTTCGTTATTCTGTATAAGCAATTTCTGCGCCAGTTTCCAGAAGCTCGTTGCTGCGGTGCTTATCATTCTGATTTGTGGGAATAAATGAGTTCATAAAGGAATTTATAACTTGCCATAAATAACCGGATGGAAAGGGTCAAATATAGCCGATGGTCATATATGACCCTTTTTTCTCCGCTTGTCTTGGAGTCATGGGATGTAAATGAAGAGTCTGCCGGGCCGGGTAATGTCACGGGTTACAAAAAGCTTCGCTGATTGATTGAGAATGCTTTTGAATAACGTTGCTGGTTGAAGCGGTGCTAACAGGTGCTTGTCCGGGTTGGGTTCGATTTCTGGGAAATGTGAAGAAAAGTACTGTACAAAGCGGCGTTAGTTGGGTATTATAAAAAGTTTTTGTTTGTTTGTTTGTTTGTGGTGGTGCGTGGAATAGTTCTTTTCCCAAACAAAAGGATTGGGGCAGGAACGTAATCGTAAAGAGTGTGTCTTTATCAAGTGGTGAACTCTATTTTGGCGCCGCTTATCGGTATATGTCCGTTGAATAAGGAGTTGCATCTTCTGTGGCTCCTTATTTTTTTATTTTATCTTGGGTCGGCTTAGGACGGTCAGGAAGATTAGGTGTAGGGGATAGCAATCATGAGTGTAGATTTAAGTAATGTACGGAATATAGGGATCAGCGCCCATATTGATTCGGGGAAGACAACACTGACCGAGCGCATCCTGTTTTATACGGACCGGATCCATGCCATCCACGATGTTCGTGGCAAGGATGGAGTCGGCGCCAAGATGGATTCCATGGAGCTCGAGCGGGAACGTGGTATTACCATTCAGTCCGCGGCCACGTTCTGCAGCTGGAAGGGTAAAGATATTAACATCATTGATACCCCCGGCCATGTGGATTTCACCATTGAGGTTGAGCGGGCGTTGCGGGTTCTTGATGGCGCTGTCCTGGTACTCTGCTCGGTTGGCGGCGTGCAGTCGCAGTCCATCACTGTCAACCGGCAGATGACCCGTTATAAGGTCCCCCGTATTGCCTTTATCAATAAATGTGACCGGACCGGCGCCAATCCGGAGAGGGTGACCGCCCAGTTGCGTGAGAAGCTGGGACTGAATGCCCACATGGTCCAGATGCCCATCGGGCTGGAAAATGATCTGGTGGGAGTCGTTGATCTGGTGACCATGAAGGCCCTCTATTTTGAGGGTGACAATGGCGAGATTATCCGCGAGGAGGAGATCCCGGCTGGCCTGCAGGAACGGGCTCTGGAAAAACGGGAAGAGCTGCTGGAAGCGGTCTCCATGTTTTCCGATGATCTGATGGAGGTGATGCTGGAAGAAGGCGAAATCGATCCGAACCTGATCCGTGATGCCATCCGCAAGGGGACTCTGTCCCTGGAGTTTACTCCGGTCTTTGTCGGCTCCGCCTATAAGAATAAAGGGGTGCAGCCCATGCTCGACGGGGTGAACGCCTATCTGCCCTGTCCCATTGATGTTGAAAATGTGGCCCTTGATCTCAATAATGAAGAAAAGGAGTTTGTGGTCTCCAATAACCCCGATGATCCCTTGATCATGCTGGCCTTCAAGCTGGAAGATGGCCGCTACGGGCAGTTGACCTATGTACGCACCTATCAGGGAAAGGTCACCAAGGGCGACACGGTTTTTAACAGCCGCACCGGCAAGAAGGTGAAGATCGGTCGACTGTGCCGGATGCACTCAGACGAGATGGAAGATATCGATTTCTGCGGATCAGGCGATATCGTGGCCCTCTTCGGGGTGGACTGTGCCTCCGGCGATACCTTTTCTTCCGGTGATATATCCTGCTCCATGAGCTCGATGCACATCCCCGAGCCGGTTATTTCCCTGGCGATCACTCCGGTGGACAACAAGGCACAGATCAACATGTCCAAGGCGCTGAACCGTTTTACCAAGGAAGATCCGACCTTCAAGACCTTTGTCGATCATGAAACCAATGAGACCATTATCTCCGGTATGGGAGAGCTGCATCTGGAGGTTTATGTCGAGCGGATGAAGCGTGAATATAATGCCGAGGTCCAGGTGGGCGCGCCCCAGGTGGCCTATCGTGAAGCCATTACCGCTCGGGCCGAGTTCAACTATACCCACAAGAAGCAGACCGGCGGTTCCGGTCAGTTTGGCCGGGTGGCCGGCTATATGGAGCCGCTGGAAGAGGGTGAGTATGAATTTGTCGATGCCATTGTCGGCGGTTCCATCCCCCGGGAGTTTATTTCCTCCTGTGACAAGGGCTTCCAGAAGAGTCTGGCCAAAGGCCCGCTCTGCGGCTCTGCAGTCACCGGAGTCCGTTGTGTGATCAACGACGGCGCCTTTCATGCCGTGGATTCCTCGGATGTGGCCTTCCAGCTGGCAGCCATTGGCGCCTTCAAGGAAGGATACATGAAGGCCAAGCCGGTGATCATGGAGCCGATCATGAAGGTCTCCGTGGAAGGACCCACAGAGTTCCAGGGTTCGATCATGGGCAGTATCAATCAGCGGCGCGGCATCATTATCGGAACCATGGAAGAGGGGAATTATACCGTGGTTGAGGCCGATGTGCCCTTGTCCGAGATGTTTGGCTATTCAACTGTCCTGCGCTCTCTGACCCAGGGTAAGGCCGAATTTACCATGGAATTTTCCACCTTTAAGCAGGTGCCCAAGCTGGTCAATGATGAACTGATCAAGAAATATCAGAGTGAGAAGAAGAACGGGTAGTCTTTGCCTCTGCAGGAAGAGTTGTTTTTATACCGGCGTGGCGTTCATGTCCGGCAGATCGTCCCTTGATGGACGAAGCAAATGAATAGATAAAAGAGGGACACGACCATGGGCAAGAAAAACCTGGTAATGAAAAATCCGTTGCGTATTCTGGGACTTGAAAAAAAAGTTAAGGAAAATGGTGCTGATATGGGGCTGGTCATGGCCCGTGCCGGTCTGGGCAAGACAGCTATCCTGGTACAGATTGCCCTTGATTTCATGCTCTGGGGAGATAAAGTGCTGCATGTCTCCATCGGTGAGAGTTTTGAGAAGACTCGGATCTGGTATGATGATATCCTGCGTCTGATGGCAGCCGACGAGAAGAGTGAGAGTTTTCAGACCACTGTGGCCGAGATCATGCCGAATCGGATGATCATGACCTTTAAGGAAAGTTCTTTCAGTCAGGCAAAACTTGAAGAACGGCTGGATGATCTGGTACAGCAGAATATTTACAAACCAGTTTGCCTGATTATTGACGGATACGATTTCCAGAAAGGGACGCATGCGGCCCTTCAGGAGTTTAAGGAGTTCATGGTACGCCATGGCTTGAAGATGATCTGGTTTTCAGCAACCACTCATCGTGAGGACGAGCGTCAAAGCCCTCTTGGTGTGCCCGCTCCCTGTCATGATATTGATGATCTTTTTGATGTGATCCTGATGATTGCGCCCAAGGATGCGGCCATTGATCTGAAGATTCTGAAATGTGCCAGTGGCAGCGGTACAGTTGATGCTGGTACCTCGTTGACGCTTGATCCTTCCACCATGCTCATCCGGAAGGCATAGACTGGAGAAATGAACAGGATACAAGGATGTTGCCGGAGTTTCAGGGCACCATTGTTTGAGTGTAGAGTGAAAACGGGCATCTCCACAAGGAGCTGCCCGTTTTTTTTTGCTTGCTATTGAAACTGAGTGGCGGGAATCATGAAATTTCGACCCTGTATTGACCTCCATGAGGGAAAGGTAAAACAGATAGTCGGTTCCACTTTAAATGATGAGCGGCCTGAGCAGTTGCGGATCAATTTCACCGCCACTCATCCTGCTTCCTGGTTTGCCGAGCTCTACCGGCGAGACGGTCTCACTGGCGGCCATATTATCAAGCTGGGGCCGGGCAATGATGCTGCCGCCCTTGAGGCGCTTGCAGCCTGGCCTGGCGGGATGCAGATTGGCGGTGCCATAACGGCAGAGAACGGTGTGTACTGGCTGGAGCAGGGGGCTTCCCATGTTATTGTGACCTCCTATGTGTTCAGGGATGGCATGATTGATGAAAAGCGCCTGCAGCGGCTGGTGCGGGCCGTGGGCCGCGACAGGCTGGTTCTGGATCTGAGCTGCCGAAGGCGCGGAGATAACTATTACATTGTCACCGATCGTTGGCAATGTTTTACCGAGGTGGTGATCAGTGAAAAGGTTCTGGACCATTTTTCCAAATTCTGTGCCGAGTTTCTCATCCATGCCGCGGATGTGGAAGGGCAGTGCCAAGGTGTGGAGCAGGAGTTGATTGAAAAACTCGCAGCCTGGTCTCCCCTTCCTGCCACCTACGCCGGCGGAATTCGCAATATTCGTGACCTGGAACTGATTCGCGATCTGGGACAGGGACGATTGGATGCGACGGTGGGTAGCGCCCTGGATATCTTTGGCGGCTCAGATATGACCTATGCTGCGGCCGTGCGTTTTCACCAGGCAGAACAGGGTTGAGCGGTTCGGGGAAAAAAGATATGATCAAAAAGTTGTTACCGGAAGCCGGAGAATCGCTTCCTCTTGTTGACCTGAAGATTAAGATTCCGCAGGATCTCCACAACGCATACCAGCGCTGCTCCTGGATTATCATTCATGAAACCGGCAAGGCCCCCCTTGAGGTGATGGAGGAGATGGTGCGTGATTTTCTGGTCAAGCACGGGTGTTGAACCTTGGTGGCAAACCGTTTTTGTCTTCCGGAGTGATGATTGCTTGACCTCTTATCTGACGTTATATACTATTATGGCGGTTCCGGCCGATACTTTCTTACTCCCCTTGGGATCCCGGTACCCAATTGAAGGTATGGACCCTGTCTCCCTTGAAGCTGGGAGAGAGTTGTGGGTTGTGGTGATGACCTGCAATTGAGCGGCATGATTGAGGCAGGCAGAGGATGGCCCTTTCATCGCGACCCGGATCGGACCGATCAGCAGAATAGATGAGATGGCTGCCAACTATTGCCTGCAGGGCCAACCGTTATGGACCCAGGTCTTCTATGCCAGGGAAGCGAGCCGATGGAGTTGTGATCCTGTTGAATTTCCTGCAAGAGTCCTTATTATTATTTCAAGCCCACAATGTGCGTTAAGATGTCGTCTCCGTGTAACATGCTGTATCACCAATAATCCCCTCCTCAATGCCCTTTTTCAGGTAAACGAGATGGCGGGGCTTCGAAGCGACAAATTTTTCACTTCGTGGACCCTCCACGATTTATTCAGTTGATTGAGATGATGGAACTCCGACTTTTAAGATTTTTGCAAGGTATCCTGCTGTTATGAAGATTGCCTTGGTGCAGATAAATCCTGTGATTGGAGATTTTGCGGCAAACTGTCGTGCCATAACGCTTGCCGCGGAACAGGCCATAGCCTGCGGGTGTGAGCTTGCTGTTTTTCCCGAGATGGTTGTCTCCGGCTATCCGCCCCAGGATCTTCTGGAGAGACAATCCTTTCTGGAAGACCATGATCGGGCGCTTGCCCAATTGATCAGAGGCCTTCCCCCCCTGGCAGTGATGTTGGGTTGTCTCGAGCGGAGGCAGGGTTGTCAGGGCAAACCCTTGTATAATTCGGTGGTGGTGGCGCGAGGTGGTGAGATTGTTCATCGGGTACGCAAGCAGCTGCTTCCCTCCTATGACGTCTTTGATGAAACCCGTTACTTTGAACCGGGGCCGGCTTCATCCTTGTTTCAGCTGGGGAATGTGACCTTTGGAATAACGGTGTGTGAGGACATCTGGCATCAGGCTGCCGGTTGTTATCGCACTGACCCGGTGGCCTCCCTCTTTGAGAGCGCCAAACAGGATGGGCGCAGGATAGACTGTCTGATCAATGTCTCGGCCTCTCCCTTTCAGCGCGGCAAGGAAGTCACCCGCCAAGCCATCTTTCGTTCCCTCTGTTCCTGTTATCAGGTGCCCCTGCTTTATGTGAATCAGGTGGGTGGGCAGGATTCCCTGCTCTTTGATGGCCGGAGTCTGGCCATGAATGCCGGCTCGGAAATTGTGGCCAAGTGTGCGGATTTTATCCCGGATATGGTAGTGGTGGAAACAGAAGGCTGGCGCGGTGAGATGCATGGTCCTGCGCAGGAGGAACCCGTGGCTGCAGTCTATGCCGGCTTGGTCATGGGGGTTCGTGATTATGTGCGGAAATGCGGATTTCGCTCGGTGGTTCTAGGCCTTTCAGGCGGTATTGATTCGGCCTTGACTGCCACCATTGCTGTTGATGCCCTCGGCGCTGACAATGTGCTGGGGGTGGCCCTGCCCTCGCCTTACAGCTCAGCGGAGTCTCTTGAGGACGCCGAGGCCCTGTCTGCAAACCTTGGCTGTCCTTTCAATGTTATCCCCATCAGCAGCCTTTTTGCAACCTTTCAAGAGACCTTGCAGCCACTCTTTGCCGGTCGTGGTGAAGATGTCACCGAACAGAACCTTCAGGCCCGGATCCGGGGGAATCTGCTCATGGCCCTCTCCAACAAGTTTGGCCATCTCCTCTTGTCAACCGGCAATAAGAGTGAGCTGGCGGTCGGCTACTGCACCCTGTATGGTGACATGAGCGGCGGCCTGGCCGTGATTTCCGATGTTCCCAAACAGATGGTCTATGAACTGGCCCGCTATGTGAACCGTGATCAGGAGCGTATTCCCGGTCGAACCCTCACCAAGGCGCCAACCGCTGAGCTGAAGCCTGACCAGTATGATCAGGATGATCTGCCGCCTTATGCAATCCTCGATCAGATCCTGGCGCTGCATCTGGAGCAGGGACAGGGGCTGGCGGCCATTGTCGAGGCCGGCTTTGAAGAGTCGGTGGTGCGCGATGTCCTGCGGAGGATCCGTCTCAATGAGTATAAACGGAAGCAGGCCCCCATTGGGTTGAAGGTGACCAGCAAGGCCTTCGGCTATGGTAGGCGCTATCCCAATGTGCAGAATTATCGGGAATAAGAGGTAACTGCTTAGGTCGTCTAGTCTGTTGGAGTTTAGCCAGCCAGACTCTCCACCCGGGCAATATTTATAATAAAGGATGCATTAAGAGGATGGCTCTAGTGGAAGAAAAAGGCGCACGGCGCCGACGTTTCCGGCTGTGGCAGCAGTTTGGACTGTTCCTGGTCGTGGTGGTTGTGGCTGTGCTTGTTATCCGGGAGATCCGGACGAAGCGCTCTGATCGGGTTTATGTAACCACCAGTGGCCGCATCGATATGTGTCTCTTCTGTCACAAGGAGGAAAAGCTCGATGCGGCCCATGATCCGCGGGTGATCGGTTGCGCCTCCTGTCATCTCGGTGATCCCATGGCCATTGACAAGACCAAGGCCCATGCCGGTATGGTGATTAATCCCGGAGACCTGCGGGTGGTTGAGAAGACCTGCGGGGTTGACGGCTGTCATCCCCTTGATGTCCAGAAGGTCAAGAATTCACTGATGGCCACCAATCGGGGTATAATCGGTACCCTCCTCTTCTACTGGGGAGAATCCGACAGCCAGAATTCCGATCTGACCGTGGAAAAATTGCTGGCCGGCCACCAGAACTCGCTGGCCCTCGATTATTATCGCAAGCTGTGCGCCACCTGTCATCTGTGGAAACAGAAAAATGATCTGCCCGATGCCCCTGAATTTTTCAATGAGAAGGGCGGCGGCTGTTCCGCCTGTCATTTTGTCATGCCGGAAGGAACTGCCCGCAAAGGGGTGGCCGGCTTTGATGATGCCGCCACCAGCGAGAAGTCCAAGGTGCATCCCCTGGTGATCAAAAAGGTGCAGGACGTCAACTGTATCCGCTGTCATAACCGTTCCGGCCGCATCGGTATCTCCTACACCGGGGTCTTTGAGTCGGAAGGGTACGGCACACCCTATGAGAAGGGGGGAGTCAGCGCCAAACAACTTCCGGGGGCCCGTTTTTATCTGGATATTGCCGAGGATGTGCATCATAAAAAAGGGCTGGCCTGTATTGATTGTCATACCCGCAACGAGATCATGGGCGACGGGGTCAGTTATGCCCATTACGAGGAGCAGCTGGAGATCTCCTGCCAGATGTGTCATTCCCCGACTCCGGGTAAAACCCGCAAAGGGAAACCGGTGAATAATATTGTTCAAAAAGAAGGGAAATGGCAGTTGACCGCCAAGCTGACTGAGAAGATCCATCCTCTGCAGCCGCCGAAACAGGGAGTCTGCGATTTCAGCGCCCATAAAAGAGTCGGTTGCGAGGCCTGCCATTCCACCTGGGTGCCGCAGTGTTATGGCTGCCACGCCAAGCGCGATGCCGGTCAGACCCATCTGGACAAGTTGACGCTCAAGGAGACTCCCGGCTTGTGGGAGGAGGGGCGATCCTATATCCGTTATGAAAAACCGATGCTGGCGGTGTGGAAGGATAAGGTGGTGATTGTGACGCCCGGCTGCCAGGATATTGTCAGCCTGGTGGATGAGAAGGGCAAGGTCGAGGGGGGTTTCAACCGCTTCACCATGGCTGCCATAAATCCGCATACCACCCAGGCAAAGGGCAGAAGCTGCGCCGATTGTCACACCTCAACCAAGGTGGTGGGGCTGGGCGAGGGGACGGTGACGGAGAAGGACGGGAAATGGTCGTTCCAGCCCCTGGATCAGGGGGTCGACACCTTTGCCGGCAAGACCGTGGCCTTTGATGCCTTTGTCACCATTGACGGCCAGCAGCTTCAGCACGGATCGCGTCCGGATCTGCGGCCCTTTAATGGCGTGGAGCTGCGCAAGATCCTGCGGGTGGGCCTCTGTGTTGGATGTCATACCGAGTACAGTGACCCGGCCTGGAAGAAGTATGATGCAACGACTCAATGCCCGGTACCCCTGCAGAAAAAGTAGGTTTGGTTAGTTGTATAAAAAAGTGTGTCTAACCCAATCTGCTTTTATCGAGTTGGAGCAGGGAATGTGTCAGCGGTCCAGGCCATACTGGCACCAGCCAGTAGCCTTCCGGCCTCTGCTGGATGGAAGCACGCAGGGGTTCGCTGAGCCAGTGGCTCTCTTCCACCAGATTGTAAAAAACCGAATCGATGCCGAAAAAGCCATCGAGCATATGGGTCAGGATGTGCAGGATCTTGCTGGGGTATCCTGGCTGCAGGGCAAGCAGATCTTCGATCTCGGTCAGTCCTGTTTCCTGAAGCTCTTTTAACAGGGCGCGGCAGAAGATCTGGTTGGCATCAATCCCGGTCTCAATTCTCTTCCAGAAATACCGGCTGGTAGCCGAGAGGATTTCTTTATCCTTGATGGAGGTTGACTGATAGACAACGAGCTGGGTGGTCTCTATGAAATGGACTGCTTGTTGGTGGGCTTGCGCCGGAGTGTTGCCGCTGGCCAGAAACAGATGGGGTGGATGGTTGTGGTTATCGCCGGGAAAAAGGATGGTCATGAGTTGGTTGAAGCCTGTGGCCCAAAAAAAATCCCCTGTCGAACGAACGACAGGGGATCAAGATGCTGCTTACTCTGCGTCCGGACGTCTTAGAAGCTCATGGTCAGATGTTGGCTGACCAGAAAGATATCGTTGGTGTCTGTGTATTTTGTCCCCAACTTGAAGAAGGCGCCGGTGTCAAGATAACCAAGGTGTACGGCGTAGATCAGGTTGTCCATCAGTCTGTAGGCAGCGCCTATGTTATACTCAAAACCGTATTCATTATCCCATCCGGCCCTTTCCTTGTCTGCCATGGCATAGCCAAGGGCGGCATGGAGGTTCAGGGCCTGGGTGGCAGAAAAGTCTGTGCTCACCACGAAGGCATTTACCCCTGCTGTCTGGGCGGCAGTGCCCACGTCACTGGTGTCAGCGCCCTGGTAGTTGTTGAGGATATTGCCAAATGTGCCGGTCAGGATATAGAGAGGCTCGAAATCGCGGCCGGTGCTGCCGTAGCTGTTAAGGGCGGTATCTGTCGCATTGTTGTCGCCGCTGCTGTGGAAATACAGGGCATGACCGGTAAGGGCATCTATGGTGTCGTTAAGATCGACGATAAAGACCGGTCTGATATCCTGTTTTTGTTTGGCAACACTGTAAACGTTTTTGTCGTCAAACTTATAATCAAATTCGCTGTCAACTCCTGTCTCATAGCCATAAAAGGCAGTGGTGTCGACCATGGTCAGGGTTAATTTATCAAAATCGATCTCACCATTGTTGTCGACAAAAGTGCCTGCATCGAGGGTCGTATAGGCAGGCTGGTCGGTGCTATTCTTGGTATCATCCTGCTTTAAGCCATAGCCCAAGGTAACCGCACTCCAACCGCCTTTTACCTTGAGCTCAAAGGCTGCGGCGCTGGTGGCAATAGCGGCTAACATGCCGAGGGCTGCAATGGTGAGAAGTATCTTTTTCATCTCTTTTATCCTAGTGTTCAGATGTACTTTGTTGCAGACGACCTGCTGGTGCCGATTAAAATTTTCAAACCGGTATACAAACAGGAGTAGGTTCCAAGTACAAAATTTTATACATATATATTATATATAAAGGCGAAGGAGAAAAGAGTCAAGCCTTAGATTTCCTCTTGATTCTTTTTTTAAAAAAAAATTAAAAAATAGGGATAGAAGGGGACTCAATAAGACACCACATGTTGTGTTTGTCCCCCCGACCAAGACGTTGCGAGGTGATGTTGGGCTCAAACTACAGTCTGTTCCATCAAGCGATAGAATAACAATCCTCGTGCCTTTGAATTACTGGCGATTAAAATCGTAAATGTGTACTGCATTCAAGAGACATAATATGCCAGATGCTCGATGGTCGAATCGCACCTTGGTGAGTATCCAGATCCACATGCGGCTAAAAAGAGAAGCCACTCGATGAACTCTTGGCATAACGACATGAGCAGGATCTCCACTTGCCGCGATGTTTATTAGCTAATATAGACGATACCCATGACGGCTATCCAAACCAATTGTATCCGTATCCAACCATCAGTCCGCAATGCCTCGGAACCTAGTATGACACGTTGTCCAAGATGAATTTAGTGAAGACTTTCGGCCGAAACATCCGGTACCACAGCCATACGTATATCTGCCTGGCCCTTTTCCCCGGGACGTCGGCGGCTTATAACGCACACAATAACGGCTGTGTTTCTCTACTATGTGCCCCAGCGCCCTCTGACTTGTGTTCCAACTCCACCAAGATAGGTTTCATCAACTTCAACAGGACTATACAACTTGTCCCGTCCGGCTTGAACCATCCCACGGCGCAGTTTGTGAAGCCACTCCCATGCAGTATTGTAGCTCCCAAGACCAAGAACTCTCTTCAGCCCAAGTGCGCTGGCTCCATGCTTTTGACTGGTAACGAACCACATGGCGAGAAACCAAGTGCGAAGTGGTTTGTGAGTCTTGTGAAACAATGTTCCTGCCGTAATAGAAGTTTGACGTTTGCATTGTCTGCACAGAAAAAGGCCTCTCTCAATCAGAGATGGATTTTCAGGTGTTACCCCGCAGGCAGGGCACTGGAAACCTTAGGCCATCGAAGTTTGGAGATATATTGGAGGCAGTTTTCTTCGCTGCTAAACCAGTCATGCCTATCAAATTCGCTTGAAACGTTCCAAGCACTTTTCAGTCAACCGCCACATATGGCAGAGGCCTTTCTGAAGAAGTGGTACTTCGTTGGCTACCCATAGTCGCCTGGAGCTAATCAAACAGGTTGCTTATACGATAAAACGGCATTGAGTAGATGGCATTACTTCGCTGGTTTAAGTCAAATATTAATAAATAGGCATTCTGGAAGGGATCAATAAGATATTTTATATATTTTCCCCGCTGAGTTATGTATAAGCCGTAGGGTTTGTTTCCCTCAAAAAAATGTCCTCAATGTTTAAAGGCTGGAGAAAATTTTTCGTCCGCCTTGAGCTTGTCGAAGATAATTTGCTGCTCGTGTTTGAGTCTCACAAGGTGGGAACAATAAACGGTTAACCTGGAACTCTTTTTCTTTCTTTGTCTATGTCGCAGCCTGTCTCATCCGGATCCTGGTTTTTTTTCTTTTTGGTGGCCACCGGGGTCTTTCTTTCCACCATGGACAGCAGCATGGTCAATGTGGCATTGCCCACTATCATGCGCAGCTTTGCCACCACCCTGGCCCAGACAGAATGGGTGGCGTTGATCTACCTGCTGACCATAACCGTTACCCTGCTGATCTGGGGCAGGCTCTCGGATCGTCTGGGTAAGGCAAGGATTTATCTGCTGGGAATGCTGGTATTCACTCTGGGGTCGGGGGCCTGTTATCTGGCACCGTCCCTGGCCATACTTATTTTCTGCCGTTTTATCCAGGCCTGTGGGGCCTCGATGATGATGTCATCCGGCCCGGCCATTGTCAAGATGGTTTTTCCGGTGCACCAGTTGGGCAGGGCCCTGGGTCTTATCGGCATCGCCACCTCCATTGGCCTGATGAGCGGGCCGGTGATCAGTGGCTTTTTGATCCAGTTTTTTTCCTGGCGAGCGCTTTTCCTGGTGACCGTGCCTGTCAGTCTGCTCTGTTTCGGTCTGGGCTGGTTCTGGCTGCTGCCCGCCCTCCCTCCTCCTGCTGCCGGCAGTTTGCAAAAAACAGATTTTGACTGGGCAGGGTTGTTGATCTGGACCCTGCTGATAGTTCTGACTGTCTTGACTTCGACCCATCATGGCGCTTTTTCCGGGGGAATGGTACTGGCAGGTTTGTTCGGCTTCTGTCTGCTCCTCTTTCTGTTCAGAGCGGTTGAACAAAGGGCCGAGGCACCGCTTCTGCCCCTGATCCTGTTCAAAGATCGCCATTATACCATTGCCATGAGCTGTGCAACGCTTTCATTTGTGGTGCTCTTTGTGGTCCTGCTTCTTATTCCTTTTTATCTCGATTATGTGCTCAGGCTCCCTGTTGACAGGATCGGTCTGGTGATGATGGCGGTACCTTTGGCGGTTTTTGTGGTATCTCCTCTGTCCGGTTGGCTCTATGATCGGATGGGAGCCAGATTGCTGACCACTGCGGGGCTGGCGATCTGTTGTTTTGCCTTGGTCTGCCTCTGTTTTCTTGACGAGCGGTCACCGGTGATCGCTGTTGTCTGGAGGATGGCCATGCTGGGCGCAGGCCAGGCCCTGTTTCTTTCCCCCAATACAGCCTCCGTCCTGGCCACCGTGGATCCGCATCATATCGGCATCACCTCAGGCATACTGGCCACGGCCCGGAACCTTGGGATGTTGGTCGGGGTTACCCTTGCCGGCCTGATTTTTGGAGAGGTGTTTTCTTTGATGAGCGGAGGGTTGGATCTTATCGATTTCAGCGCAGTCCATACAACGGCGTTTATCCGCTCTCTGCAGATAAGTTTCGGTCTGACTGCGCTGGTGGCAATGGCAGGCGCCCTGCTGTCGGGCAGAAGATGAGGAGAAAAAGCAGGCTGGGTTAGGTACCTTTTTATTGGGACGTAACCCAGCCTGCTTTTATCTGTCGGCTTCCGTGAAAGCCGTTAACCCAACCTGCTACTTTATTCGGATGGTGCGGGAAAAAATGTTTTTAGGTTGCAGCATCAGCTTCGTTGCCCCTCGGCAGGGTTACGGTGGCCACGGTTCCGCAGACGGCTCCCGGCTGCAGGGAAAAAGTGCCCTGGTGTTCGGCCACGATCTTCTTGACCAGGGTCAGCCCCATGCCTGTGCCATAGATCTTGGTGGTGAAAAAGGGGTCTGTCACCTTGGTAATATTATTATTGATGATCCCTGTGCCGCTATCCGTGATGATTATGCTGACACTGGCCGGTTCCTGCCTGACGCTGACCTCGAGGCGGCCGCCATTGGGCATGGCCTCAATACCATTACGGAGCAGGTGCAGGAGCATCTGTCTGATCCTCTGACCGTCGATAAAAAGAGAGGGGTCTGGTTCAGTGAGCTTAAGCTGGTAGCTGACCCCTTGTTTTTTCATGGAGCCATAGAGCAGCATGACACTCTTGCGGATCAGCGGGAAAAGGGGCTGCCAGCTTTTCTGGGGTTCGATTTCAGTTACAAAGTTAAAAAGATCTTCGAGGGTGGATTCGATCTTGGCTGCATCCTGGGCCATGATGTTAAGAAACTTAAGGATATCGGGGTCGGTGACTCTCTTGGTGAGCAGTCTGGCCGTGCCGCCGATTGAGGTGATGGGATTACGGATGGCATGCACCAGTTGTGCCGACATGTGGCCGAGGGCCGTATAGCGTTCGGCCTCAACCAGCAGGTCCTTGTTCTTTTCCAGCTCCTGGCTGACGGCCTCAAGTTCATGCATCTTGAAAAGCATCTTGGTGTAGAGGTAGCTATGCTCAATGGCAAGGCTTGCTTGACTGGCAAAGATCTCCAGGTCGGCGATATCTCCGTCGCTGATTGGGCGGTGGGTGATAAAGTTATCGGCGATGATAACCCCGAGGGATTGGCTGGGAGAAAAGAGGGGGACAATGATAAAGGTGTCTGTCTGCAGCAGTTCAAGGAGTTCAGTGCTGATAGGCTTGTCCCCGGCCTTGCCATGCTCGACAAGGCCGGTTTTCCGTTCGGCGCAGGCGCGGATGAGGATATGGTCGGTGTCGCCGGCCGGGATGGAGAGTTCCCTGATAATCCGGTTTACTTCCTGGTCGGCGCCTTGCAGGGAGTCCTTGAAATTCTGAATAATATCGTTCAGGTGCAGATCCTTTATCTTGATTCCTTCCCATACACGACCGGCCTCTTCCCAGGATGAGGGGCCGATGGCCAGCCGGCCCTGCAGCTCCTGATGATCCTGGTCAAAGAGGGCAAGAAAGGCCCGGTTGAACTGCAGTCCTTCGCCGGCCGTGATCCCCACCAGAATGGCCTGGAGTACATCGTCGAGTTCCACGCTGCTCAGATAGGCGCTGTTCATCTTCAGATTGAGCTGATGGAGAAACTGGGTGCGGAAGGTGGTGGCCTCCAGTTTCTTCTGGTAGAGACGGTTGTCAATGACCAGGCGCCGTTTTTCCAGGGTGACCTGAATGGACCGATTAAAGTCGGCAAGGCGCATGGGTTTGGTCAGGTAATCATCAGCGCCCAGTCGCAGACAGAAAAGCGCGGTCTGCAGGTCGGTGGTGCCGGTGATCATGATAATGGCCAGATCCGGATAGTTCTGGATCAGGTCCGGCAGGATATCCGTACCTTTCTGATCGGGCAGTTCTATGTCGAGCAGCGCCAGGGCAACGTTTCTAGTCTGCAGCAGATGGTGGAATTCGGCAGCGGTCGGGGCATGGAGTACGGTAAAGCCCTGGCTGCTGAGAAATTCCTGAAAGAGAATGAAGATATCCTGCGAATCATCAACAACAACGATCACCTCATCAGGATAAAGAAGTTGAATTGGCTGCATAGGCTCTGGTGGCTGAGGATGTGAGCAGTTATTTCGATCGGGAAGAAGTTTTATTTTGAATATATTCTTTTGATTGTACCGCCTTGGTTGAAAAATAAAAGGAAAAACCGTATAACCCGTCAACTAAAGGATGTGTTGGTGAGAGCTTTTCTGGTTCAGGGCAAAAGGAAACGTGGTGGCAGAGCTAAGTGACGCGGAGTTGAAAAAGGTGATCGCAGATTTTCTGGATATGGGTCATGTGGAGAATATCGTGGCCATGTTCCGCCGGGAGCCGGGATACTATGGCTGGACCGGTGAGATCCTGACGGATCCCCGCTTTCAGGTACGGCTGGGGGTTTCTGTCCTTTTTGAGGAATTACAGGCCCTTCAGCCCGAAAAGGTAGATTTGGCAACCCCGTCGCTGCTGGCCCTGTTTCATGCTGCTCCGCCCCCGCCCTCCTATGTGCGCGGTGAGGCCATCAGCGTCCTGGCCATTATCGGAACGGATGCGGCCATGGCCGCAGTGCGGGCCGCAGTGTCAGATCCAGACCCCCTGGTTGCGGAAGTGGCAAGGGATATCCTGGGAGAAACCGCGTGAAGGAAATTTTTGCAAGCGGCGGCCTGCTGGCCCACCATCTGTCGGCCTTTGAACCGCGTTCCGGCCAGCTGCAGATGGCGGAGGCGGTGGCCGCAACCCTGGCGGCAGGGGAAAAGGTCAGGGCTGAGGGGCAGAGGGCCCGTGTGCTGCTGGTTGAGGCGGAGACAGGTATCGGCAAGACCCTGGCCTATCTCATTCCGGCCCTGCTCTCCGGCCAGCGGGTGGTGGTCTCCACCGCCACCATTAACCTCCAGGATCAGATCCTGAACAAGGAGATCCCCCTGATCGAGCGGATCCTGGGACGGTCTGCTACGGCCCTCTGTGTCAAGGGGCGGCAGAACTATCTCTGCCTCTATCGCTGGAATCAGTATCGCAGCTCGCCGCAGCTCTCCCTGGTCGAGGATGCCAATATCACCAAGATTGCAGCATGGCTGCAGGTAACCCACAGTGGAGACCGGGCCGAACTCTCCTGGCTGGCCGATGGTTCCCTGCTCTGGCCCAAGGTCTCGGCCCAGTCCAGTCAGTGTCTGGGCAGTGACTGTCCCGATGGTGCCTCCTGTTTTGTCAATCAGCTGCGGAAAAAGGCAGGTGCGGCCCGGCTGCTGATCGTCAACCATCATCTCTTCTTCTCTGATCTGGCCCTGCGGCAGGCCGGCTTTGCCGAGATCCTGCCCCGCTATCAGGCGGTGATCTTTGATGAGGCCCATCATCTGGAAGGGGTGGCTACTCAATTTTTCGGCAAGAGTTTCAGCCAGTATCAGTTGCTGGATCTGCTCGCTGATATTGAACGCCAGGCAGAGGGTGATCTTCCGGTAAAAAGTCGAGACCAGATCATCGCCTTTGCCCGCGGGCTCTCTCCGCGCATGGAACGATTCGGGCTGCTTTTCCCCGCCCAGCGCGGCAGGTATCCTCTGGCGGAGGTTATTGCCCGGCATGCATCCTGGCCCCAGGAGGTAGAAGGGCTGGCAACCGGGCTTGAGAAACTGGCCAAGCTGCTGGCAGGCCAGGCCTCTGTTGGTGAAGCCTGGAATATCCTCAGCACCAGGGCCGGGGAGCTTGAGGCCAATCTGCGTCAGATCTGTCTGCTGCCGGAGAGGGGATCCGGGGATCGTTTTGTCCACTGGTATGAACGGCGGGAGCGGACCATCACCCTGTCCGCCACGCCGGTCCGGATTGCCGAGGAACTGGAGAAGACGCTCTACTCGTCGGTGCAGAGCTGTATCATGACCTCCGCCACCCTTTCTGCCGGAGGAGACTTCTCCTATGTCAAGGAACGGCTGGGGCTGGACGAGGGAACAGAGACCCTGCAGTTCCATTCTCCTTTTGACTATGCGGGGCGAACGCTGCTCTATGTGCCGGAGAAGGATTTTCCTGAACCTGCCGATCCCACCTATGGTGACAAGGTGTGTCAGCGGGTACTGGATCTGCTGCAGATCAGTCAGGGGCGGGCTCTGCTCCTTTTTACCAGTTTCAAGGGCATGGATATGATGGCGGAATTCCTTGAATCCCAACTTTCCTATCCTGTCCTGGTACAGGGGCGGGCCTCACGGCAGGCGCTGCTGGCCCGTTTCAAGGAGTCCAGGGACTCGGTGCTGCTGGCCGTTGCCAGTTTCTGGGAAGGGGTCGACGTGCCGGGTGATGCCCTGAGCTGCGTGATCATCGATAAGCTGCCCTTTGAGGTGCCCAGCGATCCGGTGATTCAGGCCCGGATCCAGGCGATCAGCGATGGCGGCGGCAAGCCTTTTTTCGATTTTCAGGTGCCCCGCGCCATCCTCACCCTGCGTCAGGGGGTGGGGAGGCTCATGCGGGCGGCCACGGATTGCGGGGTCATCGCCATTATGGATGTCCGCCTCTTCTCCAAGGGATATGGCCGCAGTTTCCGCATCAGTCTGCCGCCTTCGCCGGTGGTGCGGGGCTTGTCGGAGGTGATGGATTTTTTTGAACTCAAGTGCGATTCGCACGGTGATCTGGAGGCATGACGGGCATGGGGGCAACAGGGAAATTTTCCGGGACGGCTGACGGTCCGGGGTTGATGTCCGCCATCGGGCCTGATCTGGCCAGGATTGAGCAGGCCATGCAGAACGATCTGGCCACGCTGACCACTGATACGGCAGCGCTGCTGGCTGATGTGCTGCGCTATGGTCTTTTTAATGGCGGCAAGCGGATCCGGCCGCTGCTCACCGTTCTCTGCTGTCGCCTCTGCGGCGGCAGGGACGTGGATGCGGTTTCCCTGTCCATTGCCTTCGAGTATCTCCATTGCGCGACCCTGTTTCATGATGATGTCATCGATCAGGCCGTCACCCGCCGGGGCCGGCCGGCGGTCAATGTGGCCTTTGGGGAGACGGCGGCGATCCTGGCCGGTGATTTCCTCCATGCCCGATCGATGTTGCTGGTGGGGAGAGGGGGAGGAATCCAGGCCCTGGAGATCTTCTGCGGGGCCACAAGCGCCATGGTGGACGGTGAGTTCCTGCAGCTCCATAACGCCAGTAATTATAACCTGGCGGAAGAAGATTATTTCGCGGTGATCATGGGCAAGACGGCGCGGTTGATTGGCGCCACCTGCGAGATCGGGGCCCTGGTAGGAGGTGCGGATCTTGCGGCCAGGCAGGCGCTACGCAACTATGGCCTGCATCTAGGCTGCGCCTTTCAGATCATTGATGACCTCCTGGATTATCTCGGAGATGAGGCCAGCACCGGCAAGTCGGTGGGCAATGATTTTCGTGAAGGGAAGATGACCCTGCCCCTGATTCTTGCCATGGCCAGGGCGGAAGAGAAGGACAGGAAGCGATTGCTGGTCATGCTGGCAAGTGTGGATGAGCGCAGCAGGGGTTTTGCCGAGGCCAGTGCCCTGATTGGTCGCTATGATGGTTTTACCCTTGCCCGTCAAAAAGCCGAAGCAAACATTGCCGAAGCCCTGGCCCAGCTCCGAATTTTTGATCAGGAAGCAGTCCAGGAGGAAAGAGCGGTGCTCCAAGCCTTGACCTCGTATGTCTTAAACCGGAAAAAATAATGATGGCCGTGACCGGAAACGGTTCGTGCTTATGGTGAAAATGAATATGGTCCGTAAAAAAATCGTCAGGAAAAGAAGTGTTGGTCGTAACAAAAGAAAAAAAAGCTGGCTGAATGTCCGCAAGGTCATCCCGCTTCTCCTGCTCCTTTTTCTGCTGCTCTTTTCAATGGCCGCAGCCGGCTATGTGATTTTCTTCCATGCCACCCCGAGCCCGGTGGCACCGGTCAGGAAATAGAAAAGTTGGGTTGGGCGCGTCTTGTTACGCCGTAACCCAACTTTTCCATGAATCCAAACAAAAAGGATCAATAATCCGGAATCAGTGTTTGAATGAGCGCTGGCCGGTGAACTTCATGGCCACCTTGGGGTCAGCCTCGTTACAGGCCTCGATGGTCTCGTAATCACGCATGGAGCCGCCTGCCTGGAGAATGGCGGTGACCCCCTGCTGGATTCCGACATCCGCTCCGTCCCGGAAGGGGAAGAAGGCATCGGAGATCATCACCGAGCCGGGCAGTCCGGCCCGGTCCGCCTGAACCTTGGCGTCGATGGCCTCCTGGTCTCCCTTGTCCCGTTTGCCCTGGGTTATCTGCAGTGCCAGGTCGGCGTAGGGAATCTTGTACTGGTCAAAGCAGAGGATATCCGCGTATTTGATATAGGCCTTGTGCACCGCGATCTCGGCCACGCCGACCCGGTCCTGTTCGCCGGTGCCGATACCCACGGTGCAGCCATCCTTGACATAGAGAACCGAGTTGGAGGTGACCCCATGCTCCACGGCCCAGCCGAAGATCATGTCATCGATCTCCCGCGAGCTCGGAGTCCGCTCACAGGTGAAATTCTCCCCTTTCCAGGTGGCGACGGCCGGTTTCAGGTCGCTGATGGAGCGGATGGAGTTGACGGCTGACTGCTGGACGATGATCCCGCCGTCGATCAGGCTCTTGAAGTCGACATACCGGAATTTTTCAAATTCGGCCAGGCGGTCGATGCGGCTGATCTGGATGACCCGCAGGTTCTTGCTTTTTTTGAGGATCTCCAGGCTGCCCTCTTCGAAGTCGGGGCGCAGACCACCTCCAGATAGTTCTGCGAAAGCAGTCTGGCCGTCTCCTTGTCGCAGGCCCGGTTCATGACCACCGCCCCGCCGAAGGCGGCGATGCGGTCGCAGCGGTTGGCCCGGTCAAAGGCATGGGCCAGGGTGTCGCCGTAGGCGGCGCCGCAGGGGTTGTTGTGTTTGAGGATGACTGCGGCCGGCCTGTCCATGAGATATTTGAGTGATGTTGAGGCCGTTGTCAATGTCGGTCAGGTTGATCTTGCCGGGATGTTTGCCCACCTGCAGCATGTCCTCCACGCGGATCCCCGAGACCAGGCCGTTGCCGGGCTCGATGAAGGTACATTCGCCTAAGGACAGATTGCCGTTGACCAGTTCATAAAGCGCGGCCTCCTGATCCGGATTTTCGCCATAGCGAACTCCCCGCTCGTCAATGGAGCCGTCTTCCTGCTTGATTCCCCAGGTTCGTTTACGATAGACCAGCTTCTGGTCGCCGAAGGAGATGGTCATATCCATGGGGAAGTGATCGCCCAGGATGGTGGAGTACATTTTTTTCAGATCGCTCATGATCGCTCCAAGTCGTTGAAATTACGAATTACGAATTACGAATTATGAATTAAAAACTCTCGTCTGGTTGGGTCGCCGACAGTCCACTGCGGTTGTCAGCGCCTTGCCACAATGTCCCTCATAATTCCTGTTGGTTTTTCATTTTACTCACTCGTTTCCTGGAAGGCGCTGTCCCAGTCCTTGCTGACCGGGTCATAACCCTTGGCCGCAATGGCCAGGCTTACCTCTTCCATGGTCCGCAGGTCACCGACGCTGAACTGTTCCCCGTCGGTCTGGTCGGGATGGGAGTATCCCCCCGGGGCGGTGCAGGAGCCGGCCGAGTAGCGGGTGGGCCCCAGGCCGAGCATGCCGTCCCGATAGCGTGCCTCTTCCCGGGTGGAGAGAAGCAGTCCCACGTCCTGATCAAAGAGGCGCAGGGCGAAGATGAGCTGGCTCAGATTTTTTTCTGACACCGGGACCAGGGGCTCGAAGGCCCCGGCCGCCGGCCGCAGGCGGGGAAAGGAGACGGTGAACGCGGTGCGCCAGAAGGTCTTGCGCAGCCAGGCCAGATGCAGGCCCAGGGCCAGCCCTTCCGCCCGCCAGTCGGCAAGGCCCAGCAGGGCGCCGATCCCGACTTCCCGCATCCCCGCCGCCGCCACCCTGGCCGGGGTCTCCAGCCGGTAGTGATAATCGGCCTTTTTGCCGGCGAGATGGACCTGTTTGTAGATCTCCGGGTCATAGGTCTCCTGATAGACCGCCACCGCAGTGATCCCGGCCTTGAACAGACGGGCGTATTCCGCGGTGGACAAGGGGCTGGACCTCGATGGAGAGGGCGGCAAAGCGGTCCCGCAGTCTGAGGGCCATGTCCTCCAGATAATCCACGTCCAACGGCCGATTCCGCCTCGCCGGAAACCAGCAGGATATGCTGAAAACCCCGGCTGAGAAGAATATCAGCCTCTGCCTCGGCTTCATCGAGGGTCAGACATCTGCGGGCAATGCGGTTGTCGGCGGAAAAGCCGCAGTAGGCGCAGCGGTTGGTGCAGTAATTGGAGAGGTAGATCGGGGCATAGAGCTGGATGACCCTGCCGAAACGCCGGCTGGGTGAGGAGCGCTGAACGGCGGCCATCTCCTCCAGATAGGGTTCGGCAGCCGGCGAGAGGAAGGCCGCCAGATCATGGATGGTGGGGCTTCTGCTCAGCAGGGCCGCTCGCACATCGGCGCTGGTGCAGTGCTGGACCGTCTGCTGGAGCTGCTGGAAATCAGGCAGGCTGAAGAGGCTCATGCCAGGAATCCGAGATCTGTGGCGAGGGTGCCGGTAAGGGGCGATGAGGCCTGGGCCTGCCTGCTCCTGCTGCCCAGGCCGGCAACAAATGCGGTGCGGCCGGCCTCGACTGCCTGGGCAAAGGCGCGGGCCATGGCCACCGGATCGCCGGCCACGGCAATGGCCGTGTTGACCAGCACCGCATCGGCTCCCATCTCCATGGCCAGGGCGGCGTGGGAAGGGGCGCCGATACCGGCGTCAACCACCACCGGCACCCGGGCCTGGTCAATGATGATCTCGATCTGGAAGGCGGTAAGGATACCCTGGTTGGTGCCGATGGGCGAGCCCAGGGGCATGACCGCCGCGGCTCCCACATCCTGCAGACGCAGGGCCAGGATGGGGTCGGCGTTCATATAGGGCAGGACAATGAAACCGGCCCGCACCAGCTCCTCGGTGGCCTTCAGGGTCTCAACCGGGTCGGGCAGCAGGGTGCGGGGGTCCGGGGTCACCTCAAGCTTGAGCCAGCTCGGAACCGGATGCCGCCCGGGCCAGACGGGCCAGGCGGATGGCCTCTTCGGCGTTCCGGGCCCCGGAGGTGTTGGGCGAGAAAGACAGCACTGTCCCGGTCAAGGGCACTCATGATGTCATCTTCCGGGTTGTCCAGATCGATCCGGCGCAGGGCCACGGTCACCATCTCGGTGCCGGAGGCCTCAATGGCCTGCTGCATCACCGCCGATGAGGAAAATTTGCCGGTGCCGAGAAAGAGCCGGGAGGTGAAGGTGTGTCCGGCAATGGTCAGCATGTCAGCCGCCTCCTACAAATCGGATCAGTTCCACGTGGTCATTGTCCTGGAGAAAAACAGTCGCATAGCAGTCCGGCTGGATAATGGTTGTATTCAGTTCGACAACCACGGACGTGGCTGGGACAGCCAGCTCCTGCAGGAGTGTGGCCACGGTCATTGATTCAGGGATGGTCTTGGGACTGCCGTTCAGCTGGATCTGCATCATACAATGATTAGTGGAAAAGAAAGGACGAAACCGGTTACCTGTCCTGCCGATGTTTCCATGGCTTGACGGTGATCGTAAAAATTCATGAACGAACTATCTTAATCCGATAATAATAACTTGCCAATAGTGTTTTGCAGTGGTTGACAGATGAAGTCAGTGGCGTTAAATTATGAAATCATTCTCTGGGTACAGAGAAACAGGAAGATACGTCCCGGATTGGAAGGGTTTTCGCCTTTTTTGGTCTGTGGCTTGCAAGAGGTTATTTGTCAGGGATGGAGTAAAAAATGCCAGTTTATGAGTATGAATGTGAGAGCTGTTGCAAGGTGTTTGAGGTGCAGCAACGCATGGCGGATGCGCCGTTGAGCAGCTGCCCGGAATGTGAAGGATCCGTGAAAAAAGTCATGTCCATGAGCTCTTTTCAGCTCAAGGGAGGCGGCTGGTACGCGGATGGCTATGCCAGCACCCAGAAAGGGTCGGCGGCCTCCGGCAGCCCGGCCAGTACAGCCACTACAGCCACTACGGCCACCACGAGCGCGACGCCGCCACCTTGTGGATCCGGCACCTGTGCTAAATGTCCGGCCTCAGCCGGTTGATCGCTGTTCCCCTATTTCCTCAAATTTCCCGTTGTGTCAGGTCAGGCGGCTGCAGATTTTTCTGTAGCCACGGCATCCGTCCTTGGCGCGAAGCGGCACTAGGCGCCCAAGCCTTGCGCCATTCCTATCCCATTATAGCCATGGCATCGCCGTAGGAATAAAAACGGTAGCCATGGGCAATTGCCTGCCTGTAACATTCCAGCAGTCTTTCCCGGCCGCAGAAGGCTGAGACCAGAAAGAGCAGTGATGACTGGGGCAGGTGAAAGTTGGTGATCAGATTGTCAACCACCTTGAAACGAAAGCCCGGCATGATATAGAGGTCGCACCAGCCATCTGTCGGCTGGACCTCTCCCCGCTCATTCCCCGCAAATTCAAGGGCCCGTACCGTGGTTGTACCCACGGCCCAGATCTTGCCCCCCTCCTGCCGAACCCTGTTGATGGTCTCAGCATTCTCCTCGGAGATATGGACGTACTCCTGATGGATGGTATGGTCACGGATGGCCTCGTTCCGCACCGGGGCAAAGGTTCCATAGCCCACATGCAGGGTTATCCTGGCGATGCTCACGCCTTTCCTGCGGATTTCCTCCAAGAGGATCTCCGAGAAATGGAGGCCGGCGGTGGGGGCTGCCACTGCCCCTGGTCGGTCGGCATAGACGGTCTGGTACCGGTTGCCGTCTTCCTCGGTGCTGCCGTTGGCTCTTTCTATATAAGGGGGGAGCGGGATCTGGCCGTGCTTCTTGAGGATCTCGGTCAACTCCTTTTTCCTGTCGTAATGGAGTGCAATACTGACCCTGCCTTCGCCCAGTTGTTCCAGGATGGTACAGGAAAGGTCTTCGCCCACGGTGATCACCGATCCTGGTCGCGGAGGTTTGGAGCTTTTGATCAGGGCGGTGGCAGTAGCGCTCATCTCCCCGCTGGTCTCGCTCAGCAGCGGATAGGAAAGAAGAAAGACCTCTGCCTTGCCGCCAGTATCTTTATGGCCCAGCAGCCTTGCCGGAAAGACCTTGGTGTCATTGACCACCAGCAGGTCGCCTCTCTGCAGCAGATCGACAATATCGGCGAAGTGTCGATGCTCCCGGACATCCGTCCGGCGGTGGAGGACGAAGAGCCGAGAATCCTCCCGTCTGTCTGCGGGATGCTGGGCGATATTTTCCGGAGGCAGGAGAAAGTCATAGGCCTTGAGTGTGAAATCCTGTTGCATGGCGGTTCAGTTTTGCGGTAAAAGAGATGGATGTCGTTGAATGTTGGCCTTGAGTCATTTCTCTTCAGCCTTGAACTACCTACCATGATCCTTACCGTCGCTGCAACTGAATTTGAGATGAACCCCTTTCTGCAGTTGCTGGCGGAGCCTGGGGACATTGCCTACCCAGAAGGTGCGGAGCCTTGCTGTTTGACCCTGATATCAGGCGTCGGGCCGGTGGAGACCACCCTGCGCCTGACCCGTTATCTGGAGAGATGCGATCCGCGCATCGATACGGTGCTTAACTTTGGAGTGGCCGGGGCCTACCTTTCCGCTCTGCCGGGGGAAAGCAATGTCTCGCTCCTTGATCTGTGTCTGGCCGAGCAGGAGAGCCTGGGGGATTTCGGGATCTGTTTTTCGGATCATATCGAGCCCCTTGATGAAAAATTGGCAGGCAGTACGGTTTTTCCCATGGATCGGTCTTTGCTCCACCAGGCCGGACTGATCCTGGCACACCACGGGCAGCCATACCGGAGTGGTAATTTTGTAACCGTCTCGGCTGCCAGTGCCACCCGCCGGCGGGGTACGATGCTTGCCGCCGGATTTCAAGGGATATGCGAGAATATGGAAGGGGCGGCTGTGGCCAGGGTCTGTGCCGAGTTTTCCCTGCCCCTGCTCGAAGTGCGGGCGATCTCAAACCTGGTGGAAGACCGGGACCTGGGCCGCTGGCAGCTGGCGGAGGCCTGTGCCCGGGCGTCCGGGGCAGCGGCCTTGCTGGTCAGGGAAATGAAGGGAAGATGATGAAACCATTAACAAGCGCCGTGACCATCGGCTACTCGCCCTGTCCCAATGATACCTTTATCTTCTATGCGCTGACCCACGGCAAGATTGAGCTGCCGGGAGTCGAACTCGCCCCTCCCCTGCTGGAGGATGTGGAGACCCTCAATGGCTGGGGGCTGGAGCACAGGCTGGATGTGACCAAACTCTCTTTCCATGCCCTCGGCCATGTACTGGATGAATACTGTGTGCTGTCAGCGGGCAGCGCCCTGGGCCGGGGTTGCGGCCCGCTGCTGGTGGCGCGACGCCCCCTGGAGCTGAGCAGGCCGGCCCGCTATAAAATCGCTATTCCCGGCCGCTTGACCACCGCGGCCCTTCTCTTGCGTCTCTTTCTGCCAGGCTGTCTGGAGCTGGTGGAGATGCGTTTTGATGCCATCATGGCCGCGGTGCAGCAGGGAGAGGTGGATGGTGGGGTCATTATCCATGAAGGCCGCTTCACCTATCCGCAGATGGGACTGGTCTGTCTGCAGGATCTCGGTCAGTGGTGGGAACAGAGCACGGGCCATCCCATTCCCCTGGGCTGTATTGCCGCCCGGCGCTCGCTGGGCCGGAAGCGGATTGGAGCGATTGATCAGGCGATCCGTGCCTCCATTGACTGGGCCTTTGCCCATCCCGAGCAGTGCCTGCCCTATATCAGAGCCCATGCCCAGGAGCTGGAGGAAGGGGTTGTGCAGGATCATATCGGACTCTATGTCAATGATTTCTCACGGGATCTGGGAGCGGAAGGGATGGCTGCCATTGGTGCTTTTCTGGAACGGGGAAGGTCTGCGTCCATCCTGCCGCCCTCCTCTCTGGATCTGCAGTGCGGGCCGCAGTGAGAGGAAAAGAATAAGGCCATGAAAGAACAGATGCAGAAGAAGTCCGGGCAGATCCCTGCGCCTGCCGCAACAAGGCTGCCGATTCTCGGAATCTGCGGTCTTTCAGGATCCGGCAGGACCACGCTTATCGAGGCCATCCTGCCGGAACTTGTTCAACGCGGGCTGCGGGTGGCGGTGGTTCAACATGATTGCCGGAATCCGGTGATGGAGCTCCCCGGCAAGGACCGCGATCGCCTCTATCGGGCGGGAGCGGATGTCTTTCTTCTGGGCGGAGAGGAATTTGTCAGGTTACATGGTGACACCGGGGCTGGCTTCGGCTTTCAGCTTGCCCGGCTTGGTCGTCAGTATGATCTGGTGCTGGTCGAGGGGCATGCCCGGACACCGGTCCCCAAGGTCTGGCTGCTTGTTGCTGATGACCAGCCGCCTGTATCCATGTCCGCCGATGGTGATGGGGATGGTGTACTCAGAATCTTCCCGCGAGGGGAGGACAGGGCGGCACAGGTGTTGGACTTTCTTCTGCACTGGCTGCAGGAGATCTGGCTGCAGACGCCGGTCTGGGCCTGTGTCCTGATTGGTGGCCGCAGCTCGAGGATGGGGCGGCCCAAACATCTGCTCGAGAAGGAAGAAAAAGCCGCTACCACCTGGCTGGAACATACGGTTGGCCTCCTCCACCCCCTGATCGGCGACAATATCGCCCTGTCAGGCGCGGGACAGGCGCCGGAATCGCTGGCGCATCTGCCGCGCCTCCCCGATATCCCCGAGGCCCGCGGCCCCTTGACCGGTATCCTTGCTGCCATGCGCTGGCAGCCTGAGGTCTCCTGGCTGCTCATTGCCTGTGATATGCCGGATATCAGCGCCGAGGCCCTGGCCTGGCTGCTTGCTCATCGCCGGCCCGGCTGCTGGGGAACAGTGCCCCGCCTTCAGGAAGACGGCTATGTGGAGCCGCTGCTGGCCCACTATGATTACCGCAGCGCTCCTCTCTTTGAACATCTCCTGGCTTCCGGTTCTCTGCGGATTGGTCAGATCGCCCAATACGGCAAGATTGAGACCCCCCTGATCCCTCTACATCTCAGATCTTCCTGGCACAACATCAATACCCCCCAGGAGTTGGCGAGATTAAGAGAGGCCAGAGCCGAGGACGCTCATTGGTAGGGGAGTATTGCAAGGGATCAAGGCAGATTCAAGGGTGAGCTGCTTTGTCGCCTATTCTGAGCAAACAGTAATCATTGGGCTACGGCGTCAACAGACACAACTGAGCCCAAGGTACCGGCAAAGCTGAAGTCTCTCAATCACCTTGGTTTATTAGGAAACCTCATGCCTCACGCTTTCTCCTGCTTCAGGGCATCATGGACTGTTTGCAGCAAATTGTCTATGAGCACGGGCTTTTCAAGAAAGAATAATTTATACGCCTTGATCCTGGGCCAATGGAGATCCAGGTCTGCATAGCCGCTGCACAGGATGATCGGCAGCGAGGGCTGAAGGGCAAGGAGCCTTTCAGCCAGATCGACGCCGCTCATGCCCGGGAGTATCACGTCGCTGAGCACCAGATCGTAGTGGAGCTTCCGCGCTGCAGCCATTTCCAGCGCCCTTTCGGCGTTATCCGCCGCTTCCACCTTGTATCCCCAATCAGTAAGAACCCTCAACATAAGGAGCCGGACGGATTCATCGTCCTCCACCACCAGAATTTTTTCTCCGTGGCCGCGCTGTGTCTCAAGATTATCCGCCGGACCTGCCTTTTCTTCATCTTTTTTGCTGGACAGGGCGGGAAGGTAGACCCTGAAACAGGAGCCCTGCCCAATCTCGCTGTAAACGGTAATCCAGCCCTGATGGCTTTTGACAATGCCATAGACCACCGCCAGTCCGAGGCCGGTACCCTTGCCTACCTCCTTGGTGCTAAAAAAAGGCTCAAAGATATGTTCCCGTACCTCAGCGCTCATGCCCGTTCCTGTATCGCTGATGGAGAGACGGACAAAGGAGCCCGGCCGGGCCTCGAGATTTTGCCGGCAATAGTTATCATCAAGGAAGACATGATCTGTTTTGATGGTCAGGGTGCCGCCCTGGGGCATGGCATCGCGACCATTGACCACCAGGTTCATTATCACCTGGTCAATATTGGCCGCGTCCCCCATGATCTTGTAATCAACCGGCTCGAGTTCAACCCGCAGATGAATGTTTTCACCGATAATACGCTGCAGCATCTTGATAAGATCATTGATGGCGCTGTTCAGATCGATTTCCTTGAACTCCATGGGCTGCTTGCGGCTGAAGAGCAGCAGCTGCCGGACCAGATTTGCCGCCTTTGCAGCCGCGTCATGCACCTGCCGCAGGTCGTCTGTTATCGGATCATCCGCTGGCACGCGCTGAAGGACGAGATCCAGATAACCGCTCATCACGTGGAGCAGGTTGTTGAAATCATGGGCCACGCCCCCGGCCAGTTTTCCCACCGATTCGATCTTCTGTGACTGGAGGAGCTGGGCGGCAAGATTTTTTTGTTCGGTCACATCCTTGGCAAAGTGGACTATGTTCTTTATATTCCCCTGGTCGTCGGGGATGGGGACCACGGTTACCTGAAAGGTCTTGTGCAGGCGGGTATGCTCAATCTCTCTCATTTGCGGCAGAAAAAGCTCAGGCGCGTGGGGAATGGGGCAGGTTTGACATATCCCATCGCCTGAAGAGTTAAAAAGCTCGTGACAATGTTTGCCGATAATCTGCCCGATCGGCATCTGGAAAAAATCGCTGGCTGCCTTGTTGGCCCGGATGATCCGCATGTCGAGATCCTGCACGGTCACCACATCGGTGATGGCGTCAAAGGTGCGGTCCCATTCCCGTCGCGCCTGGTCCAGTTGCGCCTCCACTCTCTTCCGTTCGCTGATGTCGCGGGCCACGCCCAGGATGTAGGCTCCATCGCCCGTCTCTATATAGGTGGCACTGATCTCCACCGGAAACTCCGAGCCATCGCTGCGTCGGTGTGCCGATTCGAAAGTCAGCGTGCCGTCCTTTTTGAGCTCGATCACATGTTTCTGCCATTGTTTCTTGGTGGTAATCCGGACATCAAGATCCATTACGGTTTTGCCAAGCAGCTGCTCCATGCTGTAGCCGAGCCGGTTGCAGGCCCGTTCATTGGCGTCTTCGAACCGGGCGCTCTCTGGATTGACCGCAAATATCGCGTCATTGGAGGAATCGACCAGGGTGCGGAAGAGCCGCTGCTGCTTTTCCGCCTTGATCCTCTGGCTGATGTTTTGCAATACCCAGGCCTGGGTAATTTTCTCGTTGTATCCGTTTTTCACCGGGAAGATCGTATACCAGACAGGAATCTCCTTCCCGGAGTTATTTCGCACGGTTGCCTCGCCCTGGGCGAAGTCGGTTTCGGCAAGGCTTTTTCGAACCGTAGCCATGGTCTCGTCATGTAGATAGATCTCCGGTGATGTGCTCATCAGTGCGGATTTCGAGAATCCCAACAGCTCTTCATAAGCTTTATTTATCCTGGCGATGGCACCAGCGTGGTCAACCACCACCAGCGCCTCCGGGGAATTTTCAAAAACACGGCGGTACAGATCCAGCTCCCGCACCTTGTCTTCCAGCTTGCGCGACAGGCTGGAGTCGTACTTGCGAAACAACTCCACCGGATCGTCCACCGGCTCGTCCGGTACCGGCAGCTCGCCCCGTGCGGCCTCTTCGATCACCTCCTCGATGATCTTTATGAATTCTGCCGGGTCCATGGGTTTGAGCACAAAGCGCGAGGCGCCCAAGCCGATGGCCAGCCGCTCATCCTCCAGATCCACATAGGTGGCGGTATAAAAGACCAGGGGTATCCGGCGCAGCTTTTCGTCGTGCTTCAGGGCATAGCAGAGCTTATAGCCATCCATCACCGGCATGAGGATGTCGGAAATAATCAGATCCGGAATCGAGGCACGCGCCTTTTCCAGGGCCTCGGCGCCATGGACTGCCGTCTCCACCTCGTAGCCGGAGCCCTGCAGGGCCTTTTGCAGGACCAGTCGGGAATCAGGATCGTCTTCAACAATAAGGATCTTCATGATGTTTCTCCCAGAATCTCGTGTATCTGCGCCATCACCTTCAAGGGGTCTATGGGTTTTTCAAGGTAGCCATTGCAGCCGGCGGCGAGCAACTTCTCCCGGTCCCCGCTCATGGCATAGGAGGTCATGGCGATGATGGGAATGGAACTGTTGACCTCCGAGGCGCGGATAATCCTGAGCACTTCATTGCCGCTTATATCGGGCAGCTGGATATCGAGGATGATGAAGTCCGGCCGGGGCTCGGCCAGGGCCAGCTCTATGCCCTTCCGTCCGGTTTCGGCCCCGATGGTTTCATAGCCGCTCCGATTCAGCAGGAAGGTGATGAGCCTCATGTTGTCCGGTGTGTCCTCGATGATGAGCGCTTTCGGCATCTGTACTCTCCCTGTCATTAACCTCCGGATCAACATGTCGGCTTGGCTTTTTGCCTTGGGTCCCCTTCTTCCTTAACAACGGGAGGAGGACTGCAAAACCCTCACGCACAAAGCTGATTCCCGATAGGTTGTATTAAAAAACGAAAGGTGAGTATCGGACAAGGCATGAGGCATGGGAGGAAAAACAGCAGCGGTCCGACATCCCTTATCGCTATTCTATATTAGCAAAAAGACGTTTTGTCACTTGGTTATTGCTGAAACCATGGGTATCCTTAACCAGAACCTGCTGCCTCTCCCTTCCTCGCTCTCGGCGCCGACCGTGCCGCCCAGAACCTCCGTGGTCAGTTTCCTGGTAAGATAGAGCCCGAGCCCTGTCCCGGGGATCGTCGTCTTGAGCGGCGTATCGAGCCGTACAAAGGAGCCGAACAGCAAGGTCATGTCTTCTTCCCTGATGCCGATGCCTGTATCCGTGACGCTGATCTCCAGCCAGCCCTCGGGCAATCTTTTATTTTCTCCTTCTGTTCCTTCTCCCTTTGCGGCTGCTGTCTTCACCTCAACCGTCACCGTTCCTTTTTCGGAAAACTTCACCGCATTGCTCAGGTAGTTGAGCAGGCATTGCAGCAGCCGTTTGCGGTCGGAATGGATGACCAGGGGAGGCTCGGGCAGGAGCACCTCAATGGCAATTCCTTTCTCCCCTGCCTGCGCCCGCACCTGGTCGACTGCCTCGTCGAGGAGGGCCTGGAGGTCAAAATCTTCAGGGTAGGGGGTAATCTTGCCCGACTCGATCTTGGCGATATCAATGACATCTGTGATCAGCGACAGCAGGTGTTTGCCGGCCCGTGACACCCTCTCCAGCATGTCGCGCTGTTCGTCGCTGATCGCTCCCGCCATATCGCCGACAATCAGTCCGGTAAAGCCGATGATGGAGTTGAGCGGGGTACGGAGTTCGTGGCTCATGGAGGCGATGAACATGGACTTCAGCCGGTCGAGTTCCTTGAGACGGGCATTGGCCTGGCCAAGTTCCTCGGTCTTAAGGTGCAAGTCCTCCACGATGTTCATCAAGGCCCGCTTGCTCTCTTCCAGGGCGGCCGTCCGATCCTGGACCAGTTCTTCTAGATGATCCTGGTGGCGCTTGAGTTCCAGCTCAGCCTGCTTGCGCTCGGTGATATCGCGGATAACGGTGAGGATATAGACGCTGTCCTGCACCTTAATAAGCTCACCGGAGACCAGACTGATCAGGATTCCCCCTGATTTTTGCTGAAAATCCGTCTCCATATTCGTTACCCTGCCTGACTCCCGCAGCAGGTCAAGATACCGCAGGCGATCAGCAGGATTTACCCAGAGACTTAAATCAAGGGTGGTGTGACCGATGATCTCATCAAGGCTGTACCCGCTGAGATCTAAAAAACTCTCATTGACTTCCATAAATTGACCGTTGGCCGCTGAGGTCAAGGCAATCGCCTCCGGACAGTTGCGGAAGGTCATGGCAAATTTTTCTTCGGACAGGCGCAGTGCTGCCTCCGCCTCCTTACGCTCGGTGATTACTTCCGAGAAGAGGATGATGCCGCCGATCTTGCCCTGAGATTCATGCCAGGGCCGGCACTCCCAGTGCACCCAATCCATTTTACCGTCCGCCCGCGGCAAGAGATCTTCTTCACATTTCTCAACTGCTCCCGCCAGACAGCGCCGGTAGATTTCTTTCCAGCGCTCTGGAACATCCGGAACTACATCATAATGGAAACGGCCGATGATATCCCGGTCGGCAAGGTTATAATCGGTGAGGAAGCGGCGGCTTGCCACTATGTATTTCATGTCGTGATCGAACATGGCAACCGCAGCCGGGGTATGTTCGACAAAAAGTCGGAGCACCTGTGCATGGCGCTTCAGCTCATTTTCCGCCTTCTTCTTTTCCGAGATGTCTTCAATGCTGGACCAGATAAATTTTTCACCCGCCCTCTCGATGACCACACCCTGAAGTCGGACCGGGACAAGATACCCTTCTTTATGAATATACTCCTGTTCATACGGGCCGTAGCGGCCTGTCTCCTCCAGGCTTTTCAGCTGCTCTCTTTCCTGCTCAACATATTGTTGAGGAGTAATATCCCCATGACTCAGCAACAGCGTTTCCTCGACAGAACGGCCTATGATTCTGGCATATGCCGAATTGATATCCACCAGGGTGCCGTCCATCCGAGAAAGAGCGAGGCCTATGGGGGATAAGGCAAGCAGCAGGTGGTTGTACTCTTCGCTCTCCCGCAGTTCGTGCAGGATCATGTTGCGGCGGCTGATCATGTCGCTCATCACTGCGAACAGGAGCGAGGCGGTGACCAGGACGAAGAACCATCCCTTGTAAGTCTGCAGGCGGGAGAGAACCTGCGGGTCGGAGACAAGGGAGAGGAGAATGGTGTCGGAGAAAAGGATCCACAGGGCGCTTAGAAGTGCATAAAAAATGGCGATGCGCAAGGGTGTCCAGGTGTCACGACAGAGGCCGGTTTTTTTCATGATCGGCACCCGGGATCAGTGCCGACTGAACCATGCCGGTTCTGCTCCATTTCCTTGATTCTTTTCTTCAACTCCAACATATGCAGTTCACGCCTGACAAAAATCCGGTACGTCCGTTCAATTTCGGCAATCTTGATTTCCAACTCCTTATTCGCTTGGTTTACATCCGCGAACAGGTACTGGAGGGCCTGCCGGGAAGGGTTTAAATCTTCGGCCTTTTCCGTAAGCTCGACGGTGCGATCGGCCAACCGCTGTTCCAGCTCGTTATAGAGTTGGAACAGCGGTTCTTCTGTCCATTTCCGTTCGTCGCATAGAGAACGGCATGGATGTATATCTTCAGCCTGATCAATCATTTTCCTCATCCACTGCATGTTCATCGATCCGCACCTTTCTTCATCCTGCGGTATTTTTTTACTGAGAAACCCTGTCGAACTGCAAAGGATGAAAACGGGAAAATAGTTGGCCGCCCATGGTGTGTCCTCCGTGTCAATGCCGAAAGAGTGGTCCGAAAGGGTACGGAAGTATCGGGTACCGGCGCGGCGGTAAGGGTGGCATGGCACGCCGTGCACGATAAAAGGAAAATGTCTGGATGTGTCCCCCTTGGCGACTTGCTCGGGTTGAGTTGATGCTCTTTTGAGTCATTTATAATCATATGAAAAGAATCTGCCTTCTGTCCAACAAAAAAGTAATTATTGAAAATTTTGTGGGCATTAAAGAGAGGATGGTCAGCAAGATTCTCAACCCTGAATGTTGTCGAAGCGGAAAAGGAAAATGAAAGAATAATCAAGAAATATTTCTTTTTCTGAAAAAGGAATATACAATATTTTATCAGAAGGATTGAAACATGAGCCCGAACAGAGCAACCATGAACATAAGGATATAATCCATGGACGCAATAATGAGTCGGGTGCAAGAGAGGATATGAACAACACGAGTTTCATCAGGCCGTGCACGGAGTGTTTAATACGAACGGACCGATACTGAAAGGTGTGGCTCGCGCCATAGTGGAACAGGGACTGATATAGGAATGCGTCAAGGGCCTCTTGTTATGACTCAATATGATCAACAATGCGCTTTGGAATTTGCGGAACTGGAACGCCGTTTCGATAATTATTTCATCGAAATGGCTGTGGAGTGCCCATATCATCTGCCCCATACAGCGGTATTTTATCAGGCCCTGTTTGCTCCTGTCCCTGAACATGTCATGGAGCTGTTTCTGGCCTCAGGCTATCGCCGGAACGGCAATTGTCTCTACGCCATGCGCTGTGATGGGTGTAGCTCCTGTGTCCCCATCCGTCTGCATCCGCAGGAGTTGCAGCTCAATCGGAATCAGCGCCGGGTGATGAATAAAAACCAGGATCTTCAAATCGAGTACGGGCCGGTGCAGCCCAGTCCCGAAAATCTGGCCTTATGTCAGAAATTCCTCTCCAGCCGGTATCCGCACAAGAACAATCAGGCCGAGAGTTATTATTCCGGTTTTTTTCTGACCTCCATTGTCCTCTCGATGGAGATCCGTTACCGGTTGGATGGCCGGCTTGTGGGCTGCGCCATTGTCGATGTCGGTGAAAACTGGATGAACGCAGTCTATTTTTATTTTGATCCCGACGAGGCCGGCCGGAGCCTGGGCACCTTTAATATCCTGACCATGGCGGATCTCTGTCGCCGGCAACAGATCAATTACCTCTATCTTGGCTATTATATCCAGTCAGTGGCGGCCATGAATTATAAAAGCCGTTTTCGTCCCCACTATCTCTATCTTGAGGGCAGGTGGCAAAAGGCGGTGAAGGGTAAACTCTAAAATCGGGAGGGTCTTCTGGTGCATGAGAGGCAATTGTACAGCCAGGAAAGTGGCTGGCGCGCGAGCAGGGGTTGAAGGATATCTTTTGTCTCCAATGGCTATATGGCGGAGGGGAAGCTTAAGGTGCTCGATGCCATCGACATCAAGGCCTTCAGCGATGATTTTAATCGGAAGATATGCGGCGCCGATTGCAGCCGATTTCGATACGAAATGACGAGGTGTTATCTCTCCTTCTTTTTTGAAAAAAGCATGTGAAATTTCCCTGGGGGCTGGATCTCGAATTCCATCCGTTTTTCAGGAATGGTCGGGTGATTAAAGGAGAGATAATAGGCGTGCAGGGCCAACCGGCGCAGGGGATTGGTCTTGGCCCCATATTTTTTATCGCCGGCAATGGGGTGGCCCTGATCGGCCATGTGGACGCGAATCTGGTTCTTGCGTCCGGTGAGCAGGGTGATGTCGAGCCAGGCATAGGCGCCATTTTCTTTGATCACCTGATAGTTGGTCCTGGCCTCTTTCCCCTCTTCGCTCTTATCCCTGACGGTATAGACCCGCAGGGCCTTTGATTCGGAGAGTGTGCTGACAATCTGTCTCTTCTTCTCTCTGGGAACCCCTTCCACAATGGCGGCGTATCGCTTGTCGGCCTGATCCCACCCATCCTGGAGGAGCTGTTTTACTGTCTCGTCTTTGGCAAAGACCAGCAGGCCGGAGGTGCCCTGATCCAGCCGGTGAACGATGAAGATCCGCTCTTTGGTGGATTTGGCGCGTTCCTTGAGATAGCTGCTGAGCAGGTAATAGGCGGTCTTTTTTTTCTCCTTTTCGGTGGCAATGGTCAGCAGGCCCGCAGGCTTGTCGATGACAATGATGGCCTCGTCTTCGTAGATTATCGAGAGGCCCGGGCAGGTCTTGGACTGCTCGCGCATCTCCTGCTCCGTCCGAATACACACCAGCTCTGCCGGCAAGACGCGCTGCTCAGACCGGGTCGCCTTCTGGTCGCCGATGGCAACAGCTCCATGCTTGATCAGCTGTTTGGCCTTGGTTTTGGAGTAGCCGGAATCAGTAAGCAGGGCCAGAAGGTCTGATTCATTCCTGGTCAGGATTTTTCTCATGAACGTTCTTGTCTCGCTTGTCTGGGCTCATTTCTTTGATCTCGGTAACGAATAGTGAGTCCTTTCAGGAAGCTCCTGAGAAATTGATTGCCGCATTCCTTGTAATTTTTATGGCCTTCTTTTCTGAACAGGGCGCTCAGTTTGGCCTTGGTGATGCCGGCGGCATGGGCCAGTTCCAGGATCTCCAGCAGGGCTTCTTCTTTCAATTCCAAGGCAATACGCAGTTTCTTGAGGATGATATTGTTGTTGATGGACGATGGAACATCCTTCTGCTCGGCATTATCTTCTTTCTGACCTCTTTTTTGAAGAATAAGACCATCGAGAAAGGCATTCATGACCAGATCACTGCCTGCCAGGTAACCTTCCTCTTCTTCTTTTTTCAGCAAGGCACTAACAGCTGCTTTATCCAGCTCGTGTCCTCCCAGCCTGCATATCTCAATAATTGTTGTGTCATGGAGATCAAGGGCGTATCTAATCCTGCGGAGAATGTCATTGTTCGTCATTGGTTATTCCTGATGAATCCTGGTCTGTTATCCATTTTTTTTAGATCAGAGTTGCCTGACATGTTTAGAGGCCGTTATGAAACTAGCAAGTTTTTTTCTTGTTTCATTTACGGACTCTTATGCCGCATCCAGGAAACAGCAATCTGTTCTGCTGTTTCCTGGATGCGGCGACTGGTAAATTACATCTGTCGTAGATCCTATAAGGAACCGTAACGAAAGAACCATTCCATCCTTGGCCATGTCGTTACGGCTCCTTGTTCTGGTCACGGCTTTCGCTGCGCGAGTTCCCCTTGTGCTCCCCTGGTAATGAGGCCAGCAGGAAATGAGCCATGACCATCACTGACTGGAAGGCAACCTTCTTTTGCTTCCTTATCCAGTACAGTGACTGATGAATTTTCCCAGGTCGTGTCCTCCTGTGCCTGCGTATCTCGAGATTGTTCCGTCGTCTATGTCAAGCGCGGAGGAATCCTGCGGGAAGTATCATCGTTGGTCATGGCTCATTACTGATGGATCCTGGTCGGTAGCTTTTTTGAATTAAGGGCTGTTTGACCAGTTATCTTTGGGTCTCAATGGGTGCTGGCAATTCGTGGGTCTCGGTTGTTTTAGTTTCAGTTGTTGTTTTTTCCATGGTCTGCTCATCCTGGTTCTCGGCAGGGGCCGTGGTGGTGGTGGACTCCATCGTCTTGGTTGTGGTCTCTGTCGCTGGTTGCTTAGGCTCTTCGCTCTTGCATGCGAACAACATCAAACTGGCGAGCATGGCAGCGATTGTCAAAAAAAATTTCATTTTTTTTCCTCCTCTTGTTAAGTATTAACAGTGGCGATGAGATGATTTCGGAACGTGGTAATTTGCCCCTGTAGCCCCGCTCATCGGTAGAATTACTAATAATTATATAACATATCTTTCGGAATGGATACTAACTATTTTTTGCCTTCTTGAGGACACTGAGCAAGCGCCTGACTGGCCGCCTCAATGGCACACCGGCTGAGTCGGCCTCCTTCACTGTCGGAAGTATCTGTACCCAGAATGGCCCTGATAATAGTGCCTTGATCAAGTTCCGCGGCTGGAATGTTTGGAAACAGGTATTCTTTATTGTCCTGGATGTGGATGATTCCTGCATCAAGCAGCTTGTCAATTGTCGATGAGAGAAGAGAGGGCATGTGTTCAGGGCAGAGCTCAGGGAGCATCCCGGCGGTAAGCGTCTCCTTTCTTTCAAAAAACAAAAAGACCTGATGGACGATATCAAGGGCAACGCTCAGTTGTTTGGCAGGGGTTGTTGGCGCAGGCAGAAGTTGATATTTGTCTTGATGCTGGCAGGCAAAAGCGAGCTGGGCGCCGGTCAGAATAAAAATCCAGCCCAGGTCTAACCAGATCAGGAACAGGGGAAAGGTGGCGAAGGAACCATAGATGGCGTTGTATCTGGAGACTCCAATCTGCAGACTGATAAAAATATTCTGGGTGATAAACCAGAGAGAACCGGCCAATATCGCTCCAATAAAAGCGGGAAGCGGGCGGACCCTGGTATTGGGAAAGACTATATAACTGACCGATAAGGCCAGGGTGATGAAGAGGATTGGCAACAGGAAAAGAAAAGTGGCCTGCAGCCAGATCAGCGGTAGAAACGGTTCAACTCTGTCCAGTAATGTCGGACTTTTGATGACAGTGGTGGCCGCAAAACCAATATTGACGGCAACGGGCAAGAGGACCAGTACGGCCAGATAATCGGTGACCTTGCGTAACGTCGAGCGGCCGGAATGGACCTGCCAGATGATGTTCATCGCCTGTTCAATGGTATAGAGCACCATGATGCTCGTGATAAGCATGACCAGGACACCGATGGAACCCAGGGTGGTGAAGTCGGTCTTGTCAACATAGTCGAAAATCTTGTCCGCTGCCGAGCGGAGATGCATGGTCAGAGTCGCGTTTCTTTCATCTCTATCGCCAAATTGTATCGCAGGTGTTGGTTCAATCCGAGAAGGGGGGGATGCGGTGGTGGTTGAGTCACGTTCAAGGGTATCGATGTAGCCGTACACAACCTGCCGCAGCTGATCGTCTCCCCCAAGGCCCTTGACCAGTGCCGTGCTCATGGCCAGCATGGGTACCAGCGAAAGAAGAATGGTGAAGGTAAGGGCGTTTGCGCGCAGGGAAAGTTCGTTCTTCTTAAATTCTCTGGCCGTAATCAGGAGCACGCGGACGAAGGTACGAAGCGCTTGCGTTGGGCCGGTAGACGTTCCCCTGGGCTGGTGGTCCGCCCAGATTACAATCTTGTTGTTCAGGATCGGTTTTAGGATACGAGTGATCATGGCCTGTGATGATGGTGTTAATGGTTGCCAATAGAGTAGTTCTTCAAGGATCTTGAAGACGATTTCACCTTTGAGTGGCGTCTGGCAGATAATATACAAGGAGCTGTTCTGGCCATTCAGGTGGTATTCCCAGCTGCTTAGCCGGCGATGATCTCTCGTTTGGCAATGGTCTCCGCCTTGATCCGATCAAGCAGTTCTGCCAGAACCGGTTTGATATGTTCGCGGATATCGCCGGCAACGATGAGAAAGAGGATGTCCTCTCCCGGCTGGAACTCTCCGCTTTTGGCCTCGATAACAATATCAAAAATACCGTCCCGTTGGAGAAATTCCTGGCGAATGGCCTCTATTTTAGCAAGATCAGGGGTGACTTCCAGTGCCTTTACCTTGCTCTTGTCCTTTCTCGACCAGTTCCGCACCACGCCATTGTGGATGAGGATCATCCCCACATTATCCTGGAACCCAGGTTGTTTTTTCATTTCAGCGATTCTTTTGGAGATGTCCATGGATGGTTCCTTGCGTTGAAGATCAGCAGATGCCTAGGTATGGTTTTGTGTTGTGGTAGATACAATTTTCCCGGAGCTGCTGTCTTTTTTGCTCAAAATTGTCTGTTTTTTATAGCTCTCTGCTCCGGCTGGAGTGTGAGCAGATACCCCCGGGGGAGTTGCTTTTTCCCCTGGGTGAGAGCTGGCTTGATAGGATTTTTTGCTGCGGGCTTTTTAAGCAGGGCGATGGTTGTTGGCGCTTTATGGCGCTGCAGGGACGGATTTTTCTCAAGTTTTTGAGCGGCCCTGAGGGCTGCCAGAAATTCCGGATAAAAATTGCGTGAGGCAAACTTGAAGTACCCTTCCTGGTAATCCTGAAAGATCCTTTCATAGGAGCCTTTGTCTCTTTTTGCCCTCGCCATTCCTGAAGTTCCGTAATTATAGGCAGTAAGGGCCAGGGGCCAGTTGCCCAGAACTCTATGATTTCTTTTTAGAAATTTTGCGGCGGCGTGACTGGCAATGAAGGGGTCCTGGCGCTCATCAATGGTATGATCGATGCGCATATATTCCTTCCCGGTTGTCCGGGTGAACTGCCAGAGGCCGGAGGCGCCGACCTTGCTGCAGGCCTCGGGATTAAAGGATGATTCAACATGGGGCAGGTAGGCGAGTTCCTCCGGGAGATTGTATGAACGAAATATCCTCTTGATTTTTTGCAAATATGCTCCAGAGCGTACGACTCCGGCCCGGAACCGTTCTTTCTGGCCAATCTGGACCCGGATTGACTCCCTTGCCTTGAGAAGTTGTGATTTTCCGGCGCCTTTATACATGGCGGCGATTCGGCGTTCCTCCCTGGAGGCGGGGGGAATCCCCTTTGCCAGACGGGTCAGGATCGCGCAATATTTAAGCTTTGCCAGCTCGAGAACGGGCTCGTTGAACTGTCGGGCGCCCGGCAGCAGATAATCAACAATGGGAATCACTCCATAGATCTTTGTCAGGTCGTGATTGTCATGGATAACGGCCTCGGAGGTGGAGTATTGCGTGTAAATTTTTTCCCAGAAATCGACATTGGCCTGGATTGAGGGATAGATGGGGAAATTTCTGTTGTTGACCGTCGCTCCCAGGTTGGAGACGCTGCCTGCAAGACAGAGCAGGGAAATGGCGGCAACGAGGACGTAAGCCTCGAACTTGAGGGCGCGGGATTGTCGGATGCGGTCAAATTTTTCTGAGCTTGCGGCTTTCATGTTGTTCCCGTTAAGATTAAACGTTAAAATCTCATACCTCCCCTGCAAGTTAGGGGACGTGCTGCCGAGTCGGCTTTGCCGGCTCGTTGGACATTGAGGCATCCATGTCGTTAAAGGTTGAAAGGACTTTTATGTCTACTGCTATTTAATCATAAGGAAGAGATGATGTACACTCCAATATTGGCAACACTTGGTTTTATTCTTTCTCCGGATGGTCAGGAAACATTGCTGATTCATAGAAATAAGCGGGCTGATGATCTGCACCTGGGAAAATATAATGGTCTTGGCGGCAAGATGGAACGGCAGGAAGATGTCTTTTCGTGTCTCAGGCGTGAGATTTATGAGGAGTCCGGTCTGATGTGCGAGGAGGCCTCCTTGCGTGGGACTGTGAATTGGGCTGGCTTTGGTCGTAGTGGTGAAGATTGGTTTGGCTTTATTTATCGAATTGAACGTTTCAGCGGGGTGCTCCAGCCGTCCAGTGAGGAAGGTGACCTGCAATGGTGCCGATTGGATGAGTTGCATCTGTTGCCCATGTGGGAAGGGGATAAATATTTTCTGGATATGGTCTTTGATGATGATCCTCGGATTTTTCATGGCTCTATGCCCTATCGTGATGGTCGTCCGCTGGATTGGAGTTATTCCAGGGGATAAAGGGAACAGGGCGCAGGTGGAGCCATCTTTGCGGACCAGATGGCGAGTTTCTTTTGTGGCAACGGCTTAATGCTTGCACAGGATAAAGGGCATCGAGTATATTGGACATATGAAAGAGTTGTCCCAATTATTATAATAAATACAGGAGTAAATGATATGATACAGGATAGCGAACTGGGGCGTCTTGAGGATTTTGTTGCCAAGCTGTTGGGTAGATTTAATGCCTTGCAGGCAGATAAAAAAAGAGTGGATAATCTTTTGTTGCAACGCGAAGAAACAATTGCGACTCTCCAGGATGAATTGGCCTCTCTCAAGGATGAAAGAGGAGAAATCGGCAGCAGGGTCTCCGGGCTCCTGGATCGTATTGAAGAATGGGAGGCTGGCGTGAAAGAGAGCGATGACGAGAATGGCCTGGCTGGTCGCAATGCAGATGGTGGTGTGCAGGGAAGTCTGTTTTAAGGTGGTCTTAGGGGAGATGTCCACTGAACTGTGTCTTGGGAAAGGGCAGTATGGAAATACTGAGATCCGTGGAGGATTGACGTGGAAAGGCTTGTTCGGTTTCAACTTCTAGGCCAGGAATATAGCTTCTTTACCGGGGCACCGGAGAGCGAGGTGACTGCTATCCTCGATCTCGTGAAGGAACTGGTTGAGGAAAACATGTCTGGCCCTACGGGAACGATACCGGTGGGCAAGGTTGCTGTATTGGTGAGTTTGAATATCGCCTCCAGGTATATCGAACTACAATCGATGTTTGATAGATATAAAGCAGACACAGAGCAGAGGATAGCCAGTTTGACGAGGCAGATTGATTCGGGTCTTTCACCACAAAAAGGAGAAGGGGAGAGATAATTCTCTTTTGTTTGTTCAGAATTCTGCTATAGTTAATTAAGATGTTTTATGTTTCATTTTTGACCTTTTTATTAGAATAATTTTTATTGGAAATTTGTTTCCCTGCCCTGTTGGTGATCAATCAGAATGTTGAGCCAACTCTCACAAAAAGGGTATCTCCACTGTTTTCAAAAGGAAGATTGCTTTGCAATCATCCTGATGAGACTATGAGTTATGCCCACCTATTTCATAGGTTTAATCATCCTGTTGACACGGCAGGGTGGGGATTTTACTTATTCTCGGAATAACCATGTTGTTCCGTTTTTATATCCAGGGCGTCTCGGAAAAGATCTCTTTGGGTTACTGTAAATGGTGACCAACGCAGATTGAGGCGAGTTGACTGGAATTCATCAGCAAAATTATTGATTGCAGTTGGAATGACGCTGAACAAGATTACGAATTAGGGAAGAAAAACTGCGTTTATACTATCAGTTGAGGCCTACAGGAAAGTGTCTTTTTTTGACGGTTCTCTCAGTCTTGACGGGTTTCATATGGAATAATTTAGTATCTATTCTTCCTGATCCAGGGTGATGTCGACAGCCGCCGCGTGATGTATACGACTGCGATTGTCTCGATATTAAATTGTGTAATAACTGTACAGTGTTGACTGTTGTTGGTCCCCTGGATCTTTATTACTGTTTGCCTCTCCCTCTTCACGTTTTGTTCCTCTTCTGCGGTGCGGTATTCGTATTGTCCGCTGTCATCTTCCTTTCCTGCTTAATCAGATCTTGCCTACCAGGATTAGAGTATTATGGAGATATTGAACCAGCCGGTTTTGCTGTTGATCATTGGCTTGCTGTTTGGCATAATAGGCGGTTTTCTTTTAAGAAAACGCTTTGTTGAGGACCATCGGGCCAACATAGAAAGTCAGGGAAAACAGCTTGTAGAAAATGCTATTCTTGAGGCTGAGCGGATCAAGAAAGAGGCTCTGCTGCAAAGCAAAGAGGCTGCTTATCAGCTTAAGCAGGCCGTTGAAGAGGAAATTCGGGCTGACAAGGCAGACCTGAAGGATGAAAGACGGCAGCTCAGTGAAAAAAAAGAGCAGCTGAAAAGGGATGTAGAGAGTCTGGATAAAAGACAGAGTGAACTGCAGAAGGTCGAGACTGGGCTGCGAAAGCAGGAAGAGGCCCTGCAGGAAAAAAATAAAGAGGTGGAACACCTTGTGCTCCAGCAGCGGGATGAGCTGGAAAAGATAGCAGGCATCGGTCGGGAAGAAGCCAAAAAATTGCTCATGGACTCAATGGAGAGTGAGGCGCGCATGCATGCCGCTAAAAAACTTGCTCGCATTGAACAGGAGATGAAGATGGAGGCCGATAAAAAAGGGAAGAATATCCTTGCCCTTGCCATCTCCCGCTATGCCGGTGATTATGTTGCCGAGAGAACCGTATCCATGGTCCCTCTGCCCAATGATGAGATGAAAGGCCGGATTATCGGGCGCGAGGGGAGAAATATCCGGGCCATTGAGGCTGCCACGGGCATTGATATCATCATCGATGATACCCCGGAGGCGGTTATCCTTTCCGGCTTTAATCCGGTGCGCCGTGAAATTGCCCGTCTTTCCCTGCTGCAGCTTATCAACGATGGCCGTATCCATCCTGCCCGCATTGAAGAGGTGGTGGTCAAGGTCACCAAGGAACTTGAGGTATCCATGCGCGAATCCGGGGAACAGGCCACCTTTGATGTGGGCGCCCATGGGGTTCATGTGGAGTTGATTAATCTCCTCGGCAGGTTGAAATTTCGAACCAGTTATGGCCAGAATGTCCTCCAGCACTCCCTGGAGGTGGCATTTCTCTGTGGCATTATGGCCGCGGAATTGGGTATTGATGTGAAAATGGCCAAGAGGGCCGGCCTGCTCCATGATATCGGCAAGGCGGTTGACCATGAGGTGGAAGGGTCGCATGCGATTATCGGACGTGATCTGGCCAAGAAATATGGTGAGCCTGAGGAAGTGGTCTACTCCATTGGCGCGCATCATGAAGATCTGCCGCCGCAAAGCGTCCTTGACATCCTGGTGCAGTCGGCGGATGCATTGTCCGGTGCCAGGCCTGGGGCCCGCAAGGAGATGCTGCAGACCTATGTGAAGCGCCTGGAGGATCTCGAAAATATTGCAAATGCCTTTGATGGTGTTGAAAAGTCCTATGCCATTCAGGCGGGACGCGATCTGCGCATCATTGTTGATGCCAAAAAGATTCACGATGCCGAGGCCATTCTCTTGAGTCAGGATATTGCCAAAAATATTGAGGCGCAGCTGACCTATCCGGGCCAGATCCGGGTCACCGTGATTCGGGAGACCAGGGCCGTGGAGTTTGCCAGATAGGGTGAAGAGCGCTGAACGCTGACCGCGGATTACCGTCAGCGTATCAAGAACAACCGTTGGAAAAGAGAACAAGAGAACCATGCCTTCCATTGATGAACAGATTGAACTCATTGTCCGAGGAGTTGTTGACTGTATTTCCCGCGAGGAACTGGTTAAAAAACTGGAAAAATCCGCGGCAACCGGGATCCCGCTGCGGGTGAAGGCAGGTTTTGATCCTACCGCCCCTGATCTGCATCTGGGACATACCGTTCTGTTGCAGAAGCTGAAGCATTTTCAGGATCTTGGCCATGATGTCTACTTCCTGATCGGTGACTTTACCGGTATGATCGGTGACCCCACCGGCAAGTCCGAGACCCGCAGGGCCCTGACCCGTGAGGATGTGGCCAGAAATGCGGAAAGTTACAAGGAGCAGGTCTTCAAGATCCTTGATCCTGGGAAGACCAAGGTCGTTTTCAACAGTCAGTGGCTGGCCGAGCTTGATTCCTTTGCCATGATCCGGCTCGCCTCTGAGCTCACCGTGGCCAGGATGCTGGAGCGTGAGGATTTCAAGGTTCGTTTCCGCGAGGGGAATCCCATCTCCATCCATGAGTTTCTCTATCCACTCATCCAGGGCTATGACTCCGTGGCCATCGAGGCGGATGTGGAGATTGGCGGCACGGACCAGCTTTTTAACCTGCTCATGGGCCGCGATCTCCAACGTTCCCGCAAACAGGCCCCCCAGGTTGTGCTCACCCTTCCCCTTCTTGAGGGGCTTGACGGGGTGAATAAGATGAGTAAGTCGCTGGGCAATTATATCGGCATTACCGAACCCCCAAATGATATCTACGGCAAGGTTCTTTCCGTCTCGGATACCTTGATGTTCCGTTATTATGATCTGCTCAGCGGCCTGGACGCGGAAGAGATTGCCGGGCTGAAGAAGGATATGGAAAGTGGTCTCCGTCATCCCAAGGAGATCAAGAAGCAATTGGCCCGGGAGTTGACGGCCCGTTTCCATTCAGAGGATGCGGCCCTACAGGCGGAGCAGAATTTTGAAAAGGTCTTCCAGAAGGGCGGGCTGCCCGATGATATCCAGGAGGTGCGGATCACGGCTACTGAAGAGATCTGGCTGCCGCAGCTGCTGGTTGACATGGAGCTTGTTGCCTCCACCTCGGATGGGCGGCGGATGATAAAACAGAATGCTGTCTCTGTGGATGGAGAGAAGGTGACAGATGTCAATGCCGTGGTCAAGCCCCGGGGCGAGGTGCTGCTCAAGGTGGGCAAGCTGCGCTATTGCAAGGTCTGCTTCAGCTAAGCCGTTTTTCAAAAATAACTACTACGATTTATTGTCATTAACGGCATAAGGGGCCGTTATGGATAATGGATAAAAAGTATGTGTTGTTTCTTAACGGCTCCTAACATTGAAGAATCAATGCAAAAAGGGGTTGTAACCTGGACAGGTTGCAACCCCTTTTTGCATTGAAAAAAAGAGAGAGTGCGGATCAGTTGATCCTTGTCTTCTGCTGTGATGGGCCGCAGTCGCTGCAGAGACCTGTAAATTCGATATGATGTCCAAGTATCTGGTAGTGGCTGGCCCGCGCCGCTGTTTCATTGATATGCTCTTGTACGGGAATATCAATATCATCCACCTTGCCGCATTCCAGGCAGCGAACATGGTAGTGGGGTCGGACGGTTGCATCAAAACGTTTCTGGGTGCCGCCCACCTCCAGTTTGAGGATCATGCCTGTTTCCGCCATCAACTCAAGGTTTCTATAGACAGTTCCCAGGCCAATTCGAGGAAGGCGTTTGCGTACCATGTCATAGACTTCATTGGCGGACGGGTGTGAGGTCACCTTCAACAGTTCTTCAAGGATGATCTGGCGTTGGGTGGTTATACGCATGGGTGTAATTTCTTGCATGGCAATCCTGCTTCTGGTGAAGGTGTGAGTGGGAAATATTATCGAATAATAATATATATCAGAACAAGGAAAGATTCAATAAAAAAAAAGGACTTTTTACCCGGGGATTCATCCTCGTAGCCAGTATGGATGAAACATGCCGGGCACCTCGGTCGAAGGGTCAAGGAGTCAGAAACTTGAATAAAGAACTGATCTGCACGGACGGCCCGGTATTTAATTGAGAAAAGGGTTGAAGTAGCCCAGGCGAAGGGTGGGGAAGCGTTCCTGTAATTTACCCAGCCAGACCCGCATGCCCAGTGGTTTTTCAGCTGGATGGAAGTCCAGGGTCTGCAGATACCACTCAGGATCCATGTTCAGATTGCGTAACTGGATCAGGTCGGGGTGGTAGGTTTCCACCAGCGCTGAGAGGGCCTCGAATTCTTCCAGGGAGTCGGTAACCCCCGGCTGGATAAAATAGTTGAGGGAGACAAAACGATCGGCCTCTTTCATGATCCTGATGGATTCCTTGACATCGGCGAGGGTGAAGCCAACAGGCCGGTAGTAGCGGCTGTGGCACCACTCCTGGGCTGAATTCAGGCTGACGCGCAGACTGTTCAGTCCTGCCCTGGCCAGCCTTTCCACTGCCTGGGGCAGGCTGGCATTGGAGTTGAGGTTGATGGTCCCGCGCCCGGTCTTCCGGCGGATGAGGTGAATGGCCTCCTCGATAACCTCGGCCTGGAGCAGGGGTTCGCCTTCACATCCCTGGCCAAAGCTGACGATGGCATTTTCAGCCTTTTGCAGATGGGGGATGGCCACCCCCCCGATTTCATGGGCGGTGGGGACAAAACGGATGCGATCCTGGGTAGCCGAGCAGGAACCGGCAGGTTGCAGGGAGATGCAGCCGACACACCTGGCATTGCAGATGGGGGAGGTGGGCAGCGGGGCTTCCCAGCGACCCAGAAAATAATTACGGGCAGCCGGACAGCCATAGGTAAGGCAGCATTTCCCTAAATGCTGCACCAGCCGGTTCTCTTTCTCCTCGTTCAGCTTTTGCCTGGTCTTGCTGATGATTACCGCCTGATCAAACTGGCAGGCATCCTGCCGAATATCCGGATCACTGCGAAAGGCTGTCACCCAGAAACGGCCCTGGTGCCAGCCCACGGCGGTATAGGCGAAGAGCGGCAGGCGCGGGGCATTGCTGCCTCGTGTCTGATAGGCGCTGTTGAAGATTGCAGTGTATGCCGGCGACATGAAGGCGGCGACAGCCTGCACCGCGGCCCCCGGCTGATAGGGATCCTCCTCCAGGAGCAGAGGCTCGCCGGTAACCTGGTCACACGCCACAGGCAAACGACCGGGAAGGACAAAGAGCTCACTGCCTTCAGGAAGAGGAATCAGATCTTCCAGGGCGGGTTGAAAAAACTGACCGCCGCTCATGCCGGCCATGTTCAGAGAGGAAAAATCAGTGATGTTGCCCTGAAGATCGGCAAAAACCAGAGAAGGAAGGGTGTCTGGATGGATCACTGGGGACGCAGTGTCTTGAATATAGAATCCGTGGTCAGGTAGATTTCCAGATCCTCACCATAAATATCCTGGATCGCTGAGTGGTTGATCAGGTCTTCGATGATGAATTGGGTGAGATAAAGGCTGATAATGTTGGGATCCGGCACCAGGGTGCGCAGTGGCGCGACCTTCAGTTGAATCTCAAACTCATCCAGGTTGGCCAGTTGCCTGAGCTGTTCTTCGAAGGTGTCATGCAGGTTCTGCACGGAAGTGGTCTCCACTATTCCCTTGTCTATCAGACGCTGCACCAGTTTTGCTGCCAGTTCGTCGGCGTTCTCCCTGGCCTTCTGGAGCATGAACCGCCGCTCCTGTTCTCGTTTGCGGTCAATGCTGCGTATGGTTTTGTCGGTGGCGTTATTGGGGCTGATATGGGCTTTTGCCATTATAATATACTCTCCGGTTAGCGTTCTGTAAGCAAAGGGATGCAGAGATGATTCCCGTCTCTTTCATCTTTATAAAGTGATAAAATTACATAAACCCTGCCCACGGAATAGCCTTGGATTATGGGAGCTGTCGCAGGGGGATTGGCCAGGGGAAGGACGAATTCTTCGCTGGAATTTTTTTAAATAGGATCGAATTGGGAAATCTACTGCATCCGCTCTAATCTTCCAATAAAAAACTACCTGTTGCTGTGGTAGAGATTGCGAAAATGTACCATTGCCTGTTCCTGTTCTTCAGGCAGCCGCAGCTTATATTTTGTCAGATATTCGGCTGCCATGCGGTGGGTATTGAAAATAGGAATGTTCAGGCTGAGGTTCATGAGCGCCTTATCAACAAAAGCAGAGTCATCCTGGGCCTCATAGAATTCCTTGAGGATGGATGGCAGGATTTGGTAAAATGAGGCGGAGTCTTCGCTGTAGAGCAGTGTTTCGGGCGATTCACTCAGGTTTGCCTCATCAATAGATCCTTCGAATCCAAACTTCCATCCGGTCTGACCGTCATGATATCCTTCCGCCCACCAGCCGTCCATGATGGAGATATTGGGCACGCCATTCAATGCAGCCTTCATGCCGCTGGTGCCGGAGGCCTCCAGGGGACGTTTAGGGCTGTTGAGCCAGGCGTGAACACCGGCAACCATCATCTTGGCAATTTTCATGTCATAGTTGGGGATAAAGATCAGATTGGCAAGTCCTTTACTCTTCTGGTGCAGTTCCTTCTGGTAGTCCAGGATCAGCCTGATGACGGATTTTCCGGGTTCGTCGGCCGGATGGGCCTTGCCGGCAAAAATAAAGTTTATGGGCCAGTTGTTGGCAACCACGATATTGCACAGGGTCTCCAGATTGTCAAAAATCAGATTTGCCCGTTTGTAGGTGGAGAAGCGTCTGGCAAAACCCATGGTGAAGACATGGGGGTTCATGCGGGTGTTCCGGTCAATGAGAGAAGAGAAATAATTGGGAGGATCAATCCAGGTCTCGAGCTTCTGGTCCCGGTGCTGCATGAGCATGGTATTGATGTAATGAAAGAGGATAGCCGTATCTTTTTTCCATGCCTGGCTCAGGTAGCTGCGAAATCTGGGGTTTTGGGCCAGGGGGCCAAGCTTGGCGAAAACACCCGGGTCGTTCCGCCAGTTTTGCAGCTCGGGAAAGAGATTGAAGACCTGGGCCCTGGCCTCACTGATCCAGGTCAGGTGGTGAACGCCATTGGTGATGGCCGAAATCTTTTCGGCAAACTGGGGAAACTGCTTATGGGTCACATCCCGATGCAATCTGCTGACACTGTTGGCGGCCCTGTTCACCTTCATGGCCATGGTTGTAAAGTTATAGGAAAAGAGATTTTCTTCATCATGGGCAAGAAGGTTCAGGATGCGTTGACATGATGTATGGCTGATGCCTGCATACAGCGACTTGTCAAAACGATCATGTCCGGCCTTGACCGGTGTGTGGATGGTATAGATGGTCCGCTGGGCCACCTTATCGGTCGCCTCCAGGATCTGTCGGTCAGTGGCTCTGCAGAGATCAGGATAGCCCTCGACCCCATGTAATTCCTCAGCGATCAGCTGAAGCAGGACCATGACCCCATGCTGCTCGTTTAAGTGGTAGGTGTTGGCGGTAAAGCCCAATTTACGCAGCGCCGGGATGATCCCGGTGCCGAGCATCCGTCTTTGCAGGGCCTTCACTATGGAGCTTTCGGAGTTGTAAAGTTGTCCCGCGGCATTCTTAAAGGGCTCCGGTGTCTCCGGCAGGAAAAAATCGAGAAGGATCTCCGGGATGAAAAAGTCAAGGGAGTGGTTGATCTCCATCTTCATCCATACCTGGGCCTTGACCACCGTCATCTGGTTATCGGCGGTGTAAAAGGGTACATCGATATGCAGGGGAAGATTCGGCTGGTGAGGTTCGTGTAACAGATAGAGTCCGTGGGTGGCCTCGGGATGCCACTGGACTTTCTGGACGATCTGGCCAAGCTTGGAATCAACGATCTGGGAAAAGTAACCCTGACGATAGAGCAGGCTGACCGCAACCACGGGGATTTTACAGTCGGCAAAGCTTTTGAGGGTATCCCCCGCCAGGACCCCGAGGCCGCCGCTGTAGGTGGGAATCTTTTCCGGTCCCTGAAAAAGTTTCTTGATAAAACCTTTCAGCTTATTGTCCATTGAGCTGGTGTGCTCAAGGTCGAGCAGTCTTTGTTTCACCGGATTGTAGACGTCGGGGTCGGCACCAATCTCCATGGAGATGTAGGCGACTGAGTTTCCATCCGGTCGGGTCAGATTGGCCCAAACCGAATCCAGTACCTTTTGGCGGATACCAAAAAAAGTGCCAAATGGATTGGATGCTATCAGGGTTTGAATATTGGCGGCGCTGATGATATGATTAGTAGGAATCATGGTTTCTTGTTTGAGTAGTAATGTATTGAGGGTCAGGTACAACGGAACATACGGTCCATCAGCCAGGATCCATATTATAAAATAAGTGTGCCCTGATAAATGGCAAGAAGGACTCCAAAGATAGTATCAAGAATGTATATCTAGATGTGTAGAGATTTTTTTTCAAGAAAAAACCGTTTTGTTGAAAAAAATCATAAAGAAGAGCTGTTTCCTTTTTAAGAAAGGAGGTGTATAGTCGCTTCTGTGCTAAGAGGTGCCCTATCTCAGGGTAATCAAAATAATAAATTGCGTATCAAAGGTGCGTGTAATGAACAGAATGCAGAGTGTATTGTCGGTTGGGCTTGGTCTACTGATGTTGGGTCTGGTTGGTTGTGCGGGCAAAGCAAAGACGGGTGAGGAGATGAAGGGCGGTCAGGAAGGCGCCATGGGCACGCAGGAATCATTGGATTCAGAGCCGATTGGTATCATGGAAGGTCGCACCTCAGGACCCATGTTGCCGCTTTATTTTGATTTTGATTCCTCTGCTATTCGTCAGGACCAGATTGCCCGCATGGACGGGAATGCCGCTTTTCTGAACTCAAAACCTGTTTCCATCAGGATTGAAGGAAACTGCGATCCTCGCGGTAGCCAGGAATACAACATGGCGCTTGGCGAACGGCGCGCTCTCACCGCCCAGAAATATCTCGCGGACAAGGGTGTTCCCCTGGAGAGGATGTCCACCATCAGTTACGGTGCCGAGCAGCTCTTATTGCAAGGTCATGATGAACTCTCCTGGGCGCAGAACAGGCGTGATGATTTTGTCATAGTGAAATAAGAATCAAAATAAAATTAGTGCCTTACAGATTGTTCTCTTGTTTTTTTGCAAAGAAAATAATCTGCGAAAGGCACTTATCCCGTTTACCGGGGTTAGAATAAAGAAAAATTAAAAAATGAGAGGAGAAAAGAAGATGTTAAGGAATATTTTTTTTGCCGGATTACTGTTTGTGGTGATCGGCTTTTGTGGCCAGAATACCTCTGTCGCCAGCGCCGCGGAATTGAAAATAGGCGTTATGAATGTGCAGAAGGTCCTTCTTGATTCGAACTCAGGTAGCGCAGCCAAGGCTCTGTTTGAGGCAAAGGCCAAAGAACTCAAGGGCAAGTTTCAGAACGAAGAGAACGCCCTGAAGGCCATGCAACAGGATATTGAAAAAAAGAGTTCAGCTTGGAGTGCCGAGAAAAAAGAGGAACAGGTTCGTGAGTATCAAAAGAAAGGGCGTGAATATCAGGCGAAGACCGAAGATGCCCGTTTTGAGCTCAAACAATTGCAGGACAAGGAGCTGGAGCCGATTCTGAAGACCTTGCAGGATGTTGTTGAGAACTTTGGCCAAAAAAACGGCTATACCGTTATCCTGGATTCCAAGATTGGTGTTTTGTATCACAATAGTGCCGTTGATGTCAGTGTCCCCTTGACCAAGGCCCTTGATCAGGCAATGAAAAAATAGACCTTTTGTTACGTCCGGGGTCGCACATTTGTATGTGTGCCGAACAAAAAACGATGCGGGGGGAAATGATGCCTTTCGTATCGTTTTTTTGTTTGTCCGGAGAGGTTTAATCCAGACCGTGTAAACCCAGAGTCAGGGACACGAATTCTTCTTTCGTCTCGATCCTTGACCATCCACCTTTAAATCGGGTATACCTGAGCCGATCACTTGCAACCCCTGGAATTTATAAAGTTTACCCCGAAGACGAATTGCGGGGAATGTGGATACCCAGCCTGTCTGGCCTTTGCGGCAGCGGTGACCAAAGGCGGAGAGGACCCGCGGAAGTGCCCTTATGTGGACGTGAACGGTCTCGGCGATGAATTTGCCCTGGCTGAGAGGGGGAATGAAGGAATCGCTGGTGTTGACGGGCTGCTGGATGAAAAAGATAAGGCCCTTGTGGCCCATCTGAAAGGCAAGATCCGGGAGGTGGATCTGGCCGCTGTCGCGCCTCAGCTTGGCTGCGAATGGTCGGGTCCGGAGACAAATGGTCTTCGTTTCCGTTATCTCGGACGTGATGTAACCCTCTCCTCCCAAGGAGTGCTTTTTGGTGACCAGGAGGTGGAAGATCCCCGTGATCAGATTCTCCTCTATAATTATGTCTATTATGGCGGGGGCGATGGGATCGCTGGCGAATGGGTGGGGATGGAGTCTCTGCCCAACTCCATCTCCAAGGTGCGCACCCTGCGGGTCTATTGTGAGGAACGTATTGCCGGCCATTTTTGTGGCAGGGAGGACCTGCTCCGGGAATGCGCGGGCAGAATTGATGCGGTGCCAAGGGATGATCAGGAGCAGAGCTGTTCCGCCGCCTTTCAGGTGGCGGTGCTGCCGCGCCTGCCCATGATCCTGCTTTTCTGGGATGAGGACCCTGAAGACGGCTTTCCGCCCAGGGTCAAGGTCCTCTATGACCGGAATGTGTTGAGCGTTCTCGATATAGAGTCTCTGGTCTTTGCCTCGGAGCGGATGGCCGAACGTTTAGTGGAGTTGAGTGGATGAATACCATGCATGCCAATATAGCAAAATATGTGCCCCACTTTGCCGGAGCCAGGATCATGGTGATCGGTGATATTATTGTCGATCATTTCATCTGGGGCACGGTCAACAGGATCTCGCCTGAGGCCCCGGTGCCGGTGGTGAATGTGGCCCGCGAGGAGATGTTGCTGGGCGGTGGCGCCAATGTCCTCCATAATATCTATTCTCTTGGGGGGGAAGCGGTGCTGTGCGGTATCATTGGCAACGATGAAATGGGTGGCCGGCTGCGCCAGCTGCTGGCAGATCTGGGTGCCTCCGGTTCCGGCCTGGTCGCGGGAAAAAGGCCGACCACGGTCAAGACCCGTGTGGTTGCCCATGGACAGCAGGTGGTCCGCTTTGATCGAGAGCAGACAGGTCTTCCTTCAGCAGAGACCATTGCTGCCCTGCTCGATTTTATTGACAAGAACCTGATCGATTTTGATGTGGTTGTCGTCTCCGATTATTATAAGGGGGTTATCTCGCAACCCCTGATGAACCATCTGCTGCAAAGGGTGCGGGAGGTGGAGCAGGCGAGTGGTCGCAGGATTCCGGTGGTGGTTGATCCCAAACCTGACCAGCCGTCCCGGTTTAAAGGGGCAACCATTATTACCCCCAATCATCTGGAGGCGGAAAAGCTGTCAGGCCTGCGGATCACCAATGAGCCGGAGTTGATCCAGGCGGCCGAGATCCTGCGGGATATATTTTCCTGCGAGGCGGTACTCATCACCCGTGGTGAGGCCGGGATGTCCCTGCTCGAGGCCGGACAGGAACTCGTCACCATCCCCACCATGGCCCGTGAGGTCTTTGATGTGACCGGCGCCGGCGACACGGTGATCGCCACCCTGGCCCTTGGTCTTGCGGCCGGGGCTTCGTTTGTCGAGGCGGCAACGCTTGCCAATGTGGCGGCGGGGATCGTGGTCGGCAAGATCGGAACCGCAACCGTGAGCAGTGAGGAGATACTCGCCGAGCTGAATGGCGAACAACCTTGATGGCGTCGCCAAAAGTCCCAAATACTTCGTTGTGCCCCAAGGGCACTTCCTTTCGGGCGCACACATCCTTTGTCACTGCGGCGTACCCAACAGTACGCCTCATTCCTCAGTCTTTGTGCGCCTCGTCTTTGGGCCTTTTAGATATGATGGTTACACTTAAGCAAAAAAAGACCTGCCTACCTTGCAAGCGTGGGTTAAGTTGAGAAGCCACAATCAACTCAGAGCCAAAATCAAGGAGGCAGGTCATGAACAAAACAATAAAGAATATCGGTTTAGATGTCCATAAAAATTCAATATCAATTGGCATCGCCGATGACGGTCGTGATGGTGAAGTGAGATTTTACGGTAAAATTGATAACGACATGAATCAACTCGACAAAGTTATCCGTAAACTTCTATCAACAGGGGCGGTGCTCCGTTTTGTCTACGAAGCAGGGCCTTGTGGATATGGTATTTATCGCTATTTAAGCAATAACAATCTGGATTGTGTTGTTGTTGCTCCATCTAAAATTCCGCGACAAAGCGGTAATCGATTGAAGAATGATACACGGGACTGTCTGTCTTTAGCGAAGCTGCATCGTGCCGGCGAGCTGACTCCTGTGTATGTGCCAAGTGAAGAAGACGAGGCCTTGCGGGATTTAGTGAGGGCTCGTGAAGATGCAACCTATGCGCTTCGGACGGCAAAGCAACGGTTTGGAGCATTTTTGCTCCGTCATGATATTGTCTATTCAGGAAGGACAAAATGGACAAAGGCTCATTTCAATTGGTTGGCTACTCTTACGATGCCACATGCTGCCCAGCAAATCGTTTTTCAGGAATATATTGATACCGTAGCAGATTGCAGCAATCGTGTTCAGCGTTTGACTGAGCAGATCCGACAACAATCGCAGCAAAGTCGTCTGTATGAATTGATTCAAGCCCTTCAATCCATGCGGGGCATCTCTCTTATTGTTGCGGCTACAATAGCAGCAGAGCTTGGTGATCTCACTCGTTTTGAAAATCCTGAAAAGCTCATGGCTTATCTTGGTCTCATCCCGTCTGAGCATTCAAGTGGAGAGCGAGTGAAAAAAGGCGCCATTACCAAAACCGGGAATGGCCATGTACGCAGAGCCTTAGTGGAAGCAGCCCATGCCTACCGATTTCCCGCGAGAAAAAGCAGTGCAATTCGTAAGCGACAGGAAGAATTGTCAAAGGAGGTAGTTGATATTTCATGGAAAGCTCAGTGTCGACTGTGCACGCGTTATCAGTACTTAATGGCAAAAGGGAAGACAACAAATATCGCTAAAACGGCTATAGCCAGAGAGATTGCCGGTTTTTCCTGGGCTATTGCCCAGGCGCTCCCCAAGGCTGCATAACTTTTGAGCATCGGTAGCACTGGGTGGTCGGGACGTCAAGGTCAAGCCCTCCGGGTGCTCGTACCTCGCAACCTTGACACCCAGACCACCCAGTGCTCAACCTGAAGTTGGCGATGCGGAGGAGCACCTCCGGCGGGGCTCAAACAAAAGAGCCGGATTAGCAATGTTGATGACAATGCAACTAACAAATTCAATTTACAGGAGTAATTGAGAAAAATACAACAGTCCTTCCAGTTCATTGTCAGGGGCGCGGTCACGGTCAGGAGAACCCTCGAAGGCACTATGGGAATAAGCCAATAGCTGAAACTCCCGTCTTTAGATAGAGGCAGCTCCACGACGAAGCCAATTCATACGGTACCCAACCCGCGCATATCAGACTGATCAACCGTCGTTACACGATGACCCCGTCTCTGACCATGAACTGGAAGATGTTAATTACCCTCGTTGCAAACACCGATGGATCGGTGACATAAAGAGGCAAAGGACAATTGTTTTTTGTTGACAGTGTTAACCATATCAGTGCCTTACAGATTATTTTCTTGTTTTTTTTTCAAGAAAATAATCTGCGAAAGGCACTTATCCCGTTCATCGGGGTTAGCTTAGCCATCTCCATGATGATTTTTTACGCGATCAAAATCAATAAGAAAAGGATAAGAAATCAATGGTTTGTAAGAGTATGACCGGCTTTGGCCGGGGCGAGGTAGCCTCGGGCGGACGGGTATGGATGGCGGAGGTGCGTTGCGTCAATAACCGTTATCTGGATCTGAAGATCAAGCTGCCCCAGTGCTATGCAGCGCTTGAGGAACGGGTCCGGAAAAAGGGTAGCACCTTTCACCAGCGTGGCCGTGTCGATCTGCTCCTGGCGGTGGGCGGCGATTCCTCCGGTCTGGTGAAGATGCACGTCAATGTCGAACTGGTCAGGGTCTATAAGTCTGCCCTGGCCGAGATTGCCCGGGAACTGGGCCAGGAGGCGACACCTGATCCGGCCTTCGTGGCCTCCCGTGCCGATGTCCTGGTTCAGGAGCAGCAGGGTGAGGATGTGGAGGCCGTCTGGCCGCATCTGGAGCAGGCCTTGGAACAGGCCCTGGCTGCCTGTGAAATCATGCGCCGGCAGGAAGGAGCGGCCCTGGTCGCGGATCTGTCAACACGCCTGGATCTCTTTACCCGGACCATTGCCAGGATTGAGGCGGCTATTCCCGATCTCCTCCAGCAGCGCGAGCTGGTGCTGGGTGAGCGGTTGCAGAAACTGCTGGGCAATGTTCAGCTTGATCCGCAACGCTTGTGTCAGGAGGTGGCAATCCTGGCCGATAAAACCGATGTCACCGAGGAGATCGTCAGGCTGCAAAGCCATATCGGCCAGTTTCACTCCTTTCTGACCGAGAAGGAGGCCGTCGGCCGCAAGCTGGATTTCCTCCTCCAGGAGTTTCTGCGTGAAGTCAATACCATTGCCTCCAAGATCAATGATGCGGCCATCGCCTATCTCACGGTTGAGCTGAAGAGTGAACTGGAGAAGATGCGGGAGCAGGTTCAGAATATTGAGTAGCTGTGACTCTTTTCAAGTAAAGGTGACAAGGGATGAAGCTTTTAAATGTAGGTTTTGGCAATACAGTTTCCATTGAGCGGATTATTGCCGTTATCAATGCCGGATCTTCACCCTCCAGGAAGTTGAAGGAACTGGCCAGGCAAGAGGGAAAGCTGGTTGATGTGACCGAGGGCAGGAGGACCCGTTCCATGCTGGTGATGGACTCCAACCATCTGGTTCTGTCATCGGTCCAGCCCGATACCATCGCTCAGCGTCTGGCCGCGCTGGATCCGGCATATCATCTTGCTGAATATCATCAGCCCCAGAAACAGGGAAAACAGGACGAGTCATGAGCAGCGGAAAATTGTTTATCCTGTCGGCGCCATCAGGGGCGGGCAAAACCACATTGTTGAAGAGGGTGATGGCGGATCTGCAGGGTCTGGCCTTTTCCGTCTCCCATACCACCCGGCTGCCGCGTGCAGGCGAAGAGGATGGGGTTGATTATCATTTTGTCAGCCGTGAGCAGTTTGAGTCCATGCGGGAGCAGGGCGTCTTTCTGGAATGGGCCGAGGTGCATGGCAATCTCTACGGAACCAGCAGGCCGGCGGTGCTGGCGCAACTGGCAACAGGGCTTGATGTCATCCTTGATATAGATGTCCAGGGCGCTGCCATTCTGCGGAAATCTGCGGCAATTCCCGCCGCCTCTCTTTTTATCAGCCCACCCTCCTTGCAGGAACTGGAACGCCGTCTGCGCGGCCGGGGAACCGACAGTGAAGAGACGATCCTCCTCAGATTGAAGAATGCCAGGACGGAGATGCAGGCAGCAGTTGAGTATGAGTATCTGATTGTCAATGATCGCCTGGAACAGGCTATTGATACCCTGAGGGCCATTGTCATTGCCGAGCGCAGCCGGGGCCACAGGCTGCCGACAGGTCAATCCATCGAGATTCTGGGTGTGCTATGAAAGAGAAGAAAAATGAGAGGCAGGGGCAGAGTCGCACCATCCGCATGGATGAGGGGCTGCTCTGGGGCACGCATCCCGTCTATGAGGCCCTGCAGCAGGAGCCGCAGCGGATCAGTGAGATCATCATCCATGCCGACCGCAAAGGGGCCAAACGGGAAGAGATCATTGCCCTGGCCAAGGGGGCAGGGATAAAGCTCTCCTTTGTCACCTCGATTCAACTGACCGGCCCTGATGCGGACCAGGCCCGTCATCAGGGGGTGGTGGCCAGGACCAGTGAGGCCGCCCTGCTCCCCTTCGACACCCTGCTGGCCAATTTTGCGGCCAAGGTTGAACAGGGTGAGACGCCCTCTCTGATTGTGCTCGATTCCATGCAGGACCCCCATAATCTGGGAGCGATCATCCGCTCAGCCCATGCCGCGGGCGTGGGCGGGGTCCTGATCACCAGGGAGCGTTCCGCCCCCCTGGGAGGGACGGCCGCCAAGGCCTCTGCCGGGGCCATCTCCCATATCGACATCTGTCAGGTGGTCAATCTGGCCACGGCCCTGCAGAAATTAAAGAAGGCCGGGGCCTGGATCTTCGGGGCGGTCAAGGATGAAGCTGCCCAGTCGATCTATAAGACAGATTTCAAGCTGCCGGCCTGCGTGGTCGTCGGCAGTGAGGGGCAGGGGATCAGGCCCCTTGTGCGTCAGCAGTGTGATGTGCTGATCTCCATCCCCATGGAGGGGAGTCTGGATTCCCTGAACAGTTCGGTGGCTGCCGGAGTGATCATGTTTGAGATGCTCAGGCAGAGAATCGCCTGAGCTGGTAACACTCTGATACCCGTTTGTTGATAAATACGGTCAGAGTAGGATTAAACTCTCTCTTTCAGCCTACCTCAATTCTTTGACTGTTAATTCTCTAAGATCCATTTTTCTCTTGTGCAGCTGACGGCGCATTCAGCGGCTTGTCCGCTGCAATGCTTTGTTAGCAGAGATATCTTTAAAGCTACCAGAAACATATTTGTGCAGCACACTGGATACGAGCGATTGGTAAGGTAAACCCTCTTCTAATGCTCTACGTTGCAGTGCTTCCAGATCACGGCTCGAAATGCGGATGTTGATGCGTTTATCCTTTTTAATTGTTTCCTCTGCCAATTGGGCAAGCTGAGTTCGTCGCTCGTCTTTTAAATCAGATTCAAACTCGCCTGCTTCAAATGCTTCCAGCATTTCCTGGTCTTCAGGGTTCAATTTTCTTTTCTTCATATAGCCCTCTCAAGTAATGCTTAGTAGCCTTTCGGCTGGGTATAATGCTTTTTAGAAAGATTTCGTCCTCATTTTCAACGTAAGGAACAAGCCAAGCATATTCATCAACCTCGACCACGAACATTCGTTGATTCGGATACTTAAAATTATTGGGATGATTCAGATCGTCGAGCAACCTTCCGGACTGGAGTGCAAACAACACGTCCTCGAAAGATATGCCCCTCTCACTCATCAAGAGCTGGTTCTTTTCAGCATTCCAATTGATTTGTTTCATTATTTAATAATAGCACGAAGTGTGCCTATTGTCATCATCACAGTTTTTTTAAATCAACTTGAAAAGAGAAATAATAAATCCGACCCCTTTTCCCTGAAGCCCAGCGTAAAAGATTTCCGGTGGAACGTTTTGTTAAATAATTTATAGTGATCTTACTACACCAGCTATAAGGAAATTCATTTGCGAAACATTGCTGAAATACTTTAGTAAGTGGTTCCTGTTATTTTTGCTTGTACCACGCGTGCCTACGGCAGAAGCCCATGACAGCCAATCTGCTCGACCAACTCTCAAGTATTGCTCTCGTATATCTGGCATCCCAAATCTTAATTCCGGAATTTCTAATACTTTGCTTTTGCTAATATCAGTGGCATATTTGTGATCCAACAGTTTCATCAAAATTGCACTGTACCCATCAGTTTCAGGCAAGTATTCTTCTGCTATTTTTGCAAACCAGAATAATAGTTCTTCGGTTATTATTTCTGACGTATCTAAATGCTTAATTATTACCCCAGCCAATGACTTTTTATCTTCAATGTTTTTACAAAAGTAAAAAAGTTTTTTGCTAAGATTTGGAAATCTGACGAAAAATACCTCTAAATATTGGAGTACATCTTCACCTTTTTCACTCATAAATGTTAGTATGAGCTCTGCATCCATTTCTTCGAGGTCTGGATTATAGAGGAGGGTATATAAATACTCTAATTGCTCAGCATTTAAAGTTAACTCATACTCAACTTCAACTTCTTCTTGGCCATTGTAAGTTTCTAAATATTCAGTCCTTACATGCAAAAGAGACTTTCTAACTTCCTCTATTCGGACATCGATAGTATCAAGAACCACTTTTCCTTGTCGAGTTTTTGAATTGTTAAAACTCAAGCCTTTTTCACCAGCTAGCTGTTGAAGGAGAATAAAATCATGGTCAATTTTTTGTTGATTATCCGAAAAGAGGTAAATATCATCCATAAATCTAAGCATCAACTCAGACTTAAGAATTCCAGAATTGTCTAAGAATTTTAGAAATTCAGCGCCAATAACTTTGCATGGGTGTATACCTTGAGGCAAACAATCAATACTACGTCCTGAGTTAATCTCTCTCAAAAATTGGCCAAGTCCTTCAATATCCGGTTGGCTTCTAGCTCCATTATCAAACCATTTAACAATATCATGGTGGTACATGGAGTTGAAGTATGTTGCGATATCAAGCTTTAACCCATATTTGAAGAAGAAATTTGCTTCCGCAATAGATTTTTTAAATTCTCTAAACGCTTTGCTTAAAGGAATTGGTTTTCCATTTTCAAAACGGTACCCATAACTAAAACGGTTATTTGTAAAGTCTTTCCTGAATGATGTGCGATTTCTATTGATTAAGTCATAAATATAAAATTCTGAAACTGGATCTAGCTTTAATGTTCGTCTCAGGTGCAACCCATGTTTTGCTGCATGGCATCTAGCTTGTGGTAAGAAATGATGTGCATCTTCATTGTCGTTTAAAATTTTTTCATAAACATATTGGCTTAAATCTTGAGCTGAGTGTTCAATGACAATTCTGTTAGTTTCCAAAGGGAATAATCCTTTCGGAAAATCATCTTTAAAATAATCTACTGTGTCAGTAACAGATGCCATTGTTTACCTTTATGAATGTTTAACAGTATTATTCGGCCTGTCTTCACATCAAAAAACAGGGTCAGTTAAAATCATCAGATGAGAAGCCGGCGTCCAGGTTGAGGGACGCCGGGTCTTTACACTGCCGGATTATTAAGCCTCTGCAGGTATATCCATGAACCCTGTCAAGGCTTCTGCAGAGATTGGCGGGACTCTGTGGGGCGGTCGTGAACTGCTTATTTCGAGCGGTTCCTCAGTTTTTCCTGGAGCAGGGCCCCCAGGCTGCCGACCGACTCCTCCTCCTTTTTTACCGACTTCTTCTCGGAGACGAATTTCTTGTATTCGTCCTTCTCTGCCGTTTCCGTGGACTCGCTGCTCACATAATCACTGGGGGCCAGGCTGATCCTTCTGGTCTCATTGTCAATTGCCTCCACCTTGACCTCAATCTCCTGTCCCACTTCCAGCGCCTCGCGCGGGTGATTGATGCGGCGGCCACCGCCAAGCCTGGAGATGTGGATCAGGCCGTCAACACCGGGGGCGAGGGTGACAAAGGCTCCAAAGGTGGTCAGACGGGCCACGGTGCCGGTATGGATGGATCCCTCGACAAAGTTCTGCCGCACCTCGTCCCAGGGGTTGGGCAACGTCTCTTTGAGGCTCAGGGTGATGCGTCCTGCCTTCCAGTCCAGTTTCTTGATCACGGCGGTGACCTCCTGGCCCACGACGAGGTGTTCCTTGATATCCTCGACGCGGCTCCAGCCGATCTCCGAGATCGGGATCAGTCCGTCCACGCCGCCAATATCGACGAAGGCCCCGAAGTCACGGATGGAGCTGATGGTGCCCTGCACGCTTGCGCCTTCCTCAAGGCTCTCCTGCAACGCCTCTTTCTGTCGCTCCCGTTCCTGTTCCAGCAGGGCCCGGGCGGAGACCACGATATTGCGGCCATTTTCTTCGAAGCGGGTGATGAGGAAGGTCATGTGGCGGCCGGTGTACTCTGCTCCGGCATCATCAACCCGGTGCATTCCCATCTGGGAGAAGGGGCAGAAGGCGCGGACCGAACCGCCAATGGTGATGTCAAAACCGCCCTTGATCTCTTCCTTGACCAGCCCTTCAACGGGGATGCCGTTCCGCCAGGCCTCTTCCAGGTGGCTGGTGTCTTTGCCGGATCCCAGTTTGATGGTGAAGAGCTTTTCCCCGCCGCTGGATTTGAGGAAATAGACATCCACCTTGTCGCCGATGGCGGCAGATAGTTCTCTGTCTTTATTCTGTAATTCAGAGATGTTGAGGATTCCTTCATTCTTGCCGCCGACATCAAGAAAGACCGAGTTGCCGCTCATCCCGACAATGGTGGCGGTGATTTTCTGTCCTGGTTCCAGATGGCTCAGGGATTTGGATGAACTTTCCTGGAACATATCGGCAAAACTTGGTTCGTTTGTATCCTGACTCATGGGGGTAATACCTTGTGTAGATGTTTGATATGATGGCGTCGCCAAAAGGCTCAAATACTGCGTTGTACCCCAAGGGCACTTCCTTGGGGCGCGCACATCCTTCGTCATTGCGGCGTACCCAACAGTACGCCTCATTCCTCAGGATTTGCGCGCCTTGTCTTTGGGCCTTTTAGCTTAGCCTTGATTGACTTCGCTTGCCTGCAAGATCATCTGATATGACAAAGAGGGAATGAAAAAAATATACTACCATCAAAAAGAAGAAAGTTAAAAATAAAAAGAAGATCAGGGGGCGGAGGCCGGGATCGCCAGGGCCAGGATAGTTACAAAAGGTGAAGTCGTATAAATATCGAGATAGTTCCCTCTCCCTTGAGGGAGAGGGCTAGGGTGAGGGGGAAGGCTTGCTTGTAACCATCCGCTGTCCCCCTCATCCGGCCTTCGGCCACCTTCTCCCTCAGGGAGAAGGGTTATTAAACTGAATTGCACTTCCCGTCACCGGCCAAGGTGCATGGAACGCACCCTCCAGAAAATATGGTGAATAGTTACAAAGTTAAAAATAAAAAGAAGATCAGGGGGCGGAGGCCGGGACCGCCAGGGCCAGGATCCGCTCTCCTTCCTGGAACAGGATGCGTTTTGCGGTCAGGTCGGCCAGAAAATCGTTGAGGGCCTTGGGGGTAATGGTGGGGAATTGCTGGGCCAGTTCTTTCTGATCCCGGATCTTTTGGCAGAAGAGATAGATTGCCCTGGAGGTCCCGCGCAGCCGGTGGTGCAGGCAGGGGCCGTTGATCTGTTCCTGACGGATAATGAGAAAGGAACCGCCGTCCCGATAACTCAGCGGCGGGATTCCCCGAATGTCACGCCCGGCATGGAAGGCCTGCCATTGGGCGATCTTCCGGGTCACCGGTCGCCAGAGCCTCCGCTGCAAGGTCCGGTCACCCCGATACTCCTTGATCAGCATCTCCATGTCGGCCAGGATCTCCTTGGGAAAGAGCCTGCGGTTTTTGGGATGCTGGAGCAGTGCCGAGATCCCGAATTTTTTGTGGTCATTGCAGATCGGTGAGCCTTCCCCCAGGAAAAAGGAGGCGGAGCTGAGCGGGGTGAAGGGCAGGACAAAGTCCAGGTTATGGAGGGTCTCAGCCACCTCTTCTTTGCTGCTGCCGGGGAATTCAGTGATCAGGTTGCCGTCAAGCTGCATGCGGCACTCCCTGCTCTGTTTCATGGCACCGATATTGTCCATGACCGTGGTGCCTTTCTCCATTCTGGTAAGCAGGGTGGTGGAGAGGGCCTCAATGCCGACCTGGACCGAAGAGAGGCCGCCCCGGCGGTAGGCTGCCAGCTTGTCGACATCGCTAATCACCCGGATCTCGGCAAAGAAGTCATAGTCGATCTTCTCTTCTGCCATGGTCTGAAAAAAGAGATCCGCCTCTCTGGGAGGCAGGGCGTTGTCGGTAAAGGTAAAGTCAAGGCAGCCATGGCGCCGGGATTGCTCAGCCACCTCGCGCGCCACCTTGGTGCTTTCTTTCCAGCGGTATCCCTGCCATTGGAGGTTCAGGTTGCAGAAGGTGCACCGGTTCCACCAGCAGCCCCTGGAAAATTCAAGGGGAAGAATGGGGATGAAGGGCTGGCCGGGAAAAGTCTCCTCCATCTGCTGAAAGTAGGGGGAGTAATCAGGGATCGGCAGTTGGTTCAAGTCGGCCACGCCAGGGCAGGAGCTTTCGGCAAAAGGGCGCGTCCGCAGGATGATCTGCGGCGGCAGGCTCTCCGGCTCCTGGTTCTGCCTCAGACAATGACAGAGCTTGGTCAATGCCTCTTCTCCTTCTCCGGAGATCACATGGTCCAGCTGGGGAAAGTTGCGGATGAGCGAGCTGCCCATTCTCCCCACGCAGCCGGAACCACCCGCCACGATGGGCAGGTCGGGATGGAGCTTCTTGATGCGGGCCGCCGCGGTGAGGGAAGAGAGCAGCTGGTTGAAGCAGATGGAGAATCCGATCAGGTGAAAGCCGGCGAGATCAAGGCCTGCCAGCCAGCGATCAAGGGAGAGGTCAAGGAGCCCGACGGTCTGCTCAAAATCAAGTCCGCGCAGCCGGCTGTTGCCTCTGCAGCTTTCATCAAAGAGTCGGGCCGCCTGCTGCCGCTGCTCGGGAAAGAGCAGCCCGCTGTAAAGGGCCTCGCCGGCCCAGCTGTTCCTGGCCAGGTGGTGATAGGTCTCGGTGCCGATATCCCTTGCCACCTGCAGGTAGGGGTGGAAGGTGTGGACCTCGATGCTCTCATCGAGGTCCAGCCAGGCCTTCAGGGCGCCCAGTTGAATGGAAGGCCGATTGACAATCGACCAGGGCATGGAGATCAGGCCGACGCGAAAGAGCTTTGTTGGTGGCTCCGCTGTATTCATTGATGATTTTGCAGGCAAGCGAAACTGTGAGACTCCGACACAACATCAAGGAAATGGCTAAGCGAAAAAGCCCAAAGACAAGGCGCGCCAATCCTGAGGAATGAGGCGTACGTCAGTACGCCGCAGTGACGAAGGATGCAGCGCAACGCAGTATTTGGGCCTTTTCGCGACGCCATTATTGATAGATGATCTCTGTGCCCTCCAGGCGGGGTAAAGGTAAAAAGGGCATCCATGGCCTTGCGGTCATCAATGGGCAGGGTGTTGACCTCCAGCCCGCTGAACTCAAGGGTGGTACGGGTGTCAAAATGGTCCAGGATCTCCATGCGCTGGATCAGTGAATCCTTGGTGACCCACAGATGGATCTCGCTTACCTGGGACTGATTTTCCTTGGGGACCAGCTTGATGACCTTGGTGCCGGCGGCGTCTTCTTTTCCCGGGGTGAATTCAGGATCGGGGGCGGAGATGGTAAAGTCCTGGAGCAGGTTGCCGGCCCCGGTGAAAAAGGAGTAGGTGATGTCCGTTTGCATGGACTCGGCAGGGCTGACGATCATCTGTTTAAGCTTGGCAAAGTACATGGAGAAATCAATACCATCGCTGACCAGGACCTGCTTGTCCGGGGTGGTATAGTCCCAACGCATCTTGCCGATGGTCCCTGGAGTCCCCTTCCTCTTCTTTTCTTTGACAAACCAGGCGTCGCCGCTCCCCTGCTGCGGTCTGCCGGTGAGTTCCCCCTCGGTCTTCTGGGTGAAATGAAAACTGAGGCTCGTGATCTGGTCATATCTCTGTTGCAGCCTCCGGGCTATATCCACCGGGCTCTCAACACCCTCTTGGCCGGCGGTGACGGGCCGGGGCAGGAGCAGAAAAAAGAATGCAGTGATAGCCAGCATGAGCGCGCAGGCACCAAGGGGTATTCGGGTCGGGAAGGGTTTCATGTGAGGATCAACTCCAGGGGACGTTCAAATATTTTCCGGGCAACGGTTTGCGCGGAATCGGTCAGGTCTGAGACATAGTAGCGATGGGTGGCCGTGCCTTGTTCCTCCCTGGTGACGAGATCCGGCCGCTCGTTCAGCAGGTCGCGGACATATTTTGCGGTCTCCACCGAGGAGTCAACAAGGGTGACCCGCCTGCCGACCCTTGCCTGGATCAGCTTTGTGAGCAGGGGATAGTGGGTGCAGCCCAGCACCAGGGTATCGATCTGTCTCTCTTTCAAGGGGTGCAGGTAGCGGCGGAGGATCATCTTGCTCTCCTGCTTGTTGGTCCAGCCCTCTTCCACCAGCGGCACGAGCAGGGGGCAGGCCTCGGAGAAGACATGGAAATCCGGACGCTGACCGCAGATGGTCTGTTCATACGCCCCGCTTCTGATGGTGGCCCTGGTGCCGATGACCCCGATTCTGCCGCTCCTGGTGGTGGCAATGGCCTTGCTGGCCGCCGGGGTGATCACCTCGATGATCGGCACCTGGAATTCCCGGCGCAGGGCCTCGGTGGCCACGCTGGAGGCGGTGTTGCAGGCAATGATGATGACCTCCGCCCCTTTCTGCAACAGGAACTCGGTGTTGCGCAGGGAGTAATCGGTGATGGTTGCCGCGCTTTTTGAACCATAGGGGGTGCGGGCGATGTCGCCAAAATAAACGATGGAGTACTCGGGCAGCAGCTGTTCCACCGCCCGTGCCACTGTCATGCCGCCAATGCCTGAATCAAAGATGCCTATCATGGGGAAGAAATACGTGTCTGTGATAAAGGTGAAGAGGAAAAAAACTTGTATGAGAAAACTTTTCTTTTATACCAGAATCAGGAAGAAACAACAACGTCGACGGCTCGTGATCTAACCGCCAGTTCTTTTGAACCTCCGCGGATAAAACTTCTTCCCTTCATAATAGTTACTCGTTACCCTTATTTCTGGCAATTGGGGCAGAAATAACTTGCCCTGCCGCTTATCTGGATTTTCTCTATGGGCGACCCGCACTGGTGGCAGGGTTGATCTTTCCTGCCGTAGACCTTGAAGTTCATCTGAAAGTAGCCCTGCCCGCCGCTGGCATTGATAAAATCACTGATGGTTGAGCCGCCGCAGGCAATGGCCTGGGTCAGGATCCGGCGGATCAGGGGGATGAGCCGCTGCCAGTCGTGTTCTTGCAGGGAACAGACCTCGCGGGAGGGATGGATGCCGGCGGCCAGCAGGGCCTCGTTGGCGTAGATGTTGCCGATGCCGGCCACCATTCTGCCGTCCATGAGGAAGCTCTTGACCGGCTGTTTGCGCCGTTGGGCCAGGGCCATGAAACGGGCAGGCGTGCAGAGGCTGCTGAAGGGTTCAGGGCCGGTCCTGGCGAAAAATCCGGTTTCCCTCCTCCTTGCCTGTTCCGGGGTCAGCAGCCAGACTGCGCCAAAACGCCTGGTGTCGTTGAACCGCAGCTCAAGGCCATTGTCCAGTTGCCAGCGCACATGGTCATGGACCTTGACCGGGGTGGCGCAGGGGAAAATGCCCAGATTTCCGGTCATTCCCAGATGGATGATGAGCAGCGCCTCATCCTCGGTTTCGATGAGCAGATACTTGGCCCGTCGCCCGACCGCACGGATCGTCCGGCCGCGGAGCAGCTCGTTCATGGCGCCATGGGGAACCGGGTGGCGCAGGGTTTTGCCGCTGTCATGGATAGTGGTGATGATCCGGCCTGGCAGGTGCGGACGCAAGCCCCGGCAGATGACCTCGACCTCAGGGAGCTCAGGCATTGTCTGCTCCGGTGCAGGGTTGGGCAGGGATGACACACAGTCCGATTCCATATCCCTGGTAGAGGCACACGGTCACCGGATAGTTCTCTTGGGAGTCAAAAACGAACGCCCAGTGTGCATGGCCCCCTGTTTCGGGGATGCTCTCGATATGGGTCAATGCCAGATCAAGAAATCCGGGCATGCGCTCAGAGATGACAGACTTTTTGACGGCCTCCTTGGCGGCCCAGAGCAGGGTGAGACGGGTTGCCGGCCGCAGCTGTTTCAGTCTGTGCCCCAGCAGCTCCTCTTCTGTCCTGGAGCAGAAACGATCCTTGACCCGGACCAGCGTCTCGCTCTCTGCCTGGATGTCAACGCCGCAGGGGCTGGAAGCGGCCACGGCCAGGGCATATCCCCTTGAGTGGGAGATGGAGATGTGGGGCATGCTCAGAACTTCCGGCAGTCCGCTGGGATCCAGGAAGGGGCGGCCGGAGGCAGAGCTCATGATCTGGAGGAGCGGGGCGCGCAGGGCTGCGGAGCTTAATGTCCTAGGGGACAGAATTGAATTCTGTCCCCAGCTGACTAAATTATTGGCATGCAGGTATTGGAGGCCAGCCGCTTTGGCGCAGATCCTGCCGCCCAGCCATTCGAGGTGTCTCTTTTCATAGCGCAGGGTCTGAAGTTTTTCCTCTTCTCTCCGGTGCAGCCAATCCCGGCACAGGGTCTTTTCCTCTCCATTGTGGATGAGCGTGGCCAGGTGATCAAGATCCAGCATTGCTGTCTGCAGGCGCGGCTGCGCAAAGATATTTCCGTCATCAATAAAGAGGAATTCCGGGAGGGGCATGAGCTTCATGTCCTGTTGGGTAGAGAAATAATCTCTTGCAATTTCAACTGTTCCTGCTACAAATGGTGCAGGATGTGGACTTTTCTGGTCTGGTGTGTGAATGCTTGGCCGTGGTAACACGATAATGTTGTCACCTATGTGGAAAAACGGCATAAAGTTTGGGGAAGAGATATGGACATTGGTATGGGTATGACGGTGTATGATCTGGTCATTATCGCTATTTTCGTTTTTTTTATAGCGCGCGGGATCTGGGTCGGTCTGCTGGGCCAGATCACGGTGCTTGTTGCCCTCTATGTCGGATATCTTGTTTCCGGCCAGTATCATGACAAACTTTTTCCTTTTTTGCGAGGGGTTTCAGAAAATCCCCAGGTTGTCTTTTTCCTGGCCTATGCCATCCTCTTTGCCTGTACCTATGTGCTGATCATGCTTCTGGGCAAGGCTCTGACCAGGGTGATGCAACTGACTATTGCCGGCTGGTTTGATAAATTGCTGGGCGCCATCTTTGGCGCGTGTAAGGCACTGATTCTGGCCATTCTCCTGAATATGCTCCTCACCACTTTTCTGGCCGCAGATAGCCCGTGGCTGCGCCAGAGTCAACTTTACCCCTCTCTGACCCAGGCAATGACCGTGTTTCAGCAGGTGATCAAGGATGAAAAGGTGCGGCAGGCCTTTCAGCAGAAGAAACCGGCCATCTCCGACCAGACCGTGGCGCCTCCTGCCGTGCCGGTAGTGCCGTCCTTTGCGTCGGCGTCAACTCCCGCGAAACAGCCGCCGCTGAAAAAAACACCGGCCGAACAGGCCCCTGTTGAGCCTCTACCTTCGGTACAATGAGGCCAGTTTCCGCAAGGGGACACGGGCGTAAAAACCCAGGATCACCAGCTGGTTGATAAGGGTGGTGCGGATGATCCCCATCCGTCGCCAGCGTCTGGCCGAGGTGGTGACACACTGGGGGAGGGTGGTGATTCTGCCTTCCCGTCCCGCCCTTCTGATGAAGATGAAGTCCTCCATGATCGGCGTCTCCGGGAAGCAGCCCAGCCGCAGAAAATCGTCACGGCGGATGAAGATGGCCTGGTCGCCATAGGGAAGAGACAGGAACCGTGAGCGCAGATTGGCCCAGAAGCAGATGGTCTTCAGCAGCAGGCCCGCATCCTGAATGGTGAGGCTGAAGGCGCCGGCAATGGCCGTGGTCTCGTTCAGGCACTGGAGGAGCGGCCGGGCAAAGCCTGCGGGTAACCGAGTGTCGGCATGGAGAAAGAGCAGGATCCTGCCGCCGGCCAGTCTGGCCCCGTGGTTGAGCTGGGCCCCGCGGCCGGGACCGCAGGTCTCAACCTGCAATCCCCGGCTGCGGGCCAGGGACACGGTCTGGTCGCTGCTGCCGCCATCGACAATGATGATCTCGCCGGCCAGCGGCTGCAGTTTGCACCAGTTGCTGACCAAGGCCTCTTCATTGAGGGTGGGGATGATGATGGAGATGTCTGAGGTCTGCAGGGGTGTCGATGTCATGGAGTCTGGTCAGGGTGTGGCAGCGCAGCCGATGCTGTTCTGCCCGTAATTTTGTGGTGGTATAAACACCATCCGTGCCCCAGGGGATATCCTGGAAGAGCTTGCGGCAGATGATGCTGGCCCTTTCTTTACGGGCTCCGATAAGGTAATAACCGCCATCGAAGGCAGGCCCTAAGACAAGGTCGTGGCTGGTCAGGGCTGCAAAGGCCTCCTCCATGATGGCGGCAGTGAGATCCGGGCAGTCCGAGCCAATGAGGAGCAGGCGCTGCATCCGGCCCAGGTGACGGGCAATGGCAGCCTGCATGCGGCAGCCGATGTCGCCATCCGCCTGCCTTTGGTAATTGAGGTCCGCGCCCAGCCAGGAGCGCATCTGTCCTTCGCTGCCACCCTCATAATGGATCTCCAGTCGATGCGGGTGGATGGCGGCCAGACTGGTCAGCTGGATAAGCACCCGGTCGGTCATCTCCTGGTGGAGACGTGCTGCCCCCTCTTTTCCCAGCGCTGGAATAAGCCGGGTCTTGCATCTTCCCGCTTCGGGATAACGGGTAAAAAGAAGGACATGATCGGGTTGAGCTGGAGTCATGGCGCATCGCAAAGCTAGAGAAAAACCGCAGTCAGAAAACTTAGGAGCCGTTACGGAATAAGCTCTCCTTCTTTAACCATTTCGTTACGGATCATTATGTCATTTTTGACATCCAGAGACTATACTATTTTTTTACATTGGCTCACATGAAAGCAGGAAGACACCTCAAAAAACCGGAATCGTACCGCAACCGGACGTATCGTCAGTTTCCGGATCAGGCCGGACTGGTTGCAAGCCTGGTGCAGATTCAGGAGACCGATCTCCATATCCTTGCCACAAGGGATGTAAAAGGGAGGGCCACCGAGCTTGTCCTCCAGTATCGTCTGCAGCTCGAAAACTATATTGTAAGGCATCCGCTGTTTTTAGCAACGCTTGATCCCCTGCCCATGGATTTTCTGGCGCCGCCCCTGGTGCGGCAGATGCTTCTTGCCGCTCAAAAGGCGGGGGTCGGTCCCATGGCCTCGGTGGCCGGGGTGATTGCCGAATTTGTGGGCAAGGCGCTGGCGGCAGAGGGCATCGAGGAGATCATCGTTGAAAATGGCGGGGACATTTATGTGCAGCGGCTCAAGGAGTGTTCTGTGGCCATCTTTGCCGGCCAGTCACCGTTGAGCTACAAGGTCGGCCTGCGCCTTCTCCCTTCCCAGATGCCGGTTGGGGTCTGTACCTCCTCAGGGACAGTCGGCCATTCCCTCAGCCTTGGCAAGGCCGATTCGGTCACCGTGGTGGCCAGATCAACAGCCCTGGCCGATGCAGCGGCAACCCGTCTGGGCAATGAAGTGGACACAACGCTCGGCGCCAAGGCCGGCGTTGAGAGGGCTCTGGCAAAGGCCAGGAAGATCGAGGGGATTGAGGGGGCCGTGGTGATCTGCGGTGAGGTCATGGGGGCGATGGGCGCGGTGGAACTGGTGCGATTGTCCTTGTGAATGTGAGCTGGAAACGATACAAGTTCGGCTCAGGTGCGCAGCAGCATGACCCGACTTCCCAAAATGGAGAACAAACCGATGGATTCTACTCTACCCATACCGGCCTGTTTCAAGGCCTATGACATCCGGGGCCGGGTGCCGGATGACCTCAATCCCCAGCTGGCGAGGGATATTGGGCGAGCCTTTGCCGCGCTCCTGGCGCCGCGCAAGGTGGCGGTCGGGCGCGATATCCGTCTGAGCAGTGCTTCACTGACCGAGGCCCTGATTTCCGGGCTGCTCGACTCGGGGGTTGATGTCCTGGATCTGGGGTTGTGCGGCACCGAGGAGATCTATCACGCGGCCTTCAGTCTGGAGTCCGAGGGGGTGGATGGCGGAATCGTGGTCACTGCCAGTCATAATCCGGCGGATTATAACGGCATGAAGATTGTGACCCGAGGGGCGCGGCCGGTGACCGGTGAGTCGGGACTGAAGGCCATGGCGGAGATGATCGTCCGGGGCGGGCTGCCGGAGCTGTCGGTGACAAAGGGGGCGCGGAGCCCAGTCTCAGGAAAGGCCGGTTATATCCAACACCTCCTGGGCTATATAGACAGGGATGTGCTGAGACCCCTGAAGCTGGTGGTCAACAGCGGTAACGGCTGTGCCGGGGCGGTGATTGATCTGCTGGAGCCGCATCTGCCCTTTACCTTTATCAAGGCCTTTCACGAGCCGGACGGCACCTTTCCCCATGGCGTCCCCAACCCCCTGCTCCCGGAAAAACGGGAAGAGACCGGAAGGCTGGTGCGCGAGCACGGGGCGGATCTGGGCATTGCCTGGGACGGCGATTTTGACCGCTGCTTCTTCTGGGATGCCCAGGGTAATTTTATCGAGGGCTATTACATCGTCGGCCTGCTGGCCCTGGAACTGCTGGTCCAGGAACCGGGCGGCAGGATCCTCCATGACCCGCGCCTGATCTGGAATACCCGGGAGCTGGTGCAATCCGCCGGCGGCATCCCGGTGATGACCCGCACCGGTCATGCCTTTATCAAGGAGCGAATGCGGCAGGAGGATGCGATCTATGGGGGCGAGATGTCCGCCCATCATTATTTCCGGGACTTCGGCTACTGCGATTCCGGGATGATCCCCTGGCTGCTGATCTGCTCGCTCCTGAACAGGAAAAACGCAACTCTTTCCAGTCTGGTACGAGAGCGGATGGCGGCCTACCCGGTTTCAGGCGAGATCAACAGCGTGGTGGATGACCCGGATGCGGCCATTGCCAGGGTCAGGGAACGATTTTCCCAAGGGGAAGAGGATGATACCGACGGTCTGAGTGTGACTTTTCCCGAGTTTCGGTTTAATATCCGCAAATCAAATACCGAACCCCTGCTCCGCTTGAACGTGGAGAGCCGCAATGATCCAATCCTGCTGGCAGAAAAAACCAGGGAGCTGCTGGCCCTGATCAGGGAGAACAAATAAGCAGATGGCTCTCAAATTAAAAAGAATCAGGCATCCACTTGAGAAAAAGGCAAAAGAAGGCTTCAGAGGATATCCTGTTGGTACTGTCGTCTATTATGGCCCTGACAATACAAAGGCTACCAAGGTTGTTGCCGCTGTTATCAAGGTCGAAAATGCGGAGCCGTCATTGGTGAAAAAATGGTTTTCCGTGCACGGCAAGGATGTCCGCCGAGATACAGAGATATTGGATGAAATCAAGCTTTTTTTCAAGGAAAATGGTGTGCATTCAGTAGTGTTGCCCTCTAAAATTCTTGGCTGCCCCCATCAGGAAGGAATAGATTATCCGGAAGGTGAGGCTTGTCCTCAATGCCCATTTTGGCGAAATAGAGACAGGTTTTCTGACGAGATAATCCATTGAAAACGAGAAAGGGACATCATGGCACGGTTGACTGAACAGGAACAGCAGGAAGTAATCCGCTTTATCGAGGCCGGCAAGCCGCTGCCCGACAAGTACCGCTTTCTCCTGTTCGACGACAAGCGCGAGGTGGAGCTGGTCTGGAACGGCAAGAGCGGCGAGGTCTGCAATATCGTCCTGCCCTTTCAGACCATCGAACAGGTGGACGAACCGCGCGCCGAAAAGCCGGGAGACACGAAGGACAATGCGCCGCTTTTCACCTGGGGAGGTATCTCCCTGGATGGCCGCGGCCGCCAGTTACAGGGCTGGACCAATAAGCTGATCTGGGGCGACAACAAGCTGATCCTGTCCTCCTTGAAGAACGGCCCCCTGCGTGATGAGATCGAAAAGCAGGGCGGTCTCAAACTCATCTACATCGACCCGCCCTTTGACGTGGGTGCCGATTTTTCCATGGATATCGCAATCGGCGGCGATACCTTCACCAAGAAGCCCAACATCTTGGAAGAGATCGCCTACCGGGATACCTGGGGCCGGGGCGCGGACTCCTTCATCTCCATGATCTACGAACGGCTGGTGCTGATGCGGGATCTGCTGGCGGAGGATGGGAGTATCTATGTGCATTGTGAAACCCGTGTGAACGCTCTGATTCGGCTCGCAATGGATGAAGTGTTTGGAAAAGATAACCTCCGAAGTGAAATCACTTGGATGAGAACTTCATCACACAACGATGCTTCAGGCAGGTATGGACGAGTTAAGGACACAATCTATTTCTACACAAAGAGTGAGCGAGCCAAACTCAACCCTCTCTATACCCCTTACACAGAAGACTACATAGCAGCAGAATGGAGAAAGTTGCTTTCAGGTCGGTACTACAAAGCAGAAAACATGCTTGATCCGCAAGGCAGGATGGCTGAATACGACTTTCATGGTACCAAGGCAAGATGGCGTGCAACACCAGAAAACATGGAAGCCTTGTGGAATGCGCCTCAGACAGAAGTCCCAGGTAGTCACGGAAGAATTAAGTTGGGAAAAGACGGAAACCCAATAAAGCGTTGTCGGATAATGTTTCTAGACGAGATGCTTGGTGTACCGTTGAGTGATCTCTGGAGCGACATTAAATATCTTGCTGGTGGATCAAAAGAGTCACATAACTATCCTACACAAAAACCCGAAGCCCTCATCGAACGGATCATCAAGGCCTCATCCAACGAAGGCGACCTCATCGCCGATTTTTTCTGCGGCTCCGGCACCACCGCCGCCGTGGCCGAAAAGCTGGGCCGCAAGTGGATCGCCACGGATCTCGGTAAGTTCGCCATCCACACCACCCGCAAGCGCATGATCGGCGTTCAGCGGCAACTGAAGGAGGGCGGCAGGGACTACCGGGCCTTTGAGATCCTCAATCTGGGCAGATACGAGCGCCAGCACTACATCGGTGTCAATCCCGACCTGCGCGAGGAAGAGAAAGAGCAGCAGCTCGCGGCCAAGGAGACGGCCTTTCTCGACCTGATCCTGCGCGCCTACCGGGCGGAGAAGATCACCGGCTTTACCGGTTTCCACGGTAAGCGGGCCGGGCGGCTGGTGGCGGTGGGGCCGGTGAACATGCCGGTGACCCGCCTCTTTGTCGAGGAGATCATCCTCGAGTGCCGCAAGAAGCACATCACCAAGGTCGATATCCTCGGCTTTGAATTCGAGATGGGACTGTTTCCCAACGTGCTCGACGAGGCGCGGGGCAAGGGCATCGATATTGCCCCCAAGTACATCCCCGCCGAGGTCTTCGACAAACGGGCAGTGGAGAAGAATCAGGTGGTGTTCCATGATGTCTCCTTTATTGAAGTCAAGCCCCATATTAAAAAGAACCGGGTGGCGGTCGAGTTGACCGATTTTTCCGTATTTTATTCCCAGGATTCCATCGCCCATGCCGAGATGACCCTGAAGAATAAGGGGAGCAAGGTAGTAGTGGAACGGGGCCAGATCGTCAAGGTGAGCAAGGATAAAGACGGCATCGTTACTCGTGAGCAACTCACCCGCCACTGGACCGACTGGATCGATTACTGGTCGGTGGATTTTGATTTTGAGAGCAAACGCGAGATCATCCGCGTCCAGGATGCGGAAACCGGTGAGAGCCAAGAACAATGGACCGGCGACTATGTGTTCGAGAACGAATGGCAGTCCTTCCGCACCAAGAAAGACCGCACACTGGAGTTGACCAGCGTGGCCCACGAATGCCGGCCGGGCCGTCGCAAGATCGCAGTCAAGGTGGTGGATATCTTTGGCAACGACACCATGACCATTGTTGAGGTGCGGGTGTGAAGCTGAACTTGCCTATGATTCGGCATTTTCATCCCGGTTTTAATGCCTTGGTCCGTTTGGCAGCGGAAACGCAGACCTGCCTTTTTGAGGATATTGAAATTGATATGGGCGAGGTTGCCTGGTTCGATGCCGATATGTGCGCCGCATTTGGGGCGATTCTCTATCGTTTAGGTGAGGATATGAACACGGTCAAACTGACCAATATCCGCTCTGGAGTTGAAAGTATCCTTTCCAAAAACGGTTTTCTGAGTCACTATGGGGGGGAAAAGATCCCGGATCGCTGGGGGACGACCATTCCCTATCAGCGTTTTGACGTCAAGGATGACCGGTATTTTGCCGACTACATCGAGCATGAGTTGATGAACCGCTCTGAAATTCCGGTTATGTCCTTGGGGTTGCAAAAGAAATTTCGAGAAAGCATTTTTGAGATATTCAGCAACGCGGTGTTGCATTCGCGCACGGAAATGGGGATTTTCAGTTGCGGTCAATTTTACCCAGCCCGGCAGCGGCTTGATTTTTCGGTGGCCGATCTGGGTGTCGGCATCCGCAGGAACATCAAGGATAATGCCGGGCTGGACCTGTCTTCAATAGAGGCGATCAATTGGGCGACTGTGGGACGCAATACCACCAAACGTGGGTCGGTGCCGGGCGGGTTGGGGCTCAAGTTGCTTGGTGAATTTATTGATCTGAATGGAGGCTGTATTCAGATCGTTTCTGATACTGGGTATTGGCGGCGGACCAACGGCAAGACCTTTACTGCGTTGTTAACTTACCCCTTTCCCGGTACAGTGGTGAGTTTGGAAATTAATACGGCTGACACTCACTCATACAGTCTGGCTTCCGAGCTCAGTCCGGAAGATATTTTTTAAGGTGGTAGTATGCAAAAAAACATGACTCTATCGATATTTACAGTAGTGGGCAGTCCCTTGTGCGTTGCCTCAGGTGATGGTCAAAAGGTGTATGAACGTCTGGCCGCCGTTCTTAAGGAAGGCCGGAGTGTGATACTCTCCTTTCATAACATCTCCACTCTAACTTCGGCATTTTTGAATGCCGCTGTTGGGCAATTGTATGGGGAATTCAGCGAAGAACAGATTCGCGCCTTGCTTAAGGTGCAGGATATGCAGCCGGATGACCTGGCGTTATTGAAGCGTGTGGTTGACACAGCCAAGCAGTATTTTAAAGACCCGGATAGATTTGATCAGACATTACGGGATACGTTGGGGGATGATGATGCCGCATAATACCCTTGATGTAACCAATTACAATTTTACGCAGAACGATGAACTGTTGCTGGATACCAATATCTGGTTGTTTATTTATGGTCCGCAAAAACCGAAGAATCCTAAGGTCGAGACCTATTCTCAGGCGCTTGCCAGAATTCTTGCCGTGCAATGCCCCATTTATATTGATGTGTTAATTGTTTCGGAATTCATTAACACCTATGCCAGAATAAAATGGAAATTGATTGCTCCGCATATAAATCCGTTCAAAGTATTTCGTAAAAGTGAGGAGTTCAAGGCCATAGCGCAGGATATAGCCGCCGATGTCAGGCATGTGTTGAACCATTGCTCGCGTGTGGAAAATGGTTTTGAGACACTGGATATAGAAGGATTGATGGCGGAATATGCGGTAGGGGATTCTGATTTTAACGACCAGATTATCGTGGCGTTGTGTCAAAGCAAGGGATTGAAACTGGTCACCGATGATGGTGATTTTGGTGGCCAAGGAATTTCGATTGTGACGGCGAATAAACGGTTGTTGGTGTAACTGTATGGCTCTTCATCCCAACTTTCCCGATTCCCCGCACGCAATCCTGGACCCACAGGTCCGCTGGTTCCCGGCCGATGAGGCCTTGCGCGAAACGACCATGGACAAGCTGATGCCGCCCTTGGTGGCGACGTTGCGCAAGAAGGTCAAGGAGTTCAGAGACAGCGGCTATGTCGGCGCGACAGAGACCAGCAAGAGCTTGCTCAATTGGTGGTTCAAGGAACCGCACCTGCTGGCCCAGGCCGATGGAACCATGGCCGCGTTTCAATACTACTTTGCCCAGCGTGAGGCGCTGGAGACCATCATCTACCTTTACGATGTGGTGGGTGCCAAGGACAAATTTGATCTGATGCGTTTTGATAGCAGCGGTACGGTTTCGGCCGGCATGTTCGATGAGACCTGGCGGCGCTATGTGGTGAAGATGGCCACCGGCAGTGGTAAAACCAAGGTGATGAGTCTGGCGCTGGCGTGGAGTTTCTTTCACAAGCTGTATGAGCCGGAATCCGAGCTTTCCCGAAACTTTCTGGTGATCACGCCCAATATTATTGTGCTGGATCGCATCTACAAGGACTTTCAGGGGCTGCGCATCTTCTTTGAAGATCCGGTCGTGCCTGATAATGGTTTTGATGGCCGTAACTGGCGGGATGATTTCCAGTTGACCTTGCACAAGCAGGATGAGGTGCATATTACCCATTCCATTGGCAACATCTTTCTGACTAATATCCATCGCGTCTATGCCGGTGAGGATATCCCTCCTTCTCCAGACGATGATGACACCATGGATTACTTTCTGGGCAGGCGACCCACCGGCGCGACCACTGATTCCAAAGTTGATCTGGGCATGATCGTGCGTGACATCGACGAACTTATGGTGATCAACGATGAGGCGCATCATATCCACGATGCGAAGCTGGCGTGGTTCCAGTCGATTCAGGATATTCACAACCGTCTGTTACAGAAGGGCGACGCCTTGAGCCTGCAACTGGATATGACAGCCACGCCCAAGCATAACAACGGCGCTATCTTTGTGCAGACGGTGAGTGATTATCCATTGGTGGAGGCCATCTCCCAGAACGTGGTCAAGCATCCGGTGCTTCCTGATGCGGCCAGTCGTGCCAAGCTCTCTGAGCGACAGAGCGTCAGGTACACCGAAAAGTATGCGGACTACATTGATCTGGGTGTGATCGAATGGCGGAAAGCGTATGAGGAACACCAAAAAATGGGCAAAAAGGCCATCCTGTTCGTGATGACCGATGACACCAAAAACTGTGATGACGTGGCGGATTATCTGGAGGGTTGCTACCCGGAATTGAAGGAAGCGGTGCTTGTGATTCACACCAAGAACAACGGTGAGATTTCCGAAGCGGCATCGGGCAAGGCCAAGGAAGAACTGGAGGCCTTGCGCAAACAGTCCAATGAGATTGATGACGCGAGCAGCCCATACAAGGCAATTGTGTCGGTGCTGATGCTCAAGGAAGGCTGGGACGTTCGTAACGTGACCACCATCGTCGGTCTGCGCGCCTATTCTGCCAAAAGCAACATTTTGCCGGAACAGACGCTGGGACGGGGCTTGCGCAGGATGTATCCTGGTGGAGTGGAAGAGTATGTGAGCGTGGTGGGAACTGAGGCCTTCATGGTGTTTGTGGAGTCGATACAGGCCGAGGGCGTTGAACTGGAACGCAAGGCCATGGGTGAAGGCACCAAGGCCAAAACGCCGTTGGTGGTTGAAGTCGATAGCAGCAACGAGAAGAAAGATATCAAGGCATTGGATATTGAAATTCCGGTGCTGACGCCTCGTGTGTATCGTGAATACAAGAATCTCGCGGATCTTGATATTGGGTTGATGGTGTTTCAGCCGGTGATTTATCAACAGTTCAGCGAAGAAGAACAGCGCGAAATCGTGTTCAAGGACATCACTACGGGCGAGGTGACACACACCACGATTATGGATACCGCCGGGGTGGCAGATTACCGCAGTGTGATCGGCTATTTTTCCCAGACCGTGATGAAGGAATTGCGCCTGGTCAGTGGTTATGACGTGCTGTACGGCAAGATCAAGACATTTATTCACAGCGCACTCTTCCGTCAGCTCGTCGATCTGGAATCACCCAATATGCTCCGCAATTTGTCGGAGCTGGCTGCCACGAAAACGGTGATTGAGACCTTCAAAAAAGCGGTCAATGGTCTGACTGTGCGGAACAAGGGTGATGCGGAAATTCGCGATACCATTAAGCTTCGACAGACGCGGCCTTTTGTTGTCAAAGACCAGGGCTATCTGATACCCAAAAAGAGCGTGTTTAATCGCGTCATTGGTGACAGCCATTTCGAGTTGCAGTTTGCCGGTTTTCTTGAGGATTGCAGCGACCTAGTATCTTACGCCAAGAACTATCTGGCCGTTCACTTTAAGCTGGATTATGTGAACGCGGTCGGGGATATTTCCAACTACTACCCCGACTTTTTGGTGAAGCTGTCTGAGAGGGAAATAGTGATCGTGGAAACCAAGGGACAGGTAGACTTGGACGTGCCGTTTAAAATCCAACGATTGCGCCAATGGTGTGAGGACATCAATGCGATACAGACGGATGTGAACTACGACTTCGTGTATGTGGATGAAGAAAGCTTCCAGAGGTATCAGCCGAAAACATTTCGGCAGTTGCTGGAGGGGTTTAGAGAATTTAAAAAAGTTGAAAGCTGACAGTCCATCTCAAGGAGAAACAACGTGTATAAAATCCAACCCGTAATCCTGGCCGGTGGCACCGGTTCCAGGCTGTGGCCCCTGTCGCGGGAGCTGTATCCCAAGCAGCTTCTGCCCTTGATTGATGAGACCTCCCTGCTCCAGACCACGGTGCTGCGGGTCTGTCAACTGGCCGATGTGCTGGCCCCGGTGGTGGTGGTCGGCGAGGAACATCGTTTTATCACCCGCAGTCAGATTGATGCCTTGGGGGTTGTTTCAGACTATTCCATCCTCCTAGAACCCCTGGGCCGCAACACAGCGCCGGCGGTCTGCGCGGCCGTGGAGTTCTGCGCCCTGACCGACGACGACGATACCATTCTCCTGGTGCTGCCGGCTGATCATCTGATCCTGCGTCAGGAAGCATTTGCCGAGGCGGTGCAGAAGGCGGCGGAGCTGGCGGCTGGCGGGGCCATTGTCACATTCGGGATTGAACCGCAAGGCCCTGAAACAGGCTATGGGTATATAGAACGGGGCGAGGGTAGCGCTGTCCTGTCATTCAAGGAAAAACCCGATCTGGCCACGGCCATGGCCTATGTCGAGAGCGGGAATTATTTCTGGAACAGCGGGATGTTTGCCTTTTCCATCAAGACCTTTCGTGAGGAGATGGCACTCCATGCCCCTGAGATGCTAGCTGCCATGGCAGAAGCCGTCCTCCATGGCGAGCGCGATGAAAAATTCTACCGGCTGGACAGCCAGGCCATGGCCGTATCTCCCAGTGACTCCATTGATTATGCCTTGATGGAGAAGACCGGCAAGGCAGCAGTGGTGGCGGCCAATCTTGATTGGAGCGATATCGGATCCTGGAAGGCCTTGTGGGAGATCTCCCGTAAGGATGAGCAGGGGAATGTCAGCACCGGGGATGTGATCATGGAGGATAGCCGGAATTGTCTGGTCCGTTCAGAAAGCAAGCTGGTGGCAACCGTTGGCCTTGAAGACACGCTGGTGATTGAGACCGCGGATGCGGTGCTGGTGGCGCCCTTGTCGCGCTCCCAGGATGTGAAAAAGATTGTGACCAGGCTGCAGAAGAAACAGCGTGATGAATTCCGGTTTCACCGGACGGTTTTTCGTCCCTGGGGCAGTTATACGGTCCTTGAGCAACAGCCGCGCTATCAGATCAAACGGATAACGGTCTATCCGGGGAAAAAGCTTTCGCTGCAGATGCATCACCATCGCCACGAACACTGGGTGATCGTCACCGGGACCGCCCTGATCACCAATGGTGAGGAGGTCTTTCTGCTGCATGAGAACCAGTCCACCTATATCCCGGCCGGCATACAGCATAGGCTGGAAAATCCAGGGGTGATTGGACTGGAGCTCATAGAGGTGCAGAACGGCAGTTATCTCGGTGAGGACGATATCGTCCGCATGGATGATGATTATGAGACGGGGGACTGCCCGGAAACAGGTGCCAGAGGCCAAGTGAGATCTGTTACCCTGCGTGCGATCCGCCGCATCTTTTTGCAGGCTCTTGGTCTTTTTCTGGCTGGTAGCATCGTTCTGACTCTTCTGTTCCGCTGGGCGCCTGTGCCGCTGAGTTCCCTGATGATCCAGCGTCAGATAGCAGCGAAATGGCAAGGCGATCGAGGGTATCGCTTGCTCCATACCTGGGTCAGCCTGAATCAAATCTCCTCGTATGCCCCGCTGGCAGTCATTGCCGCTGAGGATCAGAAATTTTTTGACCATCACGGTTTTGATTTTGATGCCATGGGCAAAGCCTGGAAGAGCAATCAGCATCGACGCCGGCCGCATGGGGCCAGCACCATCTCGCAACAGGTGGCCAAGAATCTCTTTCTGTGGCCGGGACAAACCTTTCTCCGTAAAGGGGTTGAGGCCTGGTTTACCCTCCTGCTGGAAGGCCTATGGCCGAAGCAGCGGATTCTTGAGGTCTATCTCAATGTGGCGGAGTTCGGTCCCGGTGTCTTCGGGGTTGAGGCCGCCAGCCGCACCTATTTTCATAAATCAGCCTTGAGGCTGACCTCAAGGGAGGCGGCGCTGCTCTCCGCAATCCTGCCCCGTCCTCTTCGTTCCGATCTTGATAATCCCACAGGCTATCTCTTTGGTCGTGCCACACAGATCCAGCGCCAGATGAGGCTCATGGGCGGCGTCGTTTATATTAAGCGGAGCGTCAGTCCTGTAAAGAAATAGGCGGGAACCTGACCTCCGATCAGCCACCGAAAGGAGAAGAGGGCAAGAGGACAAAAGGACAAAAAAAAACGTTTCTGCATCCCGAGGCAGAAACGTTTTTGTATTTTTTTAGGACACTTCAGCAGTACTGATTTTATTTAAGGTTCCTTTGAGCCGGCAGTCACCTGGATTGTGTGCAGAACCCTTAAATGGTCAGGTCCTTGCGCACGGTCTTACGGGGGCCGCCGTGACCGGCCGTTGACCAGTCACGGATGGGGGCAATCGTCTCCATCTGGGACATGCGTTCAAAACTGCCGAGACGGTCATGGATGGACTGCCAGATGCATTCGGTCTCCTTGTTGATTTCGCATCTGCCGCCCACTGATCCGCCGCAGGGCCCGTTCATCAGGCTCTTGGCGCAACGGGCCACCGGGCAGAGGCCGCCGGTGAGATGGAGGACGCAGTTGCCGCAACCGGCGCATTGCTCCGTCCAGACTCCCTGTTCGGCGGAACCGCCAAAGAAGCTGGTGTTGAGTGCCGGATAGACCATGGTCTCCCGGCGCAGATTGGCGATGAAATTGACTCCGACTCCGCAGGCCGTGGAGACAATGGCGTCGTATTGACCGTTCCATTGGTCGATACTGTCAATATACTCCTTGTCGCACTGCCTGAGCAGACTGCCCTCAATGATCTCGATGCTTTTCCCCTGTTTCTTCATGCCCAGACGGATGAGTGCGGCCAGGGCCGCTGCCTCGCGCTCGCCACCGGCTGAACAGACGGTCACGCAACCGCGACAGGCCAGAACCAGGACCCGGGTGCAATCTTTTACCATTTCTATAATTTCAGCCATCGGCTTTCGTTCTGCGACAATCATCCTCTACACTCCTGATAAAAAATAGTAGAACGTTGAAGAGTGAACAACTCAGCTCTCATTGTCTGATGGGTTCAATCCCGGCGTTCAACTTTACTTTTAACTCTGAAACGGACTCGGTCCAAGGGTACGGATCTTTTTATCCATGGCCACCCCGGCGGCCACAAATTCCGGGTGCAGCCCGCGGGAAAGGTGAACCATCTCAATTCTTCCAGCCTCGACATCAAGCTCTTCCAGGGCCTTTTTGACAGCCGCAACCCTTTTGGCCGCTCGGACGCTACCCTTGACATTGTGACAGCTATCCGCCGGACAGCCGACCACATAGACGCCATCGGCTCCGTCTTCAAAGGCCTGCAGCAGGGTTGTCACCTGAACTTTTCCGGTACAGGGAACCCTGACCAGGCTGATGGTTTCGGGGAATCCAAGCTGCTGCAACTCTGTGCCCTTTTCAGCACAACTCTGCTGGGATGCGTAATGACAACTGAACAGGGTTATTTTCGGTTCAAAACTCATTTTTTTTTATTCCTCGTCTTCATCAACGACCTTCGTGTACGTGCCGTCTGTTATAGTCAGCTGGGGACAGAATTGAATTCTGTCCCACAGGGAATTAAATCCCGCAGGCCGCGATCAAACGTTCATCCTCGGATTCATTGAGTCTGATGGCCCTGGCCGGGCACTCCTCAACGCAGATTCCGCAGGCCCTGCATGTCTCAACATCAATGACCGCCACGCCCTGTTTGTCCATCTTGGGGATCGACCAGGGGCAGACCCGGACACAGGTGAGGCAGCCGACACAGAGGTCACGCGCCACCTGGGCGGCCTTGCCCTTGTCAATCAGGTCCTGCTCGCTTACATAGCCCTCTTGCAGGGCCATCTTGGCCAGGACCCCCATGATCTCGGCGAAACGCACATCCTGGGGGCAGACAAAGACACAGGACTGGCAGCTGGAGCAGTACCAGAGGAAATCGGAACCCAGCAGGCGATCCTTCATGCCCATCCGGATCATGTGAATAATCTTGCGAGGGTCAAAGTCAGGAATGGCCTGACTGACCGGACATATGCCGCTGCATGCTCCGCACGAAAAACAACTGTTCAGATGTTCACCGCCCGGAAGAGCAACAACCTCGCTGTTAAAGGCAGGATTCAATGTGTTTGCTGGTTTTCCCATTTTGACGACTCTTGGCTTGTGGTCTTTCTTTTTCAGCAGTAGTCGGAAAAAAACCGACACCACGTTGGCTGATATATTCCATAAATGAAACTTATATCTACCTGAACCAGCCCTGTTTGTCAACAGGGGAAAAATCAATAGTAACTGTACTCACCAAGCCTTTGGTGACGGTGTCTGCTCCGGAAAAACGGCATCGATCCATGGTATTAAGTCCTTGACTTTGACCTGTCATCATACCATAAAGAAGAAGGGATTCGTGCGACAAAAAGAAAATTACAGGAGTGAGCTGTCATGCAGGACCAAAATCGGGATATTATTCTGGACGCCCACTCCCTACAGGAGCGGATAGAAGAACTGGGGCGGGCAATCAGTCGCGATTATGCGGCTAAAAATCTGCTGGTGATCGGCGTCCTGAAAGGGGCCTTCATTTTTATGGCCGATCTGGTCCGGGCCATTGATATTCCTTTGGTCGTTGATTTTATCCAGGTTTCTTCCTATGGAGAGGGTGCCTCCTCTTCAGGTGAGATCGTCCTGCGCAGCAGGCCAACCATTGATGTGCAGGGCCATGACGTGCTGCTGGTGGAGGATATTGTGGACAGCGGCCTGACCGTGCAGTGGCTGATGAACCATCTTGCCGGTCAGGGGGCAAGCTCGGTCAAGATCTGCGCCCTGATCGATAAGGCGGAACGGCGCGCCCATCCGGTGCCGATTGATTATTGCGGTTTCTCCATCTCGGAAGGATTTCTGGTGGGGTATGGACTCGATTTTAATGAACAATATCGCCATCTGCCGACAATCTGTCATCTTAGGGGCCGTTAAGAAATAATGCATACTTTTTATCCATTTCTTTACGCCCCTTATGCCGTAAATGACAATGAATCATAATAGTTATTTTTGAACAACGGCTCAGCAATCCTGCCTGATCCCAGCTCTCAGGATACTGTGTCTTTATGTCTGGTTTCACAGCTTTTCTGCTGAATCCTTGCTTCCTGGCTTATTTTCCCAGACAGAACTGCTGGAAGATCAGATCCAGGATATCCTCCGTGGTGGTAACACCTACAATCGCGTCAAGTTCCGCAAGACATTCCTGGAGATCGATGGCCAGCAGGTCGCTGGTGATCATGGTCCGTAGTCCTTCCAACGCCCGGCCGCTGGCCGCGTAGGCCCGTGCCAGGGCATCTTTATGACGGAGGTTTGGGGCGCAGCCGGCGTCTTCCCACTGTTCCCTGTTCCCGACCATGGCCGTGAAAATGGCCTGTTTCAGCTCGCTGATTCCCTGCTGTTCTTTGGCCGAGATCTGGACCAGGGCCAGGGTGTGATCACGGAATTCCCCGAGATCCGGCACCTCTCCGGGCAGCAGATCCATCTTGTTGGCAACCAGGATCACCTGTTTATGGTGGATGCTGCGAAACAGTTCTTGATCCGCTCCGCTGACCCCTTTTGCCAGATCAATCATGAACAGGACCAGATCGGCCTGCTCCATCTGTTTCCTGGCCCGCTGGATCCCCAGCTCTTCGACCTCTTCCGCATTCTCACGAATCCCTGCCGTGTCGATGAGGCGAACGGGCATTCCTTCTATGTCGACATATTCCTCGATGGTATCGCGGGTGGTTCCGGGAATGGCGGTGACCAGGGCCCGTTCTTCCTGGAGGAGGGTGTTGAGCAGGCTGGACTTTCCCACATTGGGCAGACCGGCAATGACCACGGTGATTCCTTGCCGGAAGATCTTGCCTAAATCGGCATTGCGCAGCAGCAGAGCAAGGGGAGTCCTCACCCCGCTCTCGAGCTGTGCTCTCAACTCTCCGTGATTGATAATCTCCTGGTCCTCGTCGGGGAAATCAATGGCGACCTCGACCACCGCCCGCATATACATCAGGGCCTGGCGGATGGCATCCACCTGTTCATACAGCCGGCCGGAGAGTTGGTCCTGGGCCAGCTCGATTCCCTTTCTGGTCCTGGCTGAGAGGAGGTCGATGACTGCCTCGGCCCTGGTCAGGTCGATGCGGCCGTTCAGGAAGGCGCGTTTGGTGAATTCGCCTGGATCTGCCAGACGAACCGGATAGTGGAGCAGGAGTTCAAGGATGGATTGGAGAAGCAGGAAGTTGCCGTGTCCATGGATCTCGACCACATCCTCACGGGTATAGGTCTTGGGACCCCGCATGAAAACGGCCAGCACCTCGTCGACGATTCTTTTCCGGCCGGAGAGTCCGGGCGCGAGAATATGGCCGTAATAGAGCTGATGACTGCGGAAGGAGCAGGCCTGGTCGCGGGGTATGAAGATCTGCCGGAGGATGGCAAGAGCGCCGGGTCCGCTCATGCGGATTACGCCGATCCCGCCGGCGCCGGGGGGCGTGGAAATGGCGGCAATGGTATCGTTTTCAGAAGACATGGACTATCTGGATAAAATCAAGGCCTGGAAAGGGTTCGTTTATTCGTAACTATCCAGCTGAATACCGGGAAAGAAATAAAACCTTCACACTGTAACTATTCAGCAGTGCCCCATATGCGAGAAAGAGGTCTGCGAAGTGTACTGATTCGTACATGAGCAGGCCGATGACGAAGCAGATGGGGTGCTGCTGGATAGTTACGTTTATTCCTTCTCGCCATTGTCGCTTGTGGGTTTGCTGCCTTTCCCCCTTCTGCCTCGCGACTGAGGACGTTTTCTGCCGCTGCCGCCCTTGGCAGTGCCCGGCTTGTAAATAAGAACTTTTTTAAAGAGGCCCTCGCCCACGCTGCGGCTGCGGATCTCTTTATCGTCCTGCAACGTCATGTGGACAACACGTCTTTCCGATGGGTTCAAGGAAGGAATAACCTGGGTCTTGCCATCTGCCTTGACCAGGGCTGCCAGTTCCCGGGCCTGATCCTCTAATTCGTCCTGCCGTTTTTCTCGAAAATCACCCACGTCAATGGAGATCCGGACCCGTTCGGAGATCTTTCTGGCGATGATCTTGCGGAGCAGATATTGCAGGCTGTCCAGGATCTTTCCTTCCTGACCGGTAAGCTCTTCTGCAAAGTCGCCGCTCACATGGCATCTCACGGAACTGCCCTGCGCCTCAACCTCGATCTTTGAGGGAAGGCCCATCAATTGCAGTAATTGTGAAAGCTCCTGCTGCACCCTATCGATACTTTCCTGGCTGAGTGGTTCTTCTACATTGGCAGCGGCGGGAAGATCGTCCTCGTCTTCATCACCGATTCGGACCTCATCCCGAATGGTTTCATCTTGGAGAATGGCCTTCCGTTGCACGGGTTCCTTGGCTGCAGGGGCAGGCTCCTGCTGAACAGGCAAAGGTTGGACAACTGCCTTGGGTGGCTTTTTTTTAGTCCCGGCACCGAGAACACTCTCTTTGATCCCGGCCCGGATATGGGCCTTCTTGCGGATAAAACCGAAAATGCCTGAAGAGCCGGTCTCTACCACCTCGATATCCAGGTTTTCCTGGGGTGCTTGCAAGGAATCACAGGCCTGCTTGATTACATCTGCCACTGTTTTTCCAAAAAAATCTTTTTTCTCTAGAGCCATGGATTATCCTTCAATGTAATCACTTATCATCTGAATTTCGGGTCGCCCTGTGCGCCGGGAAAGAGGAAAGGCGCTATAAGGGGAAAATATACGGAAAAGAACAACTAGGCTGCCACTGCTTTATTAGCTTGCCTGTTGATCAGGTATTGCTGGAGGATGGCCAGCATGTTGTTGACAAACCAGTACAGAACCAGACCTGATGCAAAATTCAAGAACATGAAGGTAAACATTACCGGCAGGAACATCATGACCTTGGCCTGGGTCGGGTCCGCAGTGGTGGGTGTCATCTTCTGCTGCAGGAACATGGATGCTCCCATGAGCAGGGTTAATACCGGGATCCCGCCCAGATAGGGAATATTGATACCAATCATCAAACGATCAGGGGCGGAAAGGTCCGTTATCCAAAGCATGAAAGGGGCATGCCGCAACTCAATGCACATGAGCAGGACCTTGTACAGGGCAAAAAATACCGGAATCTGCAGGACCATGGGCAGGCAGCCGCCCAGGGGATTCACCTTGTAGGTCTTGTACAGGTTCATGACCTCCTTGTTCATCATGGCCGGATCGTCTTTGTACTTTTCCTTGATCTTGGCCATCTTCGGCTGCAGTTTCTGCATGTTCTTCATGGACTTGAGACCCTTCTGGGCAATGGGCCAGAAGGCAAGCTTGAAGGCAATAGTCACCAGGATAATGGCAATCCCGTAATTTTTGACATAGGTGTGGAAAAAATTGAGCAGCCAGAGGGTGGGCTTGGCCATGACGTCAAACCAGCCGAAATTGACGGCCTTGTCCAGGTTATATCCTGTCTTCTCAAGCAGGGAAAGCTTCTTGGGGCCAAAGTAAATGTGATATTTATAAACCTTTTCCTGGCCGGGTTGCAACACGTCTGGGGCAGCGCCAACCTGCATGGTCACCAATTTGTCCGTCTGCTGCATGGTCACGCTGGTGGCCCCTTCATTCTCGGGCAGGATCCCGCACATGAAATAGGTGCTGTCGTAAGCGGCCCAATCCACATTCCCTTGTACTGTCTGTGGCGCAGCTAATAAATCCTTGCTCTTGAATTCCAGGCGCTGGCCATCCATGAAGATTGCCGGACCGGAAAAGAGTGAGGTCATCCTGCCTTTGGCGGTTTCCTCAAAGGGCAGGTTCACCTGGTGCAGCTGGGCTGAACCCTGCCGCGGTTGGGCAGAGACATTTTTTACCCGGACAGCGAGCTCCAGCAGATAGGTGTCGAGGTTAAAGCGGTAGCTCCGTTCCAGCTCCAGGCCGGACTGGCTGGCGCCCTTCATCGTTAACGTGCCTGTATGGTCAGCTCCGCTAAACTGCACTTTATCGCTGTCTGCTGCGTAAAAGGTATTGGTGGCGGCAAGGTCATCCCAGGAAAAAGTCAGAGGAAATCCTTCCTGCGCCGTGGTCTTGACCAGCTGCACACCGGGTGAGTCTTTGGCCAGGCTTTCCTTGTATTTTTTCAGGACAAAACTTTTGATGGCCCCGCCATTTTCAGTGATCACTGCGTGATAGAGATCAGTGTCGACGACAATGTCACGAGCTGGACGGTCAGGCGCCACAGCTGGTGTCAGAGGCTGTTGTAGCGCCTCTTGTTTCGGGGCTGTCAGCTGGCTGCTCTGATTGGCGGCAACTGGTGTTGTAACGGCGGTGACAGAGGTCGTGGTGGTTGGGGCCTTTTTAGAATCAGGACCCACGAAGAAAAATTGATAGCCAACCAGAATAACAAAAGAAATAACGACTGCCAGAACTGCTCTATAGGTATCCATACCATGTCCCTAAAATAATTCGCTCCCTCAAAAAGAGCCCATTATGTAAAAAATATGTTTTCAGCTTTTGCTGAGATCCGGACAATTCGTCCGGTTTCTGCAAGAGGCAGGGGTTATTCAACTGGATCATAACCACCCTTGCAGAATGGATGACAGCGCAGGATGCGATGAGCAGCGAGATAGGCGCCGCGCCATGCACCATATCGTTCTATTGCTTCAATCGCATAGATGGAGCAGGTGGGAGTAAAACGACAGGCAGGTGGGAGCAGGGGAGAAATAAAGTAGCGATATCCCCTGATAAGCCGGATAAACATTCTCTTTATGGGCAGACTCTTATCCATGGCGGCAAGTCAGTCGGGGTTCACGCTGCTCGATTGCAGGCACTTACCGCCTGATTGATTTCAGCAGGTGAATCAAACGCCATTCCCGGACGTATGGCGAAAATAATATCAGCACATTCCGGGTACAATTCCCGATGCAGGCGAAAGGACTCTCGTATTATCCGTTTGATGCGATTTCGCTTCACGGCCCCTCTGATCTGCCTGTGTATACTGATTCCGATCCTGCTCTGTCCCAGCTGATTTGGGTAAAAAATCAGGGTAAATCCTTGGCCATGCAATCGCCTGCCCTGTTTGTACACTTGTTCAAACTCCGACCCCTTGCGCAGCAGATGGCTCTTCCGGAGTCTGAACACCTTGTCACAATCAGGCAGTAAGCCGTTTGCGTCCCTTGGACCGGCGGCCGTTTATAATGGCACGGCCCGCTGCGGTGCTCATGCGGTGACGAAAACCATGTTTGCGTTTCATCTTGATATTACTTGGTTGAAATGTACGTTTACTCATCACTCACTCCTGATCCAGGATATCCATGGATGTTTTTGATGTTATCAGCCGGTACAGTTGATTCTCTGGAATTTATTTTGAATCTTCCGGCCACAATAACCCCGCCTGGATCGTATGCCGATCACACCATTCCAGTATCTCAGTTGTGTGTGCACAACGGCTTGTTGAAATATTGCATGTCGCAGGGTATAAAATGAAAGAAGGATTATAAACACAGATACCGGTAAGTGTCAAACATTTTCACAGCTCTTTCGGGCTTCACTTGCAGAAGCATGCAAGCTGTGCTATTTGTCAACGATAGAATTGACAGTGCACCCTCCTTAATTTTAAAGTCGAGAACTGCCCTTAATTTTTATATTCTGACCTATGCGTGTTCTCATGCCCATACCCCCTGAAACAACACTGGAAGATATCGACTGGAATCTGCTGTGGCGGAATGCCAGAAAACAGAAATCATGGTCCAGCAAGGGGCCGGCTGACTGGGACAGAAAGGCAGATTCCTTTGCCTCCAGGAATGCCGGTTCTCAGTATATCTCTCTTTTTCTCAAGCGGCTGCCGCTGGCGCCGGGACTCACCGTGCTCGATATGGGAGCGGGTCCCGGCACCCTGGCCATCCCCCTGGCCGGACAGGTTCGCTCCGTAACCGCTGTTGACTATTCAGCGGGCATGCTCGCTGCCCTGACCAGGCAGGCAAAGGAGAAAAATATTCAGAATATCCGGACCGTTCAGGGATCATGGGAGGATGACTGGCGGCAACTGGGTATCGGCAACCATGACATTGCCATTGCCTCCCGCTCCCTGGCGGTGGACAATCTCTCCCTGGCCCTGCGGAAACTGAATGATCATGCCCGGGAATATGTCTTCGTCAGCGACCGTATAGCGCCCACTCCCTTTGATCCGGCCGCCTTTGCCGCCATCGGCAGGGATTTTCAGTCAGGGCCGGATTATATCTACACCGTCAACATCCTCTACAGCCTGGGCATTCATCCCTCCATCGATATCCTGAAACTGGATCGGGATTGCATCTACAGCGACATGGAGGAGGCCCTGCAGGCCTATGTCTGGATGTTCAAGGACCTCAGCGCCGCTGAAAATGAGGCCTTGCGGAGCTATCTCAACTCCAGGATTATCCACTCAGAGGGAAAACAGATTACCATCCGCCGGGAATATCCTCCCCAGTGGGCCCTTATCTGGTGGAAAAAAGATCGTCCCCTGGAGACATGATGGTACAGCAAATAAGCCGTTATAAAAATAATCCCGTTGTCGGGATGGAGAAAAAAACGGCATAAGGAGCCGTAAAAAAATGAAAAAAAATGAAACAACTGTTTCGCAACGCCTCCTCAATACCTATGATATTGCAGTCATTGGAGCCGGCCATGCCGGCTGTGAGGCCGCGCTCGCTGCCGCCAGAATGGGATGCAAGACCCTGGTGGCGGTCATCAATGCGGACACCATCGGCGCCATGTCCTGCAACCCGGCCATCGGCGGTCTGGCCAAGGGGCATCTGGTGCGGGAGATCGACGCCCTGGGCGGCGAGATGGCCAGGAATATTGATGCCACCTCCATTCAGTTCCGACGCTTGAACACCAGCAAGGGGCCGGCAGTCCGTTCGTCCCGGGCCCAGGCGGATCGTTTGCTCTACCGTCTGCGGATGAAGTCCCTCCTTGAGAATCAGGAGAATCTGGAAATCCGCCAGACGGTGGTGGATTCACTCCTGGTGGAAGATGGCCGCATCTGCGGGCTGGTGACGTCGCTTGGAGGAAGTGATCCGGGTCAGGGCGGTGGTGGTGGCCACCGGCACCTTCCTCAACGGCCTGATCCATGTGGGGCTCAAGAATTTTCCGGCCGGCCGCATGGGGGACAGCCCCTCAACCAGTCTGGCCCGCTGGTTCAAGGAGGCTGGGTTCCGGGTGGGGCGGATGAAGACGGGGACGGTGCCGCGCATTGCCGCGGGCAGTATCGATTACGCCGGGCTCGAGATCCAGCACAGCGATGAGCCGCCCGCCCATTTTTCCTTCAGCAGCAGCGGTGATTACGTGCTGTCCCAGCAACCCTGCTATCTCACCTACACCAATGCCCGCACCCATGAGATCATCCGGGCGGGCATCGACAAGTCCCCCATGTATGCCGGTATTATCGAAGGGATCGGGGCCAGGTACTGCCCCTCCATCGAGGACAAGGTCATGCGCTTCCCGGAGAAGGAGCGGCATCAGGTCTTTCTGGAGCCGGAGGGGCTGGATACCACGGAGGTCTATCCCAACGGTCTGCCCACCAGCCTGCCACTGGCCACCCAGGTGGCCATGCTCCAGAGCATCAAGGGGCTGGAGCAGGCCAGGATCATCCGGCCCGGCTATGCCATCGAGTACGATTATGTGGATCCCCTGGAGCTCAAACCGTCGCTCGAGACCAAACGCATCCACGGGTCTGTTTCTGGCCGGCCAGATCAACGGCACCTCCGGCTACGAGGAGGCCGCGGCCCAGGGTCTGATGGCGGCGATCAATGCCGTCCATCATGTCAGGGGCCAGGAGCCGCTGATCCTCGACCGCTCCCAGGCCTATATCGGGGTTTTGATCGATGATCTGGTCACCTGCGGCACCAAAGAACCGTACCGGCTTTTTACCTCGCGGGCCGAATACCGGCTGCTGTTGCGGGAGGATAACGCCGATACCCGCCTCTGTCAGATCGGCCATGATATCGGCCTGCTGGGTGAGAAGGCGTATCAGCGATACCGGGAAAAACAGAGCGCCATAGAGCAGGGTGTGCTGCTCCTGGAATCGATTCCGGTCAAGCCGGACCAGGCGACGAACGAGGCCCTGCTGGCCCAGGGAAGCGTTGAGCTCAAGCAGAAGATGACCCTGGCCGAACTCCTGCGCAGGCCGGAACTGGGGCTGGCGGAACTGGCGCGCCTGCCCCTGGATGCGGAGACCCGGGCACGGGTGCTGCAACTGGCAGAGTCAGCGGTCAGGGATGAGATCCAGCTGCGGATCAAATTCCATGGCTATATCCAGCGCCAGCAGGAACAGGTGGATCGGTTCAAAAAGATGGAGGCAATGGCCCTGCCCGAAGAGATGGAGTATAAAGGGATGGCAGGTCTTTCCCATGAGGTGGTGCAGAAATTGTCGACGGTGCGCCCGCTGTCTTTAGGCCAGGCCTCACGGATTTCCGGGATAACCCCGGCGGCGATCTCTGTCCTGCAGGTCCATCTGAAAAAGATGGAAAGGAAAATAACGGTGAACCTGAAATGATGACCTTCCCTCATATTGATCCCACCATTTTTTCCATGGGGCCCCTGCATATCCGCTGGTACGGTCTCATGTATGTGCTGGGGTTTATGGCCACTTATTTTCTGGTGCGCCGCCAGATCCGCCTCTTCTCCTATCAGGAACTGGAACCCCATTTTGAAAATCTGAATCTGGTGCTCATCCTCTCGGTGGTGCTCGGTGGCCGTCTGGGCTATGTCCTCTTTTACAACTTTTCCTATTACCTCCACCACCCCTTGGAGATTCCGGCAACCTGGACCGGGGGCATGTCGTTCCATGGCGCCTGTATCGGGGTGCTTATAGGTGGCTGGCTCTATCTGCGAAAAAAGAATATTGACTACTTGAAGGTGGCGGATATCTATGTGGTGACCATACCCATTGGTCTGGGTCTGGGCAGGATGGGCAATTTCATCAATGGTGAGCTTTATGGCCGCGTCACGGATCTGCCCTGGGGGATGGTCTTCCCCGGTGGCGGGCCCCTGCCCCGCCACCCCTCGCAGATCTACGAGATGTTTCTGGAAGGGGTGGTGCTTTTCTCCATCCTCTGGTCCCAGAAGCGCAGACCCTGGCAGGGCAGTCCCCGCTGGCCGCATGGCAGTATTGGCTGTCTCTTTCTCATCTGCTACGGTTCGTTCCGCTTCCTGGTAGAATTGGTGCGGCAGCCGGATCCACAGCTCGGTTTTCTCTTTGGTCTGCTGACCATGGGCCAGCTGCTCAGCAGCCTGATGATCGTCGGCGGCCTGTTTCTATGGGTAGTCCTGGCCCGCAGGCAGAGCAGATGAAAAAGAGTTACGGGGAAATACCCTTCCGGGTGGCGCGTCCCTTTTCAGAGCAATCCTTGTTGCCTGGCGGTTTGGAGCAGGGAAATACTGTTTTTCTGGCTGAGTTTCTTGAGCAGGCTGGCGCGATGGTGTTCGATGGTTCTGGAGCTGATGCCCAGCAGTTCTCCTATTCTTTTGCTGGTATCTCCTGTGGCTACCAGGCTCAGTATCTGCTGTTCGCGAGGGGTGAGTTTGATGGCCGTTGTTGATGGTGGTTGACTGCGTTTGGTGGGACGGCAGGCATTGGCGCTGTTTGTAAGCTCTCTGCAAAGGGGTGGATGCTGTTCTGCTCGTGTCTGGGTTGTTTCGGTCGGCATGGTTTTTTCCAAGTGCCTTCAGGGTATCTCGATAAGTTCCGTTACCGATCTTAATCGGATGTTCTGGAAATCGAATGACCACTACGTCTGTTCAATGCGGGCCGTGTTCGCGTGTCGAATCCATGTGTCGAATCAGATTGCTGAGTTTCGTGCATACCACTTTGTGGTAATCAGAGTCAGTATCTGCTGTTTAGATTCTAATGTCAAGAAAAGTATGTGCGAAAAATAATGCAGAGGAGTATCGAAATATTCAGCTGTTCTTTCTGGACGGTGGCAAAGAGAAAGGTGCTTTCTTGTTTTCGGTCCTTGTTGATTCGAAAAGATGTCACTTGAAGTCGAGGACCACGGGCAGTGGTCTGCCAACCATTCTTGTCCTGCTGGCGGGATCTACAAAGAAATAATCAATACGCCAGCCGATACTATTCCTGATGGAGTTACCGCGCGGACGCCTGCGAGCGGGGCTCGCCCATTCCATCAACCTTGTCTGCCGCCATCCTGCTGTAAATGGCTACCCCTGAATAGCCTTTTTTGTCGGTGCAATAGAAATAACCGCTAAAACCGGCCAACGTAAATCCCTTGCCGGCCAAGGTCTGCAGCCCATTGACATTCCAGGAGATCATTCGCTTGACCCCCGGTCTATTTCTCGGCTCTTGTCTTCTCGATCTTTCTTGGAGTCACTCCGATCCGGGGGCAGAGGGCGGAAAGTGGGCAGCTCTCACAGTGCGGTCCCACAGGCCGGCATTTTTCCTGGGCAAAGGCCACCAGCAGGGAATTGACCGGATCCAGTACCGTTCCGGGAGCTTTTCCCGCAGGGCCATTTCGGTCTGCAGGGGGGTTATGGTCTCGCACGTAGCCCCAGATATTCATGATCCGGTGGACATGGGTATCCACACAGATCGCTGCCTTGCCAAAACCCTGCGCCCGGACCAGATTGGCGGTTTTTCTGCCCACTCCGGGCAGGGAAATGAGCTGTTCGATTGTATCTGGAACCCGAGAGCCGAATTCTTTTTCCAGGACACCCGGCAGGGCCGCCAGATATCTGGCCTTGTTTTTGTAAAATCCCACCGGATAGATGAGCTGTTGCAGGGTCTTTTCGTCGAGTGCGGCCAGGGCCTGAGGGGTGGGAGCCCTGGCAAGGAGGCGGGCAGCGGCCTGGGCGGTCACCTCGTCCCTGGTCCGGGCCGAGAGGATGGTTGCCACCAGGACCTTGAAGGGGTCATGGGTCTGAACGGCGATCAGATCGACCACCGGGACCTGATAGTTCACCACTTCCTGTTCCAGGATCTGTAAGGCTGTGTCAATATCGAAAGACATATCGCTCTATCGGTTCAGAATTGCTTCGTTAATGGGATAAGCTGATTTCCTGATGCCGCCATCTGTTGGGTATTGGTTTATACAACTACAGCTTTATCGCAAACTGGCTGGGGTTTTTGGCCACATACCACTTCATCCAGGCGGGCAAGACGATGGAGAGCCCGGCCCCGATTGATTTTGTCTTGATTTATTTTGCTTCCCGTGGCATCGTGTAATTACAGTAATCACAATAATGCCGATCACATTCAAATGCAGGTGGTGCCATGGATAAAACATTACGCTCTCGGGATATTAAGATAGTGCATATAGGCAACTCACTGGGGGTCCGCTTGCCCAAAGTCCTCTTGCAAAAATACGGTTTCACTCATTCCCTGGTTCTGGAAGAAACCACTCAGGGGCTTCTCCTCCGGAAGAAACAAGACGACAAGCTCTCCTGGGCTGACACCTATAAAGCCATGGCGAATGAGGGGGAGGACTGGAGCGAGTATGACCAAACGCTGCTTGACGGATTGGAGGATGACGACTTTGACGCCTAAACGATACGAAATCTATTTTGCAGACTTGAATCCAACCCTCGGCAGCGAAATCAGCAAAATCCGTCCTGTTGTAATCATTAGCGATGACGCCATGAACAAATATTTGGAAACGGTTGTCGTTTGTCCGATAACTTCGAAAATCCACCCAACATGGAGAACACGCTTTCAGATTACGTGTGTCGACAAACAGGCTGAAGTTGCTGTTGATCAGATACGAACAATTAGCAAAACACGACTAAAGAAAAAAATTGATCAGTTGCCTGATGATGATGCTTCCCAGTTACGGAGAATCATTACCGAGATGTATGGTGAATAGCTCTCTTCCCGATCTCCTTCCCCTACGACAATGAAAAAAACGTCACTTCATTGCTCCTTCTTTTCGTCACAAAAACGTGGTCTGAGCCCAATTGATTCCCTTGCCAAAAATAGATCTGTCCCCTTTTCATTGCCAAAATAGATCTGTCCCCTTTCCTATTTGTTTTGTGTGTCGCGCTCGGAACCTCCATATTGTGTAAGCATATCGTTTATGATTGGAGCAAAGGCTGGATCTTTTTTGAGTTTAGCGAGTTGTACCATAGTGATGGTGGCAGATTTACCAAAGAAGAGACGGGGAGAGGTAAAACTACAATGTTCTATCCCAAAATTAGCGTCACCGTTGAAGACAATGGTACACCTGTCGAAGTTACAGCGAATAAACTTTTTACCATCAAGAATGACTTGTTGAGTGACAAAACTTTCATCAACAATAGGCACTAATTTTTTATATTTATATTGTGTTATAGAGAACCAAATAAGAGGAAATGCGACCAAAATAGCAATAACCCATAACGGAACAGGAATGGGTGGCCATTTCCGAAGCCAAGACAGAAGAAGAACAATAGCAGTTGCTATTAAACTGCCAACGACACCGACAGTAATTTCGGTAGAATATGTGTTCCACAAAATTCATTTGTGGCTTCTCCTTCTAACAGTATTATTAGGCCTCTCTTTACATCGAAAGACGAGCCTGTTAGAAAATCATAAAATTTATTCATCATAGGCAGGGACAGGGTGAAATGTCAAACGATAGTTGTTCCGAATCCTGAATGATCTCCGTAAATTATTGGATGGTAATCTATGGTGCTGGCTGTTACTGGCATAACCTTTTTGAGTTCTTAGTTGGACTTTGTTGTTTTGGCAATATGAAGAAGTCAAAGACAAAGTCAGGTCTGAGTAATCCTCTGAAAAAAAATCTTCCTTTTCCGTTTTCCGTAACTGTTGCGCGTCGTTGTGTTGCCGTTGTTGATGATTGAAAAAGGAACACAAGGGTCGATATCGCAAGCGGCTTTTGCCTTCAGTGTTTATTGTGGGGGTTCCGGATGTCGGGATGATGCTTTTTCGTGTCGTTTGGTGTGGTTTGCTTGCTGTATGTTTCTGTTTTGACAGGAGAATGGGTTGACGGGTAATAAATTGACAAAGCTGACCAGTTCAATCAGGAAAAAGGCGGGACCATCGGTTGCAGCCCCTGTGCCTGCACCGGGCGGCGGGGGCATTCAGCCGCTGCCCGCTTCGCGGGAGGAATGTGCGGCGCGCGGCTGGGATCAGGTGGATGTGGTGCTGGTCAGCGGCGATGCCTATATCGATCACCCTTCCTTCGGCATTGCCCTGATCGGCAGGCTGCTGGAGAGCCATGGCTATCGGGTGGCCATCCTGGCCCAGCCCCGGTATGACCGGCTTGATGACTTCCTCCAGTTCGGCCCGCCCCGTCTTTTCTGGGGGATCAGCGGCGGCAATCTCGACTCCATCGTCGCCAATTATTCCGGCAACGGCAAGGTGCGCACCGAGGATGCCTATTCGCCGGGCGGCAATCCCTGGCGCGGGAGCGAGAAGGGCAGGACGAACCGGTGCCGGCCCGATCGTGCCAGCCTCATCTATGCCAATCTGGCCCGCGCCGCCTGCAAGGGTGTGCCCATTATCCTGGGCGGGGTCGAGGCCTCGCTGCGCCGCTTTGTCCATTATGACTATCAGCAGGGGAAGCTGCGCGCCTCGCTGCTGACCGATGCCAAGGCCGATCTGCTCGTTTACGGCATGGGAGAGCGGGCGGTGGTGGAGGTCGCTGCCCGTCTGGCCGCAGGCAAGGGGCTTGACGGGATTGCGGGCAGCTGCGAGCGGTTGACCGAGGCGGAATTCCGCTCACGCCTTCCTGCTCTGCCCATAAGCGGCAATGAGGCGTGTTCCGTCCTGCCTTCCTGGGAAGAAATAGGACAGGACAAGCGGCTATTCATGGAGGCGGAACGGATGGTCGACGTCCATGCCCGGGGCTGTCTGCCGAACCTGCTGGTGCAGCGCCAGCAGAGCGCCTGGCTTATCCAGCACCCGGCAGCGGCGCCGCTGACCACCGCCGAGCTGGATCAGATGTATGAGCTGCCCTACAGCCGCAAACCCCACCCGGCCACCCCGGATGTCCCGGCCTACCGCATGATCTGCCATTCCCTGACCATCGTCCGCGGCTGTTCCGGCAACTGCTCGTTCTGCGCCATCACCCGGCACCAGGGGCCGATCATCAGCAGCCGCAGCCCGGAATCGATCCTGCGCGAGGCCGGGATCGTCAGTACCATGGACAATTTTACCGGCACTATCAGCGATCTCGGCGGCCCCACGGCCAATCTCTACCGAACCGGCTGCAAGGTCGGTTCCTGCCGCAAACACGACTGTCTTTACCCCAAGATCTGCCCCAATCTGCAGGTGGATGAAGGGAGCTTCCTCAACCTGCTCCGGGATATCTCCGGAATCGAAGGGGTCAAGCATGTCTATATCTCTTCCGGGCTGCGCATGGAGCTGCTGCTCAAGACCCCCCGCCTGCTCCAGGAGATTATCCGCAGCCATACCCCCGGGGCCATGAAGATCGCCCCGGAGCACACGGAAGGGGAGGTGCTGACCCTCATGCACAAGGAATCGCACCAGCAGTTGATCGACTTTCTGCATTATTGTCGCCAGGTGGCGGCGGGGATCGGCAAGAAGATTATCTTCACCCCCTATATGATCTCCTCCCATCCAGGCTGCACGGCCAGGGATACCGAGGCCATGACCGGAAAACTGCGGGCCCTTGACCTGCAGGTCAAGCAGTTTCAGGATTTCACCCCGACTCCCGGCACCCTGTCAACCGCCATGTATGTCACCGGCCTGCATCGGGACAGCAATAAGCCCATCTCGGTTGCCCGCAATCGGTCGGAGAGAAAAGAACAGCGCGGTCTGCTGGAAAGACAGATGCCTGGATCCGGTCAGCGGCGGAAACAGACGGCAGCGACCAGAAGTGATTCAAGGAAGCGAGGAAATAAAAAATAAGAAAGAGTGATCCCCGTATGACGAAAGGGTAAATATACTTTTAATTTATTGACAGATAGTGGTTCTCTTTTCAGCAGGCCTTGCGCCTGCCAGGGTTTCCGTCCTGGTTGCCCTTTGTTTCTCCTGAGATCTCGTGAAAACGCCGATTTTGCATGTTGAGGTCTGCGGCAATTTTCGACAGATTTAAACCTGCTTTATTATCCAGGAAATCAGTGCCGTTGCTCAATGGCGAGTTGGGTGCAATGTCTCATCCGTGCTCATTTACCTGCTTATTGAGGAAGCCAGGAAACTGTGCCAGCTCACATCTAGAAAACCTCTTAAAGTTGCCCTTCAATTTTGAATCCGCGTATTTTGTGCTATACTCTTTGTATATGATCTCATTTTAAAAATGAGATCATATGCTAAAAATCCTGTCTCAATCATTTTTTCCATACATATTTAACTCCAGAACATTCTCTGGATAACTACTGAAATCTAAAGTTCGGTGGGAGAAGGACGCCGGGGCCATCATCCTCCTCGTTGTTGCATCCTCTGGAACGTTCGCATGGTTCCTTCTCTGGGTCTTTTCCTCATATGGGATTTTTCACGATGGCTGGAAGATGAGAATAGAGCCGAATAAAGGACAAAATATGGGCATAACCCTTCTTATTGGGTATTTCGCAAGGCAGGACGAAGCCCGGAAAGCTCTCAGGGAACTGGCTCGGCAAGGCTTCAGCCGCACCGCCCTGATCTATAAAGATGCTGACGGAGATGTTCATAGTGCAGGCCCTTTCCCCTGGCGCCGTGCCCTCGGGGTAACCCTGGCCTGCTGTCTGTTTGCGGTGATTGCCGCTCTGCTCCTGCAGTGGCCACAACTGCTTTCGGACTGGAGACATTTCACATTCCTGACGTTGATCCTTGCATGTGTCATAATCGGTAGCCTGGCAGCTCTTCTATGGCTGCGACTCTTCAGGTATGGTGTTGATCCTGAAATTATTCGTAATCACTCCCGCTGGCTCGTGTCCGGGGAATCAGTCCTGATTCTCCAGGCATCCTGCCAATCCTTACCGCGTCCGGTGGCTCTGCTGCGTGAAATCGGCGATATTCCTCCGGTGCTGTTCGTCATGCATCCTACGCACGAGCGGCGGGCCGAGGCACGAGGCACCGAGGTGAAGCTTTCCCCGGCCCAGGTTCTGGAACATGCCCAGCGCCATGCCACGGAGCAGCAGGTGGACCTGAATCCGCAACACAATACCGAGCTGCTCAAGCGCTTCAAAAAATCCCGGCAATGGGTCCGTCAGGTCTGCGCGGACCTTACCGCGGCAAGCCGTCTGGAACAGAAATCCACGCCGACTGCCGATTGGATCCTGGATAATGAGTACATCCTTGAAAGCAATGCCCGCGCTGTCCAGCTCAACCTTCCCCGGCGCTTTTACCGGCAGCTGCCCATCCTGGCCTCTGATCCCTACCGGGGGCTGCCCTGCATCTACGGTCTGGCCAAGGATCTTGTTTCCCATACTGAACTGCCCCTGGACCGGGAGAATATCCTGGCCTTTATCGAGGCCTATCAATCCGTGCGCACGCTGACCATCGGCGAACTCTGGGCCATTCCCCAGATGCTGCGCTTCGCGCTTATTGAAAGAATCCAGAGCCTGGCCGTTACCGCCCTGGCGGACCTGCGCGAACATCAGTTGGCCGACTTCTGGGCGAACCGGTTGATCGCTGCCAATCGCCGCGATTCCAACCAGCTGTTCACGATCCTGGCGGAACTTGCTGCATCGGAACCGCGCCCCAGCCCTTATTTCGGGGCGCAGCTGGTCGGTCTACTCTACGACGAGGCGACCGCCTTGGGACCGGTCAAGAACTGGCTTGAGCGCACCCTCAAAACCCCCTTGGCCGACCTTCATCGGCATGAAATGAACCGGCAGACCAGGGAACAGTTAGCCAGCGGCAACGCCTTCACCAGTCTGCGCCATCTTGCCCTGCTGGACTGGCGTGAGATTTTCGAGAAGCTCAGCCGGGTGGAGGGGATACTGCGCCGCGATCCGTCCGGGGTCTATCCCAAAATGGATTTCGCAAGCCGTGACCGCTGTCGGCGGGCGATTGAAGAACTCGCCCGTGCTGCTGCCGAGCCAGAGGAACAGGTCGCGGAACGCGCCATCAAGCTGGCGACGCTGGCCCAGCGTAAAGCAACAAGCGATGAACGGCGCAGCCACGTCGGCGCCTGGCTGGTCGGCAATGAACGGGTTGAGCTCGCCCGGCTGCTCGCCTGCCGTGAATCGCTATGTTATCGCTCCCTGGAATGGATCTATCGCCACCACATTACCCTCTATTTCCTCTGTATCGGCGGTTTCACCGCGCTATTCATTTTTTTGATCGCCGTCTTTGGACTGACCCCCGGCTTCGGCCAGCCCGGGCCGCCGTCAGCTCTCCTCTCTGGAGTGGTGCTCCTCCTGGTGATTCCGGTGAGCCAGCTGGCCATCGAGCTGGTCAATTACCTGATCACGCGACTTCTGCCGCCTCTTCCCTTGCCCAAGATGGATTTCGAGGATGCTGGGATTCCCGATGAATTCCGCACCCTGGTGGTGGTGCCGATGATGCTGGAGAACGCGGAGACGATCCGCACCGAGGCAGAGAAGCTGGAGATCCGCTACCTGGCCAATAAGGAAGCAAATCTGTTCTTCAGCCTCTTCACGGACTACTCCGATTCAGCCACTCCTTCGCGGGAAGAGGACTACGGGCTGCTCCAGACCGCGATCGCATGCCTGGCAGGGCTCAATGAACGCCATGGCGGCGAGCGTTTTTTTCTCTTCCATCGGAAGCGCACCTGGAGTGAATCCGAGCAGAAATTCATCGGCTGGGAGCGTAAAAGGGGCAAGCTGGAGGAACTGAACCGGTTGATCGACGGCACGCGGCCCGAGACCGCCGACCCCTTGGTCTACGTGGGCGACACGGATCGGTTGGCGGACATCCGCTTCATCATCACCCTGGACAGCGACACCCAGTTACCGCACGCATCTGCCCGCAGGATGGTTGAGACCCTGGCGCACCCCCTCAATCAGCCCCGCTTCGATGCGGCGGGTAGGATCATGGCCGGCTATACCATCATTCAGCCGCGGGTGAGTCCGACCCTACCGAGCGCGAGCGGTTCGACCTTCAGCCGGCTCTTCGCCGATGCAGTCGGCATCGACCCCTATACCCAGGCGGTCTCCGATGTCTATCAGGACTTGAGCAAGGAAGGGTCTTACCATGGCAAGGGGATCTACGATGTCCGCGCCTTCAGCCGCCTGCTTTCCGGACGGTTTCCTGAAGAGTGGGTACTGAGTCACGACCTGCTCGAAGGGGCGCATGTCCGGGTTGGGCTGGCCAGCGATATTGAGCTCTACGATGAATTCCCCCAAGATTATCAGAGTTACAGTAGCCGGGCCCATCGCTGGATTCGCGGCGACTGGCAGATCGCCGGGTGGATTTTACCGCGTGTCCCCCAGGCTGCAGGCGATCACGGGGCCAATCCGATCTCCCTGTTAAACCGCTGGAAAATCCTCGACAACCTGCGCCGCAGCCTTTTGCCTGCCACGAGCGTGGCCCTGTTGACTGCCTCCTGGCTCATCTCCCCAAGGACCGGCGGAATCGCTACCCTGGTGGTTGGTATGCAGCTGCTCTTTCACCCCTTGGCCCAGCCCTTGACCATGGCTACCACCCGCGAGGGTTTGAAGTACTTCTCCCCGTCGAAGCTGTTGCACGACCTGTTGCGAGCCGGCGCCGATGCTGCGCTGTTGGTGCAGCGGGCAGCGGTGGCCCTGGATGCCATCGTCCGGGCCTGTTACCGCAGCATGATCTCCCGGCGACACCTGCTGGAGTGGACCGCCCAGGCAAGCCCTTGGACCCCCTGTCGCCACCAACCGCTCTTTTTTGCAGGCCTGGCCCTGGGGAGCATTTTCAGTTGCATCGTGGGCTGGGCGATCTGGCGGGTCATGCCGGATAATTTGCCGCAGGCCGCCCCCTGGCTCGCCTTGTGGTTTCTCTCGCCGCTGCTCGTTTGGTTTCTGAACCGCCGGCCCGTTACGCAGCTGCGGGCACAAACGCTGCCGACAAAGGACCGCCGCTTTCTCAGGCAGGTCGCCCGGCGGACCTGGCGCTATTTCTCCTCCTTTGTCAGCGCCGACACCTCCTGGCTGCCTCCCGACAACTATCAGGTTGCCCATCAGAACCGTTTGGCCATGCGAACCAGTCCGACCAACATCGGCCTCTGGATGACCAGCACCCTGGGAGCCCATGATTCCGGCTACCTGACTATTAATCAGGTCGTTGAAAAACTGACCCGCACCATGGACACCATCGGTCGTCTGGAGCGCTACCAGGGGCACCTCCTGAACTGGTATGATATCCAGACTCTGGCACCCCTTGAACCCCGCTACGTTTCCGCCGTTGACAGCGGTAATCTTCTCGGGGCTTTGTGGGCACTGGAACATGGACTCAATGAGCTGGTGCACGGACCCCTCCTGGACGGCAGGGCCTTTGCCGGCCTGGCTGACACCGGGGAAATCCTGAAACAGCAGGCCGCCTTAGAAGGAATTACCGGCCTTGATCGCCGGACACTCGACCAACTCCTGGCTGAGTGGAATGGTCCGCCGTCCTCCATCGTCGATCTCCTCCGCCTGCAACGGCGGGCAGAGGTCAATGTCAGCACTGTTGTCGCTGGTGCTGGAGTTGCGCCGTGGGCCGTTGAGCTTGAACAACAGGCCTCGGCCTGGGCTCAGAACAGAGACAGCTATCTCAGCTGGATCGAAATTCTGGCGGAAAAGGCCGAGGAGGAGCTGGCCGCGCTCGGACCGGTGGCCATGCTGGCCATCCAACAGGATCTTTCCCAACCACCTTCACTGTATGATCTTGCCCATGGCCACATAAACTCCATCCTGATTCTCACCGCGATTAGGGATGACGTATCCCCTGTTCCCCCCCTACTCGCCGCCTGGCTCGACCGGGTTATCGAGGCATTCGCTAGCTCACGGTGGCTGGCCGGAGAAACGCTGGGCATGGCAGAGCGCTTGATAGCCAACGTTCGCGAGCTGTCGGCAGCGCTGGACATGCGATTTCTCTATGACCCCAAGCGCAAGCTGTTTGCCATCGGCTTCAATGTTTCCACTGACATCCTGGACGGTTCCAGTTACGATCTTCTGGCCAGCGAGGCGCGCTTCGGCAGTTTCGTCGCCATTGCCCGCGGCGATGTCCCCATGGAACACTGGTTCTCCATGGGTCGCCCCTACGGCGCTATCGGCCGGCAGCGGGTGCTGCTCAGCTGGACCGGGACCATGTTCGAATACCTGATGCCGCTCTTGTTCCAGCACTCCTATAGCAACTCGCTCCTGGACAAGGCGGCCCGGGAAGCGGTGACGGTCCAGATAGCTTACGGCCGCTCGCGGGGTGTGCCCTGGGGCATCTCCGAATCCGCCTTTGGCAATATGGACCTCAACAAGACCTATCAGTACCATGCCTTCGGCGTGCCGGCACTTGGATTGAAACGCGGCCTGGAGGAACAGCTGGTCATCGCTCCCTATGCCACCCTGCTGGCATTGAACGTGGCGCCGCGCGAGACCGTGCAGAATCTGAAACAGCTGACCGGGCTGGGGCTGCTCGGTGATTACGGCTATTACGAGGCCATGGATTTCAGCCGGCTGTCGCAGCGTGAGGGCAGGCACGGGGTAATTATCAAGGCGTATATGGCCCATCACCAGGGGATGGCGTTTGTGGCCCTGGTCAATTTCCTCAATGGCAATCCGTTTCCGCGCCGCTTTCACAGCGACCCACGGGTGCGTGCCTTTGAACCCCTCCTGCAGGAACGCATCCCGGTCCTGCCTGCACTGCACCTGACCTCGACGCGGCAGACGGAGCCCGTGCTGTGGGGCGGCGAGCTGGTCGCGCCGACAGGAAGCACCTTTACCACTCCCCATACCGCCACGCCCAAGACTCTGCTGCTCAGCAACAGCCGCTATGGGTTGATGATCACCAACAGCGGAGGCGGATACAGTCAGTGGGGGGGACGGGAACTTACCCGATGGCGGTCGGATCAGACCTGTGATGGCCGGGGGACCTTCTGCTACATCCATGAGGCCGAGCCGGATCGCCTCTGGTCCACCACCTTTCACCCGGTCGGCGGAAAGGTTGCAGGGTATTCCGTGGACTTTACTCTTGACCGGGCCGTGTTCCGGCGTGACGACAACGGTCTGCATACCGAAACAGAGGTGATTGTCTCGCCGGAAGACGATGTGGAGGTGCGGAGGATTACCCTGATCAATCGTTCCGACCGCACCCGCAACCTCAACCTCACCAGCTATGTTGAACTCTCCATGGCGGTCCACAATGCGGACCGCCAGCACCCGGCCTTCAATAAGCTGTTCATCCAGACCGAAGCGCTCCCCGAGCAGCAAGTGCTCCTCGCCTACCGGAGAGCGCGCAGCGAAGACGAAACGCCGCTCTATGTGGCCCACCGCTTGACGTTTGAACGAACCGGAGATGATTTTCCGCATGCAGAGAAGTGGCAATTTGAAACCGACCGGTTGCGTTTCATCGGCCGCGGCCGAACCCTTGTCAATCCCATGGGGGCGGTACAGGAGCTCGGCAACAGCCAGGGTTTTGTCCTGGATCCAATGCTCGGCCTGCGGCGCACTCTCACCCTGGAACCGGGCCAACGCATCCAGCTTTCCCTGGTGCTCGCCGCCGGTCCAACCCGCGAGCAGGTCCTGCTGCTGATGGATAAATACTGCGAGCCCCAGGCGATCAATCGGGCAATGGATTTTGCCTGGGGCTCGGCTCAGCAGGAGTTGCAGATGCTGCACATCCTGGCTGACGAAGCACGTCGATTTCAGAAACTGGCAAGTCATCTGCTCTATCCCAACTCCCTTTTACGTGCTCCCGGCGAGCGTCTCGCTGAGAATCGCAAGGGTCAGTCCGGATTGTGGTCCTACGGCATCTCAGGCGACCTGCCCATAGCCCTGGTTACTATTGATAAAACGTGGGATATCAGCCTGGCCCGCCAGATGCTCCAGGCCCACACCTATTGGCGGATGCACGGATTTTCGGCCGATCTGGTGATCCTCAACGAGGAGGCCGAGAGTTATGAGCGGCCGCTTCAGGAACGACTGGAACGGCTGATCCACTCCCATTCCCTCTTTAACGGAACCGACCAACCGGGCGGGGTCTTCCTCCGTAACGCGGCGCAAATCCCGGAGGAAGATCTGAAACTCCTCAAATTTGCAGCCAGCGTCGTGCTCGTGGCGGCACGCGGCACCCTTCCCCAGCAATTGGCGGTGCAGGTGGAACCTCCCGAGCTGCTGGCAAGGCTGACCCGGAAACCTGCTCCCCGGGATCCCTCGGCCCCGCTTCCCTTCATGGAGCTGCACTACTTCAACAGCCTCGGCGGCTTTACCCGGGACGGGCGTGAATACGCGATCTATCTCGGCCCCGACACCAACACTCCCGCACCCTGGGTGAACGTCATCGCCAATCCGACCTTCGGCACCATGGTCAGCGAAACAGGGTCCGGCTTCACCTGGTACGGCAACAGCCAGCGCAATCGTCTGACCGGCTGGTCCAATGACCCGGTGTTGGACCCGGCCTCTGAGGCGTTGTACATCTGCGACGAGGAGAGCGGCGACTACTGGTCGCCGACCGCGGCGCCGATCCGTGAGGAAAGCGCCTATCGGGCCCGGCACGGGGCGGGCTATACCGTCTTCGAGCATAATAGCAACGGGATCGAGCAGGAGCTGACCGTCTTCATCCCCGTGGATGAGAGCGGGGGCCAGCCGATCAAACTGCAGCGGCTGCGGCTCATCAATGGATCCTCCAGAAGGCGCAGGCTGTCGGTCACCTATTATGCGGAATTGACCTTGGGTGAGAACCGCGAAACCTCCCAGATGCATGTGATGACCAACTGGGATGACGAGGCCCAGGCCCTGCTGGCGCACAACCGCTACCACCCCGAGTATCCGGAGCGGGTCGCCTTCGTGGCTATCACTCCCCCGGCCGACTCATACGGCGGTGACCGCTCCGCCTTTATCGGCCGCAACCGCTCGCTGACCAACCCGGTCGCCATGGAGCTGACCCGGCTGTCACAGCAGACCGGGGCGGGGCTGGACCCCTGTGCTGCACTCCGGGTCACGGTGGAATTGTCTCCGGGTGAGCGTCGGGAGATCATCTGCATGCTGGGCCAGGCCGGCTCGGCGACCCAGGCCCGGGAGCTGGTAATCAGCTTTCAGGAGGATCAGGCCTTTGCGGAGGCGCTTGCGCAGACCAGGGCCTGGTGGGATGGTCTGCTCTCCACCATTGAGGTGCACACTCCCGACCTGGCCACCGATCTGCTGATCAACCGCTGGCTTCAGTACCAGTCCTTAAGCTGCCGGATCTGGGGGCGCTCCGCTTTTTACCAGTCAGGCGGGGCCTTCGGCTTTCGCGACCAGCTGCAGGATGTCCTGGCCTTTCTGTACATCAGACCGGAACTGGCACGCGACCAGATCCTGCTTGCCGCCAGCCGGCAATTCAAGGAGGGGGATGTCCAGCATTGGTGGCATGAACCTACCGGCGCCGGGATCCGCTCCCGAATCTCCGACGACCTGCTCTGGCTCCCTTATGTGGTCGCGTATTACGTCCGGACGACCGGTGATGTGGAGATCCTGCAGGCGGAGGTGCCCTTCCTCGACGCGCCCCTACTGGAGGACGATCAGCATGAGGTGTTCTTCACCCCGGAGGTCAGCCTGGAACGCGCCACCCTCTTTGAACACTGCCGGCGCGCGGTCAGCCGCGGCCTGACCATCGGCCCCCATGGGTTGCCCCTGATAGGGACAGGGGATTGGAACGACGGCATGAACCTGGTGGGAGCCGGCGGCAAGGGGGAGAGCGTCTGGCTGGGCTGGTTCCTCTGTGAGGTGCTGCAGGGGATGGCAGAGCTGTCGAACTCCCTGCATCAGCCGGAGCTGAGCCAGACCTATCAAGAAGAGAGATCCGGCCTGATCCAGCGGGTGGAACAGGCCGGCTGGGATGGGGAATGGTATCTGCGGGGGACCTTCGACGACGGCACTCCGCTTGGCTCGGTAACAAACACCGAGGCGAAGATCGATTCCCTGCCCCAATCGTGGGCCTGGCTTTCCGGCGGTGCCGATCCGGCGCGGGCGGAGCAGGGATTGGAGTCGGCCTGGCACCATCTTGTCCGCCAGGATGAAGGGCTGGTGCTTCTTTTCGAGCCTCCTTTTGACAAATCAGAACCCTCGCCCGGCTACATCAAGGGGTATCCTCCCGGGGTTCGGGAGAATGGGGGGCAGTACACCCATGCCGGCCTGTGGATGGCCATGGCCATGGCCCGCAAAGGGGATGGGGAGCGGACGGTGCAGCTGCTGCGCCTGCTCAATCCCATCGAGCACGCCCGCGATGCGGAATCCGTCTGGCACTATGGGGTTGAGCCTTATGTGGTTGCAGCCGACGTCTACCGGTTGCCCGGACGGATAGGGCAGGGGGGCTGGTCCTGGTATACCGGTTCGGCGGCCTGGATGTACCGGGCCTGGGTGGAAGAGGTCCTGGGCCTCCAGGTGCAAAGCGGGCAGATGCGGGTGAATCCGGTCATCCCCGCGGCCTGGGAGGGCTTCAGCCTCCGCTATCGGCACGGGGAAGCGGTCTACGTGATCGAGGTGGAAAATCCGCACCACTGCGAACGCGGTGTCGCCTGGGTGGAGATGGATGGCCAGCGGCTGGCCGGCGGCGTCATCCATCTGGAACGGGGACTGGTGAAACATCAGGTGGTCGTGAGGATGTGCGGAGTCGAGTGAGCAACAGTCATCGGGATAGTCAGCAGGCCCATTCCGGTTGCCCGCAACCGGTCGGAGAGAAAAGAACAGCGCGGTCTGCCGGAAAGGCAGATGCCTGGATCCGGTCAGCGCGGGAAACAGATGGCAGCGACCAGAAGTGATGGCTGGAAGAGGCGCAAGAATAGCAAGGAATGATTCTCATTATTGCTTTACAAAGGGGTGAATGTGAGCCATAATAGCGAATATCTTTTCAGGGAACCTTACACGTTGTCACGGTACCCATACGAATTTTAGCCATATTATGGAGGACTCATCATGTGCCGTGAAGTAAGCAGAGATTGCAGCTGCGGGAAGGAAAATGTCTCCTTTCATCTGCGTGATAATATCATGAGTCCGGAGGTTATCGGTCGGCTCTTCTGTCCCGCCTGTTCGGGGACGGTTGCCCTTGAGAAAGAGAATATGGTTGAGGATAACGGATGGGTCATTGAATATGATATGGAGCTTGCCCGCATGTATGCCATTGCCAAATTAGGCATGGAGCCTGCTCAGGTCGGGCCCGGCTTTGTCTTTGATGAAGGGTATGTCACCTGGCGGGAGATGTATCCGGGAGAGACCAGGGATATTGCCGAAGAGCGGCAACGAATTATCTCCATGAAGGAGAAGGCTCCCCAGGAGTATCTGGCGACCATCACTGCCTGGGCAGTGGAGCGGGTTGCCCGTTTGAAGGCGGAAGGGTGGAGGAAGGCGGAACGCGCGTAAGGGCGGTTTCCTGATTATTATTCTTGCCGGCTGACCCCAGGGATGCTGGCAACAATCCTGATTTTTTTCATACTTTCTGTATCGGCAACCGTTGATGCCTGTTCCGAGAAGCCATACTCCACCAGTGCCTTGAGATCCGCCCACATCGTCCTGCTGCCCATGATGGCCACGATGATCTCGCTGGGGCCTCTTTTGAATTTTCCCACATAGGTCTGCCCGGCAGCATCGGTATAGCCGGTCTTGCCGCCTTGCGCCCCATCTATCTGCCAGAGGGCCTTGTTGTGATTGCGGAGCAGTTTCCCTCCTGCGGTATGGGCCTTGACCTGCTTCATCCTCTGGGAAAATTCTTCATCCTGCATGGCGTGCCTGAAGATGGTGGCCAGGTCTCTGGCGGTGGTGCTTTGGCCTTGGGCGGTCAGACCGTTGGCGGTCTTGCAGACTGTCTTCGTGGCCCCCCAGAGTTTGGCGCGCAGGGTCATCATCCGGGCAAAGGATTGCTCGGATCCGGCGATCTTTTCGGCGAGCGCGACACTGGCGTCATTGGCGGAAGAGAGCAGTACCGCATTGATCAGGTCATTCGCTTTATAGCGTTTCTGTCTGTCAAGATAGATCTTGGAGCTTGGCTGCCCGGCTGCTTTATAGCTCACCGGAACGGTTTCACTGAAATCAAGGGACTTGATGGCAATCATGCCGGTCAGTATCTTGATGGTGCTGGCTGGCTGGCGGGGGGTGTCGGGGGAAACGGCAAAAATGGTGTCACCATTGGCCGCATCCATGATGAAGGCGCTTTTTGCGGAGATCTTTTTCTGGATATTGCACTGGCTCTGGCGTGTTTTCCAAACCGTGAGGGCCTTGGCAACAGGAAGATTCCGGGCCGTAACAGCTTTATTGCCGGCGGCGGCGATATTTTTTTTATACGAGGAGCTGCCCTGGTAACTCCCGAGGGTCTTTATGTCCTCGGAACTGCTTTTTGTGGTGATGCTCTGGTGCTGGATGGAAGTCACCGGCCGTTTGGCCCTGTCCCGCAGCACAGGGAGAGCCGCCGCCGGGGTGACCGAGAATCCGATAAAAAAACAGCAGAACAACAGGTTGGCCAGCAAAAATGGGGTGATAGATGTTTTCATCATATGGGCAGGTGTGTTTAGATGGAAGGAAAACTTCTAACAGATTATAACTCTTGATTATTTCTATCTGCCACGTTGTTTCTTGTCAAGAAATTAAACCATTCTTTTTCAAAAGAAATAAATAGTTTACTCCCCTTGTCTCTCTTCACTGTTTCTTCTTGATTGACCGGAAAGTTTGTTTTAGGTAATATTCGGAGGTTGAAAGAAGGATTGAGACTCAGCTCCCCTTCTCTACCACCTGCAATAACATCCTGTTATTTCATCATTTAATAAAGAAGCCATCTCTTGTGCGGACCGTATCAAGATAGAAAGAAATTCATTGAATACTCTATGCCAAAAGGCTGGAGTTAGATATTTTCGTTTTCATCCCCTACGACACGCTGGAGCCAGCTTAATGGACAGTATCAATATACCACTTTCTGAAATCCAAAAAATACTGGGTCACGAAAACAGGAAAACAACAGAAGGATATATTCACACTACTCGCGGCAGATCAGTCGAGGTCATGAGAGCCTTTGAAAAGGCACAGGAGCCTAATACTGAAATTGTTGTGATTACCGACCACATCAGGTAATGATACAAAATAATTGAAAAAATCGGCTAAACATACATAAACTTAGTAATTTATGAATAATAGGCAGAATGCTAATACACATATTAAAGTTTTCTGTTATTAACTGATAAAGGCGAAGGGTGTCTTATGACGCGGATGTTGCCATTGGCGGAAAGAGCTTAGTCTTAGTTCCACAAATGAACAGCTCACAGTATCTGGAGCATAAACGCTTAACAATTACATACACCAGATGGCGAGAGCGTCGGCGACGCTGACGCGGAAAAATCGTTGGCGACCACTGGTGATGCAGGTCGTTATCTGAGACACATTGATTTAAAAATTGGAATTTTGATCAATAAACATAGATTATGTGAACAAGTAACAGGCAAAAATGAAAGAGCGAAAAGACGAAGTATCAAAATTAACTAAAGTTTTAATACACAAAGTACATGGTGGCAGAAAAAAAGACAGTAAATTTTGGAATGACAATATCGAGTTGGAGAAAAATTTTTTGGATGAAGAGTCAAACAAAACAAGACGGGTTAAAAAGAAGAAGCCCATTAACCCAATTTATGGACACATATACAGGACATGTGGAATTATAATTATTTTAGCTTATTGGATAAATGCTTATATAAATCATAAAGAAAGCAATAACGTGAAAATCAATGCAGCCCCGAAATTTCAGGCACATGATTATTCTAAGGACAAAAGGCAACCTGAACAATTCTATCAGCAAAAGACAAACTCTATTCCAAACAAAAATAATATAATCAGACCAGCTTCAACAAAATCTTATTCAGCGATAACAAATCAATCAAACAACAATTTCAATATACAAGAAGTATCTCTTACTGGAAAAGTATATTCGTGGAGTGATGAAAACGGATTAAAGCACTATTCAAACACAAATTATCCTCAAGACAATCCAACTTTGAAAGTTCAACCTGAAATAAAAACACAATATTAAGCAACCTGCATTCTTAAAAAATTCACACACTTTTTCACACACCACAAACTTGAACAAGAAAACAAAATGCCAAGAGAACTAAACAAAAAAGGGATTAACAAGCTAAATTTGCTTATTAATCCTCTGCAACAATTGGTGCCCGCGGCGCGAATCGAACGCGCGACTCCAGGATTAGGAATCCGGTGTCCTGCCGGTATGTTCTCTATTATTGCCATGTATCAGTATGATGAGAAGTACGACCCTTCGTGGAGGATGATACCTGAATGATCATGACCTTGAATGATATGATCGATGAAAGTCAGGAAAAATTTTCTGATCTGCCGGCAGTCGGCATGGCCCTTGCCCCCCCTCTGACGTATCAGCTGTTTCATGAGCGGATCATGGCCCTGGCACTGCGCTTATCCAGGGAAGGGGTCAGGAAAGGCGATCACATTGCCATCCTGGCGCAAAATTCCCCTCACTGGGGTACCGTCTATTTTGCCATTGTCCGCTTAGGGGCCGTCGCCGTTCCCCTCCTGCCCGATCTTCCCGAGGCGGATGTCCATCATATCCTCATGGAAATGGAGGTGCCGCTCCTCTTCACCACCGAGCGGCAGATGGAGAAAATTTATGAGTTGAACCAGAGGAGCCTGAAACGGATTGTCACCCTTGATGACTCTGCTGCCAGCCACGATTTCCTGGCGGTGGAGACCTTTTCAGACTATCTGGCAGGTGCCGTGGAGATGCGGGCAGAGGTAGAAAAACTACAGGGAACGCTTGTGTTTGATAAGGTCCTTGCAGATGATCTGGCCTCTATCCTGTACACCTCCGGGACCTCAGGGTATTCCAAGGCCGTCATGCTCAGTCATAAGAATCTGGTTGCCAATGCCAGGTCCGCTTCCGCCATGATTGCTATTGAACCGGGGACTGTTTTTCTTTCCATCCTGCCCATGTCCCATACCTACGAATTTACACTGGGTTTTATCCTGCCCCTGTTGCGGGGGGCCAGGATCGCCTACGCCGGCAAGACTCCGACGCCCGCCATCCTCCACAAGCTCTGCAGTCAGGAAAAACCCTATGCCATATTTGCGGTGCCCCTGGTGCTGGAAAAAATTTATAAAAAGCGGGTGCTCCCCAGGATCAGCAAGAGCTTTGCCTTGTCCCTGTTGTGTAAGGTGGGAATGGGGAGGAAATTGGTTCATAAACGTATCGGGGCAAAGCTCCTGGAATTCTTTGGCGGCAATCTGCAGCTGATGGGAATCGGCGGGGCGGCCCTCAATCCGGAGGTGGAGCAGTTTCTCCATGATGCGGGATTCCCCTATCTCATCGGCTATGGCCTGACCGAGTGCGCGCCTCTCCTGGCCGGCGGGCCTCCCGGCGACACGACCATAGCCGTGGGTTCCACCGGCAAACCTGTTCCCGGGGTCCGGATAAAGATTGTCCATCCTGATCCCCGGACCGGTATCGGTGAGATTTATGCTCGCGGTTCCAATGTGATGCAGGGCTACTACAATGATCCGGTTGCCACCGCTGAGACCATTACCGCCGATGGCTGGCTGGCCACCGGGGATCTGGGGGTCATTGATGAGCTGGGCAATCTTCACATCAGGGGCCGATCCAAGAGTGTCATCGTCATGTCCAATGGCGAAAATATCTATCCCGAGGCCATAGAGCACAAGATCAATGCCCATCCCTGGGTTGCGGAATCCCTGGTGGTTGAAAATAACGGCCGCCTGGACGCCTGGGTCTATCCTGATTACGGATATATTGACGCGGCCACGGCCGGCCAGTCACGGCCTCAGCGCCATGATTACATAGCAGGCCTGCTGGCGGAGCTCCGCCAGGGGCTGAATGAACAGCTTTCCCCGGCGTCCCGGCTGGCCAGGATCCTCGAGCGTCGAGACCCCTTTGTCAAGACAGCCACCCATAAGATCAAACGCTATCTCTATAACGGCGGGACGCTCATGTCCTGAGGCAGAATCCCCGCAAGGTGCGGGGGCAGCGGCCGGATCTTCCGGCTGATCGTAAATATCCTTGAGGAGAAGCGCCTTTTCCTTTCTTTTTTTTTCACCCGTGAGTCCGGCGCTATGCTTTTCCATGAAAACTGATTCTTCGATTGCGGCCATCTATGGCCTTGAGCAAAAGACCAGAGTGATCCGACCACTCTTCTCCTGCGGTGTTTCCGCCGGTTTTCCGTCGCCTGCCGACGATCATATCGAACGCAATCTTGACCTGAACGAACTGCTGATTCAAAATCCGGCGGCCACCTTCTTTGTGAGGGTGGCGGGGGATTCCATGACCGGGGCCGGTATCAACCACGGGGATATTCTGGTGGTTGACAGGTCCCTGCAGGCTGCCCACGACAAGATTGTCATTGCCATTATTCATGGTGAGCTGACCGTGAAACGGCTGGTGGGCAACGATTCCTCCTGGCAGCTGGTGGCGGCCAACGCTGCCTATCCGGCGGTGGCGATCACCGAGGAGAGCAGGTGCGAGGTATGGGGAGTGGTCACCAGTGTGATCCGCCAATTTTGAGGGCATCGCCAAAAAAAACAGGCCTTCCTTGCCCCGCATCCTTCGTCACCGCGGCCTGCGGCGTACGCCTCATTCTGCAGGATGTGTGTGTCCCGAAGGAAGTGGTCGCGGCATATACGCCTGGCCTTTTGGCCTTGGCACCGAGTCATTTTCTTGAGGGGATCTGGTGAAAAAAGTCTTTGCCCTGGTTGATTGCAACAACTTCTATGTCTCCTGCGAGCGCCTGTTTCGTCCTGCGCTCAATGGCCGGCCGGTGGTGGTGCTTTCCAATAATGACGGCTGCGTCATTGCCCGGTCCAATGAGGCCAAGGCGCTGGGCATTCCCATGGGCGAGCCCTATTTCAAGATCAGGGACTTTGCCCGCCGGCAGAATGTCCATGTCTTTTCCTCCAATTATGGATTGTACGGGGACCTCTCCGGCAGGGTGATGGCTGTCCTCCACCAGATGGAAGCGGATATGGAGGTCTATTCCATTGATGAGGCCTTCCTGTCCCTGCCGGCTGCCGGGAACTGGAACCGGCTCGGCTATGCGGCAGAGATCAGGGAGAGGGTCGGGAAATATGTGGGGATTCCCGTATCAATCGGCATCGGGCCAACCAAGACCCTGGCCAAGATTGCCGCCAGGGTCGCCAAAAAGGAAGTGCGATATCAGGGCGTCTTCGACCTTGGTGACGGCGGCCAGGCCGATGCCGTCCTCCGGCAGACAGGGGTCAACGATGTCTGGGGGATCGGCAGCCGCTCCACGGAAAAGCTGAACAGGGCTGGTATCCGTAATGCCCTTGAGCTGAAAAATGCCGATGCGGCATGGATCCGCAGGCAGCTGACCGTGGTGGGGGCCCGGATCGTCATGGAGCTGAATGGTGTCTCCTGCATTCCCCTGGCCAAGGCCCCGCCCTGTAAAAAATCCATTGTCACCTCCCGGTCCTTTGGCCAGGCAATAACGGCAGCGGACGATCTCAGAGAGGCAGTAATCTGCTTCGCCTCCAGGGCCGCAGTCAAGCTCAGGGAGCAGAAGGTTGAGGCCGGCGCCCTCCATCTCTTCGTGGCCACCAGTGGCTTCGGCGAGCCGGCGGCCTCGTATGCCAACGGCCGGACCGTAGCCTTGCCCCATCCCACATCAAGCACCCCGATATTGATCAGCACGGCCCTGCAGTGCCTGCGCTCTCTCTATAAGCCGGGATACAGATATCAGAAGGCAGGGATCATCCTCTCGGATATTATGGCCGAGGGCTATAAACAGCAGAGTCTTTTTTCCCCGACGACCGAGGAAAACAAACCGCTTATGACCGCACTGGATCGGATCAACAGCAAGTGGGGAAAGGAGACCATCCAGTATGGCATGGCCGGGACCAGCAAGTCATGGGGGCTGCGCCAGTCCCACAAGTCGCCGGCCTACACCGGCAGCTGGCAGGAGCTGCCGGTGGTCAAGGCCTAGCCGGTATAGGCCTCTGGAACCAGAAACATGTCGCCATCCTGCCGGCCGGAACCGGCAAGGTTGTTTTTACAGCGGTCTTCCAACTGCAGACCGTCTTGCAATATCAACACGGAAAAAAAGGTGATGGCGTTTCCAGTTACCGTTTTGGAGTGTTTTTATGATATGGTAGGAATATCGGGTAGGAATATCGGGTATGTGATGCGGAAGATGGTTATCAGCGCGGGGGCGGCAGGGGCCGAGCCGGGCGCAGACAAGGGAGGCGCGAGTCGTGATCAAGGGAATGGAAGAAATGTTGGTTCCGGAAGGGTATCCAGGGCGGATCCTCCGGGGTGGGTACTCCCCGGCCTTGCGCGAGCATTTGCAGCGCACCATCGGACGTCTTGAGGCCTTCGAGTGCCTGGGGCTTGCCCCCATGGTTTATGTGGCGGCCTGGCAGGAGCAGGAAAAGGTGATCTGGTATGAGTTTGTCGGCCAGGGATTGCTGCGGCTCCTGGACTGCCCAGGCGACCAGGCCGCGGCCCGTTTTCGTGCCCTGGTTCTTGACCAGCGGACCTACAGTTCCCAGGAAGGCGACCTGGACGTCCGTGAGGAGATTATCCCCTCCGGCCGCTTGCGTGCGGAGGAGGACAAGCTGCGCATGCACCGGTTGCACGCGGGACGGATGGAGGCCATCTACAAGATGAACCTTGGCGAGACCAGCTGGTTCAAGGACAGCTCGGTCCTGGAGATATGGCCGGCGGATGGGATCTGTCTCTCCTTTGGCTGTCTGATCGATGTCTCCAAGGAGATGGAACAGAAGGATCAGATCCACCGGGAGAATGTGACGGTCCATCGGGACAAGTCGATCCTGGTGGCGGCGGAGAGGACCAACGCCCTGAACAACATGGCAGTCAGACTCTGTCACGAGATTCGCAATCCCATCGCCTCACTCGGCGGGCTGGGCAAGCGGCTCCATGCCATGTGCGAATCAGAGACCAAGATGGCCCGCTATCTGGAGGTGATTGACCGCGAGGTATTCAGGCTGGAAAATATCCTGGCCGGATTCGTCGCCTATACCCGTACCCTGCAGCTGCACCGGGAATCGGTCGATGCCAAGACCCTGCTCGGTTCGGTCCTCTCTCTGCTCAAGAGCGAGCTGGAGAGCCAGGGCATCGAACCGCTTCTCCATGATCAGGCAGATCTTCCCGCCCTCTTCATCGACCGGGAACTGATGGAGGAGGCCCTTCTGCATGTGGTCAAAAACAGCATTGAGGCATTGCCGGGGGGTGGAACGATTGAGTGCTTCCTCGAAAGAACGGACGAGGCCTTGCGGATCAGAATTCGCGACCATGGCGCCGGAATCCAGGAAAACATCCGGGCCCGGATCTTTGAACCCTTCTTTACAACCAAGATGTACGGAGCGGGACTCGGCCTCTCCATGGCCGACAAGGTTATCCGTAGGCATGGCGGCACCCTGAGCCTCCAGGCGGGCCAGGAGCGGGGAACGGAGGCGGTAATCCTCCTGCCGGGAACAGGAAGCGCCCGTTGAATCAACCACTTGCTGGATGACGATAATGATCTGGGGGAGAAATCCGCTTGCCGGCGTCGGTCGTCTCGGCAAGAAGAAATGATTAAAAATGACGGAGAGCGAATGAAATCGTATCGTAAGGAATTGTGGTTCAATGTGCCGACCCGGCGAGCGTTCATTAACATTACGCCGCAGGTCCAGGAATGCTTGCATGAAAGCGGGATATCCGAGGGGCTGATACTGGTCAACGCCATGCACATTACCGCATCGGTCTTTATCAATGACGATGAATCCGGTTTGCACCACGATTATGAGGTCTGGCTTGAAAGGCTGGCGCCCCACGAACCGGTCGGTCAATATCGTCATAACGTCGGTGAGGACAACGCGGATGCCCATTTGAAACGGCAGGTGATGGGAAGAGAGGTTGTTGTTGCCGTTACCGACGGTCGGCTTGATTTCGGGACATGGGAGCAGATATTCTATGGTGAGTTTGATGGCGGCCGCAGGAAAAGGGTGCTGGTGAAAATAATCGGTGAGTAACATCTTCGGAAAAGAATGGGGTCTGCTGAACAAGGCCGGGCCTGCAAGGAGTCGGCGAAGAAGGTTGTCGGAACGCTTTCTTGCTTTTCGCTCCGGGATGAATATAGTCTTTTTTAAATTAAGCTTGCGCCTCCGTCTCTCCTCGTGCTAAAATTCTGGTTTTTTTCCCACTCAGTGCCAAGAGTTGCCTGAAAAATAAGCATCCACAAACACCGATACCTTTACGTAAAAAGAGATTTTATTATGATCAATGCCTCCAACGTTGCCCTCTCCTATGGCAAGAGAATTATCTTTCAAGATGTCAATATCAAGTTTGTTCCCGGAAACTGTTACGGCCTGATCGGCGCCAACGGGGCCGGAAAGTCCACCTTCCTCAAGATCCTGGCCGGAGATTTTCCGCCGGACAAAGGGGAGATCTCCGTGAGTCCCCGCGAGCGGATCGCCATGCTCCGGCAGGATCATTTCGCCTTTGACGAGGAGACCGTGCTCAATACGGTGATCATGGGCCACGGTCGGCTCTATGAGTTGATGGCCGAGCGCGAGGCCCTTTATGCCAAGGCCGACTTCACCGAGGAGGACGGCATCCGCAGCGGCGAGCTGGAGGCGGAGTTCGGCGAGATGAACGGCTACGAGGCCGAATCAGAGGCCTCCGTGCTCCTCAGCGGCCTGGGGATCACCGAAGAGCTCCTGCACAAAAAGATGAAGGAGCTGGAGGGCGGTGAAAAGGTGCGGGTGCTGCTGGCCCAGGCCCTGTTCGGCAATCCGGATATCCTGCTGCTCGATGAGCCGACCAACCATCTGGATCTGCAGTCGATCACCTGGCTGGAGGACTTCCTGGCCCGTTTCCAGAATACGGTCATCATCGTCTCCCATGACCGGCATTTCCTCAATCAGGTCTGTACCCATGTGGCCGACATTGATTTCGGCAAGGTCATGGTCTATGTGGGCAACTATGACTTCTGGTATCAGGCCAGCCAGCTCAGCCTGAAACAGCGGCAGAGCGACAATAAAAAGGTGACGGACAAGGCCAAGGAGCTCAAGGAGTTTATCCTCCGCTTCTCCGCCAATGCCTCCAAATCCAAGCAGGCCACGTCGCGCAAAAAGCTGCTGGATAAGCTGCAGATTGAGGACATGCCCGTCTCTTCCCGGAAGTACCCCTTTGTCTCATTCAAGGCCGGACGCCCCTGCGGCGATATCATCCTCGAGGTCAAGGGGCTCTCCAAGACGGTCGACGGGGTCTCCCTGTTCCAGGATTTCGATTTCACCCTGCGCCAGGGGGATAAGGTCGCCTTCGTCGGCATCAACAGCGTGGCCAAGACCGCCCTGTTCCAGATCCTGGCCGGCGAGCTCGAAGCGGACAGCGGCACCTTCCGCTGGGGCGTGACCATGAGCCATTCCTATTTCCCCATGGATAATAACGACTATTTTACCCAGGATATGGCGCTGGTGGACTGGCTGGGCCAGTATACCCCGATCACCGAGGGCGAGACCTTTGCCCGGGGCTTCCTGGGCAAGATGCTCTTTTCAGGCGACGAGGCTCTGAAGAAGACCAGTGTCCTTTCCGGGGGGGAGCGGGTGCGCTGCATGCTCTCCAAGATGATGCTCTCGGATGCCAATGCCCTGATCCTCGATGAACCCACCAACCATCTCGACCTGGAATCGATCACCGCCCTGAACGACGCGCTCATCGCCTTTCCGGAGGTGCTGCTTTTCTCCTCCCATGACCATCAGTTCGTGACCACGGTGGCCAACAGGATCGTCGAGTTCCTGCCCGGCGGCGTCATCGACAAGATGATGCCCTTCGATGATTATCTGGAAGATCAGGGCGTGGCCCGGATGCGGGAGCAGTTTTCCTGATTCCCGGCAGTGGTGACCGGTTAGACAATCGCATTGCCATTCGAAACGTCCAAATCCTCCCTGGCCCCCCTTTTTCAAAGGGGGGAAAACTCAGTGTTGTCCGGTTAGACTTTTGCATGGCGCGGTTTCCGTACAAAAGCGCCACTCCGGCATCCCTCACCCGGCCTTCGGCCACCCTCTCCCAGAGGGCGAGGGGATAAAAAAAGCTCCCTCTCCCTCTGGGAGAGGGTTGGGGTGAGGGCAAAAACCAGCTTTGCAATTTCTTAACCGGACAACACTGGGGAAAACTATAACTTCCCCCTTTGAAAAAGGGGGATCGAGGGGGATTTGCTGTACACGGAAGCTCTTCATCGACCTGACCGTAGGTGAAAAAGGGGTGGAAAAGGGAAGGTTACCCTTTTCCACCCCTTTTTCTTTTCGTTCGTTTTCTGCCCAGGGGGATGAGCTCCATGCGGTGATTGGTGTCGGGGTGCAGGGGCGAGGGGCCCTGCGTCAGGATGGCAAATTCGCCGGGCAGCTCAAAACGCTGTTGCAGTTCCTGCGCATAGCGGTTCCACTCTTCGGGCATGGGAGAGACGGCCAGGGGATGCACTCCATAGGAGAAAAGGAGCTCCTGGCAGGTTTTTTCCGAGCTGGAGATGGCCAGGGTCCACACCCTATGGCGGAAACGGGCGATGTTGCGGGCCATGGCCCCTGACTGGGTGGGGACTATCAGGAATGCCGGATCCATGCGTTCGATGGTGGAATCCACGGCCAGGGAGATGAGGCCGGTGGCGGCCTTTTTCCAGTGGCTGTCGAGCGCGATCTCTCTTTTGAGCGGACAGGCCGGGCGGAACTCCTCGATGGAGGCGCCGATGGAGGCCAGCATGGCCACCGCCTCCACGGGATAGACGCCCATGGCGGATTCCCCGGAGAGCATGATGCAGTCGGTGCCGTCGAGGATGGCATTGGCCACGTCCGTGGCCTCGGCCCGCGTCGGCCTGCGGTTGGTGATCATCGATTCCAGCATCTGGGTGGCGGTGATCACCGGCTTGCCCGCCTTCTGGGCCAGGGCCATGATTGTCTTCTGAGTGATCGCTATCGTCTCAATGGGGATTTCAACGCCCAGGTCGCCGCGGGCGATCATGACGCCGTCGGAGGCCAGCAGGATGGCGTCAAGATGCTCAAGGGCGGCCGAGCGCTCGATCTTGGCGATGATAAAGGGGGAATAGCCCCATTCCCGGGCCACCTCCCTGACCTCATGGAGGTCGGCCTCGCTGGCGACAAAGGATTGGCTGATGGCGTCCACCCCATGCTGGAGGGCAAATTTCAGACACTTGCGGTCATGGACGGTAAAGGCCGAGACGCCGAGGTCAATGCCCGGCAGATTGAGGCCCTTGTGGGAACGCAGTCTGCCGCCGACCTGGACGATGCAGTGCACCTCCTTCCCCTGCACGGAATCAACAGCCAGCTGGATGAAGCCATCGTCGAGGTAGAGGATATCGCCCGCCGTGACCACCTGCGGCAGCTCCTGATAGCTGACCGAGGCCCGCTGCCTGTTGCCGATGATCTCCTCGCTGGTCAGGGTGAAGGTGTCGCCGGTGGCCAGGAAGACGGGTTCGTCCGCAATGGCGCCGATACGCATCTTGGGACCCGGCAGGTCCGCCATGATTGCGATCCGGCAGCCGCAGAGCCTGGCCGCCTCCCGGATCCTGGCGATGGTCTGCCGGTGCTCGGAGAAGGTCCCGTGGGAGAAATTCAGGCGGGCGATGTTCATCCCCGCCCTGATCATGGCGGCCAGGGTCTCCATGCTGTCCGAGGCCGGACCGATGGTGGCGATGATCTTGGTCTTGTTGATCGGCAGTTTCATGGCGCACCTGTGCAGGGCTGGGGTTGAAAAGTGCTTGGTGGTCAAGTGAAGAGTAATATATCCGACGAAAGAGATAAAGGGATTTGCGGCCGCTGAATTTAGGGGCTTGGAAAATATTAAAATACCGTTTGTAGGGTGCGCCGCGCGCACCGTGTTGTTTTATGCCAAGTGGGACATAGCACAAAAAAAGGTGCGCACAGCACACCCTACCGAATTATCTTAGGGGCTTGGAAAATATTAAAATACCGTTTTGTAGGGTGCGCCGCGCGCACCGTGTTGTTTTATGCCAAGTGGTACTTTACACAAATAAGGTGCGCACAGCGCACCCTACGAGAAAAAACGTCTAAAGGTGTTGACGAAGCTCCCGTGAGTATGCTATAGAAAGGCACAATTATTCCCCGGTAGCTCAGCTGGTAGAGCAGGTGACTGTTAATCACCCTGTCGGCGGTTCGAATCCGTCCCGGGGAGCCAGAATACATCCCGTCGATTTTGACGGTTCGCAGTGAATGACAAGACCCCGCGGGAGTAATCCCCTCGGGGTCTTGTCGTTTCCACTGCATTCTTTCCCCGCTTCTTCGCCTCTTTTCAGATGAAACAACACCCCCCTGCACTCGGCATGAAATCAGTGCCGGGATGCAAGGGGATTGTTTTATTATCAATTTAATCTTGAACTTTTACTCGCAATCATCACACCAGCCTGCCTGGCCGCTTTTCGGCGGCTGGAGCGGCAGATTTTCCTGGCCGATCTCAATGATTTCACCAGTACTCGTTTGAATAAAGGCCTTGGCGTCTGCGCCGCCGCCGCCGATATGCATACTTGGAGTCACGGCCAAACCCACGCCCAAGGGATTTTTATCCTTGACAACGGTACGACCATCGAGTGGAAGGGTGCCAAAAACATTTTCATACCAGGCAGTTCCCGACTGGTAGTGCACACCGTAGAGATTACTCATACCCTCAGCGGTACACAGGTCGGCAAAGGGCTGGTAGGAGGTGAAGGTAAGCAGACCGCCAAGTAATGCCGATTGGCCGATGACCCGCTCTCGATCATCCTGAAGCACCCTGAAAAAGCCATCCACTCCGATTAATGTATCACTTTGGGGGCACGTACCATTTGAGGCCTTATTTTCACCGGCAATATACTGCCGAAGCTTTTCATAGGAGTAATATTTTATCCCAGCCGTAGTACCCAACTCAGTGCCGAGAAAGGCAAGGCTGCAGTAATTTTTATCCGTAATGAGAGCTGAAGCTGAAGATCCGCTGGGGCAGAAGACCACGGGCTCATTATTCAGCATAAATGAACTACTATCAGCGACCTGAATATTATCGACCCGCACAAGCCCTCTTGCTCCACCAGCCCCGGTACTAGCCGGACTGGTCGAGGAGCTGTTCCAACCGGTAATAGTACCCCAGGTCATTTGACAACTTGCATTAAGAGGCTCCTTGACGCCGAAAAAACGCTGGACAGTGAGGTCTGTTTTATCTTCGGTGGCAAAGAAACGACCTGTGCCGAAATAGATCCAGAAGTTGGCTTGATCCCAGCCGACGGACAATCCCCCGGTCACGGGGGCCTCTGTATCAATGAATTTTTCAATGTGCCACTGGTCGGGAGTGGTGACAATCTGTTTGCCCGCGGCATTGAGTTGCCTGGTGACCAGACGATAGATCCCGCCGCCACCGCCCCAGGAAGTAGCACCGGACGAACCGGTGAATCCGGTCCCGTCCACCGTGCCAAAATACACGGCATCGGACTTGTACAAGGCGCCAAAAACAGGATCTGACTGGGCCTCCAGATCAAAATCCACGGTCATCATATCGGAAACAAATCGTTTTGTCGTATCGGCTGTACTCACTGCGATCACACCTGAATCAGTAGAACTTGGGGAATGATTAAGAATCCTGACGCCCTTTTTTAAAACGCCGGAGGTGGCGTCCAGTTGCAGGGGCAGAACCGCCACCTTCCCCCGCAGAGTAGTATTTTTTCCTTTTATGTCATCCGGTCCATTCCCTAAAACAAGATACCAGGTCGTTTTGCCGAGATTATCCCGCATAACCACACCGGACGGCATGGGCGTGGAAAAGCCGAGATTGGTATATTTATCCGTTGTCCACCACCACAATGCTTGTGTTTCGGTAGTTCTGGTCATTTCGCCAAGCAGTTTGGGCGGCCGTTCCGGATCGGTGATGTCGAGGATAAAATAGGAGGAAATAAACTGCCTCTTATCAGCGGAATTCCAAGTCCAGGTCCCTTCTGTCTTCGGCGTTAATGGGAGAGCCCCCGAGGCTCAAGGCGCCGACCAGAACCGTGCCCCATCCCCCGGGATGGACGCAACCCGCGGCGTAAGGATCGGAGCATGCGCTTTCTTCCGTGAAGATCTGCATGTCGAAGACGCGTGGCTCCTTGTCCACAAAGTATTTATGGCTATTGCCATCGCCACTTCCATACAACGGGTCAGTCAGACATTTCAGATGGGGCTGAAGATTATAGGGTATATAGGCCCATAGCTCACTGCCCAATGCCGGCCCGCTGGCATCATCAAAGGTCACTGTACCATCATTGGTCAGCGTCATGTTTTTCCAGAATTTATTTTCATCACCACTAAAGAAACCACCGTTCACCGCATGCAGCATGCCGTCATTGGCACCGAAATAAACAACATTGCGGCGATACCGATGGCGTTTGACAAAACCGGAATACGTTGAATCCCGGTAAATCGAATGGTAGGCTTCAGCCGGCTGAGCCACCAGTTTAGGAGTGGAGTGAATGATATCACCCAGCCGCCATTCAAGATTGCTGATTGCAGTATTTGTAGGATCACAGTCACCCCGGCGGCAGCGGAGGACATAATCCCGCTGGCCGTTGCCATTGATGTCTTCGGTCCCGTCCAGTTGACTGTTATTGTTAGTATCCGTCTCATACCAGCTATCGGAACCGCGTAACCAGTCAACAAGATGGTTCATCTCGCCGGTATCAGCAACCTTGAAATCATTGAGGATGGAGTGATCCGTGGAAGTCTTCGCGGTCCAGTTAACCGTATCAATCATGGGGATGATTTCATCTTCCGGACCACCCCCTCCGTCAGAATCGACAATGCCATCGTTATCCAGGTCATTCCAGGTGAAAACATACCGTTTGGGCGAGGAAGGCCATATCCAACGACCGTTTTCGTCAACTGAACGATTGGTGGCCAGGTCAGCATCCGTAATTCCCCGCAGTCCCTGGTTCGCGGACCATAGATAATTGTTAAAGTCCTTAATAGGCACCGGTTCGGTGAATGGAGTTGCAGGGGTAGGGGTAACATTTTTAGATCCGCAGTAATCGGTTGCAGTGAGTGTCACAGACCGGAGGAGTAGTCGTCAAGACCGAATCGTTGAAACAGATATTGGTATTGGCGCCATCATAGTAGAAGAAAACGCGGCGGTCACCATCCAGACATCCATTTGCGTCAGAATCCTCACCTGCATCCAGCTGCCCGTTGCCGTTGCTGTCTTCGCTCCACATCTGGGCATTATGATCATAATCATCCCACATCCTTCCCTGGCTGTCCATGAACAGACCGTGGACATCACCGATCCACGTCAATGGATCTTTGTTGATTCCCCGTGAGACCTGGGGCCAGAAGACGGCCTGATAGACCGCTCCTTCACCGCTGCGGGAACTGGAGATAACCGAGGCGGCTGACCCTGCGGAAGCACGGCCAAGAATGCCGGACAAGACCGCCTTCAGATTGGTTTCAAGCTGGGCGGGATCCTCTCCGGTTAACAGCGTGGAGCCGCCATTGTTCGCCGCATTAGTCATAAGGGTCGCCGGACTGCATTCGCCGGTGCCATCAGTGCGCAGGGAACCGGTGGTGACGATATGGGTGGTAACGGGCTGTTTGGCATAGGCCGGATCCGGATGCCGTCTTGTTGGTGGCAATAAGCTGGGAGTAGAGATCGGAGGAGGTCGCGGTACTGCCTTTCACCACGGCGTTCTGCCCGAACCAGGTCAGGTCGTCAAGATACGTTGAACCGTTCAGTCCGTTCGTGCAGACAACCTCGGTAGCGGCGTGCATCGGCGTCATGGTGACCATTGGTATCAATAAATGTTTGAACAACCGCATTAACGTCTGCCGTTGATGCACCTTCGGTGATGATCAGGATATGGTTATCCTGACACCAGTACTTGACCGGATCGGGCCATGCAGCATCCTCATCGGCCGTTGTGAAATCAGCTAGGATCAAGCCTGGGCACTTTGTTCTGTCCATAATAACCAAGGGCTTCATACATCGCCTCGGCCAGAGGGGTCCAGGAGGTTGCACGGACCAGATTGACGGCCTTTACCAGGTCGTCCACATGGGTCCGGTCATCGGTGGTATCGTCAGGAGTCCCGTTATCATCCAAGATCGTAGCGCCAAACTCGATTTCACTGATTACCTGGGCACCGTCTTTATTGCCGGGGGGGCTGAATCGATCAATGTATGCATTCGTACTTGCTTCGCTGGCCGACCCTACACTGTTAAAGGCCATGGCGCCGATATTCAGTTCGTCGGCAGTGGATTGCAAGATGCCTGTAGGTTTATCCGGTTGCTTAATATAGCCCTTCAGCACCGCCAGAGGGCGGCTGGTGTTTAATTGTCCCATGACTCCGGCGTCGATCAGCATTGCCGGTAAATTATAGGTTTCCGACGTGGTTGTAACTTTATCGGAAGGGTCAATCACTTCAGGAAGTTTCATTTGACCGCAGAATTTATCCGCCGCATCCCGGGTACAATCTGCCGGATCGCTCATCCAAGCAGCAGAAGGAGTTGTTCCTCCACTGTCGTATGTACAATAGCCGGAGGCATTCTTGTATAAACGAACCCAGCCGGTGTCGTTGTTTCCACTCGTGCTGCAGATATATTTGCCGGACTTAAGGTGATATGTTGCAGTTGCAGGGCATTGAAATTCAACGCCACCGGTACATTTTTGTGGTCGTCCTGTGGCGCCCGGATTCAGATTTACGCTATAGGTACAGGATGCCGGCACGGTACATGTTCCTGTTGCGGAGGTGGGCATGCCCCAGCAGGCCCCGAAGTATCCCTCTCTGTCCGCAACCGTTAGGATATTCGGATTATAAACACCATAACAGATATAATCAGGATCCCAGGGTGTTATGGTTGACGGTATGCTACCATGGCCATAAATGTTTGAACAATGGCTTTCGATATTATTCACATTGATGGAAATGCCTTTCCAGTACTGGGTACACTCTATCAGGCTACTGATATTTGTGGAATTTTCCTCCCCGGTCAAGGAGCCGCCATAATTCAGACAATCTGAAATTTCTTGCTTCGCGACTGCCCCAGACGGCGCAGTGGTCAGTGTCTCAGCGGCAGCTAGGCATTGGGAGGCATCAAAACCACTCACCGAAACCGCCAAAACCTCGATACGGGCCGTGTTGTCCGTGGTATCCACCCTATCGTCGGTTTGCACAACCCATGGGTTGTCGCCCATGGCACCGCGGACTCGCAACGTCAGTTTAGACGAGTTGGTGCTATTCGTTAGCGGAACCTGCTTTACATATCCGGTTCCGGCGCAGCCCCGATTCTCGGCGATAAGCCGGTCGTCACCGTTGTCGGTTGTCACCGCATTGTCAGGGTCTTCATAACCCGAGTAATATTTTCCGCCGGTGAGAATTTTCTTCTGAATATCGAACTTGGATGCCGATGCCCAGTTGAGGAAATTCCCCCTGGAGGCAAAACAGGTGACAGCCGCGGGAGTTTGCGTGCTGACATTGGTGATGGTTGTGCCGCCGGCATCAGCCATGGTGATCTGAAGATCGGTGATGGTGACTCCGCCATCGACATACGTGTGCGAGTACGAAGGCGAAGCGCAAGGCGCCGTGGCCACTTCTTCAAAATAGCCCTCGTCGAGACGCTGCCAGTCGGCCCAGTCAAATGCACTTTTAGCGCTCACAGCCGCCGGCGCCCGATATACCATCCCATTATAGGTGACGATATCTCCTAGCGCATAACTCGCTCCGGAACGCCAGGTATAACTCACCGGCGTCCAGTGTGTGCTATCGGTTTGCGGATCGGTGACACTCGCTCCGGCTAAAGGTGATGCCAGAAAGAAAACCTGACTTTTATTCTTGACAAAAGAACCCGCGCTATATGTATTCCCGGCAGTCCAGGTCTTTATTCCTGAAGCCGGGAGCCAGTTGACTCCGGCGTCATCATCTATATTTTCGGCTGTAGCCGTGGACGTACAGGAAGCGCCCGAGGTGCAGGTTGCCTTGTAAAAAATTCCGTTATCTATAATTAACGCACCAACATTATATACAGTCGCTGCCTTCCAGTACGAAACATCAGCATAAGCACCAGCCGTTACATAAGGTCTGGTCCCGTCTGCGGCTTTGTAGTATGACTCCCGCCAGACATACCACGAATCCCGTTTAAAATATCCTGCATATTCCCGCTTTGGATCAATTGCCGGCGGCGTTGCAGTACTTGTTGGATTACGCAGATACCCATCATCAAAACATTCTCCCCCATTTCCGGCGTAGGCCATGTCCAGCATGGATCCGGAATTGTCAATCAACAGCAGGAGGTTGGGGTCGGCTCCGGAGCTGAGAAACGGCGGCAGGCCGGTTCCCTGGGAACAGACATCTGATGCTGCTGCCTGACCGGCTGAATAAAAAAGACAGCAACACACCGTCATCAGCGCAGAAAAATATAAAAGACCTTTTTTTAAAGAACACATAATTTCCCCCCTGCATGTAACAGGATCAATAGACACAATTCCCGGCCGGATTATTGGCAAACTGATTTTCTACCCGGTACTTTAGACAGATAGCTGTCTTGCTGTTACGCTCACCAAGTCGTTCCACCTTTATATCAAAGACCAGGAACGCTCCGTCAGATCCAATGCCTTTTCCTTTTCCTTCGTAGCCGGCTAGCTGCTGCAGGCTGGCACCGGCCATCATCTTGACCATACCATTAATACGGCCATTGGTATGGGGAGTGCCCGCTGCATAGCCGCTGGGATAATAAAAATCACGATTAGTGTCGCTGGCCATGGGGATTTCGGTGGTGAGGCTGTTGGTGACCCAGAAATTGCTACTGGCTGCTGGTACCATAATACCGCCATCTAAGTCAGTCGTCGAAAAACCACTGATGCAGTTGATGTTATTTTGCAACAGGGAGATGGCGTTTTGGGTGCCGCCGTCTGCCTGATAGAAAGCCTGCTCGTGCAGGGCCTCGTTGGCGGCCATCTTTGTTTCGAAGATCGAGGTGGAGATCCCGGATGCGCCCAGCAGGGTCACGACCACCAGCAGCAGGAGCGCCCAGACCAGGATAAACCCCTGTTCATCAGCAATGGTTCGTCGATTCATGGTATCCTCAGAATTCCCTGGTTTTAAAATAATCATGACTGTAGAGCTGGCACCCGAGCCGATGACCCCTTTTCTGACCACATGCACCCGCACCTGTTTTACGCCTCGGAGCACAGATGTTTCCGCGGCCGTTCCCTCGACAACATCCCAGGATACCGAGTAGAGGTCACCGGCAGCAGCAGTTGTTGATTTCGAGCCGTCCGGATGGATGTACATCACGCCATCGGCATTGGCCTCGAGATCATTCAACCCTGCCGCAGCCGCTCCGGCCATCGTCATCATCAAAATCCGCATGATCGTAGTCCTTGTCGAGAAGTTCCTCGATGGCGTAAGCAGCCCAATGGGACGCGGTGGAGACCCGTTCAGCCACGGCATTGGAATGGACTGATTGCAGTTGCATCCTGTAACAGCCGAGGATGCCAATGGTAAAGATGGCCATGGCGACCATGGCCTCGATCAGGCTGAATCCCGCCTGACTCAACCTTCCTTCCCGGTTATAGTGTAAGCTCATCCGCATAGGGCTATCCTCTGTTGTTTCTGCACTGGACCACCACCGACATCATCCGTTTGTAGCCGGTGCCTGCCGCCGGGGTCCAGGTGGTTCCCGCTCCGCTCCCTTCCAGCGGCGGTCTGTAGACGGTGGTGTCCGTTTCGGCAAAGGCGGACGGCCTGGCGCTGCCGAGAATGATGATCTTGACGGCTCGGATCTGTTCCAGCGCTTTGTCCGGAGTGATACCAAGGGCAGCCTCTATCGCTGCGGCATCATTGGCCCAGGCCCAGACATTCGTGTTAAAGTTCCAATACAGATATTCAAAACGCAATTGATCGATGTTTTCGGCAAGTGGAGTCCTGTTACCATCGTTTCTCTTTCTGGCAACATCATTTATGATACCATCTCCGTCTCCTGGAGTAGACTGGTATGCATCATAGAGATCATACGTGATGACTGTTGGAACAGTTTCATCATCATAACTCCCGTCTTCATCGGTATCCTCCCAATAGCCGAAGGAGAGACTGCTTTGAGGTCGCGGAAATAAATCCAGCGCCGCCCTTGATGGCCGGGTCAAACCCTGCCAGACGGATCTCCGGGGCCATCGTGGAGGTAGCAGCCCTGATATTCTGCTGGATTTCCGCTATGATATCCTGGCGGTTGTAGGTCTTGTTCTGCCCCATGAAGACCATGACCGCGGCACTCAGCAGCATGCCGGCTATGACCATATAGACTATGACTTCAATGAGCGTCACGCCGGCTTCATTATTGAGATGGAACCCGGTTTTTATGTTCCTGCCTTTAGGTGTACTCCACATGGGCTCTTCCTCGGTTCGTTATCAATCAAAGAACTGTTACTTTTATAAACCCTGCATTGCTGAGACTCAGTTTCATATTCAAAGCGGACGAGTGGATTTCCACACTGCCTTGTCCCGTCAAAGGGAGGCCGCGGGCATTAAAACCTGGATTTCCAGCACAAGGCCAACTGGCAAAAGAGTTGCCCGGACGCAGATGATTGACCGCAAGGGTTCTTCACCTGCGGTCCACGGTATGCATTATCGGCATTAGCGGGAGTTCCGGCGCCGTTATCGAGAAAAACCGTATATCCAGTCGCCGGGGTATTAAAGAGAATGCAGACATTTTCACTGCGCTTGACCGCCTCCGACTGGGCATGTTTGAAGGTGGAAAGGATATCCCGGGCATCCGCGCGGACACTGGACTTGGCCTTCATGGAAAGCAGCGCCGGCGTGCCGAATCCGGCAATGATGCCGATAAGAGCTATCACCACCATTAATTCAACCAGAGTAAAACCGTCCCGGTTATGAACGAGCATTGGCAATCTTCGCAAGATCCCTTTCCCCCTGAGCATTTTTGTCTTGTTACGATCCATGAAATCACCGTTCCCCATGACATGCAAAAACACAACCACCCTGCATGCAAACAAAAAACTATTTTATTATCATCTAGTTACAAAAAATGCCTTTCCTATCCTCTTCTGCCGGCAGGCCGTGATTATAAATTCTTTTTACAACCAGGATCCTGAATTATCAATATTTTTTCCAATGGACAATGGACAGTAGAAGTTCCGGAGAAAGGTTCGTCACCCTCCAACAAAAAACTTGGTAGGGTGTGCTGCGCGCACCTTATTTGTGCTATCGTCCCACTTTGGCATAAAACAACAATGGTGCGCATGGCGCACCCTACAAAACGGTATTTTAATATTTTCCAAGCCCTAACCCTCTGAGCTGACAAAAAATGTCAGTCGATCTTTGCAAAACTGACAAATATTGTCAGCTCGGGAATATTTTGAGAAAAACAGCACAAGCGGTCTGACATTTATGCAACTAACACCAAATACCAATAAATTCAATATAATAACTTCCAATTTCAGGTCAGGGCTTTAAATTTTTCCAAAACAACAGCAGAAAAAGAATTCCCCAAGGTTTCTTGTACTTGCTTTTTTTAAAAAAAAAGATAGAGTCTTCTGAAATTACTGGCATGAATCATGCTTAACAATGGCGTACATTGGCAACAACACCATTCAACCCCATCACAGGAGAGAGGAAAACACATGAACAAACTGAGACTGCAGGCAAACGAAAAAGGCTTCACCCTGATCGAGCTCATGATCGTCATCGCGATCATCGGCATCCTGGCGGCCATCGCCATCCCCAACTACATCTCCTTCCGCGATAAAGCATACTGCTCCGGCGCTGAGTCCGACGCCAATTCCATCCTCGGCACCCTGGCAGATTACTATGCCATTCCAGCGAATACCGCCGTAATGACCGGTATATTGACTGCAACTCGGTACGCATTAGGACCATGTTGACGCGCAACTGTTATTTTCAAACCACTCTCCAACAGCAATACTGCTGAATTAACAAATGGTAACGGAACTCAACCAGACAATCGTTACCGTTACGGACGTAAGCGCACGTTGTCCGTCCGCTTATCAAGATGCTCAATCCAATGCAGGCTGGGACAAACAACCAGCACTTTTGCAAAATCTATGTAATCACGCACAACAATTTCCTGATCCGTACACCAAGCAGCATAAGGGGAAAAACCTTATGCTGCTTTTCCTTTTTTAACGAACCTCCCGCAAAAAAACATACTAATGGCGTTCCTGATAAAAGGTGAACGTGTTATAAACCTTTCCCTTTCAGTCGAAGGAACTACTATAGTCTTTATGGCCTTTGCATGAGCATATTGACCTCCAATTCCAACTTGCAATCAAGGTGACATTCATAAACTTGTATTTTACCGGCATTGAGGTCGGCAATAAGTGCCGACTTAAAAGCTCACTGGAATAGACATGACATCTCTTCATTCTCAAAAAAACATCCCCGACTTCCCTACCCTTTTTATTTCTATCCTGTCTGCGTCTTCATCCTTACCGGCCTTGGCAGTTGCCTGTACCTTGGCATCGTCCACTTCCGCAATTACACCGACCTTAGTTTCGCCAGTATCTGCGCCCTCAGCAAGGCTATCAACTGTGACACCGTTGCCCAGAGTTCCTACTCCATCCTGCTGTCGCTGCCGGTCGCCATCTGGGGTTTCTTCATTTTTCTTCTTTTCGGCCTGCTCGCTCGTCAACACCAGGGGCCAGAGGAATATGGGCCTGTGGTGGCTGATCTTCGGGCTTGGTCTTGCCTGTTGTGCCGTTTCCATCTATTACGGATATGTTTCGGCGCAGAAGATCCACTCCTACTGCATCTTCTGCCTGCTTTGCTACCTCTGTTATTTCGCCATTACCTTCCTGGCATTCATTGTTATCCGCCGTTTCCATATTCCTCTCGGTGGCCTCGTAAAAACCGGTGGTTCCTGCCTCAGGTCCCGGAGCAACCTGTTGCTTCTCGCCACCCTTCTTGGCAGCTTGATGCTGTTGCAATGGAAACTGCCCCATTACTGGGAATTCTCACAAGGCTCCAATCCCCAGTACGGTTTCCACAGGCCGGACCGAAACAGGCGCCCACTGGATAGGGGCCAGCCACCCCAAGCTCACCATAGAAGAATATTCGGATTATATGTGCTTCCAGTGCGGAAAGATGCACATCTTCCTCCGCAACCTCGTAAATAAACATCCGGACGAAGATCAGGCTGGTCCATCACAACTTCCCCATGGATCATCTCGTCAACCCCTTGGTCAAGCAGCCCTTTCATGTGGGGGCGGGCCAGATGGCCCTCCTGGCCCTCTACGCCGGCAGCAAGGATAAATTCTGGGAGATGAATGACGAACTCTATCGAATTATCCGTGAAGGCAAGCCGGACGGTATTGACCTGCAAACCCTGGCCGACCGCATGGGACTCCCTCGGGAAGAGATTGTGCAGGCCTTCAGCAACCCTGAATATTTGCGTTTATTGTCTAATGACATCCAGCAGGGCTTGCAGCATCATATAACCTCCACCCCATCCTATGTGATCAATGGCAAGGTCTATACCGGAACAATCCCGCCGGAAATTTTCAACGAACTTGAACCGTGATAACAAACTACCGAAGAGCGCATACCTCCGGCGGGACCTGCCTTTAAGGATGTGGTGCGCACGGCGCACCCTACGGGGTAATGGTGAACAAGTCGCTCCGATAATAAAACGCCGCGAACCACGAAAGAGGGTAGGGTGCGCCGTGCGCACCGCTCCGAAGCTATGATCAATGGCAAGGTTAATACCGGGACAATGTCGCTGGAAATTCTCGGCAACATTATTCCGTGATCTCAACTTACCGAAGAGCGCATACCTCTAGCAGGACTTACCTTTAACCGATGTGGTGCGCACGGCGCACCCTCGGGGTAATGGTGAACAAGTCGCTCCGATAATAAAACGCCGCGAACTACGAAAAGAGAGTAGGGTGCGCCGTGCGCACCGCTCCGAAGCATCATCATAATGTCAAACTACCAAAGAGCTCACACATCCGGCGGAACGTACTTTTTTACGGTGGTGACGTATAATCGTCAGCCACTCCTGACCGCCGATCCGGTACGTAAAGCTTTGCGCGAGGCAATAACATCCACGCGGCAGACATACCCATTTACC